>JBBRRP010000078.1:0-29805 GCA_038246305.1 Polyangiales bacterium | reverse complement strand
TTGGGAGGGGGTTGGGAGGGGGGTGGGAGGGGGCTTCGCCGGGTAGCGCTGCGGCAAGGGCAGTATTTTACTGCTGCGTTGCGATGGGCTTGGGGCCGATCCAGCGCTCTTGGCGACTGAAGGCGACGTCTTTGGCTTCGTCTGGGCTCACGGTGGATTTGTCGAGCTGGATGTTCTTGGTCATGGTGATCATGAACACGGTGGAGCTGCCTTGGCCGCCGATCATGACGGACCAGCCGAGGAATACCATCCACATGCGGAACCAGCGTTGGCCGTACTTGGCGACGATTGCAGCCTCATTCTTCTTCCAGTTTTCGTACCACTTGTGGATCGTGATCGAATAATGCACGCCGCAATTTTCGACGCGGTGCACTTCGAAGCCTGCGCGCTCGGCTTGCGAGACGACGAAGCCCAGTGGGCAGCTCGCATCGGCGCCGGGGAAGATGTACTTGGCCATGAACAGGCCCCACACGAGGTCTTCGTAGTGCCAGGGGCGGCGGAGGCCAGCTATCTGCAGGTAGAAGATGCCATCATCTTCCAACATGCTGCGCACTTGCAGCAGGAATTGCTGGAAATTCTTGATGCCCACGTGTTCGGCCATTTCCAGGCACGTGATCTTGTCAAACTTGGTGGCGGGAAGATTGCGATAGTCATCCACGATGACGCGGACGCGGTCGCCCACGCCGGCTTTTTTAGCGCGCTCATTGGCCCAGTCAGCTTGCTCTTGGGCGAGCGTGATGCCCGTGCTCTGAGAGCCATGGTTTTTAGCGGCGTGGGTGATAAGGGGACCCCAACCACAGCCGATATCCAGGTGGCGGTCACCGGGCTTCATTTGTACGTAGCGGCACACCGTTTCGAGCTTTCGCTCCTGGGCTGTTTCCAATGATTCACTCGGATCATTGAAGATGCCGCTCGTGTACGTCATCGATTCACCGAGGAACCAATGGTAGAAATCATTGCCGCGATTGTAGACGTGCGCGATATCGCTCTCGTCGGACTTGAGCGAGTGGGTCACGTTTTGCCCCAAAAATTCCCTGAAATAGAATTTTACGTCCCCCCAGGTAAAAGCAAAGCGAAACAAGCGGTTGCGCTTCAGCAGCACTTCATACACGTCTTCTTTGAAGTCCAGCTTCTCGGCCATGTAGGCCTCGTACAAGATCTCCATCGGGATGCGTTTGCCCTGCCAGCGAGCATTCTCAGCGTCGTCACGCCAGGAGAGGTACTTGCCCCAATCCTCGGCGGGGGCGTGCGATTGCGAGTAGGAGCGATAGACCAACGCGCCGAGCGGGAACACCACACCGAGGAGCGGAACAGCTAGCCAGGCTAGCGCCGCCACGAGCCAACTACTCGTCAGCAACCAAGCCATAACGGCTACCGCTGTCGGCACTGCCAAGAGAAGCAGGATGTTTTGCTCCAACATCCAGAAAATGAAGGGCATCCCATGGGTGCGCCCCTGCTCCCGGTTTTCGGAGGCCTTCTGGCCGTGCGTGGGAACTCGGGAGACTTCGGGGGCGTTGAGTGCTGCAGAATCTGTCATTGGGGGCCTTGGGCGGGTGCGCAAAAGTGCGCCAAAATATCCGCGGGGGGCCCCTTAAACGACGGATCGGGGCAAAAGTCCACTCCATCGAACGGACGAGAACGGGCAGCCCGGCCGGTGTTTGTGGCCTAGATCGACTGATTCAAGATGAAATCCACCACGCTCGGTTCCGGCAGGAAGGAAAGCTCATAGACGGGCACACCGCATACCACGCGTTCCAACGTTTCCAGGCAGGCAGCCATCAAGCCCTTGTCGTAGAACGGAATAAAGCTCGTGGAGAGCAGCCGGGCAACGGCATGGGAGTTTTCGACACGACAGACCTCGTGCTCGGGCGCCTGCTTCAGAAAATAGAGAGCTGTCACCGGCACGCTCACCGCCTCACTGAAGGCGCCTTCGCCGTGCCAAGGCGTACCGTGCATCACCACTCGGCCTTCGTGGAAACGAAGCACCAGACGATCATCACTCAAGATCCGAACCTTGGCGACATCTTGCCAAAGCCTGGAGATCGTGGTCTTCCCGCCGCCGGATTGGGCCGTGAAGATGTAGCCGCGCCCGTCTTCCGTCATCACGCCCGAGGCGTGGATCTCGATGCCCCCACGCGAGCACAAAAGGTGTTCGAGCAAGAGCTCCCCGAGCGGGTACTCGAGGCCCGCAATCGGTTTGTCGGCCGGAAAGCGCTTTTCATCCAAGAGCACTTCGCCTTCCGTGAGAGCCGCATTCACGCGGGCCACTTGATACGGCGCTTGCCCAAAACGAGGCGAGTGGCACGAAAACATCAAGCTGCCCTTAGGCTCGCGGAACAGCTTCCAACTCCCTCCCGAATCGAAGATCGGGGGTGAAGCCGGTGCCGATGGCATCATGGAAACTCGACGCACCTGCAAGTTGAGATCGGCTTTTTCCCCCGTTTGGAAGTCAGAAAACGCGCTCGGCATGATGATCGACGAATCGCCCGCATGCACAAAGCCGAGTGTTATCCCACCGATGCGCAGCCCTACCGAAGATTCAGCACCAGGTGCGCGCGACGGCGGCGTTGGTTCCCACCCTTGCAGCATGCGAACTCCAGCTAACTTCCCGACGACATGCAGCCGCCCGTGGTGCAATCGTCTGCGGCAGGCCCGCTGATCCCAGCCATTTTGCACGCCCCGAGCACGGCTTCCTCGGGCCGAAGAGGTACGGCGGTAACCAGAGGCGAAACGTAGCGCCGCTTAGGCCTTACTTTGGGCGATACGGGATCGTTTTCGTCAGTCACTTTGAACTCCCAATGTACATCATATCCTGAGCCTGGCTCAACTCCGCTGCATCACCGGCAGCGCCCGCCCTGTGTGTTGCTTCAGGATGGGCCGGTAGCTCGGCAGCTTGGAGGGGTGGCGATCAGCGAGCAGCTTGGCGTTTTCAAGCAGCCTTTCGTGTTCGGATCCGCCCACGCAATACTCGCAGTCCCCATGGGGAGCGACGGCATGGCCAATCGCATGGGCGCGCAAATGGGCAGTCTCACACAAGAAAGCTACCGGCTCTTCCGCATCGCCGGAATCCAGCTCGCCCTGGGCGGGGCACATGCCGCAGATGTTCTTCAGCATACAATTCGTGCACTTGGTGGTGCGGGTGCGCTGGCGTTCGCGCTTCCCTCGCAAGAAGGCCGTCCAGCCTTGGCGAAACTCTCCGGACTTTAAGAAGAGTGTTTCCTTGGTAGAAAGCACGCACATTTCGAGGTTCCCATGTGGATCGACAGCGAACGAACGCACGCCGGCTCCGCAATGATACATGTTGTTGGTGTCCCCAGCGGGTGCGGCAGCGCGAGAGAAGTAGTCCTTCCAGGCCGCCACGCGCGCGGGATCCTCTAAATCCATTTCCACCAAATCACGTGGCTCAAGCCGCACGGCAAGCGGGTTCGACGAACAATCAATGCGGGGATTGATCAGACCATCGAACTTGAAGGGAACACCCAACTCTTCTGCCCAGCGACGCATCAACGGGATCTCCCCACGATTGCGCGTCACCGCCACTGTCTTCAACTTCAAGGGCAGCTTCCGCTCCAGGAGCAAATGTATCGCCTTCACACATCGAGCGTACGAACCAGGCTTTCGCGTCAGCGCCTCGTAGGACTCCGCCGTGTAACCATACAAAGTGATCTCAATCGAAAAAGGCCGGTACTCCGCGAGCACATCGGCAATCTTTTCGTCGATTAGAATCCCATTGGTGAAGAGCGTGATGAGAAAGCCCTTGTGCTTGGCGTAGCGGTAAATATCTAGAAAATCCTTGCGGGCAAAGATTTCGCCACCGGTAAAAAGCAGCCACATCGTGCCCGCTTCCGCTATTTCATCCAGCAATCGAAAATGCTGCTCTGTCGTGAGCTCCGCGTTCCTGGCGGCCTGATCGCCCATCGGCAGATTGTTGTAACAGTGCTCACAAGTGAGCGGGCAGCGGCGTGTCAATTCGATCGTAGCGGAGAGCGGAATATGGGCGTCGAAGCCCTTCTGCTTCATATCCTGGCTGAACTCGCCGTACGTGACGCTTTTCATGGCTCGTCGCCGGACACTGCCTGAACGAGCCCCACATTCGACAGCGTTGCAAGAAACGCGGAAACATCTGCGCTCGCTTGCTCTGCAGTTAACTCGTATTGATCGAGCAGCGCCTGGACCAGGCTCTCTTCATTCACGCTCGCGCTGAGCTTCGACCACAGCACCGAGGCCGTTTCATTCAGTACGAAAACGGAAGCTAGGTCCGCGATGTCACCGCGCACGGGCACAATGACGCTCTCTTCGCCCAACTTACGCGTGACGGATTCCCCCCGCTGCCTGAAAAAGCGGTTCATTAAGCCTTAAGCCTAGCTGACCCCGCCGGAAGTACCAACCCACAAACCTCCCAGCCCTCTCTCCTGGGGGTGGCGCTATTTGCTGCGGAAGCCCGCCTAGACTCCGTTCTCTCAAGAGGAAGTGGCAACCTCACACGGCCTTCCAACTCTCCTCACAGACCTTCGACAGCTGCTAGGCCGGCTGCGGAAGGGTGCCAGTGCTGAGCAGCCACCACCCCCGGAACGCGCATTGATCATGCGGCCTTCTTTCATCGAGGAGCTTCTAAAAAGCGGTATGCGCGTGAATCTGCCGGCGATGGGCGGCAGCATGTTACCGCTGATCGAGCCGGGCAGTGTGCTCACTGTGGCGCCACTTTCCGGAGATCGCTCGAAAGATGGGAGTGTTGTCTTGTGTCGAGACGGGCGCAGGCTCTTTGCTCACCGTATTCTGGCCCGCACGCGAGGTAGCATGCCGCCGGGGTATGACTATGCGTTTCGAGGCGATAACCTGGCTGGCTACGACCGTCCCAGTCCGGGGCATCGCATCCTTGGCATTGTGGAGCGCGTACAGCCTCCCCGCATTCGCTACCGGCGTGGTAGAGGTGTGCGACGGGCACTCAGAACCGCCGCAGGTTTCTTCGTCCAAAGAGCAGCCATGCGCTGGAACGGGCGAAGCGGCCTCCCGAGATAGAGCAAGAGTAGGCGCGAGCGGCGAGCTTCTTGGTGGCGGTGCGCCATTTTACCTACAGATGGGAAAGCGCTCTTGAGTATCAGCTTGGGGAGCGCGCGCGGCGCGACGAACCACCATACGAGGAGCGATCTGCGATAAGCCTCGGAGCCGTGCGCGTCCGCTTCAAGAGGGCCGGGCATCCAACGCAGCATGCCGGCGGCTCGCGCGCCGAGCGGGATCTCTGGCGGGCTTTTGAGCAAGCCCTGCGCCCAGGCCAAGTGCAGACAGTAGGGAAAAATATTCTCAGTGTGGGTTGCCAGCATGAGTTGAGCGAGCTTTGAGAACTCGAGCTCGCTTTGCCAAGCTTCGTAGCTTCGGGCGAAATCCTCCAAGATCCGCAGCTCCATGCCGAGGTGCTGCACGTAGTGGCTGGCTAGATGGAGCAACGACAGCTCCTTGTTGAACACCGAGAGCTCCGTCTCGCGTTGTCGCCATATTTCGCGATTTTCCCAGAGCACGGCTTCGGAAACGCCAAGATAGAGCGGGAAAGCGTTCCAATGCAGCTCAACGATAAACGGTGCTCCGCGCCCGGGATTGCGGAACAACGGATGTTGAAAGTCATCCTTTAAGTCAGCGGCCAAGGTGCGAAGAAGCGGAGAATGATAGCCAAGCTCCAAGAGTGCTCGCGCCACACGTTCAGCATCCGCGGAACGCACCAGGATATCATTGTCGGCGATACGTCGAGCTTCGATGCGGCCGCCAGTTCGCTCCAGCAACGGCAAGCCCTTGAGAATGATGACGTCGATGTGTTGCTCAGCGAGTACGCGCACGATAGCGAGAAGCTCCTCCTCCAACAGCGTGTTGTGGGCGAGCATGCGAAGCTCTTCGAGTTGCACTGGGCCCATGTGTTCCACGACACTCCTTATGCGGCCATTTTTGACGTAAGATAAAGGCCTACAGGCCTCGCTCAGTCGATGCGAGAGGGACGGGGCGGGAAACGGGCCTAACCTGCCCCGCAAGAGTCATGGGGTCTCCGTGCCCGGTTAAGCGCTTCTTGGCACCAATGCTCGCATCATTGCGGCTAGTAGCAGCACGGCGCCGAAAGCTGCAACGATGGCCGCACCCGTTGGAAAATCCCAAACCCAAGATGCCCAAATTCCCGCGCCACTCGCGACAATCGCGACTCCCCAGCCAGCGAACATGCGGGGCAAAAGCTGGTTGAGGAACAAGCGCGTGATGAGAGCCGGCACAATGAGATACGAGAAAACCAGCAAAATGCCTGCGAATTGCACGCTGATCGTGATCACCAGGCCAAACAAAACATAAAATCCAAAGTCCCAGAGTTCCACATAGCGGCTCGCCTCCTCAGCTTCGTCAGGCCGCCAGGAAATTGCGATGAAGCGTTTGGCGAGCATCAGCTGGACAGCACCGAGCACCACGTACGCCGCCGCCGTCTGCCAGACGTTGGTCCAAGTCGTATTCAGAAGTGAACCGACGAGGATGTCCTTGATGTGCTCAGCGCCATGTGGTGAATGGCTCACCACCAGCACTGTCACTGCGCTGGCTACAGCGTAGACGATGCCGACGATCGCCTCCTGCGACACGTGTTTTCGAGCGCGCCGGGTGAACGCAAAGATAGCAGCTCCCACGATTGTAAAGAGAAGCGCCATAGCGTGCGCTTGCCAGCCGGGCTCCTCCTCGGCCGTGAGAAGTGTGGCCACCGTCGCTCCGAGGGCCGCGAGCTGAGCGAGCGAGAGGTCCACGAAAATCACCTCGCGCGCCAACACGTGCATCCCGAGATACACGTGAATACTCGCAATAACGAGGCAGATCGCGAGCGCGGGCCCGAGGAAGACCAGCGCGTCTTTCATTTTTTGGCCTGCTGTGCGGCGGCAATAAACTGATTGACCAAGGTGTCAATCAGTTTTTCGTAGGTATCGGTGGCATTGGCTCCGCCCACCGACGTCGGCAGGATCAACACTTTCGCCTGCGCACGCGAACCCACCATGTCAGAAGTGGCGTGGTCATAAAAGGATTCGTGAAAAATGACTCGCACCTTCTTTTCCTTCATCTGACGGATCAGATCGACGAGGTGCGCTGGCGACGGTGGAATACCGGGACGATCTTCGAGGTAGCCGATGCTCTCGAGCCCAAAACGGTGATGAAAATAGTTGAAGGTGGCGTGGTACGAGACGATCTTGGTGTTTCGGAACGGCGCCATCCGATCGGTCCATTCTTTCAACTTTTTATCCAGGCGTGCTTCGAAATCGTGTTCGTTTTTGTGAAAGAGATTCGCGTTGCCGGGATCCAGCGACGCCATGCGATCGGCGATGGCATGGGCTGCTAACTTGGCGTTCATCGGATCCAGCCAAAAATGAGGGTTTCCGAAGGGGTGAATGTCGCCACGCGAGCGATCAGCGCCACCTTTTGGAATATCGATCGCCGAGATGGCACTCGAAGCTTCAAAGTACCCCGGCTTTCCCGGATTGATTGCGGGATTGCGCGCCCCTTGAATCAACGATGGCAGCCAACCCACTTCAAGCTCAAGCCCGACGGCGACCAGAAGATCAGCGCGACTCAACGTGACCATGTAGCTTGGACGCGCTTGAACGAAGTGGGGATCTTGCGAGCCTTGGCAGATCGTGTCGACGTGAACTTTGTCGCCGCCGACGGTGCGGGCAAAATAGCCAAGATCAGTGGTGGTGGTGACCACGCGAAGCTCGGCCGAAGCGAGCGAGGGGGCTAGCAGCGATGCAACACAGGCTAACAAAGCAAAACATAGGCGGTTCATAGTATTTCTCCGGTCGATTAAAAGGAAAGTTGATTGAAGGTTTAGTAGGCGTGAGCAGGGTGCGGACCGACCGAAAAAATGGCCTGCAAGAAAACTTCGTGAATGGGCTTCTGAGGGCTATTCGTCAGCTTTTCTAGGGCGTATTGCAGACGGAACGCCGAGAACTCACTCGGGACAAAAGCTCCGAGCGCTTCACCGCGAACGGTGCGACCGCTATCGCTTTCGGGCAAGCCGAGCACGGCGCCGCGTGCCTGCACCCACCATTGCTGCCCGAATTGATAGCGTACACCTGTGTAGCCGCCGCCACGCTTGCGATCGGTAGGAGCGCCCTCTTTGTCAACCCACGCATACTCGGTGGTCCAGTCGAAGCCGGTGTAGCGTTCGGCACCGAGCGGGCGCCATTTGAGCGTGAGGTCTGCGGCTACCAAAGTTGTTAACCCGCCGAAACCGTTGCGACCACCCACGTAGCTGCCACCCACCTCAATTGTGGTCGCATCACTCACGTCGAAGAGAGTCTTCACGTGCCCCACGTAGGCCAGGTCCCGATCGCGGCGCTTGTCCGGCACAGCCTCATTGACGGGTGTCAGGGGATTGTCGGGGATGTTGCCCTCGAGTGGCGCCCAATCACCCTGAAAGACCTGACCGGTCACCTCCGTAAAGAAGGGCATTGGCAGCAGAATTTCGGCTGAAACCCCGGTATCTGTCAGGCCCTCCGCTCCCATCAACGCGCGCCACGGGAGAGGAGCTGTGATGAACGGGAACGCGTGGGTGTGCAGAATATTATGCCGCCCAACGGCAGCTCGCATTCGCCCAGCACGCAGCGTCACACGCGGGAGACCCAAGGTCGTGATGTAGGCCTCCTCGAAACCCACCGACTCCGAGTTGCCGGTCAAGCTCACATCAGCCCGGATGAACGGATCAACAATGGCACTCGCTCGCAACTCCACTTCTTGCAGGAAAATCCCAGTGCGCAAGTCTGCGGGTGCCGCTGCTGCCGCACCCTCTGGTCGTGAGGTGGCACCGCCTAGCGTGATACCTGCAGCGCTGATCGCGGGATTCATGAGATTGCTCAGCCCACTCGATGATGCGGACGCGCCAACGCCCTCAGCGCTGCCTCGGTTCTCTTCCGGCGGGGCGCTTGCCGGTGACGCTGGTGCTGGTTGGTTTTTGGCCATTTCTGCGGCGATTTCGGCTTCTTCCTGAGCGCGGGCCGTCTTGCCTTTGGCTGAATCGTCCGGCGCGGGCGCGAGCGGCGGAGCTTCGGGAGCTAAAGCTGAAGGGGGTGCTGGAGGTGTCGGTGGGGCCGCTCTAGCCGCTTGGCCGTTTGCGTCCGTTTGGGCCGCCGCTTCGGCTGCTTCCGCTGCGCTGGGGCACACGGCGAGGCTAAGCGTGAAAGCACAGGTTCCGACCTTTAGAGTGGTCGAGACTCGATTGATATTTTGGTATTGGGGCATCTGCGCGGTCCTCCGCGATGGCGTGAATTCGTCTTAAGTCTGAGTTCAACTCTTCGTGAACCTGCGCACCACACACGAGGAATTCTCGAGGGCGACGCACGTCCACGACACGGATGCGTGAAAGCACCGTGCTCGGCTAGGAGCGGCGAATTTCAGACGGGCGGCGACGTCTTCGGCGCCAATAGGCGGAGCGCATCGGGCGATAGGAGGGCATCGACAACGCGGGGTGCTGGGGTCGCGGTAACACCCCATTTTAAGGCCCCGCGGCTGGAAACCGGTACGAGAAGCGCATGCCCGGCACGATCAGGGACGAGCGGACAATGGTCGTGGCCTTCGGCGCGGGGCCCCTCGCCGGGCGTGACCGAGACCTGTGTGGCAGACCCTTTGTTACCCGCGGAAGCCACATGCATTGGCGATTGGAACTCACCAACATGCACCAATTCGCCGTGTTCCGCACAGGTTTCGTGTTGCACGAAGACAAAATGCCCAATTGTTGAAAATTGGAGCAATAAGCAGAACGCAATTAGCGCCTCAATCAGCGACGAGTGCCCAAACTGCTCTCTCAACGTCCTACGCTTCACGTTTTACCCCCTTACCACATCCGGTTCGAGGAAACAAAGGTGCCACTGATTGCCGGCTATGGCCCGTCTCGTGCGACGGCTTCATCTTCACCTCGGGCACCCCTGAGGGGCTACTCAGGAGCTAACGCCGGACGACTGCGAAAGAGCAAGACCGGACCCGGGAATGGGTCGAGCGTTTTCGCCCTGAGACGCTAACACCCGAAATTCTACCTATTGCGAAAAGACCACCGCATCGGAGATGCTGGGGGCCTCTACGATTGGACCTCCCCTGCAACTGCTCTTGAAACCAGCGGGCACCCCACTACCGTCCGCGCTTTGGTGCGGGTTCCCTTGGCCGCCGATGATGGCGGTTGGGAAGATGAGTGTTTTGGCGAAAGAATGAGAAAACAATGCGAATGACCAGGAACACGAGTTGGAACACGCATTCAGCACAGCGGGGCTCTGCGGTCTTGTTCTCCGCGCTGAGCTTAACGCTAGCCTGCGGTGGGAGCGCGAAGTCGGGCGGTGCGCCCGCTGCGGGTGGGAATGGCGGAATGGTTTCGGGCGGTGCGCCCGCTGCGGGTGGAAGTGGCGGAATGGTTTCAGGCGGTGCGCCCGCTGCGGGTGGAAGCGGTGGAGGTACAGTTACAGGAGGGGCGAGCGGGGATGGGAGCGCGATCGGTACCCTTGGGCAGCCCTGCAGCACGGGAGCCTACGCGTGTGCAGGCCATGCCCAGCGACAGCAGCTAGCGTGTGTGGGTGGAGTGTGGACCGCTAACGGCACGTGCGCTGCTGGGCAAAACTGCGACACGCGGCTTGGGGCGAATGGCGGCGCGTGCGAGCCGATTGTGGCTGAGTGCGCTACGAAGCAAGCGAACGAGGCGTTATGTCAGGGTTTGAATCGGATGGCGTGCGGGGCGGATTTGGTGAGCACCACAGCGATTGAGGTGTGCGGGGGAGGCTGCGTATCTGCGGCCTGCACAGCATGCCAGCCGCTGGCGAAGCAATGCATGAACAACGGAGTGCAGACCTGTGATGGATCAGGAGTGTGGGGAGGAGCTGTGGCGTGTGTGGACCAGGCGTGTACTGGGGCGGGAGTCTGCGCGGGAGTGTGCACTCCAGGAGCTAAGCGGTGCACAAACGGCGGCGCGGAAACGTGCGATGCGAGTGGTGTGTGGGGAGCGACGCCGTGTGCGGATGCCGCGCCGGTATGCAGCGGAGCAGGGTCATGCGGGTCAGTTCTGAGCTGCGCTGGGCTGGCCTCGACGTGCGGCGTCTCAGGAAACGTGAATTGCTGCGCCACAACGACAGTGCCCGGTGGGACGTTCAACCGGAGCAATGACGCGAATTATCCGGCAACCGTGAGCGACTTTCGGTTGGACAATTACGAAGTAACGGTAGGAAGATTCCGGAAGTTCGTGTCGGCGTACACCCAAGGCATGATCCCAGCGGGGGCGGGAAAGAACGCGAACAACTCGGCAGACCCTGGATGGGACGTCGGGTGGAACGCGAGCTTGCCAGCGGACGCGGCGGCGCTCACCGCCGCAGTGAAGTGCGATGCAACGGGTCAGACGTGGACAGACGAAGCTGGGGCCAACGAAAACCGACCGATCAACTGCGTGAACTGGTATGAGGCGCAGGCGTTCTGCACGTGGGACGGAGGCCGACTGCCGACAGAAGCAGAGTGGAACTACGCGGCCGCGGGGGGGAGCGAGCAGCGGGAGTACCCGTGGGGAGGCGCGGCGCCCGGAGCGAACGCGAGCCTGGCTGTGTACGAGTGCGTCTACAACGACAACGGCACCGCCGTCTGCGATGCGCTGGACATTGCGCCCGTAGGCTCAGTGGTAGCGGGGAACGGCAGGTGGGGACAGTCAGACCTTGCGGGAAACATGGGCGAGTGGAACCAGGATTGGAATAGTGCGTATTCTGTTTCCTGCAGCAATTGCTCCAATTTCTCAGATTCCGGGTCCCGTGAGGTCCGGGGAGGAGACTTCAGGGCCCTTGCCGTGTCCCTCACCTCGGCCGCCCGCTACAATCGCCCGCCGGCGAACCATAACCTCGGCATGGGCCTGCGCTGTGCGAGGACTCGCTGAACATCACCAGGCGGCATATTTATTGCTCATTTCCGTTAACCTATAATGAAAACCTGTCACCTGATCCCTGAACCCTTGATCTCCGAAAATGGGAGAGTGACTACCAGACACAAGGTAACGCTTATGGAAGACTTCAAGAACGTCGCACAACCGAGGTCGCGGCGTTCTTGCTCAGGCCCCGACTTGCAGAGCAAGATCAATCGGCGTGGTATTGCACAGGCTGAAACTCTGCGAACTCAGCCGACTCGAGCCTGAGCTCGGTGTAGGCGTGGAGTTGCACGTGGAGGGCGTCGCGCAGCAGCTCAGGAGCTAACGCCGGACGATTGCGAAAGAGCAGCACCAAGGCTTCGTGGAGAACAGACGGCATCTGCGGGTCAGCATAGAGTCGGCGTCCAGTGGGCATAGCCCAGGACAAACCCCTAAAGTGGCGGATCCACTGAAACCACGTTGAACTGCACGAATTGACCATCGAATGGCAGTGGAGCCGGCAGAATGCCCTCGACCACCTGGTTGTTCCAGTTACTGGCCATGTCGCCCTCGTCGCCAGCCGCTACGACGTCGTTAGCAATAAAGGTCAAGGTGGAGCCGCCGGCCACCTGGATTTTTGCCATGTAGTCGATGTTGTAGAGCACGTCGCCGACTACTTCGTGGCTGTTGAAGAAATAACGCTGCACGGGCGATGCAACAGACAATTCCAAGGCTGTCTCGTGAGCGTTATCGTTCGGCGTTCCTCCTACCACGAACCAACTGTCACCCGAGCCGCCCGTGATCGGCTTGGCTTCTATGAGGCCGCGCATCCGGAGGGTCACTTCGTACGTGGTGCCGGGTATGCCCCCGAAGGTCAGCGTGCGCGATATCGCGGCGTCTGCCGGAAGCGTATGGCAATCGTTGGGCTCGAAATGATCAATACACGGAATTTCAATGCGAAACCCGTCGAGCTGAGAAGCGGTTTGGCTCAAATTGCCGGCACTTCCACCGGCTGTTGGGGCGTTACCAGCCCCTCCGCTGGACGGGTTGCCGCCTGAACCCGATGCCACGCCGCCGCCGGCTCCGAACACCATGGTTCCTCCCGCGGCGTGAGTTCCGCCTGAACCTAGCGAGGCCTTGCCTCCCGAGCCGAGCGCCCCCGACCCCCCGCTGCCGAGCCCGGACATTCCTCCCAGGCTAACTGCGGTTGGACTGCCACCGGCGGCTTGGTTGGGTGTCCTAGTCTGCGGAGTGGAACGTCTGTCGAGCCCTTCAGAACTGCAGGAAACGCTTGCCACCAGGCTGAGCCCAACTGAGGACGCCAAGCTAAACGTCAAACGAGGTGCTCTTGTCATGCGAATCCTTTCAACGCTTCAGGCAAGATTCAGGGCGCCCTGACTCGAGGCAAAGTCCGACGCAGTGGGATCGAAGCCCTGAAGCGCGCTCAGGAACATATTTCCGATGGGCGTCGGCGGGAGCATCAGATGCCGCCCCGGATTCACGGCACCGCCGAATCGACCTGCAACGAGCACCGGTAGATTGGTGTAGTTGTGCAGATCGCCGTCCGAGACATCGCTCCCCATGTACACGAATGAGCTATCCAGAACCGTGCTCGCGCCTTCCTGCATGGCCTTCAAACGGGATACGAAGTACGCGAATTGCTCCACTTCCCAAGTGTCGATCTTCTCCAAGTTGGCCAAATTCTCGGCCGAATTCCCGTGGTGCGAGATGCCGTGATGATCTCCCGACACTCCAAGAAATGGGAACTCGGCAGGGCTCTCCCAACCGGCGCCGATCAACGTGATCACGCGCGTTACGTCGCATTGGAGCGCTAGGGCCGCAACATCCATGAGCGCCCGAAGCCGCTTCGGATAATCGGTGGCATAGGCGTCAGTGGGCCGCGTGGGCGAGCCGCAATTCTGCGGGGCTGGCAACGGCGTTGACGAGGTTGCGCCCACACGCATTTCAAGCTCCCGGAGCGAGGTGAGGTAGGAATCGAGCTTGGCTTTGTCGGTCGGTCCAAGCTTGGCAGAAAGGCTCTGCGTATCTGACTTGACCGCGTCCAAGACGCTCAGCTTGAGCGCACGGGGAGCGTCGGCTGCAGGGTCAGCGCCGGTACCGGGTGTTGAGGTGCCGGGCATTGTGCTCCCTGAGAACAAGCGATCAAAAGCCGCTTGCGGGTTCTCTTCCGCAAGTGCAGGTTGCGTTGGCGATTTCCAAGACATCACGCTGCCGTACAGGCAGGGCACGCCATCGCAGTCGCCAGGCGCGGCCTGCACGGCGTTGTCCAAGCCGCCACTGAGTTCAAGGCTCGGGAGTCGCGTTTTTCCGGACAAAGTTGCCGCCATCACTTGATCTAGACTGATGTGGTTGTCGAGCATGAGCGGTTCGTTCGTCCCGCCTGGGGTCGCGGCTGTTAAGAATCCCGCGAAGCCTCGAAGGTGGGCATTGCCTCCTGACTTGAGGATGCTGTTCTCCAGGCCGCTAACGACCAGCACGTCTTCTTTGACCGGGGCAAGCGGGGTCAAGATCGACGTCAAAGCGTAACCTGAGCCTGTGGTGGCGGGCGTGAACTTCGCCATGTTGATCCCGTTCGGGAAGACCATGGCGACGAAGCGCTTGGGGCTCGTCGCAGCTTGTCCGCGCGCGGAGGGCAGCAGCATCTGCTCCAAGAAGGGCAATGCTACGGTAACGCCGGCTCCTGTTAGCAAGGCTCGACGTGGGATGTACCAAGATTTCTTCATGGCGTGGCTCCTTGTGCTTCACCGTGACGCGCCGTGAAGGCGCTGCTGGTTACCAAAACTTCTAGCAATTGCGGCACGGACGCTCCGCTGGCGATGCTCGCGCTCATGGCATCCTTGAGGCACTGATCCGGAGTGGTGAGTGCCCGACCCAAGGCGTACGTCGCCAGTTGATCGCTGGCACACGCGTGGAAGCGAGGATCTGCGGCCAAGAGGGTACTTAGCTCCACGGGGCCATTGAACGCCTGGCCTCCCGGCAACTGCCCGGATACGTCGAGAATTACGCCGTTTTCTTCGGCTCGGAAGCGCCCGATCGCGTCGAAATTTTCCAATCCTAAGCCGATCGGATCGATGAAGGAATGGCACGACGCGCACACCGGATCGGCGCGATGGATGGCGAGGCGTTCGCGTTCTGTTTTCGCGGCCAACGCATCCGGCTTCTCTGTGATCCCGGGTGGCGGATTCGGAGGCGGCGTGCACAGCAACCTCGAAGCGACCCACTTTCCGCGCCTCACTGCCGAAGCCTTGTTCGAATGCGACGACACGCTGAGCACCGCGCCTTGACCGAGTAATCCGCGGCGCGGTCCGGCTGGCACCGCGACGCGAACGAGATCAGCAGCGAGCCCTGTTGCGTCGAGTCCGTAATTTTGCGCGAGGAGCTGATTGGCGAAGGTGAAATCGGCTGTCATCAGATTCTTCACAGGTTCTGTGCCGCCGAAAAATACGTTCAGAAACAGCTGCGATTCTGACTGCATCGCCGAAAACAGAGCGGGCGTTGCCTCGGGATACAAGTTGGCGTCCCGGGTTAGCACTGAAACTCCATCGAGCGTTAGCCAGCGCATCGCAAAGTTATCGGTGAGGGCGCGCGCCTTTGGGCTCGCCATCATGCGGCTGAGCTCGCTCGCGATCCCGCCAGGTGCCGCGAGTGCACCCGATTCCGCCTCACCAAACAAAGTGGCGTCAGGCATACTTCCCCAAACCATGTAGCTCAGCCGCGTTGCCAGCTCGTGCAGCGTGAGACCGTGTGGCGTGAGAGACAGCGGATCGGGGTCGATTTCCACGCGGAATGCAAAGTTTGGCGAGAGTAAGACGCCGTGCAGTGCCGCCTGCGTGCGCTCAGCCAAGCTGCCTTCCGTGCGACCGAGAATAGCTGTGAATGGCGCCAGCTCAGCGTCGGTGACTGGGCGTCGGAAGGCGCGTCGCGCAAACGCCGCTACAATTTGGCGCGCACACTCGGCGTTGCCTTCGCTCGGTGCGCACACCCAAAGGCGAGCAGGCGTGGGTTGGGTGCCAGCCACTTCACGGGCCCAAGCATCTGCTACAAGTTGCTCGGCTGCGGTATCGTACTTCTCGAAGAGTAGCGGTCCGACTGTGAGTGCGTCCGCGAGAAAAGCGTCGTCGTTGGGAAAGCCTTGGCCAGGCCGCGTCGTGTCGGCAAGCAAATCTGCAACCGTGTTGTCGTACTCGCTGCGCCCCAAGCGCCGCAACGTGACGCGACCAGGGTCAACGGGAGTGCTGCACGCTCCAGTTGGAGGGGGACCAATCCGCACTTCGCCTCCGGTCCCACTTGTAGGTATGACGACCCCTCCTGCGCCACCTGTTCCAGGAGAGCCCTGAGTAGCAGAGGCAGACGGGCTTGAGCCCGAATGGGGCCTGACTGCTTCTGCCTGCCCCTGGCAAGCGACGCTGAAAAAGGGGAGTAAAACACTCCATCGAGCCAATGGGCCCATCGGATTCATCTGTTTCTCCGCGGTAAATGCAAATTGAAGTGCCTCCAGGACAACGAGCGGCCTGGCTGAAGCAATCTTGGTACTAGTAATGACAATAATACGAGAAATGCCCAAGCTGCATTACGTACCAAACCCATTCAATTTGTCTCATCAGTTGGGCTTTCAATGCAGTAAGCCTGATATTGCGTCGTACCAGACCTGGCCCATCACCGCGTAACCGGCCTCAGTTGGGTGAAGTTCACCCACGCCGATGTACTCGGTCTTGAAGTTGGGGTTGGCCGCGAAGGGGCTGTACATGTCGATGAGAATAATATGTTTTCCCGCATCGGAGCGCGCTTTGACGGCCGCATCCATCGTGGCGTTGTAGGCCTGAATCCAGCCGTTTTCGCCGCCATTGGGCCCCTGATCGTTTCGGGTCGGGATAATCTTTGCGACCACGAGCAATGCATCTGGAGCGGCAGTGATGATTTGGTCGAGCAGTGCTGCCAGGTCACTCGCCGCGGACGCCCTGCCAGCCTCGGCGTCGTTCGTGCCAATGTGCAAAAGAATGATGTTCGGTGGATTTGCTGCGAGCGCTTGCGTGGAGACGGCGGCTAAACTTTGTCCGCCAGTGCCGATCGAATACCCCGAGTAGCCTTCGTGATTGCGCGACCAGCTTTGTCCATCCACGGTTTGCGGGCCGTCCTGCATGCCCCCGACAAAGAGAATTGAATGGTTCGCCGCGCTTGCCAGGTGCCAAAGTGGTGCTCGGTAGCCTCCCCAGGTCTCGCGCGCCGTCGCATCGTTAACGCCGAGTGTGATGGAATCACCGAGCGGCATAATCTTGCACATGCCTACCGCTGGGCAGGGTGCGTAGTTCGTCGTCGTGGGGGAGCCCCCGGAGCCGCTATTGACGGCACCGCCAGTATTCGAAGCACCACCAGCACTCGAGCCTCCCACCCCTTCTGAGCCACCAGTGTCGCTTTCCGGGTTGCCACCGCCCGCAGCCATCGGACTGCCGCCTTGCGAACTGAAAGCGCCGCCGGTGCCCTGTTGGCGACCACCGGCCCCATTTACGCGCTGAGCTCCGCCAGAACCCAGCAAGCCTCCGGTGTGCCCGGTGGCGGCGCCGCCTGACCCTGTGATTCCCCCTGGTTTCCCTCCGGCCGTTGCAGCGACTCCATTCACGCCAGGGTTTCGTTCGGTGTTGCCAGAGGAGCAACCAAAAAAAACAAACGCAACATTGAAAACGCACAGTGTGCGAACGGAAGCAGCCATCGGTTCACTTTCGTCCAGTACGTGAAGGTGGGCGAAGAGGCGCTCTTCGCTGAACTCAAGTCCGAAGCGCGCAGTGGCGAGCTCGGGGCAACTGACTTCCCATTCATGACAGCAATGTCAGCGCACCAAAAGCCGCAAAACGTACCAAACCCATCCAATTTGTCTCATCCGGTGTCCTCAATATGTGGGGTTCGAAGGACCGCGCGCGTAGCCTCTGCTATGCTCTTGCCTCATGCGAGCCCTTGAAAGTGCGCTGTGCCCGTGGATCCATGACGCGGGCAACTGCGGCCGTGGGCCTTGGCAAGCCATGCATCGACGCATGCCGCACTACATGCTCGTGGTGAGCTACGAGGGAGCTGAGCAGGTCACAGTTGAGGGCCAAGCTCACGAGATCCCAAGCGGTAGCGCGTACTTGATTCAACCCGGAATGTTGGTGGAGCATTTCGGGTCCAAAACCGGAAATCGCCCGGCCTATGTGCACTTTGATCTGGTGTTCAACGTCCGGCGCACGGAGTACGAAAGCACGTCTGATTTCGCCACCGATTTAGGGCCTCGTTCGCATCTTCTTCAACCAACGCTCCGCGAGCTGTTCGACGTTGACGTGCCAGTCTGCATTCCTGAGCAGGCTGAGCGCGCCGTCGCCCGTCAAGTCGATGGCATCGTCGAAGACTGGCTTCACGGAGGCGAATTGGGGCAACTCCGAGCTAACGCAAATCTACTGTTCACAATTCTGGATCTCGTTCAGTTGGCAACGCACACAGTTAGCCAGCAACAGCCGCTGGGCGTCGAAGAACGCCTGCGTCGTGCCGAGACGCTCGCGCGCGCCTCGTTGAACAAGGGCTTCACCTCTGAAGATTTCGCGCGGCATGCCGGATTCAGTCGCACGCACTTCAGTCGTATCTATCGAAATTTTCGCGGTCAGAGCCCAGGTGAAGCCTTGCGCGACATGCGCCTCTCTGAAGCGGAGCGAGTGTTGCGTGAGACGCGATTGTCTGTGGCTGAAGTGGCGCGCCTCGTTGGGCTTCCGGATGCTTCGGCGCTCGCTCGGGCGTTCCGGTTGCGTCATGGTCAGAGCCCTTCGGAGTGGCGTGCTCGCGCATAGGACGTTACGTTACATTCGGGTCGCTGGCCGGCAGCATTCAGCCAGTGGTTGAAATAATAGAAAAAGTGCACGCCCCCCTGGAACAAACCCTTGGGGGATGCGGTTGACCACGCCGAAACGTCCGGCGTTGGGCCGGCTTTTTTCTTGGAGTCGTTAAAATGCAAATTCTCAAGTCTATTCTGGTTGCTGGAGTTCTCGCAGGCGTCACCGGTGGTGCGATGAGTCTCGCCTATGCTGGCGATGCGAAGAAGAAAATGTGCGACAAAGATGGCAAAGTTTGCACCGTCGCGGGTCCAGACTGCAAAGCCAAACTCTGCAAAGCAGAAAAGAAGTAACGTTCTAAGATTCCAGGCCGAGTTCTGCCAGGTTGGAAGCGCTGCAAAACAGCCATTCCGCCTGGCAGCGCCTTGACCCGGCGGGTGAGCTGAAGCTATTCGCGAAGGCTTGAATCGCCGGGTTTTTACGTTGAAATTCTCCCGTGTTATTGGGGCATTGTTGCTGCTTTTATTGCTAGCAACGGGGCTTTCGCTTTGGGTCGGGCAGGGCGATCTTGCGAACGCGAGCCTGCGTGCCACGTTTCTCCAGTTGCGCGCCCTGAGGGCGGTTGCGGCATTTTTGGCGGGAGCAGCGCTCGCGGTGGGCGGCGTGATGGTCCAGGGGCTGTTCCGCAATCCACTAGCAAGCCCCGAAATTTTGGGCACCACGGCGGGAGCTGCATTAGGCGGGAAGCTCGCATTGTTCTTTTATCAGACGGTGTTCGCTGGAGCGCTCTCCTGGATTTCTCCGTTGACGCTGGTACCGCTCGGCTCGCTCTTGGGCGCCTTGCTTGCCCTGGGCCTGCTGCTCCTCATTGTGCGAGTGCGTGAGGATCTTGTCGTATTGCTGCTGGTGGGCTTTCTGCTCTCTGCGTTGTTCTTCGCGTTGGGTGGCTTGGTGATGGCCGTCGCGCAGGAGCGTTGGGAATTGTCGCGCGCTCTCATCGCATTCTCATGGGGCGATCTGAGTAGCGTGGGCGTTCGCCCCATCTTGATCGCAACACCGTTGGTGGTGCTGGGGAGCGTGGCGTGTTGGTTCTGGGGGCGCCCGCTGGATGTCCTGCTGTCGGGTGACGAAGAAGCGCGTTCGCTGGGCGTGGATGTTCGTCAGACGCGATTTTGGTGCATCATTTGGACCTCCGTATTGACGGCGGCCGCGGTAGGTATCGGCGGAAATGTAGGGTTTGTTGGGCTGATTGTGCCGCACGCGTTGCGGCCGTTCTTAGGCGTTGGCCACCGTCGGCTGGTGGTGGGCTCTGTGCTGCTCGGGGGAACGTTCGTGATCTTGTGCGATGTACTGGCGCGCGAGCTGCCAACACGCAGTGAAGTGCCCCTCGGCGTGGTGACGGGCCTCTTGGGCGCTCCAATCTTTCTTTGGTTACTGTCACGTGCACGGCGTGAGGTGCAGTTTGGTTAGGGGAGTTCTGGGAACTCTGAATGCTGCGGTTGTGATCCTCGCCCTGGGACTGAGCGCGGCGGCTAGCGTCCGTCCGTTCTGGGAGCCAGCTGGCACTCAATCAGTCGTACAGCTAGGTTCGCGTCCCGCCGGCGTTGCGATGGAGGACACCCCCACTGGTAAAGGTGTGCGCGACGCGGCAGGTGTCGTGATCCCAAGTCGTCGCTATGCGAGAATCGTGGGCGGAAGCCTGGTAGCGGATCGTTTGTTGCTCGAGCTTGCCGAGCCGTCACAGGTCTTGGCGTGTCTGGATTCATCCCGCGCAACAGCGTGGGGCTATCGCATAGCGGCAAAGCACACTCTGAGCGATCCCACGAGCCCCGAGCGTTTGCTCGCGATTCAGCCTGATTTGGTGGTTTTGAGCGATCTTGGGGAGGCCATTAAGGTCCAACGTTTGCGGGAGCTCGGGCTCTCCGTATTTGTGCTCGGGCAGATGCGCGGACGGGCGTTGCTGCTGCCTCAGATCCGTGCACTGGCGGCCCTGCTTCTGGTGCCCGAGCGGGGTGAAGCCTTGGTGAGTGCTTTTGAACGGCGCAGCTTGGCAGTGGCGCATTCAATCCCGGTCGAGAAACGCCGCTCGGCGCTGTATGTTAGCTCTTATGGCGACAAGCTGTACGGGGGAACAACGGGCACGAGCTACGGTGATGTGCTTGAAATCGCGGGCCTGCACGATGTTGCGCAGGGAAAGTTCGAAGGTTGGCCGCAGTACAGTCCGGAGCATATCTTAGGCATGGATCCCGACGTGATTGTGACCACGCCCGATTCCGCCAGGAACCTGTGTCGGCAAGTGGGGATGGAGAAACTACGTGCCTGCAACTCGCCGGGCTCATTGGTAACGCTCGGCGAGGGCCTCCTCGGTGACCCTGGGTTGGCGATGTTGGATGCTGCGGAGGGGATTTTCGCGGCCGTGTATGGCTCGCAGGGAAGCTCGCGTCGTCCACGCTAGGTTCCGAAACGCCCCTTCAAGTGCGGTTGTTACGGAGTTCGGCGGAGTTCGAAACCCAAACCCCCACCCATCACCAAATCCACACCGTATCCGGCGAATACACGGTCTTTCGTGATCACTTCGGACGATGGACCCTCGGCCAAGACACGCCCATCGCGCAAGAGCAGGCTGCGGTTGGTGAAGCGCAGGGCCTCTTCCAGGTGGTGCAGCGCGAGGACAATCAAGTGCCCCTTCTGGCTAAGCGTTTTCAGGAGTTCGAGAAAACCGAGTGCGAAGCGAACATCGAGAGCTGCCGTGGGTTCATCCAACAGAATGATTTCAGCGCCTGTTGCTAAGGCTCGCGCTAAGAGCACACGCCGTTGCTCGCCGCCGGAAAGTTCGTTGAAGGGGCGCTGCTGCAACTCATCGGCCTCTACAGCTTTTAGAGCGTGGGCGATGGCCACCCGATCACTTTCAGAGTTCCCCGAGATGCCCGTGTATCGGCTGTAACGCGCCAACGCGACGACATCCCAAACCAGCATCGGGGCACTGAGCAGCGACTTTTGAGGTACGTAGGCCAACTTCTGCGCGCGGTCTCGAGGCGTTAACGTCTGCAGATCCGTACCCCCGACGGAAACACTTCCGGTGTAGTGGGTGAGACCGGCGAGTGCGCGCAAGAAGGTCGTTTTCCCAGCTCCATTGGGTCCTAAGAGCGCGACAATTTCACCTGTTTCAGCGTGGAACGAAACCTCAGAAAGGACGCGCCTTGCGCCAAAATCAACGCTGAGAGCGTGAGCGGCCAGGGCGGGAGCAGGCATCGCTCAGCGTTCTTGCACAGTCACGGGAGCCGGAGTAGGGAGCTTTGAAAGCGACTCATCCATTTCCTTTTCAAGTGCCGTCAGGCTGGAGAGCGTGTCAGCCACACCGCTTGCCTTCTCGCCAGGTTTAGGGAAATTCGCGAGCAGCACAGGATTTTTCGCTCCCGGTAATTCGATAGTTTCAGGAACAAGCAGGATCTGGCCAACGCGCAGCCGGCGCACTTTGAGTTTGTTGAGTGCAACGATGCGTTCGTTGCTGGTGTGGTAGGCCTTGGCTAGCCGCGTGAGCGAGTCTTCGGGGCGAACCACGTGTCGGGTATTCTGTTCGGTACGCTGAATATGCCCCTCGGCTACCAATCGATCGTACAGCAGCCTGCCGCGCTCACGCGCAATAGGGCTCGCGAAGCGAACATGAAAGTGGTTGTTGTGGCCTGGCTCATGCTTGATGGCGGGGTTGGGGTAACGGCCTTCGCCTTCGAACATTTGCTTGAGCCAGAGCGGATCTTCGCCGATGGACGCGGCGTACTCACGAAACCAGGTTTGCAGCTGGCGATCGAGTAACACGTAGTCGATCGGTGTTTGAGTGAGGAAAGCCTTCAAAAGGGCCCAACTGCGCGGGTAATCGATGTCGTCATGGTGCGCCGGCTTGAACCAGGTGGCTCCGTCGATTCGGTAGAAATAGACGTCCACATCGCGCCCCGTGCGGTGGCTCTTGTGGGGTGGGGCAAAACCGCCGCCTTGGGGGCTGAGCGAGCCAATCATGACGGGCGGAGAATTGGGGAAGAGCTCGTGCACGGTAGCGATGGCGCGCGTCAGCCCGGCGATGGTTTCCTCGGTGCCGAAGCGATGTTGCGGGACCGTTACCACCCAACGCGGATCACTCTTCAACCCAACGCCGTTAATCAAATACCCCACATTGGGTAGACCCAGACTGATGGCACCGATCGAACGTGTCGCTTCAGCGGTGAAGACTGAACGCTCGGGCGCGGGGGCGGCGGCGGGGACGGGTGGCGCTTGCGGGATCCGAGACTTCTCGGAAGTTCGGGCAGGCAGTAAGCGGGGCCGCGTCGGAACTACCTTCGCCAGAGCGGGTGAAGGAGCCAGCCATGCAAGAAACAGCAGCAAAGATGCCATCCTTACCCAACCGTTCATGAACTGGTTCCTGAACTGAGCGCGCGTGAAAAAGGCCTTCATCTCAAGCTGGTGATACCAAAACTTAGCAATTCGGGCCAAAATCTGCGGTTCTGGCGACGCTCACGGGGGCCTCAGCCCGCCTCAGGACCCCGGCGAACCTGGAAACAGCGTTAACCTTGAAGCCAACGAGCGATTTCGGCAGCAAGCTGCTTTCCCTGTTCAAGCTCTAAGCTCTGTGCTGGCCAACCGATGCCGAGCCCCTGTTTGTCCTCGGGCTTTGGGATGATGTGAAAGTGCACATGGGGCACGGCTTGATGCGCTTCTGGGCCGTTGTTCTGCAACACGTTGAATGCGCTCACGCCAGTGGCTTTCTGCACCGCACGGCAAATCCTGGGCAGTGCTCGCCCGAGGGCTGCTGCCGATTCATCCGAGAGTGCGTCGAGTGTCACCGCTGGCTCTTTGGGCACCACCAACGTATGGCCCGGGGCGACGGGATGGATGTCCAGGAACGAATAGACCAGCGCATCTTCGTAGACTTTGAAGGAAGGAATTTCGCCGCGGATGATTCTCGTGAAGAGGGTGTCAGTCATGCTGGGCTGCGTTTCGTTTCAAGCTGCGGGAGTTTAGCGTCGAAGGAGTGAATTCGCTTGGGCGGCGTAGGGTCCGGTGGCGAAGCGTTCTAGGTATTTCTCTGCCACGTGGCGCGCGCTCGGGGCATCGCCTGCGCGTGAGCTGGCGTCCATCTGGCGACCTAAAGCTTCGGCCACCAGATCGCCGTTCGGGCGTTCTTTTTCATAGGTTCCGAACCACTTCGCCGCGTCACTCGGGCGACTCTCTGTCAGGAGCTTCCCGAGTCGGAATGCGGCGTTGGGGCCGGCGTCGGTGCGCCCAAAATGTTCGCGCACACAACCTAGCAAATGTTCAGCTGAAAGGGGCTCTTTTGCCAGCACGGCGAGATCAGCGGCTTGGGTGAGATCGTCCGCTGACCAGGTTTTGCACTGCACGGCAAAAGGGACGCTTTGGGTTCTGGCGAAAGCGTCTTCATAGCTGCCTTTAGCCGCTAACTCTTTCCAGCTGAGCCCGTCGACGGTGCTCGCTTGGCCGGCCTGCCCGTGCGTGTTCAGAGCCGGCTCCGCCTTCTTGGCGCTCGGGTCAGGGACGGGTATTGGCTTTGACGTTAGCTTGGGAATGCAGACGAGTTGAATATCGGTCTTCTCACGCAGTCGACGGGGGGCCTGGCCGCAGGCGCTCAGGAGCTCCGCGTTTCCGGAGTTAAACTGTAGCTCAAATGAGCCCTTGGCTGGCGACCAGCCAAGTCGGAAATCTGCGCCGTTAACATACATGCGAAAAGGCCCCGCCGACGCGATCCATTCTCGATTTGGCCCCGCTTCCACCACAAAATGGGCCCCCCCTTCTTCAAGACGTACCTCCACGCGGGGTTCTGCAACGGTCACCACACGCGCTTTCGAATCGTCTTCGAGTTCGACTCGGCTCCCCTCCCAAAAGGTAATTTCGCGGGCTGTTTTGGGTGCGATCAGTTGATCGGTTTCGGTGATGCTGCCAGCCGTGAAACCTGGGGTGGTCACGTGGGTCCGGAGCGCTCTAGCCATCACCAGCCCGAGGGGGATGGCGATGAGCGCCAGCAAGAGCAGTGTGGCAATTCGAGCCTTCAACAACGGCCGGCGGGCAGAACGCGTCATCTAGCATTGTCCAAACCACCGCACGTCGCCCCCGTCAACCGGCCCCATTGGCCCTCGGCCTGAATATGCGCTGAAATTCCGCGAAGTGATGTGACCCGGAAGTGTGCGCGTGTCACACCTTGGGTGCGCTAAACTGCGGAAGTCCTTGTGGCTGGAGCTATGCGGTCTACGCGGCGATGGCGAACTGCTGTCATACTACTGGGTTAGCGAGTCCCAGTGAAACCCATCAGCCCACCCAGCACGGACTTTGGAGACCAGACGGTCGAGGTCGAGGTCGCTCGTAACCCGCAGGGGCAGCTTGGGTTTGTCCAACAGGCTTGTCTGGTGGTGCTTGCAGGTCCCCGAATTGGACAGCGCGTTGCGCTCCAGTCAAAGCCTTTGACCATCGGACGGGGTAGTAAGGCCAAGTTGATCTTCGACGCCGATTCAGTCAGTCGGCTTCACAGCAGCATTGAATGGAGCGGCGGACGGCATCGAGTGAAAGATCTCGGTTCGACCAATGGCACGTTCGTCAACGAAACGCGCATCAATGAACATGTCCTAGAAGACGGCGATCGGATCCAACTCGGCCGAGTGCTGCTCAAGTACATTTCAGGAGGCAATATCGAAAATGCCTATCATGCTGAAATTCAGAGGCTCACCCCTTTCGATGGACTCACCGGCGTCGGCAATCGTCGCCAATTTGATGAAGCGTTAGCGCAGGAGGTCGCTGTGTTCACTGAGCACATGCGGCCGCTCAGTCTGATCTTGTTCGACCTCGATCACTTCAAACAGGTGAACGATAAATATGGGCACCCCGCGGGCGATTCTGTGCTCAGGCAGGTTGCCGAGGTGGTGAATCAGACGGTGGGCCCTGAGCTTTTGTTAACCCGCACAGGTGGTGAAGAGTTTGCTGTGTTGTGCGCAGGTGTGACGGAAGTGGCAGCCCAAGAAATCGCTTAAAGGATCCGGGTGGCGGTCGAACAGGCGCGCTTCATTTTCGATGGCCAACATATTCCAACGACGTTGAGCTTGGGCGTCGCGGAAATGGCGCGTGCTCGGGTGCCGGACGGCCAGAGCTTGTTTTCAGAGGCCGATGCGCGCTTGTATGCGGCGAAATCGGCGGGGCGTAACTGCGTGCGCGCAGGCTGAGCTGGGCAAGTCGCTGGTTACGCCCCGTTCTCTTAGACTTAAAGAGCCTTAGGCGCTGGCGCGCGTTGAACTCCGGCGGCCTTTGGCTGCTCCGTTGGCGCTGGCGCCGTTGGTAGCCTTCGCAGAAGCGGCAGCCTTAGCAGGTGCGCTGGCCTTCGCAGGGGCCGCGGCCTTCTTGGCCGCTTTACCACCGAGAAGATCGTCGGCCATCTTGGCGGCGCGGTGCGTGCTCTCCCAGGAGAATTCTTTGCGTCCAAAGTGCCCGTAGGCAGCGGTGTCGCGATAGATGGGGCGCAGCAGGTCCAGCTCTTCGATCAAGGCGCGGGGACGCATGTCGAATTCCTCGGAGACATATTTCTGGAGCTTCTCGTCGGCGATCTTGCCGGTGCCGAAGGTGTTCACGTAAACGCCCATCGGCTTGGCGACGCCGATCGCGTACGCAACCTGCACCTCGACCCGTGTGGCGAGGCCGGCGGCAACGATGTTCTTGGCGACGAAGCGTGCGTAGTAGCAAGCGGAGCGATCCACCTTTGAGGGATCTTTGCCGCTGAATGCACCACCGCCGTGTCGGCCCATGCCACCATAGGTATCCACGATAATTTTTCGGCCAGTTAGCCCCGCATCGCCAAAGGGCCCACCCACAACAAAACGCCCCGTGGGATTCACAAAGTATTTCGTTTTGGCGTCGAGCAGGTGTTTCGGGAGCGATTTCTTGATCACAAGCTCCATCACTGCGTCTTTGAGCGTCTTGTACTTCACGTCTTCGCTGTGTTGAGTCGAAAGCACGACGGCATCAATGCGCTTGGGCTTGTCGTTCTCGTATTCAACTGTGACTTGGCTTTTGGCATCCGGCCGAAAAAAATCAACTTTTCCGGCTTTACGGAGTGCAGCGATCTGGCGCACCATTTGGTGGGCATACATGATCGGTGCCGGCATCAGTTCGGGTGTTTCATCGCACGCGTAGCCGAACATGAGGCCTTGGTCGCCCGCGCCTTGTTCCTTGAAGAGGCCTTTGCCCTCGGTCACGCCCTGCGAAATATCGGGGGATTGCGGCTCGATCGCCGTGAGCACGCCGCAGGTGTTGTAATCGAAGCCCATCGATGAATCCGTGTACCCAATCTCTTTGACGGTTTGACGGGCGATCTTCGCAAAGTCCACCTTGGCCGTGGTGGTGATCTCACCTGCCACAACAATGAAGCCCGTCTTGCACAGTGTTTCGCAAGCGACACGGCTCATCTTGTCTTGGGTCAAGATAGCGTCCAAGACCGCATCAGAAATGGCGTCGCACATCTTGTCGGGATGGCCTTCGGAAACGGACTCAGAGGTGAAAAGGTATTGGCTCATCGCGTAGTGCTCATTGGGTTCGGGTGATGTGTTGGTTGTGGCGCGTTCTTAGGCCAGGGCGCCCAAACGGGCGGCGGACCCTATCACGAATTATTCTGGATGGCAGCTCACACCGCGCGGAGCTAGAGGAGGGCTGATGGGGGGCTGATGGGGGGCTGATGGGGGGCCAGAGTTGCCCATGATCGTGCAGATTTTCCCGCAAATTTGATCCCTTTTGGCGGAACCCAATTGCCGAAGCCATCGCGGACCTCCTCTGAACGAGGCCGTGTCGGCGGGCTAGGGCCGGCTGGCGTCTGTGGCCTTCACGTTGGCCGCTCCCGGTTTGAAGTGTCGGGCGGGCGTCCGCAGCAGGGTAACGCGAATGACCTGATCACCTCTCAGCACCGTAAGCTTCACGGCGTCGCCGACCTCACCGCTCAGCTTGGCGTGCAGATTTTCGGGCGAAAGATCGCGTGCTGCAACTCCGTCGACCAGGAGCACTTCATCCCCGGAACGCAGGCCCGCTTTTTGGGCCGCCAAGCCATCGGGAACATCCTGCATGTAGACGCGTCCGTCCGGCGCCTTCGCCAGCATCGCGCCGATCGTGCCGTGCGCTGGTGAGCAAGCGTTTAACGAAAGAGCCGCAACGCCGCACGCCATTCTGACGTGGGAGCCAACACCAAACAGCGGGCGTCGAGTCACCTAACTCCGATACCCCGCGTTAACATCAACGTATTGATGACCGAGGTCTGTCATAAAGTAACGGCAACTCCCAGTTCCCGTTCCAAGATCTACCTTCAGCGCGAATGCGGGCCCTTGCATGATCTCTTTTGCGCGCGCCTCAGCGTGAGCGCCGATCCCTACGCCGCCTTCGACGATCACCACATCGTTGATGGCAATCTTCGCGACATTCGGATCAAACACTACGCCCGCTCGCCCCGCGGCCGCCACAATGCGGCCCCAGTTGGGATCCTTTCCGGCTAGGGCCGTCTTCACGAGCAGCGAGGTAGCGATGGTTTTAGCAATTTTGGCCGCATCTGCTTCGGAAGAAAGGCCGCTCACGGTGAGCTCCACCAGATGTTCACTGCCCTCACCATCGGCCACGATCGATTGCGCCAATTTCGAAAACACACTAATAAACGCGGCTTCAAGCTCACTTTCTGAGGCCTCTCCTTGTATTCCTGAGGCTAGCACAAAAACGCTGTCATTCGTGCTGGTGTCGCCGTCCACCGAGCACGCATTGAGTGTCACTTGGACGGCGCGTTCTAACGCCCGCGCCAGTGCGGCCTGATTGCACTTGGCATCCGTCACGGCGAACGCGAGCATCGTGGCATGCAGCTTTCCGTCGGCGGTGAGTTCCGGATGGATCATCCCTGCGCCCTTGGCCATGGCGAGCACATGCGCGCCACTCTTTCCAGGGATTTCGGCGGAGGCCACCTTTGGCCAACGATCCGTCGTCATGATCGCCTGCGAGAAAGCTTCGTGATGGGCTGGCGACAAGCTCTCAACCAAATTCGAGACATTGGATAAGATGCACTCAGCGCGCAACACTTCGCCGATCACACCGGTCGAGGCGGGTAGAATTTCCTCGGGCGCACAGCCAAGCGCCTTGGCGATGGCACTCGTGGTGGCGAGTGTCGCGTTCAAGCCGGGCTCCCCCGTACACGCATTCGCACAACCGCTGTTAACCAAGATCGCCAGAGCTTGCCCTTTTCGAACTCGGTCCATCGCGACCACCACGGGAGCCGCCTTCACCAAGTTGGTCGTGAACACTCCCGCAGCCGTTGCCAATTGGTCGGCAACCAGCAGGCCCACGTCCAAGCCGCCACGCTTCTTCAGACCGCACGCGAGGCCAGCAAAACGAAATCCGTTGGGGACGATCATGCCGCGCTTATAACAGGGGAGCGCGGAGGGTAAAGCGTTGCGTGCGGGGCTCGTGCGTCAACGGCCTCACTTAGCCTCTTCCTTGGCCTCCAACAGCAGGTCGCTTAAAAGTTTGTGCACACCTAGGAGTTCCGCCGTCTCCTCTAGATAGGTGCTGTCGAGCTTGCCCGCTTGGGTCACAAGTACGCCCACGATGTCCCTCCGCTGTCGTTCAGAAACACTACCTCCTTCTCGATACCATTTCAGTTTCTGAACTACCGTGTCCTCAGGGCTGGCGAGAACTAGTGACCGATTGCTGGCTTTGTCAACAACGATACGTTGCCCCCGGGACAGTTCCTTGCGAATGATCAAATCCATGAGCGGGACGAACACATCAACCTTGAACATCGTAGTAAGCTCAATCAGATTGAATCCTCCGCGATGACGAATGGCGTCCTGAACCATATCCAGGTCAGCATAAAATCGATCTCCTAGCGTCGAAACTAGGGGGGATGCGTGCTCAAGGCGTAACGCCGCGACGATATCCACGTCGTTGGTGGAACGTGGGACTCCATGTAGGGAGCTCGCTGTCAGTGGGCATCAAAACCCGCGGCCAGTTGAGCGGAAGAGCGCCTAAGCTTATTTATCCGCGCTAAGGGAGCCCAGATTCTGCGCGGGGTTAAGGCGCCAGAAATTGGGCCAACAGGCGTTGGGTCTTGGATGATCG
>JBBRRP010000077.1:0-30130 GCA_038246305.1 Polyangiales bacterium | reverse complement strand
GGCTCTTGGGATAAGGTGCGATTGGCGCAAGTCTGTTCCAATCTCGTCGGGAACGCGCTCCAACACGGTGACGCGACAACGCCGATCACCGTGAGGCTTGTGCCGGCCGAGCCTGATTCCGTCACGCTGAGCGTGCATAGCTATGGTCCCCCAATCTCATCAGATCTGTTGCCGGTGATCTTTGAACCTTACCGGCGAAACACTAACACTGAACGCTCTAAGGGGCTCGGCCTCGGTCTTTTCATCACGCATCAAATCGTGCGTGCCCATGGCGGTGACATCGACGTGCGCTCTACGGCTGAGGACGGCACAACATTTACCGTGACTCTTCCGCGTTCACTGTCGGAAAGAGCCGCCGAACAGACAAGATGGGTATCCTAATGAGCATGAGGCCTGATTCAGTTGTGCTTGTCGTCGACGACGACGAAGACTCCCGCGAGTCACTGCGAGAACTGCTCGAGCTGGAAGGCTACATGGTGCAGACCGCGGTGAACGGGAAAGAGGCGCTCGAGAGAGTGGACGCACTCGAGCCCTGCGTCATGTTACTCGACCTATGCATGCCCGTCATGAATGGCTGGCAGGTGCTCGACCAGCTCCGATCGGATGGACGGCTGACGAGGATCAACATCGTGATCACTACCTCTGCAGCATACAACGCGCCTCCGGGTCATTCAGTCTTCGAGAAACCGCTTGATCTCGACAAGCTGATGCGCGCCGTCGCAGCCGTTTGCTGAACTTGCTCGTCGCGTTGACAGCGCGAGCAAGCCATTAAAAAACCTGCGAACGAAGAGCGCGGAGGTGCCGTGTTCCAGCCTTATCTCGATGCTAGCATTGTCGACGCGCCACGGAGCACTTCCAAGCGTTTCCAATCAGGTTACCGAGGACCACGCGTATGAGCGTTGGATCACGCCAGGATGCCCCCGCCCCGCCAGGTGGATCGCACCTGGCGGGGGGCGTTTCGAAAGCGCGGCCTTTCAGCGCTTACCATATTACGGTATAAGCAGCTTGAATCCCAATGGTCGAGTCCACGGCGATGACCGCGCCTTGGGGAGTCTGGATCGCTTTGGTACTCTGGAAGACACCTTGCCATCGGGGCGAAGTTCCAGGCGGTGCTACGTTTTCGTCGTGAATTTCGCGGACGGTTGGTGTGGGCGAGACGAGCAAGCGGAGCGGGGTTTGGCAGCGGCATAGCAGGCGGCAAAGCCAGGCTCATCGGAGCAGAGCTTGGGGGGCTCGTCGTCTTGCATCGCCGGGTCCAGCGAGCGGCCGTTTGCTCGGAGGAGTTTCTCGATGCGCTCTGCGGTGCGGCGGGCGACGTCGGCAACTTCTGCACGCGTGGGAGTAGGGAGAGTTTGAAAGACAAGAGCATCTTTAGCGTTGCGAACATAGACGCCGTCTAAGGCGAGAACATGAAAGTGCACATTGAGCCGGAGGGCGCTATCAGTTCTCTGCACAGCGGCAATGGCGCCGAGCAAGGCGCGTAAACCCCGCGAAGGCGTGTTCTAGGTCCACGGCTTAGGGAGCGCCTAAGCCGCCGCGTCCGCAGTGGTCTCAGAAACGCGAATGATAGAATGATATTTGTTTCTCAATGCCGGCCGGCGCGGTCGCGTTGCGCGCGTCTCTGTTGAGGTTGTCCCTAGTCGACGAGCAAGTGAATCGAGCCAGCAAACCGAGGCGACGAGATGCGGCCTTCACGCAGTTGCCCCCCGCCGTTCACTTTAACGGCACGAGCTTTTCGAGAACGCCACGTCGTTTGACAATGTTCTTGTAATCCCACTGAATCATGCGTGCATTTTTCAGCCAACGCTTCAGGCTCTTGGTGTTGATTTGGGATGCATCCGTCAATCGCAACTCGGCCGCTTTGAATTTGCCCTCAAGTTGAAGGCTAGGTTCGTCAAACGATTGCCCACTCCAGAAAGGAGCTGGACGTGTCCTCGGCGCACCCAGTACCCGACTATTGGATTGCCATCGATAAACCAAACCGGAGCGCGGTGCCAAACTTTGCTCTTCGCTGTCTTCAACCCAGCATGGATCTCGTCGGCAAGCGCTTCGCAGATTTCTCTGAAGACGGCGCCCTGTGACTCGTTGTACTCGTCGACGTCGGCATTCATTCATGCGTGCCGGCCACTCAGGGTTCCCCAAGACCGAGGCGCGCCAGTGCATGCCGGGTGAGCTGAACGCCCGTCTCCACCTCCGGCACTACTACGTCCGCAACCTGGAGCTTGGCCAGCGTTTCCGCGAAATTCGGATCGGAGGTGCTGACGACAAACTCTAGGGCGGGGTTCAGAATTCGTGCTTGGGAGAGCACCGCCCGGGCCACCACGATATCTTCCGTTGTGATGATGAGAAGCTTGGCGTGTTGAACTTCGGCGGCCTCCAGCACCACAGCGTGCGTCGCATCGCCGAAGATAACAGGAGCTTGCGTTGCCTTGGCAAGCTCCATTTGCTGCTGATCCAACTCGACGAGCACGAACGCTTGCTCCGCGCGTTCGAACGCAGAAGCGATCTGGCGCCCAACGCGGCCTGCTCCGATCACCACCACATGACCCTTCATTCCTTCTACTCTCGGGTACTCAGCGCTTAACGGCGCAGAAGGGAAGAGGCGTCGCTGTAGTGAGTAGAGCCGCGCCGTTTGCTTGGAGATCAGCGGCGTGAGGAGCATGCTGACGACCGCCGCGTTGAGGACGAGGGCGTGCAATTCGGGGCTGATGGCCTTCGCCTTCAGGCCGACGTTGGCCAACACAAAAGCAAACTCTCCTACCTGAAATAAACCGAGCCCAACCGCGAGCGGAATGACATTGCCGTAGCCGAAGGCGCGCGCTAGGAGCGCAAATATCAGGCCCTTTCCGAGGCTCACCACCACAACCAATAGGAGCACCTCGAACGCGTGGCCATAGAGGAACGCTGGGTCGAGGAGCATCCCCACGGAAGCGAAGAAGAGCAGGCCAAAAAGATCTCTTACGGGGGTGACATCGCTGAGAGCCTGGTGTCCATAGTCCGACTCGCGGAGCACCATGCCGGCGACAAAGGCGCCGAAAGCGAAGGACAGTCCGAGCGTGTGGGTGATATAGCCGAGCCCCAGACCTGTAGCCGTCACCGCCAATACGAATAGCTCCCTGGAGCCGAGCCGAGCCACATAGCCCATCAAGCGCGGCAGCCAGCGCTTACCCACCAGCAGGGTGAGTACGAGAAAGCCTCCGCCTTTCGCGCACGCCCAGCCGAGCTGGATAAGCCCCTCGCTCGGATGCTCGAGCTCAGGAAGTACAATCATGAGAGGAATGACGGCGAGATCTTGAATGATGAGCATGCCGATCATCACTCGACTGGAGAGGGTCCCCAGCCAGCCTTGATTCATGAGCGTCTTCAGCAGCACCATGGTGCTCGACGGTGCAAGGAGGGCACCCAACCAGACTGACGAGGTCCAACTCCACCCCATCATCCTCCCGAGCGCGCAGCCCAATAGAACCGTGAGCACTATCTGAATGGGCGTACCTATCAGGGCCACTCGCTTCACCGGGCTCAGGGCTTTTAGCGAGAATTCTAGCCCTAACCCAAAGAGCAGCAGGGTAACACCCAGTTCTGCCAATAGATCGATCTCCTCCCGGCTTGAAACCGTGAGGCCTCCCGTGTGTGGGCCAAGGACAACGCCCGCCGCAATGTAGCCGAGAACAATAGGCTGCCCCATCCGTTGCATGAGGAGCCCAAGCCCGAATGCGGCTACGACCAGGAAGATAATGTCGGTCGCTATGCCCACGTAGTCTCTCCTTGATGCGCCGGCACTTTCCGCACGTTCACCCCAGTGAATCCACTCAATCGGCGGGCCAGGTCTTTTGCAATAGCCTCTGTAGCTGCTCCCACGACTTCGTGTCCGCGACCTTATCGTAGGCTATCGGCAGTTTAAACTTTTGACCCAGCTCGGTGGCCTTGGGGTTCGTAAAAGCATGCAGCGCGCCAGGGTACACGTCGACCTGCACGTCTGCACCAGCGGCAAGCATTTCCGCTTTAACCGCGTCGACATCGGCCTGAGGCACCATGGGATCAGCACCGCCGGTTTCGATCAGGACTTTGCCGTGATAGCTGCCAGGGGTTGCCGGTGTTTGGGTTTTTAGCGCTCCATGAAAACTAGCGATGGCGTCCAGCGATACTCCCCTGCGCACCATGTTGAGGATCACGCCGCCGCCAAAACAGTAGCCAATCGCCGCAATTTTTCCGGCATCTAAGCGCGGGTTCTTGGCCAATAGCGCCCGCCCAGCTTCGAAGCGTTGTTTGGTAACCTCAAGATCGGAGGTAGCTTCCCCGGCAAACTTTCCTGCCTCTTCGGGATTTTCGGTCGTCTTACCATCGCCGTACATGTCGACCGCTAGCGCCACATACCCGAGTTCAGCTAGCTGGCGCGCGCGGCTCCGTGCGTAGTCATTTTGGCCCCACCATTCGTGAACGACGAGAATGCCAGGGTGTTTGCCCGTACCTTTCGGTTCCGCGAGGAACCCCTTCAACGCGGTGGCCCCGGATTGATAGGTGACGTCTTTCGTCACGATGTTTTCAGCCACTTCCCGAACTGGAACGTTCGCGGGAGACACCTCGTGCGACTTGCACGCGGCAAAAGCGAGCGCGGAAAAGGCAAACAGGCACGTGCGTAGAGCGTTGAATTTGATCGTCGACATGCCCGGATGGTGCCACGAGTTCACGATGCTTGAAACGCCAAAGCTTCTTTTGCTCCAATCACCGTGATCCCATCTCGTTCTTCTCGGGCTTGAGCCCTTGAAACAACTTGAATGGAACGCTCAGGCCGCAAAAGCTTGGTGTAGTAGCGAAGGTGCGGGCTTGGGGTCGTGTCGGTGAGTTTGGCTTCCCGCAGTTCGTAGACTTTGCGGTCCCGCAAGATGACGAAGTCAACCTCTCTTTGTTCCTTGTCACGAAGGTAACGGAGTTCGTAGCGGTGCCCCGAGTATTCTTGCTGGAACTGGATTCGCTTCAAGAGATGCGTCGCCACGAGATTCTCAAACCGCGATCCTTCGTCGCCCAGGACATCTGCGTTGTCGAAGAAGAATACTTTGGGGGGCTTGCGAATTGCTCGGCTCAGCTTGGTGGTGTAGGTCGGCACAATGAAGCAGAGAAAGACGCGCTAAAGGATATCCAAATAACGAGCTACCGTGCGTGGCGCAAGTTCCAGATCGCGCGCGCGATGCGCCATCACAACAGGCGAGCCTGTTCGCTCTTGGAGTAGCTGTAGAAGTTGCTCCATTTGGGTGAGAGCGTCGACGCGTTCAAGATCGCGGACATCTTCCCGCAGGATCTGAGTGTACCGTTCGAGACGCCACCTTCGCGCAAATGAACGATCGGTTAATCCAGTCAAGACTGTTTTGACGAATCGTTCATTTTGGTCAGAAACCTTAACAGAGCGTTTCGGCGGGGCCGCGAGCACTCTCCACCCGTGGGGTTTCCCCGTGGTCAGCTCCCACCGGCAAACGCGGGCGCCGCCGATCGGGTCATCGACCGCTCAGTCGGTGGCCGCCTCCCTCTGGTTTTTGTGGCTTCAAAGCTCCTTCGCCTCGTCGACCGACAAGCTCCCTTAGCCGGGAAGGATCCCTCGCGAGCAAGCGCAGGAGGTTGCTCATCGGGGCGCTCACCGCCTGAGTGCCTGCTTCGTACTTCTGGAAGGCTCTGGGCCCGCCACCAAGAAGCTCACCCGCCTTTCGCTGGCTCAATCCGAGCCTCTCGCGAACTACAGCAACTTCCGAGGGCGACATGACCTCATCGATCTCGGCCTTCAACTCCAGCATCGCTTTCGCGTGCGCCCTCAACGGCTCGCCCGAAAGGATGGCCTCGCCGCATTTCGTGCACCACCACCCGAGAGTCGCGATCGTACGCTCGTGCCCCTTGTACGCGAGCACGTCGTCGCGCTTCTCGTAGCGCATGGTGCCGCCGCATTCGGCGCACCCCTGAGTCTTTGTCTGCTTCGGCATGGCTACTTCTCCTTGAACGAGATGACGAGGTATCCCTCGATGTCGGTAGTGAACTTGACGTAGAGCACGATGCCCGCGTGAGGCACGTGATAAACGTCCTGCCAGATAGCGCTACTCGCGAGGCTCGTCATCGACTTGTAGAATTGTTGCCGTGTGATCGCCTGGATGATGCCAATGATGTCTTCGAGTGTGAGGCCGAGCCCTTCCGAGCAACTGAGCGCCGTCTTGGTGATTCGTAGAGCCCTGACCACGCAGAACGTCGCCTTGATCGTCCCGAGGTCGTAATGGGGCTTCCTTTTCTCCAAAGCACCCGACACTATGGCACCTTTAAGGTGCCGGTCAAGGTTGGCAAAGATCGCCTTCGATTTGTCCTCGCTGCGACGCGGTATAAACGGGGGGAGGCGCTCGCCTTGTGCAAAGGCGAGTTTTCCCGAAACGCTGACCGAAATAATGGAACACATCCGCTCATGTTCGTGCTTGCAGTGCTGTGGATCTCATTGTTGGGCGCATACGCGCTACACCTCGGGCTTCATGGGCTGATGAGGAAGCGGCCAGTGATTCGCTGGTATGCCTGGGGGGGACCAAGCATCTGGGTTGCTGGCCTCCTGTTGGCACTCGCGGGTTCCTGGCCTCCGTCCAGGGCACACGCCGGCCTCTGCGTCATGTACCTTGTTATGCTGGCTATCGGGCTGATTGGCCAGCTTAGATCCTCTTACTTTGTTGTGATTGGAACCACGTCCTGGCCATTGCGCAAGGCCGTCAACGCCGCGCTCGACAGACTCGAACTTCGGGTCGAGGTGCGACACCCCTCGATCCATATACCGAGTGAAAATATCGACCTGAGCGTTTCGCGCAGGGCCCCGGGGCACTTAATAGTTCGCGTGCCGCAAAGAAGCGGCAAGCCGCTGCTTCAGAAGATTGCGGTTTGCTTGGATGAGGCTATTCAGGCTGGCCAAGTGGAATTTGACCGCACGCCATTTGTTGTCAGCACTCTATTGGGCCTTGGAGCCGTCGGTGCGTCCGCGCTCTTGGTGTACCTAACATTCTAATCGGCTGGTGCTGAAAAACGTCGTCAATCTGAACAAGTTTCGCAAGCAACAGGCCAAGCTTGAGAAGGCACAGAAGGCGGACACCAATCGGCGCCTGCATGGTCGCACCGCGGCCGCGCGTGAGCGCGAGTTCCTGCAAAAGAAGACACTCGAGACGCAGGTGGAGAATGCTCGTTTGGAGCCTCCGGCAGACGACGAAGATGGGAATGCTTAGCCAAATCACACACTAGATCCGGGGGATTTCATGTTCCAACACCTCGGAGGAGCTGGAACGTTTGAGGTCACAAACTGTGACCTCAAGTTACCTGGGGTGGCCGGCGGACCATGCCCTACGCCTTCACCGAGCAGGGCGTGGCGATGCTTTCAGCGTACTGCGTTGGAGCAACTTGCGGCGATAAGCCCCGTGCAGTACCGGAAAGGCTTCCAAGACCCGGCTGCCGTTCTACGTACCAGCGCGCGGCTGCCTCGACCTCGCGTTCGGCGATGGGGCCAATGACAACGGGCGGCTTCACCTGAACAGGCCTAGCAGCCTCTGGCGCACCGCCGGCAATTCGTGCTCGACGCCCAGCGTCTCGTCGGGTTCGCTGGCTTCGCGTTGCCGCACCTGGTTCAGCCACGCGCTTTCCCAGGTCTTAGCCGACACCGTGTCACCGGGTGCGACGCTCGCCAGCAGCTCAGCGGCGAGCTTGACCCGGTCGGCTTCGGAAAAGGTGAGCGCGGTCTGGAGCAGCTCGGGTGCCGTCATCGAGGGTCAGTATGACATGGTTAGGGCGAAGCGTCCTGCGAACGCGACCGCCCGCCGTTGGATCGGGCGATCGAGTTGTCGAGGAGTGGCCTCACGTGTCCTCCTCCCCGTCGAAATGCCGCTGGATTTCAGGGGGCAAGGGCGCGTCGAGATCCTCAGCGATTGAGATCTGACGGGTCGCCTGGATCACTCGAAGGGATTCAGAAGAGCAACCCCGCAACCGTCGAAATCTGCGACGTTGCGAGTGACCAGAGTGAGCCCTCTGGTGAGAGCACAGGCTGCGATGAGCATGTCAGCTTGTGCCACTGATTTCCCTCGTTGCTCGCGGCGCGCACGTAGTCTGCCCGCGGCTAGTGCCACCTCGGCGTCGATCGGTACCACCTCCGGGGCGGGCTCTGCGCGTAGCCGTTCGAGCCATTCGTAAAGCGTTGCGCGCTTGTTGCCGCTCACTCGTTCGATTCCAAACGCTAGCTCTTCGAGAGTGATCGCCGAAATGCAGAAGACTGAGTGCTGATTGAGCCAACGCAGCACGGAGGGGTTTGGGCGCGCTCGAACCGTCTCGGACAGCACATTGGTATCGACCAGCATGCTCATCACAGGCGGAACGGGGACTTTCTAGGTTCCCGTCTCGGAATGGAGAGCTCGACCCCTCCGTCGGCCCGGATCTCTGCCGAGGCCTCAAGGAAAGCTTTCATTCGATGAGCGGCAGATCCCAGCATCGCCCTCCGCTCGCCCTCCCCAAATTGTTCAAAATCGACAACGACTGCCACCGACCGACCGCGCCGCTGAATGATCTGCGGCCCGGACTTAGCCCGCTCCAGGACCTCAGACAGGCGAGCTTTGGCTTCCGCCAGACCCCAGCTAGAACTATCTTTAGTGACCATAACGACTATCCTATCTGACTAAGTCACTCCGGTCGAGCGTTGACGCCTCGCCACTTCAGAATTCTCAGAATGATTCTTGACCAGGAGTGTAGTTTTGTTTTTGGGCGGTGAGCGCCGCCTGCGAATGGGGGTTGAGTGCTAAAGGCCGGCCGATTTTGACGCCCGTCTCCAGGTGGCGATCCGTATCCTCCTCCTATGGATAAGCCACGTTATCGCACGTGCGCGCAGCTCTTTGGCTCCACGCTCCTCCCCGTGACCCTTTGCTTGGCGTGCACGGCCTCGGTAGGTTCACCGAATTCAAAAAATCAGCGGCCCGCAAGCGGCAACATGCCGTCTAATGGGAACAACGCCTCAACGGGATCCGGCTCCAGCGGCTCGGTAGTGACCCCTGGCTCTGGCACGGGCGGCGCGGGCAACGCGGCCTTGGGCGGTGCTTCCTCCAGCACAGGGGCTCAGCCTTCGTTCATCATCCCAGCGGGTGCTCCTGGCCCCACGGCGTTACGACGCCTGACTGACGACGAATATCGCACGACCGTGCAGGATCTTTTGGGGCTAGCCGCGCCACCCGCTGATCCCCTGCTCCCCGATACCCGCACGCTCGGCTACAGCAATTTCAGTTCTGCGCTCACGGTGTCAGCCGTTCTAGGCTCGCAGTATGCCACCATGGCCGCTCGCCTGGCCGGCGAAGCGGCAATTTCAACGCTAGCTCCCTGCGCGGCCCCTGCGGTGGAGTCAGACTGCGCTAACACGTTTATAAACGGGTTTGGTAAGCAGGTTCACCGCAGACCTCTGACCTCAACGGAGCAACAGGGCTATCGCGGCGTGTACGATCTGACGCGTACGACGGACACGTACGATGCTGGTATACGCCGCGTCCTCGAGGCCATGCTCCAGTCCCCAGCCCTTCTCTATCGCATGGAATACGGCGCTGGCACGGCGGAACGCGCGCTCTCTCCCTACGAAGTTGCCTCCGAGCTTTCCTACCTATTTATCGGTTCCAAGCCCGATCCAGAGCTGATGCAGGCGGCGGACGCCAATGCCCTCAGCACACCGGCTCAAGTTGAGGCCCAAGCGCGACGGTTACTCGCTTCGCCGCGTGCCCACGCGAACGTTGTGAAGTTTCTGGAACAGTGGTTTTTGGTTTCGGATTCGACCGCGTTGCTCAAGGACGCAAGCCTGTTTCCCGATTTTGCGTCGACCCAAAGAGTCGCCATGGACGCCTCTACCACCCGCTTCGTAGACTCGGCGATGTGGGAGGGTGATGGCAGCGTCAAGACATTGCTTTCGTCACCGTTCGCCTTTGTGAACAGCAGCTTGGCCCCAGTTTATGGGGTTGCCGATCCAGGCATGGGCGACACCCTCGTCAAGACTGACGTGAGTTCTGTGCATCGCGCCGGCATGCTCACGTCGCCTTTGTTGCTCGCCTTGCAGGCCAAGGACAACGAGACGGCTCCGATAAGGCGCGGGAAATTCGTGCTCACGCGCATGTTTTGTCAGTCGCTGCCGCCGCCCCCGCCCAACGTCAAAATTGTGCTTCCCGCACCCGATCCCAACCTGACTACCCGCGAGCGCTTCACCGCACATTCGGCGAACCCCTGCGCGACTTGCCACAGCGTGATGGACCCCATTGGGTTTGGGCTTGAAGAGTACGACGCGATTGGTGCCCATCGAACCGTGGAGAATGGTCGCCCCGTGGACTCGGGCGGCTAGTTGAAGGGCACCGATGTCGACGGAAAGTTCAACGGTGGCGTTGAGCTTGCTCAACGCCTGGCCGTGAGCGCAATGGTTCGCCAGTGCGCAGCCACTCACGCGGCGCGCTACACATTTGGGCGCGATGCCATAGCAACCGACACACAGCTTGCCACAACGCTCGACACGCAAATCGGAGCCTCGGGGATGGATGTGCGTGAAGTACTGGTCGCGATCACCCAATCAGCGAGCTTTACCACCAGGACCTTCGTGCCATGAGCCACCCAAATCTCACCTTGTCCCGAGGAAGCCGATCGATGTCTCAATCCCTCATCAAACGCCGCACACTCCTCAAGGGTCTGGGCGCTGCCAGCTTCCTCGCCGCCCCGGTGTTCCGAGCGACGTTAGCCGAGGCTCAAGCCGCGCCTCTGCGTTTGGTTGTTCTCGAATTCCCAGGTGGCGCGTCCATGGTCGGCAACCAGGGGATATTCAGCTACGACCAGATGCTGAAGTCACTCGCGCCGTTCAGCTCGGACATTCTGATCCTTGAAAATCTGGTCGATCCGCAGACCGGGGGTGTTGACCTCGGACACGGGTGCGTGCGGGTTCACCTCACGGGTGACGGTCGAGGCGTATCTGAAGACGAGTTTTCGTTCACTCCGCCGACGCTGACCTCATTCGATCAGGCTATTGCCGCGACCATCGGGAAAAATACTCGATTTTCCTCGCTCGAGTTTGGTGTGTCTTCGGTGAGTCCTCCCCAGGACGGCTTTGATCGTTCAAACATCATTTGGTCCAAGGGCGTCTCGATCCCCGCGGTTCAGGATCCAGCGACGATGTTCAGCCGGCTATTCAGCGGTGCGCCTGCGCCCCCAGCGCCCACGGGATCTACGCCCGCGGATGCGGATGCAGTAGCCAAGCTGCAGGCACTCAACGCTCAGCGTCAAAGCATACTCGACCTGCTCAAGGCTCAGGTCACCGACATTCAAGGCCTCGTCGGCTCTGCCGAGAAGCGGCGACTGGATGAACACCTGAGTGCGCTCCGTGAGCTTGAGAAATCAATTATGAGCGTTTCAGGCGGGAATGGCGGGGGAACCGGAGTCGTGGTCACGCCGGGCGCCTCGTGTGGCGCGCCCAGCCTTGGAGGAGGCACCGATGTTCCAGCGGTGGGCGCCGCTATGAGTGAGCTTCTCTACCAAGCGATCAACTGCGACGCCACTCGCGTGGCCTCTTTGCAGTGGCTCACCAGCGGATCCACGGTGGTCTTCACGTGGATCGGCGGTACCAGGGACCACCACGCCATGCAGCACGCGCCAGGCCCGGATCTCGTCGCCGCCCAGAATTGGCTGATGTCACAGATCGCGGTGGTCATCAAACGCCTCAAGGAGACGCCGGAAGGCTCGGGAAGCATGCTCGACAACTGTCTGGTGGTCGTGACTTCGGAAATGGGCGACGGGGAGACGCACATCAATCACCCTATACCCATGTTGATAGCCGGTAAGGCCGGGGGCCAACTCCGAACGGGACGCAGCGTTGATCTCAAGGGCGCGAATCGGGCCAACCTCGGGCTCAACATTGGAAGCCTGATGGGCGCACCGCTTTCAAACTGGGGCGACCCAGCTTGGGTCACAGGACCCTTAGAGCTCGGCTAAGTCGCGGTTTCGGCACCAAGATGGCAACGCGCCCGAGGCAGACATTAGTGTGAGTTTGCACCATGCACATGGTCGACATCCGATACCGGTAGTCGCTAGGCCATTGGGTATCGCTGTGAAGGAAATGTTATGAAATTAGCAAAAATTCAGCGCTATGTTGTGGCCTTGGTGCTCTTTGGGCCGGCTTGCACGGCCTCGGTGAATTCACCGAACTCCAGAAATCAGCGGCCTACGAGCAACCTGCCCGTTGGTGCGAACAACGTGCCTGGCTCTAACGCCTCTTCGGGCGGCGGCTCGTCGGTTGAGAGTGCGGGCACGGGCAGTACAGGCGCGGGCGGGGGCTCCCCTGGCACGGGCGCTCAGCCTTCAGTCGCCATCCCAGCGGGCGCTCCTGGTCCCACCGCGCTACGACGCCTGACGGACGACGAATATCGCACGACCGTGCAGGATCTTTTGGGGCTAGCCGCGCCGCCCGCTGATCCTTTGCTCCCTGATACCTACTCATTCGGTTACAGCAATTTCAGTTCTGCGCTCACGGTGTCAGCCGTTATAGGTTCGCAATATGCAACCATGGCCGCTCGCTTGGCCGGCGAAGCAAACATTACAGCGCTGGCTCCGTGCGTTGCCCCGGCGGCGGAGTCGGATTGCGCCAACACGTTCATCGACGGATTTGGTAAGCAGGTTCACCGCCAGCCACTGAGCGCCAAGGAACAAGCGGCCTATCGCGCTCTGTACGATCTCATCCGCAAGACGGACACGTATGAGGCCGGCATACGTGCCGTGCTGGAGGCGATGCTCCAGTCCCCAGCCCTCCTTTATCGAATGGAATACGGCGCGGGGGCGGCAACGCGGACGCTCTCCCCGTACGAAGTGGCCTCCGAGCTTTCCTACCTATTTACGGGTTCTTTGCCCGATTCGACGCTGATGCAGGCGGCAGATACCAATGCACTCAGCACGCCCGCTCAAGTTGAAGCGCAAGCACGACGGTTGCTCGCTTTACCGCGTGCCCAGGCCAGCGTTGGGAAGTTTCTGGAGGAGTGGTTTCTGGTTTCGGACATGAGCGGACTGCTGAAGGATCCAAGCCTGTTTCCTGCCTTCGCGTCGACCGAGAAATCCGCGATGGATGCCTCGACGCAGCGTTTCGTAGCGTCGGTGATGTGGGAGGGTGACGGCACTGTGAAGACCTTGCTCTCGGCACCTTACGCCTTTGTCAATAGCAGCTTAGCGCCGATCTACGGGGTTTCCGATCCGGGGATGGGGGACGCGTTCGTCAAGACTGACGTGGGTGCCAAGGGACGCGCCGGGATGCTCACACTCCCTTCGCTGCTCGCCCTGCAAGCCAAGGAAACGGAGTCAGCCCCCGTGAAGCGAGGTAAATTTGTCCGGACGCGCATGCTCTGCCAAACGCTGCCGCCGCCACCACCTAACGTCAAAATTGACCCTCCCGCACCCGATCCAAACCTGACCACCCGTGAACGCTTTGCTGCACATTCGGCCAACCCCGCCTGCTCGGGTTGCCACAGCATGATGGATCCGATTGGCTTTGGGCTCGAAGCCTACGACGCGATCGGTACCTATCGAACGGCCGAAAATGGGCGGCCCGTGGACTCGAACGGCGAATTGACGGGCACTGACGTCGACGGAAAGTTCACCGGCGGCGTCGAACTCGCCACGCGCCTATCCACGAGCGCCCTGGTTCGCAAGTGTGCGGCGATTCAGGCGGCGCGCTACGCCTACGGGCGCCAGGAGATAGCAACCGACACACAGCTTGCCGCAACGCTCGACACACAGCTTGGAGCGTCGGGGATGGATGTGCGCGAGCTGCTCGTCGCCATCACCCAATCTGCAAGCTTTACCACAAGGACGTTCGTGCCATGAGCAACCCGACTCTCACCTTGTCCCGAGGAAGCCAATCGATGTCTAAATCCCTCATCAAACGCCGATCACTCCTGAAGGGTCTGGGCGGAGCGAGCTTCCTTGCCGTGCCGGTGTTCCGAGCGACGTTGGCGGAGGCTCAGGCAGCGCCCCTGCGGCTCATCGTTCTTTACTTTCCGGGTGGCGCGATGATGACCAACGGCAGCCAGGGGATGTTCAGCTACGACAAGATGCTGGCGCCACTCGCACCGTTGAGTTCAGATATTCTACTCTTCCAAAACATTGTCGAGCCTGTTGGCCCTGACGGCTATGATCTCGGGCACGGCAGCGAGAGCACCATCCTCACCGGCAACGCGGGACCTAGTGTACCCGAGGGAGTCGTGTACACTATTCCCGGGTTGACATCATTTGATCAGGTTGTCGCCCAGAAAATCGGGAAAAATACAAGATTTGCTTCGCTCCAGTTCGGAGTGTTTACCGATACTCCCGATTCCGACGGGCCCAAAGCTTCACACATCGTTTTCTCCAATGGTGCCTCGGTCCCGAATGTGCTGGATCCGGCGGTCATGTTCAGCCGCCTTTTCAACGGTGCGCCCCCGGGGCCAGCACCCTCCGATGCTAACGCGTTAGCTAAACAGCAAGCACTCACGGCCAAGCGTCAGAGTATCCTGGATCTCCTCAAGGGTCAGGTCACCGACATCCAGGGCCTCGTCGGCTCTGCCGAGAAGCTGCGCTTAGATGAACACTTAGCTTCGCTCCGCGAGCTCGAGAAAACGATCATGAACCCCACGGGCGGCACCAGCGGGGGAACCGGAACGGTGTCTGCGCCGGGCGCCTCGTGCGGGGCACCCAGCCTTGGCGCCGGTACCGACGTGCCAGCCGTGAGCGACGCCATGAATGAGCTGCTTTATCAAGCGATCAACTGCGATGCCACGCGCGTGGCTTCTTTGCAGATGCTGCATAGCGGTGCCGAGCTGTTCTTCACTTGGCTCGGCTTAAATAACCTAGGACACCATCCCATGCAGCACGCACCAGGGCCGGATTTTGTGGTCGCCCAGAACTGGCTGCTGGCCCAATTGGCAGTGGTCATCAAACGCCTCAAGGACACGCCCGAAGGCTCGGGCAGCATGCTCGACAACAGCTTGGTGTTCTTGAGTTCGGAAATGGGCGATGGCTCGTTACACCTCGGTCACCCCGTCCCCGTGTTGCTCGCTGGCAAGGCGGGAGGTCAGCTCAACACGGGGCGCACCTTCGATGCCAAGGGAAACAACCGCGCCAATCTGGCGCTCAACATCGGAAATCTGATGGGCGCGCCGCTTACAAACTGGGGCGACCCAGCGTGGGCGACGGCACCGTTAGCGCTTGGTTAGGTCGCAGTTCTTCGCCCCGAAGGCCCGCGGGGCTCGCCCGTCATTGGTCAGTTGGAGGGGTTGAAGCGCTCGGGCGCTTGGACTAAGCACGGCGCCACTGGTCTTCGCATGACACTGCTGGCAATCCTGGTACTCGGCTTCTTCTTGGGCATGCGCCACGCAACCGATGCTGACCACGTGGTGGCAGTGACGACGATCGTGAGCCGCCAGCGCTCCTTAAAGGCCGCCATCGGGGTGGGTGCGCTTTGGGGAATTGGCCACACGGTCACGATCTTGCTCGTGGGAGGCGCGATCGTGGTGCTGGGGCTGGTGATCCCACCCAGGCTGGGGCTCTCGATGGAGCTTTCCGTGGCGGTGATGTTGGTGGTGCTTGGCTTCATGAACGTGGCGGGCGTGGCTCGCCGGGTGGATGAGGTTGCCCATGCAGAACATGGAGAACAGACAGGGCACGTGCACACGGGCCTCTCCGAACGCCCCGTCCCGTCCGATAATTGGCTCTCGCGTGGCTTTCGGCCGCTGTTCGTTGGGATTGTTCACGGTCTCGCGGGCTCGGCAGCCATCGCACTTCTGGTGTTAGCCACGATTCGCGAAGTGGGTTGGGCGTTGCTCTATCTTGGGATTTTTGGCGCGGGAACAATTCTCGGCATGATGGTGCTCACCACGGCGATGGCAATCCCTGTGCGGGCGGCCTCGGCTCGTTTTGGTTCGCTCGAGCACCTCATGGCCCGCGTGACAGGCGTGCTCAGCATCCTGTTTGGGCTGTTCTTAGCCTACCAAATTGGCTTCGTCGACGGTCTATTTGTCGGTGAGCCCACGTGGGCGCCGCATTGATTAGATGTTAGCCTACAGTGCTTAAAGGCTCCGCGTTTTTATGCGCAGTGTTTGGCTGTCTGTCCTGGGGCCATACGGCTTCTGCCGAGCACTGCGCTCCAGTCAGCCCGAAGGGCGCCTCGGCCCCCTGGTCCGTTGGGTGGACGCTGGAGGCCGCCAGCTATTCCAACCCACGCTACACCGGAACCTGGGAAGGCATTCGTCCCGAAGTGGCAGGGCACGAAGGCGCCTTCGCAGCGCGCGCGTGGCTTCCAGCTTATCGCTTAGAGCGCAACGGCCTAGCAGTCACGGGCCTCGGCGATGCAGGGATCGAAGCAAGCGTCGCTGCTTTTAAGCTTGAGTCTCCAGCACTCACCCTGGGACCGACGGTGGCGCTCACGTTGCCGACAGGTTCAGACAAGAAAGATCTCGGGATGGGTCACGTGATGGCGATGGGCGGCGCATTGGTTGGAATGCACGTGGATGCGTGGAGGCTTGGCGGCAGTCTTTCGTTCGCTCGCGCCCTGGTGGCTTCCGGCAGTGGAGCCCACGCTCACCAGCATGGCTCGGGGCCGATCGTTGAGCCGATGAATCCATCAGAAATTGCAGCCGGCGGGCTTTTGGGTTTTGAGTTTTCCACGCAGGTCGCGTTGGAGAGCACTCTCTTTGCAGCTTGGCCCGTCGCGCTACCCGGCGGTGAGACGCGAGTTTCCGTCGGGCTGATGCCGGTTGTCTCCGTAGGTGGTGTGGAGCTGCGGGCACGCCTCGAGCTGCCAGTTTTGGGCGACGCCTTTCGGTTACGCGGAGCGCTAGGTGTCGAGTTCGAGCTGTAAGCGGTTTGTAGGGTTTTCGGCGGTTAGGTTCGCTGGTGCCGTGAGCCTTATCGAGCCAGTTTTTGAAGCGCTCAACGCGGCGGCCATCGGGGCTCTTGTTGGGTTGGGGCTCAAACCGCGGCCCCTAGCTACCGGCCCTTTAGTGACGATGATGGTGGTGTAAATCCGCACCGTGAGGGTGGTTGTGCGCCGTTAGCTCATGGCGATGAGGATGGCTGTGAACGCCGACCACTTTAGGATCATGTTCGTGCAGATGATGTCCGTCGTCGTGTCGATGGGAATGCTCGTGCTCGAGCCGTTCATGTTGATGCCAATGCTGATGGGCCTCGGTGAGGTGTAGATAGACTGCGGCGCCAAACAGGCCTGCGGACAAGAGGACCAGATAGAGGCTGCCGGTGTCTCCAAGTCCGAACGCAAGCGCTGCCCCGACGAATGGCGCGAACGCAAACAACGAGCCCGTGCGTGCGGCCCCAAGTGCGCGCTGAGCTCGCAGATAGAGACGCAGACTCAACCCGTAACCGGTCGCCCCACATGCAAGAAGTCCGATGAGTGCGACGCGATGTGGCCAAACGTCCCCGAGGCTCAACGCGGTGAGTGTCGACAGCGCTCCGCCGCAAATGGCTTTCCAGAAAACAACTGCGCGCGGGTCAAAATCGGCCAGGGGTCGCGTCAGGGTGTTATCGAGTGCCCACGCCAGGGCCGCAATGAGTAACGCGCCCAGCCCGAGTACGCTGGACGCCCCCGTCGATGTGGCGCGTAGAGCCAGAACACCGCCACCTGCGATCATCAGTGAGACAGCGAGCAGAGCTCGGCGCCCGACATGCTCTCGGTAAAACGCCCAAGCGAGAATGACGGTAAAAACCGCTTCAAGGTTCAGCAGCAGTGAGCCGGTGAGCGCGCCAACACGCTGCAATCCCCACGCGAGCGCTGCCGGCGCCAACGCGGCACCAAAGAAAGCCACCAGCAAGATCCGCGGAAAGTGTTGCCACGCAAGCCCAGCCTCATTCTCGCGATGAACTGGAATTCCCGCCCCAAGAGCAGCCCCCGCGTAGAGCAACGTCGCAGTAGCGAAGGCGCCCACACCCTCGCCAAAATGGTGGACGAGGGGGGTCGTGATACCGAATAGCGTGGCCGCCATGATGGCGAGGAGGCTGCCTTGCGCGAAGGGCTTGGCGTTCATCGGCTCTTGGCGAGAGTATCACACGAGCCGACTGCTCGAAGGATTTTGCGTTCAGCTCGGCGCCTGTCGGTATCTCTTCGGTCGAGGTCGCTTGTCAGACTCGCCCCGTGGTACGTTGAGGGTGTGATCGCTACCGCACAACTTACAAGAGCTTTGGGAAGGTCGCCGTTCCTTGGACTCCTGGTCGCCATCCTCACTTTGGCGCTTGGCGCCGGCTGCAATCGAGGTTCGAACAACGTCTTCGCACTGCTCGATGAGGCGCGCCGATTGGCCGCGGACCTCCGCATTCAGTTCAACAAGGCTGCCGACGCCTCGAATCGTGCGGTGATGGCTGATACGGACGAGGCTTCGGTCAGGTTCGCCGGCGACGCGGAGCGGTTGACGCAATCTGTCGAGCGCGACATGGCGGCGCTCATGCCTCTCTTGCGCAGCGCGGGCTTTGCGAATGAGATTCCTTTCCTTGAACAGTTCCAAAGTCGTTTCACGGGATACCGCAAGCTCGATCGCAACATCCTGACCCTGGCCGTCGAGAACACCAACCTTAAGGCGCAGGCCTTGTCTTACGGTCCGGCCCGGAAAAGTGCGGACGCTTTCCGAGATTTGCTCGCAAGGGTTAGGTCCAGCGTGGACTCCAAAGATCAATGTCGCGCCGAGCTGGTTATCGGAAACGCCGTGTTGGCGATCCGCCAGATCCAGGTGCTCCAGGCTCCCCATATTGCTGAGTCCGACGATGCGGCCATGACGCGCCTGGAGCAGGAGATGGCCGCTCTCGAGACGACCGCCAGGGAGGCTCTGCGCGAGCTAGCAGCTATCGCGAAGCCAAGCGCGACCTCACAGCTCACGGAGGCGGTCGCCGCGCTCGACCGATTCGCAGACATTTCGCGGCAGCTCGTGGGCCTCTCGCGCCGCAACAGCAATGTTCGGTCCTTGCAACTCGCGCTACGCGAAAAGCCCCCTTTGACCGCAGCCTGTGACGACAGCCTGCGCGCTCTTCAGGACGGGTTAGCCCAAGAGGGCTTCGCAGGCACTCGCTAGTGCCCTTCGGGCAATCTTTACGATTTCTTGATCTCAATCCGCCTGCTTTTTAGGGCCTCTTGATTGACTCCGAGAGTGGGGAAGCCTAGCTTTGGTTCAGGTTTAAAACAGAAAGCGGCTGGTTAACGCCGCATTCCTCAGCCATAAGAATGAGAAGAGTATGAGCGACCTAATTTTCGTTGCCCTAACGATTGGCTTTTTTGGGCTCTCGATCGCTTATACCCATGGCTGCGAGAAGCTTCGCGGGGCTAGCCGTGACTGACACGATTTGGATCGGCGCTTTGACGGCTCTGTTGTTGGTTTACCTGATGTACGCCTTGCTCGTTCCGGAGAAGTTCTAACTCATGACGACCCACAGCCTGCTCCAGATCCTGCTGTTTTTCGCGATCTTGATACTCACCACCAAGCCACTAGGCGCCTACATGGCGCGGGTGTTCGCGGGTGAGAAAACATTCTTGCATGGGGCGCTCAGCTGGCTGGAACGCGGCGCGTATCGCGTGCTGGGAGTGGATCCCGAAGCCGACATGAAGTGGACCACGTACGCGGTGGCGATGCTGATGTTTTCGGCAGCCTCAATGATATTTTCGTACGCGGCCCTTCGCCTTCAAGGCTTCTTGCCGCTAAATCCTCAAGGCTTTGGCGCCAAGCAGATGCCAGCCGATCTTGCGTTCAACACTGCTGCTTCGTTCACCTCCAATACCAACTGGCAAGGTTACTCGCCGGAGGTAAGCGTTTCTTATTTCTCGAATATGGTGGCGCTGGCGATTCACAATTGGGCGTCCGCAGCGGTCGGGATCGCGATAGCTATTGCAGTGATTCGCGGCTTCGCACGCAAGAACGCGGATGGCGTTGGCAACTTTTGGGCGGACACGGTGCGGGCCACCGTCTACATCCTTTTACCGCTCTCGCTCATCGGCGCGCTCATCTACATGGCCATGGGGGTCCCGCAAAACTTCGATCCCTACACGATGGTTACAACGCTCGAAGGGGCCAAGCAGACCATCGCTCTCGGCCCGGTTGCGTCCCAAGAAATCATTAAGCAGCTGGGAACCAACGGTGGCGGTTTCTTCAACGCCAATTCCGCCCATCCCTTTGAGAACCCGTCCGCGATCTCTAGTTTTTTTACCGTGGTGGTGATCTGGTCCATCCCTGGCGCCCTCACGCACACGTTTGGCAAAATGGTTGGGAATGCCAAGCAAGGCTGGGCCGTGTTTGGGGCGATGGGGGCGCTGGCGCTCGCCGGTATGCTGATTTGCACCGCAGCTGAACAAGCAGGAACTTCCCACCTCGCCAACTCTCACATCGAAACGGCTGCGACCGCGCTGCAAGCCGGCGGCAATATGGAGGGTAAGGAAGTCCGTTTTGGCATAGCGGCATCCGCTCTGTTCGCCACTGTCACAACGGGTGCGTCGTGCGGCGCAGTCAATTCCATGCACGACAGCTTCACGCCGCTTGGAGGCCTGGTGCCGCTCTTCAACATGCTCACGGGCGAAGTGATTTTCGGGGGCGTGGGTGCGGGCCTTTACGGGATGTTGATGTTCGCCGTGCTCGCGGTTTTCATTGCTGGTTTAATGGTGGGCAGAACGCCCGAATACCTTGGGAAAAAGATCGAAAAGTTCGAAGTGCAGATGGCCATGCTGGCGGCACTTGTCTTAGCGGCAAGTGTGCTCGGCTTCACTGCGCTCTCGAGCACGATTGAGCTTCCGAAGGAAGGCTTCTGGGCATTCCTGAACACCTGGCCCGGCAGCGCCTACGGAGGTAGCGACTCGGTCTACGGTGCCGCTACGGGCAACCTGAACAATGCCGGACCCCATGGCTTCAGTGAGCTTTTCTACGCCTACGCTTCTGGTACCGGAAACAATGGATCTGTCTTTGCAGGTATCACGGCGAACACACCTTGGTACAACGTGACGCTAGGTTTAGCGATGTTAATCGGGCGATTCCTGATGATCATCCCCCTGCTTGCGATGGCCGGCGCTCTAGCAAAGAAGGCCCTCGTACCCGCTTCTAGTGGCACGTTTCCAACTGACACTCCCACCTTCACTGCCCTTCTGATCGGTGTGGTGGTCATCGTTGGGGCCCTCACTTACTTCCCGGGTCTCGCGCTCGGACCGATCGTCGAGCATTTTCAGATGCAAAAGCTCAGCACTTACTGACGGACGAACATCATGGCTATCCAGAAATCTTTAGAACTCCCGCTGACAACCGCAGCGGCGAACGACACCGCGGGTGGCACGCTGCGCCCGAAAAACGCGCCGCGAGTGCTCTTCGAGCCCAGCATTGTCAAGCGCGCCATTCGAGAAGCTTTCGTGAAGCTGGATCCGCGCATGGTTGCGAAAAATCCGGTGATGTTCGTTGTAGAAGTGGGCAGCGCGGTGACGACTTACTTCTGGGTCCGAGGTCTCTTGACCGGCGCGGCGGATACCTTGTTCGTAGGACAAGTTAGCCTGTGGCTCTGGTTTACCGTGGTGTTCGCGAATTTTGCCGAGGCGATGGCGGAGGGTCGCGGCAAAGCGCAGGCCGATTCGTTGCGGAAGACAAGAACCGACACCTTTGCTCGGCGTCTGGTCAACGGCAAGGAGGAACAGATCGCGGCGCCGCTGCTGGCCAAAGGCGATGTTTTCGTGTGCGAAGTGGGAGATATGATACCAGCCGATGGCGAGATCATTGAAGGCGTAGCGAGCGTCGATGAATCAGCGATCACGGGTGAGTCAGCGCCGGTGATTCGCGAGAGCGGTGGCGATCGCAGCGCCGTCACGGGCGGCACCCGGGTGCTTTCGGATCGGATCCTAGTACGAGTGACTCAAGACCCTGGGCATAGCTTTCTCGATCGCATGATCGCGCTGGTTGAGGGTGCAAAGCGCCAGAAAACTCCGAATGAAATTGCGCTTTCAATTCTGCTCGCGGGCCTTACCATCATCTTCCTATTCGCCACTGTTACTCTCCTTCCGTTTGCCAAGTATGCGGCCGGTGCGACGGGAGCGGTGCCAACCATCACCGTTCTGGTCGCCCTGCTCGTTTGTCTCATTCCAACGACAATAGGCGGCCTCTTGAGCGCGATCGGTATCGCTGGCATGGACCGTGTGATGCAACACAATGTGCTCGCGATGAGTGGAAAAGCGGTGGAAGCAGCGGGCGACGTGAACACACTGTTGCTCGATAAGACCGGTACCATCACGCTCGGTAACCGGCAGGCGACCGAGTTCTTTCCCACGAGCGGCGTGCAGCTGGACGAATTCGCGCGCGTGGCCCAACTCGCATCGTTGGCCGACGAAACGCCCGAGGGCCGCAGCATCGTCATCCTTGCCAAGGAAAAATATGGCGTGCCTATGCGCGAGGCGAGCGAGCTCAAACAGGCCGAATTTGTTGAGTTTACCGCCCATACTCGCATGAGCGGTGTGGACGTTGACCAGCGACAGATCCGAAAGGGTGCGGCGGACAGCGTGAAGCGCTCCGTCGAGTCTCAGGGCGGCACCTATCCGACGGATATCCAGGCGATCGTGGAACGCATCGCACGGGATGGTGGGACTCCGCTCGTTGTGGCCGATGGGTCCCGAGCGCTTGGCGTGATTCAGTTGAAAGACATCGTCAAGGGTGGCATGAAGCAGCGCTTTTTGCAGCTGCGTGAGATGGGCATCAAAACGGTCATGGTTACGGGCGACAACCCGCTCACCGCAGCTGCGATCGCCGCAGAAGCGGGGGTGGATGACTTCATTGCTGAGGCAACACCCGAGATGAAGCTGTCGTTCATTCGCGCCGAGCAGTCGGGTGGCCGCCTGGTGGCCATGACCGGGGACGGCACCAACGATGCACCAGCGCTCGCTCAGGCGGACGTGGGGGTGGCCATGAATACCGGTACACAGGCCGCAAAAGAGGCCGGTAATATGGTGGATCTCGACTCAAACCCGACCAAGCTCATTGAAGTGGTCGAGATCGGAAAACAGATGCTGATGACGCGTGGCGCCCTGACCACCTTCAGCATTGCCAACGACGTTGCGAAATACTTCGCGATCATTCCGGCGATGTTCTTGGTCACCTATCCTGGGCTCGCTCGGCTGAATTTTATGCACCTCACCAATCCCCAATCGGCGGTGCTAGCTGCGGTGATTTTTAACGCTCTGATTATCATTGCGCTGATCCCGCTTTCGCTCAGGGGCGTGGCGTATCGCCCGACGAACGCCGTTTCCACGCTGCGCCGTAACCTGTTAATCTACGGTGTTGGCGGCGTCATCGCTCCCTTCCCAGCTATTTGGCTCATCGATCGCATCGTCGTGCTTCTGAGGCTCGCCTAACTATGAAACACCTTCGTCCCGCCATCCTGCTCACTCTCTTTTTCGTGATCGTCACCGGGCTTGGCTTTCCGGTGGTGGTTTGGGCCATAGGGCGCGTTGCCTTTCCAAATCAAGCAAGCGGAAGTTTCGTCAAAGACAAGCAAGGGAATGTGGTGGGCTCTGCCCTGCTCGGACAGAGCTTTACTAAGCCGGAGTTCTTCCACCCTCGGCCTTCCGCTGCAGGAGCGGGATACGACGCCGCCAATTCGAGCGGCACCAACCTCGGACCGACGAGCGACAAGCTCGTAAACGGCATCAAAGACGACCCAGCTACTAAGAATGTGGACGAGACCTACCTCGGCTTCAAGGACCTTGCCAAGGCCTACCGCGAGGAGAACGGACTCGCGCCAAACGCCGTCATCCCGGCGGACGCAGCAACGCGCTCGGCGAGTGGGCTCGATCCCGATATAAGTCCTGGGAACGCACAGCTCCAGGTTCCGCGTGTCGCCAAGGCGCGCGGGCTGAGTACGGAGCGGGTGCTTGCGCTGGTGGTCAAAAATACAGAAGGTCGTACTCTGGGTCTATTCGGAGAACCGCGCGTCAACGTCCTCTTGTTGAACCTTGAGCTCGACGGACTGAGATGATGAGAGCACGCGGCGCGTGGTGGTGCATCAAGTGTCGACAGGCGCGTGAGCGTTCTCGATGAACGGTGAGTTGCACCGCCCTAACCCCGACGAGATTTTGCGTCGAGTTGTCGCGGAGGAAGCACGCACCAAACAGGGCAAACTAACGCTGTTTTTCGGGGCTGCGCCGGGGGTTGGAAAAACGTACGCGATGTTGGAAGCTGCGCGGGCGGAGCTTGAGCGAGAGAAACGTGATGTTGTCGTGGGGGTTGTGGAAACCCATGGCCGCTACGAGACGGCGGCGCTGGTACTGGGGCTCGAGCTCTTGCCGTCGCGACGTGTGGCGTATCGAGGTGTGGAGGTTCAGGAGTTTGACCTTGATCACGCCCTAGTTCGGCGACCGGCACTGATCTTGATCGACGAATTGGCTCACACCAACGCCGAAGGGTCTCGGCACCCGAAACGCTGGCAAGACGTCCAGGAGCTTCTGGATGCTGGCATCGACGTCTTTTCCACGCTCAACGTGCAGCACGTGGAGAGCCTCAACGATGTGATCGCCAAGATCACCGGTGTGATGGTGCGGGAAACCGTACCCGACGCCATGTTGAGCCAAGCGCACGAGATCAAGCTAGTGGATTTGCCGCCAGATGATCTTTTAGATCGGCTGCGAGACGGCAAGGTCTACGTGCCGGCGCAGGCGCAACAGGCGATCGAGAACTTCTTCCGAAAGGGCAATCTCATCGCTTTGAGGGAGCTCGCGCTCCGTACGACGGCGGAACGTGTTGATGCCCAAATGCACGAGTATCGTCGGGCGCAAGGCATCGAGCAAACCTGGGCTACCTCCGAGAACATACTCGTGGCCGTGAGTGCCAGTCCCTATTCGGCGCGCCTCCTCCGAGCCGCACGGCGCATGGCGTCCACCCTGCATGCATCGTGGTTTGCGGTCTACGTTGAGCCCAATTCCGCGCGTCCCATGCCCGCGGCTTCCGTGACACGGCTCTCGCACAATTTGCGACTTGCCGAACAGCTCGGAGCGAAGGTGGTGACGTTGACCGGTGAAAATGCCGCGGAGGCCTTGGTGCGTTTCGCCAAAGAGCGCAATGTGAGCAAAATCATTGTCGGAAAGCCTCTGGCGGCCAGATTTCGTGATCGGCTCCGTTCATCGCTCATCGACCAGATCGTCAAACAGAGCGGAGATATCGACGTTTTTGTGACTGCGGGAGATCCCGATCCCGGTGAGGTGGTTGCGGATAGGCCGCAGCAAACACAGCTTCACATCCCGAGCTTCGTGGTCGCTCTGGGTATTGTCGCACTCTGTACCGGGCTCGGATGGTTCGTGTTTGGCGTTGATCAATTGGCTGATGTCGTGATGACGTATCTTTTGGGTATCGTGGTGGTCGCGAGTCGCTTTGGAATGCGTCCATCCCTTGCCGCGGCTCTGTTGAGCGTGGCAGGTTTGGATTTTTTCTTCGTGCGTCCGTATTTTACCTTTGCCGTCAGCGACCTGCGTCACATCGTGACCTTTGCGGTCATGTTCGTGGTAGCCGTGGTCATCAGTGGGCTCACCGAGCGGGTGCGCAATCAAGCACTCTCGGCGCGCCATCGCGAGCTCCGCACGAACTCACTGTATGAGTTGAGCAGAGAGCTTGCGTCCGCTGTGGGGAGTCACCGGGTCATCGAAGTGGGCGCAACGCAGATCGAACGGATGTTTTCGAGCCGCGTGAACGTCTTTGTGAGAAAGCCCAAGGGGGCACTCGAGTGCGCCCGCGCCTCCAGAGACGACCCTCCCCCAGATCGCGATCTCACTGTCGGTGAGTGGGTGTGGTCGAACCACAAGGAAGCCGGGCTTGGGACGAACACGTTGTCGGCCGGGGCGTCGCTTTATCTGCCGCTTTTGGCGTCGGGTGGGATTGTCGGTGTGCTCGGGGTGACGCCTGACGAACCCGATCGATTTCATGCTATCGACCAACGTCGACACCTGGACGCCTTTGCGGTTCAAATGGCACTGGCGATGGAGCGTGCGTTTCTGGCCGAAGAGACCAATCAGGTCCGACGTGAGGTCGAAACGGAACAGCTTCGAAGCTCGCTTTTGAGTTCTGTCTCGCACGATCTCCGAACGCCGCTTGCTGTTATCACCGGAGCTGCTAGCACGCTCCTACAGGATGCGCCCTCGCTCAGCACGCCCCTACGACTCGAACTCACGGAAACCATTTTGGAAGAAGCGGAGCGGTTGAATCGACTGATCCGCAATCTTTTGGACATGACACGCCTGGAGTCGGGTGGCATCCGTGTCAACAAGGAATGGGTACCGCTCGAAGAGGTGGTGGGTTCAGCGCTTCAACGCCTCGAATCCCGTTTAAAGGCCCGAGAGCTGAAGGTGGAGTTGCCGCCTGGGTTGCCGCTCGTGCCCTGCGACCCAATCCTTATCGAGCAAGCGCTGATCAATCTGCTCGAAAATGCGGCCAAATACAGCGACGGCCCGATCGAACTTCGTGCGCTACTCATGCCCAGCGAGGTCATTGTCGAGGTTGCTGACCACGGGCTAGGGATCCCAGACGGACAAGAGTTACAAATTTTTGAGAAGTTCCAACGTGCCGTGCGGCAAGGGAGCCCCGGTGGAGTGGGGCTCGGGTTAGCTATTTGCCGCGCGATCGTAGTTGCGCACGGAGGTCGAATTTGGGCGCAGAATCGCGAGGCTGGCGGCGCCTCATTTCGCTTTGCCTTGCCAGTTTCGGGTGAGGCCCCCATGCTTCCTCCGCCTGAGTTAGCTGAGCCGCCGTCCGGGGACGGTCCGACATGAGCGAGAGCCTGCCGACGGTTGCTGTGATTGAGGACGAAGTGCAGATGCGCCGCTTTTTGCGAGCGTCGCTTTCAAGCAACGGCTATCGTGTCCTTGAAGCAGAAACAGGCCAGGAGGGGCTGAATCTTGTGGCGGCCCATAGCCCCGATATCATCCTTCTCGATCTTGGCTTGCCGGACCTGGACGGCCTCATCGTCACCGCACGCCTCCGCGAGTGGTCGAAAGCTCCGATCATTGTGATTTCGGCAAGAGGTCGCGAGGAAGACAAGATCAAGGCGCTCGATGCCGGCGCCGATGACTATGTCACCAAGCCCTTTGGGGTCGGTGAGCTTCTCGCGCGAATTCGCGTCGCCCTGCGGCATGCTACAGGTGGTGGCGACGGGTGCGCTCAATTCTCCGTGGGCGAGCTCAAGGTCGACCTCGCTCGCCGCCAGATCTTCGTTGACGACAAAGAAGTTCACCTGACTCCAATTGAATACAGGCTTCTGTCGATTCTGGTGAAACATAGCGGCAAGGTGATCACTCACGGCCAACTCTTGCGCGAAGTGTGGGGACCCAATTTGGGGGATCAGACCCAATATCTGCGGGTCTATATGGGGCAGCTGCGCCACAAGCTCGAACGAGATCCCAGCCGACCGAGGTACTTCGTCACTGAGCCTGGCGTCGGCTATCGTCTGCGGGACACCATCGAGGGCTAACAATTCTCAAGCTGCTACGTCTTCCTTGAGCAATGCCGTGGCGCTAAGATCGATCCGAACTGGTACGACAATCATGGGGATGCCGATATGTTGAAGCCGTTTCTGAACGATGAATGCCGTCTCATTGTGGAGTACATGGTTCCACAGCGTGTCTTCCTCAAAAACGAGCTGCCCCGCGACAAAAAGCGCTTTAGGATAGCGGAGAATGATGTCCTGGGCCACGCGCTCGGCTTCAACGGCCACCTCCGTGCCCACCGCAAAGGCGCTGGCGGTACGCAGCTTAAACGTCCACGCATAGCGTTCGTAGCGCACGAGATTCTCCCGTGTGCGCTGCTCTAGGGCGCTGACCTGATCGGAGCCTTTGAACGATTCCGAGTCGACAACTGCGACGCTGACGAAGACCGCGGCTTCGAAGTGACCGGGGAACATCCGCATGAGCTTGAGCAGCGCATGCCTTCCGAGTCCGCTGTAGCCGCCGACGAACAGGATGGCGACCGGCTTATTGGGGTCGGGCGCAAATTCGGAACTGTGCTCCTGAAGTCCGTGAATGGGACTTGAGTCAAAGGCTGCTTCGGAGGGCGGCAGGGATTCTGGCAAAGGATTCTCTACCTCGGATGGGGAGGGCAGATCGCGATCGAGCTGCTTCAATGCTCGAACAACGAGCCGATAGTGCCGCTTGATGACGAAGCAGAGCGCGATGAGTCCGGCTGTCAGGAGCAGCGTGACCCAACCGCCCTCCAGGAACTTCGCGTAAACGGTGATGGCAAGGATGGTTAGGCACAAGAGTAATGCCAGGACGTGTGCCGGCAGATGCTTCGCCCAATCTCTGTGATCCTTGCGGTTGCGGATCCAGAAAACTGTCATCGCAAGATTGGAAAGCGAGAACGTGACGAAGACGTTGATGGAGTACATGACCACCAGCTTCGAGACATCGCCCTCGGTGTAGATGAGCGCCAACACTGCGGCGACGCCCATGAGCATGATCCCGTTTCGCATCGAGAGGCGATCGGAAAGGGCTGCGAAGCGGTGTGGCAGCCATGAATCCACGGCCATGTTCGCCATCACGCGCGGTCCATCGAGGAACCCCGCTTGCGCCGCCACGAACAGCAGAGCTCCTTCACTCAACAACGCTGCGATCACGAACACCGTTCCGAAGCGGAACCCACCGATGCTCCAGGCTCCGGCAACACGCTCCAGGAGCACGGCGTTCATCGTCTTCCCCGCTTCAGCGTGAGCTCTCACGAGCAGATAGGCGAGCAGGATACCACCCGCAGTGACGGCAAGCGATACCGCCATCAAAACCATCGTGCGCTGAGCCGTTTGCACCCTCGGTTCACGCATCATGCCGACGCCATTTGAAACGGCCTCGATGCCAGTATAGGTTCCGCCACCCATCGAATAGGCGCGCACGAATAACGCGAGCGCCCCCACAAATCCAAGCTTACTCGTGGTTTGGGCGAGATTTTGCTGCACTTCGTGGCTGGTGGTGAGGATGTCTCCAAGGTGCCCTCCGATTGCCACGAGTAGAAGAATAGCGTGCGTCACGAGGAACAGCATGAAGATCGGGACGAGCGATTTTACCGACTCTTTGACGCCGCGAATGTTCATCACGGTGAGGACCGCCAGTCCCACCAGAACGACCCATAATTTCCAGACGTGAAGATGCTGCGGCAAGAAGCTGAAGATCGCATCCGCACCGCTCGCCATGGAGATGGTGATCGTCAACACGTAGTCGACTAACAGCGCCGCCCCCGACATGACTCCCACCTTCGCCCCGAGCAATTTCGACGCGACCACGTATCCGCCACCCCCGGAAGGGAACTGTTCGATGATCCGGCTGTAACCGTAGCTGATGATGAAAACTGTGGCGGCAGTTGCAAGCGCGAGGAAGAAGGCAAGCCCAGTGTGTTCGCCAAGGGCTCGATACGCCTCATCGGGTCCGTAGGCGGACGACGAAAGGCCATCCGCGCCGAGACCCACCCAAGCGAGCAGGGCAACGAGTGAGAGCTTATGAAACGCGTGCGGATCTCTGACGTCTTTGGGCGCCCCAAAAATGAGGCGACTGATTCGATTTGGCATTTGCGTCCTCGGTCAAAAAGGAGGGCGCAAGATGATCCGAGCGTCCTCTTCCAAAACGCCTACGGAGTTAGCTGACGGGTTAGGGCGGGAAGAGCTGCCCTCGTCAGAGTCGCTCAGTTGCCCGAGTCCTCTCTGACGTTAGCCCCGGAGTTGGGGGTGGTTCCCCCGCTGGCTAGGCACAGCCCAGCCACTCGGCGTGGTGCGGCTCTACTCCGGCGGATCTGAGCATGCAAGGCTGATTTTCGTTTGGAGGCGCATTCCCGCTTTCCGGTGACCACATGAAAGTCATCAAATTTTCTCTAACATCACCTTTTCGTCACTCTGGTGTCACATGAGAAGGCGACTTCTGCTCCCCATCGAAAGGAGCACTCATTGCTGACTCAGTTCAATTTCAGGACCTTCACCTTACTCTCATGCTTTTTAACGCTGACCCACGGCGCCTTCGCTCAAACGGCTCCCCCCGCTGCTGCGACTCCACCGACGGACCCGGCTAGCCCGGTTGGCGTCCCAGCGGCTGCCGAAACTTCCGCGCCCGCCGCGCCTGATGCGACGGCTGAGGTTGTGCCCGCCT
>JBBRRP010000076.1:0-30415 GCA_038246305.1 Polyangiales bacterium | reverse complement strand
TCTTTGCCTTTGGAATTGCTGCTCGGGCCCGTTCTGGGCGTGACCACTCGTTTCGCCAAGGAGGGTGTTCACGCAGAGGATGCTCTTGCCGAGAGCACGCGTGGTGCGGCCGATTTCGTCGCGTTGGGACCAAGCGAGGCGTGGTCCGTTTGGTTGAGTCAACGAGCGAAGGTGAAGGCCAGCATTGTGTACGACGGTGCGTCTCCGGCATTTTATACAGAGTTGCTTCGGGCCTCCGAGAAGGTAGTGGGGCTCCGCTCGTTAACAACCCATGATTTCGGCCTGTTTGTTCAGGAAATCAAGGCGCCGTTTGACGCCGATTTGCTCGGGCAATCTGTAGAGGGTGTCGGCGTTGAAGTTGTTGACGGTAAGAACCTGCTCTTGCCTTGCGGTGCCGTCGGGCGCGTGCGTGTTACGGTGCCAGGGCGCGCGGAGCACACGCTGTCGTATGTCGCGCGACGCACGAGAGAGACGGTTCGTTTGCTCGGGTCGGCGGGCCTGATGCCACTCTTGCAGGGCGGGCGTTTTTCACTCTTGGAGGCCACTCGTCAGCTAGAGCAGCACGCCTCGATACGGCGTGCATTCGTGCGCGCCGATGAAGCAGAGCCCGGTCTCTGGCGGTTGGTTACTTATTTTCAGCCCAATCCCGGCGCGGTTTTCACTGAGACGGAGTTGCGTGCGCATCTGCGAGCGGTCCTGCCGGAAGCGCTGGTTCCGCAGGCCTTTGTCGAAGTTGCGGAGCTGCCTTTGCTCTTGGATGGCTCGGTTGACAGTGCGCGACTAGTGACGCCCTTCCGACAGGGAGGTGCACAGTTTGTTGAACCCAAGACTGCCAACGAAGTGTTGTTGGCCGAGCTTTTCCGAAAGGCTCTCAATCTTCAGCGCGTCGGACTCAACGATAAGTTCTTCGACTTGGGCGGACATTCTCTCTTGTGTTTCCAAGTCCTGAACGAGTTGGAACGTCGCTCGGGCTACCGGATGAGTCCCCGCGTCTTGCTGCTCAACACGTTGGCGCAAGCTTCGGTCGAGCTTGACCGTCACACGGGCACGGGGGCCATTTCGCCTGAAGTTCTTGAATCCCGAAGCGCAAGCTTTGCGCCGGAAGAAAAGCGAGGGATCCGCGATAGAATGCTGGGTAAACTGGCTGGGTTTTTGCGCCGCTAACCAAGTCACGGGGTGTGTCCATGTTGAAACAGAGAGTTTTTCTTGACCTCCAAACCTTCGATCCGTGGAAGGTTCAGCCTGTTACGCACGATCTGTGCGAACACCCGCTCTTCCAACTGGCGGAGCTCAAGCTCCTAGGGCAAAGGTTGGAAGCGGCCGATCAAGTGCGCAGCCACTCTAGCCTAGCCAAGGCGGATACTTCGTTTGAGAAAGCGCCCGAGTTGCATCCTACTCGGAAGAAGGCGAACGAGATGCTGGCGGATGTTGAGAAGGCTGAGGCATGGATGTCGCTGCTCAACGTTCAGACCGATCGAGTCTATCGCACGCTGGTGGATGAAGTCCTGGATGGAGTGAAGTCGCTAATTGAAAGCAAAGATCCAGGCATGTGTTATCGAGGGGGTTGGATCTTTGTGAGTTCGCCGAACGCGGTGACGCCCTATCATATGGATATGGAGCACAACTTTATTCTGCAAATACGTGGAAAAAAGCGCGTGTATGTTTGGGATCCGTTGGATCGAAGTGTCGTCTCGGAGCGAGGCCAAGAGCTCTTTCTAACGCGTCATTCGCGCGAGTTGGTGAAGTTTAGCGAGGAGCTTCGCGCTAAGGCGATGGTGTTCGATCTGGAACCTGGCCAAGGCGCGTACATGCCGAGCACGAGCCCGCACATGGTGGAGAACGGCGACAACGCCTCCGTCACCATGAGTTTTACTTACTACACGGCAGCGACACGGCGGAAGAATCTAGTGTACCGCGGGAAAAGCCACCTGCGGCGCTTGGGTATCGACACGCGACCGTTCGGTCAATCTAAAGCCCAAGACGAGCTGCTCTATCTGATGATGACGGGATACACGGAGACCAAAGATTTGGCGCTGAAACTGCTTGGAAAATCGCCGCAGCCCATGTCAGCCCCGTACGCCTTCCACTTGAGCGCGTAGTTAACCTGAATGGCCTAGATCTGGTCCCAACAGCTGCTCACTGAAAAAGTCTGCGACACGCCTGGGGTAGCTTGACGATTTCTCTGCGTAATCGCAGTGCCCAGCGCCTTCGATTAAGAACCAGAACTTGGGTGCGCGAGCAGCATCGTAGAGTGGCTGGCTGAATCCGGGTGGAACGACAGGATCCTCGGTTCCCGCAACCACGAGAAGCGCGCGCGGACTGAGCTGAGCAACCAGGGTGCCCGGAGGCTGGTCGTCGATGCGCATGCCACCCCAACGAATGGCTAAAAACGCTGGCCAGCGTGTCAGAAATCCCCAACGTCGATACTCCCAGGCCGTATGTTCGCGTGCATTCGCCGGTGTTCCAGCCGCCACGATGGCACGAAGTCGTAGATCGGAAGCAGCGGCCTGCACGAGCACGTAGCCGCCCATCGAGGCACCTAGCGCACCAATGCGGATGGCATCGACATCCGACTGACGGGTGAGGAAATCGACTGCGGCGTGCAGTGCTTGCTGCTCCGAATTTCCCCACTCGACGTGGCCGCCGCTCAAGCCGTGTCCGGGTAAATCGAACGCCAACACCCCAAATCCGTATTCCGCTAGGAATTTCATTTCTGGCAGCACGTCCGTTCGGTTGCCGAGCGAGCCGTGAACCAGCATCACTGCCGCGCGGTTCTTTGAAGGTTGATACCAACCGCTCAAACGTGCTCCGTCGACTGAGGAAAACTCGACGGCACGTGCCTCAGGTAAAAGGATCTCACTCAGGCGGACGCTCAATGGACCCCGCGAGGGGTGAAATGCCCGCCATTCTGAGCGAAAAGCGCGAAGCGCGAGAGTGGGCACTGGCAGCACTGCCAAAGCGAGCAGCGCTGCGACGGCCATGCGCCGCCGCATCAGGCTCCGTTCGCTGCTTCGTACTTCACGTATTTGGTGGGCTGCTCGGGATGCGGCACGAACCAGGCAGGCTTTCCGAGTGGATCTCGACCCAAGCGGGCTCCGGGCACCGGAGGACGGCTAGGATCCAGCGTGGCTTCGGCTTCTGAACCCTCCACGTTACCAACCATGAACTCACCGTGAACCAACTCAGTGAGGCTTTCCTTAAAGGCCTTGGCGATCTTCTCGAAATCTTCGTCCTGATGCGAGGTCGTGAAGAAGCAGGGGAAGCCATCCCAAATGTGAACCCCGCGATCCCGCATCATGTAGAAAAGGAGATCGCCGTAGGGCTGGTCTGACGTGTAGGTGATGCGCCACAGCGAAGCGAAGCTCTTGATTTCAATGGGCGCTTTGAGGCGTGCCGCAAAAGCGCTGATATCAGCAACGAAACGCTCCACTTTGGCGTTGAGATTTTGCTGGAGCTTGGGGCCTTGTTCCTTCAGATGCAACAGCACCGCGCGACACGACGCTAACGCCAGCGGATGTCGGACAAAAGTACCGGCAAAGTAGGTAACGCCTACGGGCGGTGTTGAATCATCGCCGAATTGCCACATGCCACCATCCAGGGCGTCCATGAAGTCGCGTTTGCCAGCGATGAGCCCGATGGGGAGGCCACCGCCGACCACTTTCCCGTATGCCCCCAAGTCGGCTCGGATCCCGTAATACTCTTGGGCGCCACCGGGGCACAGCCGGAAACCTGTAACGACTTCGTCAAAGATATAGACGATGCCGGCCTTCTCTGTGATCTCGCGCAGCTCCACTAAGAAATCACGGGGCCGAAAATCCGGACGCCGACTCTGGATGGGCTCGATCATAATGGCGGCAAGATCGTCGGCTTGTGCCTTGATCAGCTCAAGGCTTTTTGGATCGCCCCAATCGTAGACCACGACGTTATTCATCGCGGAAGGCATGATTCCCGGCGCCGCAGGAATCGAACGAGTCTTCGTGCCTCGCACGAGCACTTCATCGAAAATGCCGTGATAAGCGCCCTGAAACACGCCAATCTTGCCCCTGCCGGTGACCGTTCGGGCAATGCGTGTGCAGCCCATCACTGCCTCAGACCCCGTGTTGCACAAGGCGGCTCGATCAAAACCAGTAAAATCACACAACAGGCGCGTCACCTCCGCGGCAAGCGGATGTTGAGGCCCGATCTCATGACCACGCTGGAGTTGATCTGAGATGGCTTGAGTGACGAAATCTGGTTGCCAACCAAAAAGGTTGAGACCAAACCCGTTCAGTGCGTCGACGTATTCGTTGCCATCAATGTCCCACATCTTGGGGCCCTTGGAGCGTTCCACGACGATGGGATAGACTAGCTCTTTGGTGAGCGGCCGAAAGCCTGTGACGACGCGCGGATCCGCCATGTGCGAGCGATTGTCTTGCGCAAAGTCTTTGGACTTTCTCGTGCGATCGGTGTAGCGGCGCGTGAAGGCATCCAGGCGTGCGCGCTGCTGAGGTGTGATTGGGTCGGCCTTTTTGCTGTGGATTCTGGCGATGGCGCCAAACGCCTGTTTGACGTCGTAATCCACCATCCCCGTGCCTTTAGTGCCGTGGGCTTGAGCGTCTGGAGTTGCCGCTTCGGCTGCTGGCTTCACCGTTGGCGTTGCGCTTGCCTCTGCCCGGGTCACCTCAGTGGGTGGAGCAGCTGGCACGGCTGGGGGAGCGATGGCGGCTGACGCAGCGGTTGTGACCGTTGACCCGCCGGACATCATCAGCATCAGTTGCGAGGTGATCTGGAGCTGCTGAGCGATCAGTGCGTGCAGGTTGTTGCCGAAGGGTAAGCCTGGCTGTGGAGCTGTGAATGTCTGTGGGGCACCCAAAGGGAGTGCAAACGGCGAGGTGGATAGGGCGTCCGGTGCGTTCGGAGCGACGGGCGAAGGCGCGGCGTTAGCCGGAGTGGCCGTGGCTGCTGCGCCGGGGGCGGGAGCGGATTCTGCGGGCATTTGCGAGATGATGCGATCAGCAAGCTTCGCGAGCGAGGGATACTCCTCTTGCAATTCGCGGAAGGTGATTTTGAGCTTGAATTTGCGCTGCGCCGTCATCGCAAATTGGGTGAGAAACAGCGAATCCAGTCCGAGTTCCAGGAAGGGGACCTCCGCATCGGATGGGCCAACCTCCACCCCGGATGTTTCCTCAAGGGCAGCGCACAGCGACTCGATAACTTGGGGACGGCGAGAATCAGAGTGAGACATAGCGGCCTTTGGAATGGCTATTGCGGGGATGGGGGCTGAAACCTGTGAGGGAGTTGGAGCTGGAGTTGGAACCTGTGAGGGAGTTGGAGCTGCAACCTGTTGAGAAGTTGGAGTTGGAACCTGTGAGGGAGTTGGAGCTGCAACCTGTTGAGAAGTTGGACTCGGAGCGCTAATGGCTCCTGTGCGTTCTACCCAGTAGCGCTTACGCTCAAACGGATACGTGGGCAGAGGGACACGCCGCGCCGGCGCGTGCAACGGTTCTGGATTGAGCTTAATGCCTTGCAGCCAGAGCTCGCCGACGGCGCGACGAAGCTCGGCAGCGCTGCCCTTAGGCTGGTCTCCGAGCGAGCTGATCGAGGCCTTTCGATTGCGATCATTCACTTGCTGAATGACGAGCGTGGTGAGCGTTCGCCGTGGGCCCACTTCTAGCAGCAGGTTTTCTGGGTCTTGAAGCGCGAGGGCCACAGCGCGTGCGAAGCGCACCGGTTGGCGCAGCTGGTGGGCCCAATAGTGCGGATCAGTGGCCTGTTCAGCGCTCATTGCCGTGCCGGTGACGGTCGAGATGATGGGCAATTTAGGCGGAGAGAGCGGCAGCGCCTGGAGCAGCAGCAGGAAGGGCGCCACCACGGGATTCATCATGGGTGAATGGAAGGCATGCGACGTGTGCAATCTCCGGCACACTAGGCCTTCTCCTTCAAGCTTGAGCGCGAAGGCGTCGATTTCTTCGGCGGGGCCCGAGACGACTGACAACTTGTCTGAATTCTCGGCCGCGAGCGCCAAGCCTCCCGAGAGCCGTGGCTCGAGATCGTGAGCGCACATTCGCACTGAAAGCATCGAACCAGGCGGCTGGCTCTGCATGAGCGCACCGCGCTCTGCAACCAGGCGAAGCGTGGCATCAAGGGGCATGACAGAGGCCAGCACCGCCGCCACAAACTCGCCCACGCTATGCCCGATCAGAAGCTTGGGTTCAATGCCCAGGCCTTGCCAGAAACGCGCGAGCGCGTACTCGACGATGAAGAGTGCTGGCTGGGCAAAGGAGGTCTGACTCAGGCGCTGTTGAGCTGCGTCGAGCTCAGTTGGGTCGCGCTCGATCTGCAGGAACAACAAGACGCGGAGTTCGGCACTCAAAGCTGGATCCAGCACGGAGAGGCAGTGATCCACGTGCGCTCGGAATTCAGTGAATTCGCCGTAAAGCTCCGATCCCATGCCAGGATGCTGCGCTCCTTGCCCGGGAAACATGAAGACAACCGGTCGCGCGCGTGCTGCGGCACGTGCCCCCTTGGCAGCGCTCAGCAACTGTTGTGCATCGCCGGCGTTGGCTGCGACCACCGCTAAGCGAAACGCAAACTCGCGCCGCCCCGCGTGGAGCGTCCATGCCACGTTCCCCAAGCGAAGTTCCGGGTGGGCGCCGAGATGTTCGGAAAGCTGTTTGGCCTGCGTGGTGAGTGCGCTCTCGGTGCGCGCGGAGAGCAGCAAGAGCTCGCTCGTTTGGTCGCGTGCGACGTGTTCAACAAGCGGCGGCTCTTCGATCACCACGTGCGCGTTCGTACCACCGACGCCGAAGGCGCTGACACCGGCCAATCGAGTTTGATTCGTGCGAGGCCAGCTGGTGGCGCGGTGGATCACTTCAAACGAACTGCCTTCGAGACCCAGCTTGGGGTTGGGCGCTTCGAAGAAAAGGCTGGGCGGGATCAGTTCGTGCTTGAGCGCGAGAGTCGTCTTGATCAAGCCCGCTGCACCGGCCGCGATCACCATGTGCCCGACGTTGCTCTTGATTGAGCCCAACCCGCAGCGCGGAAGCTCGGGCGAACGCTGACCAAATACCAACGAAAGTGCCTCAAATTCAATCGGATCGCCAAGCGGTGTCGCGGTGCCGTGCGCCTCCACGTAGCTCACTTGATCGGCCGCGATGCCAGCATCCGCCTGCGCCATGGCAATCACGCGCGCTTGGCCCTCCACGCTCGGTGCCGTAAAGCTGGCCTTGCGACCTCCGTCGTTGTTCACCGCCACGCCGCGGATCACGCCGTAGATCGTGTCGTGATCGGCCAGCGCGTCGTCGAGACGTTTGAGCACCACGAGGGCTACACCATCACTGAAGACTGTCCCCGATGAGCTAGCGTCGAAGGAGCGCGTGCTGCCATCCGCCGAGAGCATGGAGCCTTCCTGATAAAGATGCCCGCTCTTGATCGGTACTGTGATGGAAGCACCACCGGCGAGAGCCATGTCGCACAAGCCACTGCGCAGCGCTTGCACCGCTTGTGCAACAGCAACCAACGAGGTGGAGCACGCTGTATGGATGCTGATGGCAGGGCCCCGCAGATCCAAGCGATGGGCAAGGTGCGTGGCGACGTAATCTTTCTCGTTGGCGACCATCACTTGAAAGGCGCCCAATTCACTCACGAGATCCGGACGTCGAATGACGTTCTCGGAATAATAGGTATCGTTGTATTTCCCTGCAAAAACACCGATATTGCCGCTGTATTTCTCGGGCACGGTGCCGGCGTTTTCAAGCGCCTCCCAAGCCACCTCAAATAGGACGCGCTGCTGCGGATCCATGAGCGTGGCTTCCTTAGGGGAGATCCCGAAAAAAGCGGGCTCAAACTCTTCGGCGTGTTCGATCACTCCACGCGCGGCCACATAGGAAGGATCGCGGATAAGCTCTTGGGGGAGACTCTTGTCGAGTTCGTCTCGGCTGAAGCGTTGAATGGACTCCACACCGGCACACAGATTCTCCCAGAGCGCGCCCACAGAATCGGCACCCGGAAAGCGGCCAGCGAATCCCACGATAGCCACGCCCGGGTTGCCGCTGGACTTGTGTTTGAGGAGCGAGGCTTTCACCGCCTCGGGAGAGAAGCCGGGTCTAGCTTGGGCTAGAGCTTCGGCCATGCCGGCCACGGTCGGAAATTGGAACGCTTTGGTGATCGGGAGGTCCAACTGATAGCGCTCGCGGAGTCGAGCCACGGCCCGCACAATCAAGAGTGAATTGGCGCCAAGATCAAAAATATTGTCTAAAATGCCGAGCTTTTGGAGGCCAATCAACTCTGCCAACACTTCCGCTAATTGGCGTTCGAGATCAGTGCGTGGCGCAAGGAATTCTACGCCAAGATCTGGCCGTTGAAACTCCGGCAGCGGCAGCCGGCTGTGGTCTAACTTCCCGTTCAACGTGATGGGGAGTGCGTCCAGCCAAACGAAGGCTTGCGGAAGCATGTAGTCGGGAAGCTTTTCACTCAATAAAGATTTGAGCGAGCTCACGTTTGGCGGATGAGCGCTATCGGTCGCGACCAGGTAGGCAACTAGCCGCTTCTCTCCTGTTTCTTCGCGCACCACCACAGCTGCGCGACTCACTCCAGGCGTTTCAGCTAGCGCAGCTTCGATCTCACCGAGCTCAATCCGGAAGCCCCGAATTTTAACCTGCTGATCCGCACGGCCAACGTACCTGACACTCCCGTCGGCCTCAAAATGGACCAGATCGCCGGTGCGATAGACGACCTCGTTCGGCAAGAACGGATCGGCAATGAAACGCTCCGCCGTGAGCTCTGGCCGCTTCAGGTATCCGAGTGCGACGCCGCGCCCTCCAATGTAGAGTTCCCCCACTTCGCCGATGCCAACCTGCAGCAGCTCTGGGCTCAGCACGTAGAGCCGCGTTTGCCGAATGGGGTGTCCGATGGGCACCGAAGGCTCGGTTTGCGCAAAGTCTCTGGGGATGAGATGTGTCGTTGCGAAGGTGGTGGTTTCGGTGGGCCCGTAGCCGTTGATCAGCTCAAGCTCAGGTAGCTTGGCGAGGGCGCGTCGCACATGGGGAACGCTGAGTGCCTCGCCACCAGTGAGGAGCTGCCGGAGCCCACCCAGTGCGGCGGCATCTTCATCGATGATCGCGTTGAAGAGGGCTGCGGTGAGCCACATGCTGCTTACGCCGTAGCGCTCAATGGATTCAGAAAGGCCGCGAGCCGTTGGGATGGCCTCTTCGTGCACGGCCAAACAGCCACCATTGCACAGCGAACCCCAGATCTCGAAGGTTGAAGCATCAAACGCGATCGGGGCAGCCTGAAGGATCGTGTTTCCGGGGCCGAGCGTTGCGAACTTAGAATGATTCACCAAGCGTTCGACGGCTCGGTGCGGCACAAGAACGCCCTTGGGCTTGCCGGTTGAGCCAGAGGTATAGATGATGTAAGCCAACGACTCAGGCGTTACCTGGGAGTTGCACGGTGTTCTCGGGAGCTGTCCGATTTCCGACGCGTCCCGTTCCCAGACCAAGATTTTGCCGGCAAAATCAGGCACCCGAGCCAGGAGTGGCTGGCGGGTTATCAAAACCGGGGGCGCAGCATCCTCCAGCATGAAGAGGATGCGAGCTTTTGGATAGCTGGCATCGATCGGAAGATACGCGGCTCCAGATTTCAAGATCGCGAGCAGCGCAATGATAGCTTCAGCCGATCGCTCCAAGCATAACGCGACGGGTTGATTGTCGCGGACGCCCAGCGCACGCAGGTGGTGGGCTAGTTGATTTGCTCGCTGATCCAGTTCCGCATAGGTCAGTCGTAACGCGCCAGCGGCAAGCGCTACGGCATTCGGGTTTTGGGTGGTTTGCGCCTCGAATAGGGCATGGATCGTGCTAGGCGTCGGCGGCTCATTCGCGGCTTGGTTCCAGAGAGCGAGCAAGGCTAGCTCTTCAGGGGTCGCGCGCCGTGCGGTGGGTGTAGCCGTCATGCTCCGCCGGTCCGGCTAAATGTAGAGTGATGGGTGCCGTCTGAGGCTGCCAGCGATCCTGTGCGGCTGGCACCAAAATGCATCGTTGCCCAGTTAACTACGCGCTGAATCGCGCGTGCCCGGTGAGTGGGCTGAAAGAAGGTATGATCGGAATCTGGGTAGAATTCGACGTCGATGTGAGACTCGAAATCTCCGCGGCCGGTGTCCTCAAAGATTTGGTCACGGTAGGAATAGGAGGATTCACCTCCGACATATAAGAATAGGAGTTGTGCGCCGCGTCGAGCCATCGTTCGCACGTCTGCCCCGAATTTTTCCGCGCTCGGGTACACCCGTTTGTAAACTTGCTCTTGAACGGAGACGGCGTCCGCCCAGCCTTTCGCCAAGCCATAGGCCTCGGGCCGCAACACGCGCAGCTTTCGCTCCCAGCGGTGGCGATTGAGGAAACGCAGCGGGTAGCGCAACTTATAGCCAGCATTCTTGAAGGCGTAGCCCTCGATAAATACGGCGCCGACCGCCCGGTTATCCTCGAGCGTTAGCTGGTGAGCGGCATCGACACTAGAACAGAATCCGACAAGGACAAATTGCTCATGACCCTGCTCCCGTAACGTTTCCATTGCTGCGCGAATGTCGCCTGGTGCGCGCTCTCCATCCAGCCGCACATCAGAATTGGCCACTTCGCTATCTCCCAGCCCGGAGAGATCGAAGCGAAGGCTCAGAAACCCAGCGCTGGCTAGTTCGCGCGCGAGATCCACAAAGATACGAAAGGGGCCAACACGGTGGTTGAGCCCGACGTTCCACATGAGAAACACGGGCGCCTCCGAACGCACCTGTTCAGGCCCGCTCAGGATGCCAACCAGGTTCCCGGCTGCGCCGAAATGAATGACTCGTTCTCTAGCCATCGGATCTTCCTGAGATCTGCTCCACTATCACTTGTAGCGCTTCATTTGAAAGCATTTGCTTCTGGGAGGAGCCCGCGGTTGTCGGTTGCTTAGCCAACCGAATGCAGAGCTCTAGCTGCTTGTTGGACCACGCGTTTTGAAGCTCCCTGTACGCAGGCTTCTCCTCTGAACCCACGAGTGTCACGCGGCGAGCATGCGTTGGCAGGTCCAGCTGGAGGTCGAGAGTGGCCAGGGATGTTCTCAAATCCCGAGGGAAGGGATATCCACAAAGAACCGGTGCTCCGACGGCCTTTTGCGGACCATGGAGGAGCGCCAAACTCATGCGTTCCTCCAAGGCGGAGAGCTCGGCAATATAGGCCCTACCGTTCACCACGGGATCCCAAAGCACCAGATCCTGTAGCTCAAGACCTTTTCCGCATGCGCGGGCGGCAAGTGCTGCACCTAGGCGCATTCCGACGAGGGAGAGCTTGCGGCAGCCTGATAGGTCCAACGCCTCTTGAGCCGCTGAAGCAATGTTGTCCACCCAGCTCTCAATCGACGCTTCTTCCAGCGCACCGGCCGAATCTCCCGTTCCGAAATAGTCGAATCGAAATACCGGAAAGCCTGCCTTGGTCAGCAGATTAGCAAGGCGACGAAACGCCCAGTGCGACAGATTGTACTCCTGAACGCCAGGATAGCAGAGCAGCACTGCTTGCCGCGACGCTCCCAACGCCAAGTGAGGCGGCATATAGGCTCCGAAGAGTCTTGCCTTCGAATCGCCAAAGAAGAGTGTTTTCATGCTAATCCGCGTGAGCGCACTTGCGTTAGCCGCTCTCGAGTCGCGGATAAACGTAGATCGTCGAGAGCAAGTAGAGCACGCAAAAAATGAACATCCAGCGTAGGAGTTTTTTCAGCGCCGGCGCTCGCCCTTTCTCCTGCGCTGCGCGCGCCGGGAGAATAACGCTGAAAATAAGCAGAGACATAAGCAAAAGCTTAGCAATCACAGCGCAGGCCCTCCGAGGTTGGGTTCGAGCGGGGTCTCGGGTGGGCTGCCGTGTGTTGAGATTGGCCTAGGGCGGGACAGTGCGCTCATCCGCCCCGCCGCACCGAAACACGCCCCGTGCAGGAGCGCGCACGTAAAGCTATTCACTCCCATATCGCCCCAGGCTTGGCTCATGAGGATGAAAGCCGCCCCTGAGCAGCTGAGCGCGATCGTTCTCGAAAGCGGATCGTGGCTCACGCGATAGGCAGCTGCTGCGAAGAACGCTAGGCCTGGATAAGGCAGCCAGAGCAGCCAGAAGCCGAGTGCTCCGCCCACACCCAACAGCCAAAGCACGCTGTTGTGCGGGATGTAAAGGTAGAGCGGATGCCCAGCTGAGATATCATCTGCCTTAACAAATTCGATGTACTCGTGGCCAAAGCCCGAGCCGAACACGAGCACGCGTTTGGCGGTTTGGATCAAGTTGTAGTTCTCGATCTCGCGTGTGATCGATGACGCGTCGGAACTCGTACTCACTGAGCTGATGGCTTTTGCCGGAGCAAAAAACGGGTTCGACGAATTCGCGCCCACAGCGATGTACAGTGCCAATATCGGAGCCACAAAAATGGCTCCCTTCGTGACTTGGCGCTTGAGCTTGCCTTTTTCAAGCATCAAATACGCGATCAGCAGGGATGCGCCCATGCCCACGAACGCTAGCCGCCGATTGTTCATGATCACCACCACGATCAAAAATGGAACTAAAAGCAACGCATGCCACAGCGTTTGTTTGGTTCGCTCGCACAGCAACCGCGTGCAAGCGATCGTAAAAGCCAGGCCAAACGTGACCGAATCAGAATGCGTGGTTGCATAAAATGGTTTCATGTTGAGCGGGCGGCAGACAACTTCATATACCCAGATCACCAAGAGTCCCTTGGTGATGGCAGCGACGATCACAGCTGTGCCCAAACGCCGAACATCTTCCGCATTTCGGAGCGCGTAGAGATAGAGAAGCGCGAGGAGCCCAAGCGAGACCGCCTGAAGCAACTGCCAGAAAGCCGGTTGCCCAGCGCCTCCGCGAGCTAACCCCCACACGACCCACGCTGCCAATCCGGCCAAATAGATCTGAATGAGCTTGATGGCCTCTTTCGGTGGCAGTGCCCGTTTCTTTTTTGCGTCTCGATAGGCCTTCCAAAGCAGCAAACTGATTAGCAGCGTGAAAACATTGAGCGAGAAGCCCGGGATCCCAAGCCAGGCCTTGAGGCTGCCAAAAAAAGCTACGTTGGCACTGGTAAACGGTGCAGTCCAGTACCCGTTACCGGCGCGCTCATCCGGAGGCTCGAGCACCATACCGAGCAAGAACAGAGTTGTGGCACCTCGGTGCACCGGTGCGGCCCAGACGAACTTGTAGAGGAGCGGAACCCACAACAAGAAGAAGGAAAGCGGTAACGAACCCATCTGGTCGGCAAGCCAGCAGGTCGCAAACACAACCACGACGGTGATCGCCGACTCGCGAAAGTAGGTTCTGGGCGTCACGGCCCCGCAGGTTGCCAGACGTGCGGCCTCCAGGCTAGCGATCGCTGTTCTTACTGAGATAAGTTGCGTTCACATGCTATCCCAGCCGCATATGTCTGTTCTGGCTAACCCGAATCGTACGCGTTGGCTTCCATGGCTAGTGTTGAGCTCGCTGTTGGCGTTGGGCGTCACCGGATATTGGGCAGCTGCGCACTCTAAGCTCGCCTACAAGATCCGCACGAAGGCCACGCGTGTCTTGGAAAGGTTCTTCCCGCACCAGGCCCCTGCGCCCAAGCCTGGCCTCCCATCTGTTCCAAGGCAGTTCAAATGGAAAGAGACCATTTATAAGGGCGGCCTTTCAGAAAAATGGTTCGACTACGGTTGGGCGGATCACGAGATCAAAGGGCCCGGACCGGCGAAGGTTCGCTTTTCGAAATTGGCCGCGTGGATCATCTACGGGCGAGAACATGCGGCGGACTTTGGCGCTGTTGTTTTCAAGGTGAAAGCGCCCAAAAGCTTCGGGGATTTCTTAGAAGTTAGCCTGCAGATGGATGGGCCTTCGGGATTTGAGAAGATCCAAGTGGGCAATCGCTACCGGTTTCCGCTTCCGAATGGCTGGGAGCAAGTGGTGGTGCCGATGTACGAGTTGAATCCGCACGGTTTGGCGTTTGATCGCGTGCGCCTGCGAGCGCTCTCCGCGGTGAGCGAGGAATGGGTGATGTTAGACGAGATCGGCTTAGCCGAACCGTTGGCGGGCGGCCCGCCTCGTATCCGCTATCCAGAGCTCGACATGAAAGCGGTGGTGCGCTGCGACGAGCCAGGGCATCCGATCAGCCCCTTGATCTACGGCGTTGCGGATATCAAGGCCGTGCCCGAACTCAATCCAGGCGGGTTGCGCTTGGGTGGCAACGGGATGTCGCGTTTTAATTGGAAGCTTGATAACGTCTGGAATACAGGCGCGGATTACTACTTTGAGAACGTGAAGCTCAGCTTCACGTGGCGCGAGGTCATTCAGCAGGCAGCTGATCGAGGTGTGCCGCTCAGCCTGACGCTACCCATCCTGGGCTGGGTGGCCAAGGACGCCACCGCAAGCTCTTTCCCTGAAGCAAGCTTCGGCAAACAGCAATCCAGCGACGGTTGGCGTGCCGGTGCGGGTAACGGATTAACGCCGCAAGGCAAGGAGTTGAGTCCGAAAAGCCCAACTCTCACGAGCGTCGTCGCGCCGCCCGAATTCGTCGCCGAATGGGTGAGCGTTCTGCGGGCTGAAGCGGAAAAAGCTGGGAGAACAGGGCGTCGTTCGTACATTCTCGATAATGAGCCGGGGCTTTGGAATTCGACCCACCGGGACGTGCACCCCGAGCCGCTCACCTATGATGAGCTGCTCGACCGAACCATCCGTTTTGGTTCTGCCGTTCGCAAAGCGGATCCGAGCGCTGAGATCGTCGGGCCGGCTGAGTGGGGCTGGTCGAATTACTTTTGGTCCAGCAAAGACGCCAAGGCGGGTTTCAGCGAGCGCCCGGATCGAAAGGCGCATGGGGACATTCCGCTGCTCGATTGGTATTTAAAGGGCCTCGCCGACTACGAGAAGAGAACCGGCGTGCGCGTACTGGACGTGGTGGATCTGCATTTTTACCCACAAAGCCGGGGCCTGTATGAACCTGGAGGCGGTGGCGACACGGATGCGGATGCGGCTCAGCGGAGAATTCGCTCGACGCGTTCGCTGTGGGACCCCAGCTACCTCGATGAATCTTGGATCAGCGAGAAGATCATGCTGCTGCCGCGACTCAAAAAAATCATCGCCGATAACTACCCCGGGCGCACCATCTCCATCGGCGAGTGGAATTTCGGCGCCGAAGGGCACATCAGTGGTGCTGTTGCCACCGCCGAGAGCCTGGGGCGCTTTGCTGAAGCCGGAATTCACTCCGCGTACTATTGGACGGCTCCGAAAAAGGGGATCCCCGCCTATTTCGGTTTCACCGCGTTTCGCAACTTTGACGGCGCCGGAGGCAAATTCCTTGAAAACTTTGTGCCGAGCGAAACGCCGGACGATGTCTCCCTGTTCGTCTCGCGAGATGCGAGCACGAAACACCTTGTCTTGATTGTCATCAATCGTGACCCTGAACACGCAAAAAGGGCGCACTTTGACGTAGCCAGCTGCGGCCAGACAAGTTCGAAAAAGGTCTTTGTCTACGCAGGTTACCCGCACGGCTTCGAACTCAAGAAGGGCGGAGGCCCTGGCGTCGAAGCGCTGCTGCCGCCGCTTTCGATCGCCGTGATCGATGTCAAGCTTTCGCCGTAAAGCTACGAGTGCCTTTAAGGAAACCTACGATTGCGATGCGAAGCAAATCCTAGGCTACGGGGTTTGCGAGACCCGTGTCTTGATTTTGGGAGCCTGGCCCCTTGGAGGTGCCACGTGGTTTCCGAGTGGTCAGCTGCCTCCTCAGGCGTGCACAGGGTGCTTCAATTACGATCTGGACGACGTAGCTCAAGAGAATCGAGCTCGGTAGGGCGATGGCGGTTCGGATGGGCCAGGACCACGAAGTGTTGTGGGCGAGGAGGTGCAGAATGGGAACGTGCACGAGGTAGAGTGTGAACGAAATGAGGCCGAAAAACCGGGCAATACGTGTGTTGAGCAGCCAGAAGGGACCCCAATTGGGAAAGCGGATAGCCGCTACAAAAATGGGGATGAGCGCCACTGCTTGGAGCGTCCAGCGGACGGCATCGTGGAGAACTACCATGCGGATAACAAAGCTTGCCGCGAGCAGTGCGATGCCAAAGGGCAGGCCCCAATAGAGCCAAGCTTTGCCCGAGTCCGCTCGCGGATCGAGCATGGGATTTTTGTACAGACCGAGAGCGCAGCCAACGAGGATGGTGTCGATCCGGGTATCTGTAGCACGATACACACGTTCGTAAGTGGCGCCGTCGAGCACGAGATAGATGCGCCACAGCATGACCGCAAGGCAGATCCCTGCGATGCCCCAGAGCAGCTGCTTCAACTGAGCTTTACGGCTCGAAGCGAACCAGAACAACACCGGAAAAACCAAATAGAAGTGCTCTTCTACCGAGAGAGACCAGTAAACACTCGTGCCGCCGGGAATGTTCTCCACGCCGTGCCAGATGTGCCAATAATTGGCGATATGCAGCGAATAGGCTAGAATCGTGGAAACTTCAGCGCGCCCTTCCAAGAGGCCAAGCAAAGTCAGCACCGTGGTGAGGACGAGCACGAGATAGAATGGCGGAAGGATCCTGAGCACACGCCGCAGATAGAAGTGCCGGAGATTCACGTTACCTGTGGCCGCAAATTCACGCCGAAGGAGCGTCGTTATCAAGTAGCCGCTCAAGAGGAAGAACGTGAGCACGCCGAACGCTGCCGGGAAAGCTCGCGAAAATGGCAACGGCAGCGCGTGCCCAAAGAACACCACGAGGCAAGCGGCCCCGCGGATGCCGTCCAACGACGGAATGTAAAAAGAACCGTGAGGATTATCTGGCGCCGGAACGGAGCCAGCACCGGAAGTCGCGAGGGGGAGCGGCGTCATACGGAGACCATTCGTGAGTTTTTGCGCGGGATCCGAAGTTAGTTGCAGGTCGTATCTTGGGCATCGCAGGCCGTGAGCAGGAACAACACTTCCGCTCCAGCCGCGCTGGTAGGTGCACTGTCCACCACGAAATAGTGAGTGCCGGCGGCAAGCATCTTTGGGATCATCGTATCATCGGTGGTTTGGCAATTTCCCGCCGTCGGCATCCCCGTGAAGTGGTGAAGCTTCGCCATCACAGGGCTCCCGGTGCGGTTGATCAGAGTGGCGCGTGCTTTAACCGGTGCGCTGACCTCAAATCGGTACACGTATTCGCCGCCCGCTTCATTGCCGCCACCACAGGCTGCATAATCGGTGAGTGATTTGTCCGTGGCAGCGGCAAGGCCACGCATGTCGGTGAAAGGCAACGCTGGCACCTCGAACGGAGCTGCTGCCGTGCCACTTCCTTTAAGCGCCGTACCGGTGGCGTCGAGCGAGGGCTCCTTGTCTGCTACCACCCTCTTCGCGCGTTCGAGTTGTTCGAGGCTCAAGAGATTCATGATGTTGTAGCCGAATTTCAGACCCTCATTCGTGAAGACGCAGCGTGCTCCGGAGCCCGCGCTCACGAACGAGTCGATGTGGAGGCCGTCGCCCTCTAGCCCAAATTGCGGGGTTTGCACGATTTGGCTATAGAAATCCACGAAGGGGACTTGCCGCCCCTGCGCGATGCCGCGCGCGATGGCGCTGAACATCTCCATTTGTGCCACCAGTTTGCCGCCCGAGACCCGAGGCTCCATATTGCGCAACAACGGGATAACTCCTTGAGCGATCAGCTGATCGGTGATCTCCCACAAAGCCTGCCCGTAAGTGGTGGCCTTGAAGCTATCGTAAAATAATGAAGGATCAAACGTGCCCCCGTTGCCTATATCCACGCCCCCGTACATCACCAAGGCATAGGCGGGATTGGCCGCCACGATTTCTTTGTCGAGCCAGCCAGCGCTGAGTGCGTCAGGTGCTGTGAGATTCTCGCGGGTGGCTTCGCTCTGGCGTAGAAAGCCATTCTTTCCTGCAATGTCGCCCGTCTTGAAAAAATCGAGGGTGGGTTGAAGCGTTGCATGAGCGGCGAGATCCTCTTCAGGCGCGCCGGCCCCGATGCAACCGAGGTACTCAAGGCCTAGTGAAATGGCGTCGCCCGCTTTCATGAAATTCTTAGGATTTCGGCCTGGATTTTTGGCCGCGATTTCACGCAACCAAGTGCCAACCGAAGCCGTGATCGGTGAATGCTGAAGATTGGCGGGGTAGACGATCTTATCGCTAGGCCCCGCCACTACGACTTGACCGGAGCCCGCACCGCCGGTTCCCTTTGAAGCTTTGCCTCCACTCGCAGCGCCGACGCTCGTGTCGCCACCGGAACCTGGTGCGTTCGCGCCTCCAGAGCCGCCGGCACCGGAGGCGCTTGTAACAGAAGAAACCGAACAGCCCGTCGCGAGTGCGAGCGTGAGGGCACCCAGGGCAACGGGGAGCCGCGCGCGAAGCTGAGTCTGGTTCATTTTTTAAAGCTCCTTGGATCAGTCGATGTTCGGCGTTGGTTTTTGCCACACACCAATGAAGTTAACCGTCATCAATTCTTCATCCGTGTAGGCTGAGAGCTCACCCTGCGCGCGCAACCTGCTGAGGCCATCCCCGATTTCATCGTCCTGGCGTTCGTTGATGAAGTGGACGCCGGGCATTGTTTCGTTGAAAATCTTGCGCCACTCCGCGAGCGTTACCCGATTCAGATAGGTGCTCGGCTGCAGACTGCCTTCAAATTCAGGGCGTAAGTGAGGCCAAAATGGCTCCATCGGTCGGCCTTGGGCCATGATACTCGGGTCGTGTGCCCCCGAATGGCTCGAATAGAGGTGCACGCTGATGTAGGCGACGCCGCCCGGACGCAGCACTCGCTTCACTTCGAGAAGAGCGGCTCGCGGATCATCAATGTGCTCAAATACTGAATAAGAACACACAAAATCAAAATTCGATTCACTAAAAGTCATGGCTGTTGCGCTCATCCGCAACACCTGCAGGTCCGGCAAGCGTTTCACACCGAGCGCACGGACGAGAGCTTCGGTGAAACGAGCATCTCTGCCGAGAGCTTTGCGCGCCAACGTTTTGACACTGCGCATGAGCGGATTGGTACGCACCATTCGCAAGTATTCGGAAACATTGAAGCCCTGGGGAATGATGTCTGTGTCGATTCCGACGATGTCATTCTTAACCGCGAAGCAGCGCATATGGCGCAGCATTTGGCCTGGGCCTATGTCCAGGGCTTTGAGATCCCGGAGCACGACGCCGGTCAGCTGGAGCACACGTTCTTCTGTGTTTTTGACGGTGCGAAGCGTGCGTTCCACAGACTCCGAAACAGGGGTGCGACTCATCTTGACGAGCTGAAAAAGCTCCGTTGCGCGCCCGCGTAAGCCCATCGACATCGACGAATAGGAGTAGCGGCCAGGTGTCGTCCCGTGCGTCTCGAAGTCCCGCTGATTCATGATTAAACTCTATCTTTCTCGGAGGGGCTCGCTTCGCATTTCGTGAGCAAAATGCGCTCGGGCCCAAGATTAGGAAAACGCTAGATCAGCCGTCCGCGACTTAGAACTGTCAAAAACTTTTTGCATAGGAAAAAGTTCGAAACCTGGCGAGCGAGAGGGCGACCGAGAAGCGAGAAAGGGATGAAGATGGTGAGAAAGGGGAGCGTCGTTGGTAAGCCTTGCGGCGCTGGGGGAGAGCAGCCTATTCTGGCGAGGCTGCGGCAGTGTCGGAATTGCTGACGCAGCACGGTCGCCCTTCAGGCACTCGGAACAGCACAGGCTTCGGGTTTCACGGGGATCTGGAACGGAGATAGATGACACGCAAAAGACAGATAAGCGCAATGAGCCTTTTGGCGCTCGCCTTTGGCTGCGGGAGTGGGAGTGGGAGTAGGAGTGCAAAAGGTGGTGATGTCGTGCCGCCGGGTAAGGTCGCACAGAATCTGTGCGCGCCGGTAACTCCAGCCCGTGTGCGCAGGCTCACCCGGTCGGAATACGACCGTTCGGTATCCGATTTGCTGGGTCAAGAATTGACCCCTTCTACCGCGTTCCCGCTCGATTCTCAATTTGGCGGTTATACGAATCAATCCGATGCCCTGGCGGTCAGCCCGCTCTTTGCGGAAGCTTTGGGAACAGCCGCCGAGCAGCTCTCAGGCACCGCACTCACGAAATTGGCCATGCTCGTACCGTGCGCACCTGCCAACGGTGACGAGGCTTGCGCTCGAAAGTTCATTGATAGCTTCGGCGCACGTGCGTATCGGCGCCCGCTCGTCGCCGAGGAGTCGGAGGGCTTGCTCAAAGTCTATCAAGCGGGGATTACTGGCGGGGATTTCAAATCTGGGATCGGCCTTGTGTTGGAGGTCATGTTTCAATCTCCCAACTTATTGTATCGCACTGAGCTTGGGGACACACCGGCAGCCGATGGTACGGTCACATTGACACCGCGCGAAATTGCTTCGCAAATTTCGTATTTGGTGCTGGGTGGCCCTCCAGACGCTCCGCTCCTTGCAGCCGCGGATGCAGGCTCGCTTGCTAGAGCGGATGCTCGCGAGGCTGAGGTGCGCCGCTTGCTCTCAATGCCCAAGGCTCGCGCTCAAGTGAGTGCGTTCGTCGATCAGTGGTTGGGCATCGATCGCATTGAACAAGTCACTAAAGACACCGCAATTTTCCCCACGTTCACGCCAGACATGCCGAAGCTTTGGCGCCAAGAGACCGATAGCCTGGTGCAGGACGTGGTGTTCGACGGCGATGGCATGTTGAGTACCTTGTTCAACGCCAACTACACCTTCGCCAATACCGTCCTCGCCAAGTATTACGGGCTCACGGACAAGTCCGCGACTTTCAAAAAGGTGATGCTAAAGCCTGCCGAACGCGCGGGCATCCTCACCCACGCCAGCGTGCTGGCGACTCACGCACAAAGCACCCAGGGCTCACCCGTGCGGCGTGGAAAATTCGTGCGCACGCGGCTCTTGTGCCAAACGCTGCCGCCGCCGCCTAAAAATCTCATGGTGATGCCGCCGCCGCCAAGCACTATGAACACCACGCGCGAGCGCTTCAAGAATCACGCGTCTGGAACCTGCGTCGGCTGTCATTCGCAAATGGATCCGATTGGGTTTGGTTTTGAAAACTTTGACGGCGTTGGGCAGTATCGCACCATGGAGAACGGCTTTCCGGTGGACGCTTCGGGGGAGCTCACTGGAACCAAGGATGCGGATGGGACCTTCAACGGCGTGGTTGAATTGGCACATTTGCTCGAAAATAGCGGCGAAGTAAGAGAATGCTTCACCAAGAATTGGTTGCAATTCTCAATGGGGCGCGGCTCAGACGCCGCTGATAGCTGCACGTTGGACGCGGCGTTCAAGACGTTCCAAGCGGGGCAGTCTTCGATCAAAGACCTAGTGGTCAATATTGTGCGAGCGGGCGAATTTGTACGCCGCGCTCCGCTTCGGCAGTAGTTGTTAAGGAAAGTGTTGGCACATGGCTAAGAAATATTCTTCACGTCGCACCTTCTTGCGCTCGCTCGGCGCTCTCAGCACAACCCTGCCGTTTTTTCGGCTCTTGGACACCTCTGTTGCTGAGGCCCAGGCAGCCGCGCCGTTGCGCTTGCTCCTGATGAGCTCCCCGCATGGCATGACTCCTGAGTATTGGAAGCCCCAGGGCGGCGAAACAGACTTCAACATCACGTACGCGAATTCGCCGCTTGCTCCGCTTGAGCCGTTTCGCTCCAAGATCTTCATTCCTACCGGTGTAGACTTGCGAGTGCTGTACGAAAAAGGCGTGGACACGGGGCACACCTGCGGTCCCTGCGCACTGTTCACGGGCACGCAGGCAATCAAGAAGAACGATGATGTGTACCCGACGGGGCCCTCGCTTGATCAGGCGCTCGCCACACAGTTCGGAAGCGCGACCCGCTTCCCCTCTCTGGAGCTTGGAGTGCTGGCGCAGGCGGGCTACTCCGCCTTCGACAGTTTCCAGTTCGGTGCCGGAGGCACGCGTTTGCCCGGGCAGGATGATCCCGCCGAAGTGCACGCGCGGCTCTTCGGGAACGCCATGGCTCCAGCGCCGGATCAATCTAACCGCAAGAAAGCAATGTATGCGGCGTTGAAGGACGACATCAATCGGCTCAACAAGCGCCTGGCTGGGCCAGAGAAAGAAAAGCTAGACGCTCATTTGTCCGCTTTGGACGATCTCGAACGCCGCATCATCACGACCGCGGCTCCCGCCACGACGTGCAGCACACCAGCCACGCCGCCAGCGCTGGATCCGTTGGATCCTAAGCTCATCCCAGAGATCGCGACCGCGCAGATGGGCCTTCTGGCGCAAGCCTTCGCCTGCGATTTGACGCGCATTGCATCGTTGCAGTTTCTCTACGCCGGCAATGCCAATCCGATGCCGTGGATTGGGCTCAACGTGAACATGCATGATGATGTCGCGCATCGTGTGGGCGATGCTGATTCATATCGCGTGCAGCTTGCGAAGTGCAATCTTTGGTACGCCACTCAATTGGCCACGTTTATGGGCCTTTTGGATGGAATCAAAGAAGGCAACGGGACGGTGCTCGATAGTACGATCATTGTGTGGGCCAATGAGCTTGGGAATCCAGCGGCTCACAACAATATGGATCATCCGTGGGTGATCGCCGGCGGCACCGGCGGCAAATTTCGGATGGGCCGCAGCGTGAATTACGGAGACAACGAACTCGTGGATTCGGTAGACACCGCCAAGTTTAAGAGCATGGCGGCGCACAACGGCATTCTGACGTCAGTCGCGCAGGCGTTTGGCATGCAGCAAGCTTCGTTTGGAGATCCGGATTACGCAGGGCCCTTGCCGAATTTAGCGTAGCGTCCTAGCCATCGAGCGCGGCGAGCAGCGCATCAGTCTGTTGAGGCGTGCCCACCGTGATGCGCACACGCTCGGTGAGGCCTGGAGCATTGAAAAATCGCACAAGAATGCCGCGATTTTTGAGGTTTGCAGACACGGCGGCGCCGTCTCCGGAAGGAGGGCGGGCGAAGACAAAGTTGGCTTGGCTTGGGATCACGTCCCAGCCACGCTTCGTCAATTCCAGCTGAAGCCGTTCGCGTTCGCTTCGGATCTTGGCCCACACGGAGCGTGCGTACTCTTGATCCTGGAGCGCTGCGACAGCTGCGGAGATGGAGAGGGCATCGCAGTTGTAGCTGTCTTTCACCTTCATCAATTCAGCGATGATCGAAGCATGACCCAGGCCGTAACCAAAGCGGAGCCCTGCGAGCGAATACGATTTGGAGAGCGTGCGCGAAATCAGCACATTCTCGTGAGTGGTCAAGAGCGTTAGAGCGCTCTCGTCCGCGAGTTCAACATAGGCTTCGTCCACGAGCAAAAGGCCGTCAAAGCGCGAAGCCAACGCGTTTAGCTCGGCGAGTGCCACCGGCGTTCCGGTGGGTGCGTTGGGGTGGGCCACGAAGATAACTTGTGCACGCGTAGCGAGCAGGCCTTCCACGGGCAACTTCCAGCCGGCTTCCCAGGCGACGGGTGCCACCTTGGCATCCTGGATGCCTGCGAGCACCGGATACAAAGAATAGGTGGGATCCGGATAGGCCAATATTTGGCCGGGATCGAGGTAGGCGCGGAGGGCGATGTTGAGAATGTCGTCGCTGCCATTGCCGGCGATGATCTGCTCTCGTTTCAAGCCGTAAAGTTGTGCGGCAGCGTCGCGAAAGGCATTGGCGGCTGGGTCCGGGTAGCGCCGAAGCTCATCGGCGTCGAGATAGCGGAAGATTTCGAGCACGCCCGGGCAGGGCGGATAGGGATTTTCGTTGGTATTCAGCTTGATCACGGTTTCACCACGCGCGGGCTGCTCGCCCGGCGTGTAGCCCGCCATCTTGGCAATGCATGTTCGAGGTTTTGCTAACACTGTGGCTCTCCTGGCTTTCAAGAATCCTGCAACGCTCCGAGCAGTGCCTCCACCGGATGGCGGGGCACAAAACCGCTGAAGCGCTTCACTTGACTACGGCACGAATGGCCCGTCGCGAGCACTTGGGCCTGGCCTTGCGCGTCCTTGGGCAGCTTCGGCTCCCAGCTCATTTCAAACACACCCTTGGACTCTTCAAGGTGCTCGGCTTCGTGTCCAAACACGCCGCACATCCCACAACAGCCTGTGTTTTCTAGCGTGAGCTCGGAGCCGAAAGCTGCGAATACCTGGCGCCAGCGGGTTTGAGATTGAGGCTCCGCGGTGCGCTCGGTGCAATGCCCAAACAAGCGGTATTTCCCCATCAATTGCGGCGCTTTTGGGCCTAGCTCTTTCAGCCACCTGGGAAGCTCGGTCGCGAGGTATTCCTGGAGCAATAGTATCCGGAAGCCAGCCTCCGCGCCGCCGAGCGCATGCGGGTATTCATCGCGGTACGTGAGCGTCACGGCCGGCTCAATGCCGACAATTGGAATCCCGAAGCTTGAAACCTGTGAATAAAATTCGGAGCCCTTTTGCGCAACGGAGCGAAACCAACTCAAGAAGCCTTTGACGTGCAAGGCTTTGCCGTTTGCGAGATAGGGCAAAACGACAACGCGTCGCCCCAAGCGCGTCAACAAATCATAGGCGGCGAGCGTCACCTTGGGTTCGTAGAAAGTGGTGAAGGCGTCTTGCGCAATGAAGACGGTGCTTGCTTTCTCTTCAACACTCAGCCGAGCTAATTGTTCGGGATCGTAGCTGGCCGCAGCGCGCGAGTGAAGACCTTCAGCCAGCGTGTTTTCAGCCAAAAGCGGTGTGTCGACGATGCCCACCCAGCCGAGCACGCGTTTGGCCCATGCCTGGCTCAACAGAAAATTGGAGAGCCTGGGCCAGAGCACGAGCACGCGCAGCACGGCCTCCAAGCTGGCCACGAAGTAGTCTTTCAGCGGGCGGCGGTAGCGTGAATGGTAGTGCTCGAGAAATTGAGCCCGCAGATTGGGCACATCGACTTTGATCGGGCATTGAGTGGCGCACGCCTTACAGGCAAGGCATCCGTTCATCGAATCGTAGACTTCGTGCGAGAAATCTGTTGGCGCGCTGTTGCGGCCTTCGAGCAACGCCGTGCTCAGCGTCTGTGTTTTACCGCTCACCGCGTAGCCCTCGCGTGTCGTGAGGCGTAGCCATTCGCGCAGAATGCCAGCGCGCCCCTTGGGCGAGTGGATCCGATTGCGTGTCACTTTGGATGAGGGGCACATCACCGAATCGGGGCTCCAATCGAAGCAAGCGCCGTTGCCATTGCAGTGAATCGCAACATCGTATTCGGCGCGCGCCGCAGGTGTGATTTGGCGATCGAAGGCGCCACGCTTGGGCGCTTGGAGGCTGACGAGTTCATCCAAACTCTGGATCGGTGTGGCCAATTTCCCGGGGTTCAGCTGATTGTGTGGATCAAAAGCGCCCTTCACACGGCGCAATTCTTCGTAAAGCTCCGGACCAAAGAAGGAAGGTGTGTATGAGCTCCGGTAGCCTCGCCCATGTTCCCCCCACAAAACCCCCCCATACTTTTTAACGAGCGTGACCACTTCGTCGCTCAGCGTGTGGAGCAGCGCTTCATCGGCTTCGTCCCGCAGGTTCAAGGCAGGGCGCACGTGCAAGCAGCCCACATCGACATGGCCAAACATTCCATAGAAGAGCCCATGCTTGTCGAGCAGCGCACGAAACTCTTGAATGTAATTCGCCAAGTGTTCCGGCGGCACGGCGGTGTCTTCCACGAACGGCACCGGGCGCCGCTCGCCTTTGGCATTACCGAGCAAGCCCACGCCTTTCTTGCGAAGCGTCCAAAGTGCGGCGATATCAGCCTTTTCTTCGGCAACCGTGTAACCACTGGCGCGGCCTGGCGAGCCCAACTCGCGATTGAGAGTGGCCGTCAGCGAACGCACTTTTTCGCTCACGATGTGCGCCTCGTCGGATTCAAATTCCACCAGATTCACGGCGCGGAGCGGTGCTTCACCGGCATCATTCAAGAGGTGCGCCACAGAATGCCAAATCACATCGCTCTTAGCCAAGGTGACGATCGTGTCGTCGATAGTTTCGATAGCACCGGGATTGGCCTCCACCAACACACTGGCGGCTCTCAGCGCTGCATCAAAATCAGTGTAGCGGATGGCAATCAATTGCTTGTGCTTCACGAGCGGCGTGAGCTTCAATTTAGCCTCGGTCACGATCCCGAGCGTGCCTTCAGAACCACAAATCACACGCGAGAGATCGAACGTCCCATCGGGGCGTTCTGAATGAGCCAGATCGTAGCCGGTGAGGAAGCGTTTCAGGCGCGGCAAAGTGGTCGCGATGCGATCACGATTGCGCTCGATGACATTTCGCACCTCGCGATAGATTTCGCCAGAAAATCCAGGCTTTTCGCACGCTTCTTCAAGCTCCGTGGCCGAGAGGGGCTTGGTAAAAAGTGTGGTGCCGTCGCTCAGCACCAGTGTGAGGCCGAGCACGTGGTCGCTGGTTTTGCCATAAATGCGCGAGCCTTTGCCGCTCGCATCGGTGCTGATCATGCCGCCCAAGGTGGCGCGATTGGAGGGTGAGAGATTGGGCGCGAAGAACACGCCGTGCGGCGCGAGAAACGTGTTGAGCTGATCGAGCACGACCCCGGGCTGAACACGGACCCAACCGTTCTTGAGATCCAGCTCTAGAATGTGGCTCATGTGCCGCGAGAGATCGACAATCACGCCATCGCACAGCGATTGGCCATTGGTGCCGGTGCCGCCACCGCGCGGACTCAGCTTCACGCTACGGTGAACGTCTTCATGGCTCAATGTTAACAGCAGCTCAACGTCGCTGTGGTCTTTCGGATGCACGACGGCAAGTGGCAGCACTTGGTACACGCTGTTGTCGGTGGCACCCGTGAGCCGTGTGGCATAGTCTGTGCGAATTTCTCCTTGAAAACCGCGCTGACTGAGATCCGATAAGAAGGCCCGATAAGCGGCGGGCAGGTGAGCGTTCGGATGGAGCCTCGGAAGCATAGCGGTCATGGTGGAAATCTCTGGGCGGCGGCGGCGGCAGCCTAGGCGAGCTTGCCCAGGTCACTCAACTTTGTGCTTCAGAGTGCCGGGGGCACATGCTTCGTCGTGGATCGCGAGTATGCTGTGCCACGTGCGACAGGCCAGTCTTGCCCGGAGTGCTGCGATCACGCTGAGCGTGGCCTCCTTAATGGCTTCGTGTGGTCGCCAGTCCGTTACGCCGAAAGTTGATCTCCCCGTGAGCCGTCCGGTCAGCGGCCGCGTTCCCTTGAAATGGGTGAGGCGAGTTTCAGGTGCTCACGAAACTGTCTGGACGTATGATGTTGTGGCGGCACCGAAGGCTGCTTTCTTGAGCGTTGAAGCAGAGTTTCCGGTCGGGACCCATGAGAAATTCGCAGTGCTCGATGGAGGTTCGGCGTTCGTCGAGAATGTGCGCGTGCACTCTCTTTCGAACCAGGCCTATGGCGCTGAAGTGCGAGTGAGCGAAGGTGAGTGGAAGTTACCCGGATGTCGACAGGGGTGTCGGGTGAGCTATCGATTTCAGCTTCGCGAGGCTGCTCAAAAGCTTGATGATCGCGGGGCTGCTCAGTTGCTGGGCGAGGCGGTTCAGGCACCGGTTTCAACCTGGCTGCTGCGGCCGAGAGAAGCGCCGTTGGGTATTCGGATCTTGCTGCGTGGCAAAAGCGCGCAGGATGAAGTGTTGGTGACCGGGCTCGGGCGGACACGCGGCACCCCAGCGACGTACGAGGCCCACACTGCTCCGGCACGCGACCTGCCGTACGGCGTCGTTGGTCCCGTGCGACACATGGTGCTCGATGACGCTTTGGAGGTAGTGTTGACGGGAGCGCCGCTGGGGCATGAGGCGCAGGTGTTGGATTGGGTTCGGATTGCTGCCCGCGTGGTGCGCGCGTATTACGGACGGCCGCCGATTTCCCGGCTCTTAGTGATTTTACACGGTGTGAAGGGTGCGCGCGTCGGCTTTGGTTCTACCACTGGAATGTCGGGAGCATCCGTTCTTGTGTCAGTCGGTCAGTCGAGCACAGCAGAGACGTTAAGCGACGACTGGATCCTGATTCATGAAATGATTCACACGGCGTTGCCCGAACTCTTGAACCATCGCTGGTTGGAAGAAGGATTGGCGACCTATGTCGAGCCCGTAGCGCGAGCGCAAGCTGGCTTGTTAACAGCTGAAACGGTATGGCGAGAATGGCTCGGTCGGATGCGCCAGGGCTTACCGCCCGCCGACGATCTTGGGTTGAATAGCTCAGAAAGTTGGGGTCGAACGTACTGGGGCGGTGCGCTCTTTTGTCTTTCTGCTGACATTGAGATCCGAGAGCGAACCGGGAATCGCTTTTCACTTCGAGATGCGTTGCGCGCTATCGTGAATCACGGCGGTAATATTGGCGTTATTTGGCCGATTGAGAGAGTACTTGCGGTGGGCGACGAAGCGACGGGAGTGTCTGTCCTGAAGGAGCTGTATGCGAGGCAGGCGCTCGCTCCCGAGCGCGTGGATTTGCTCGCGCTTTGGCAGAAGCTGGGCGTCAGCAAACAAGCAGGGCAGATCATTTGGGACGACACTGCACCCCTCGCCTACGTTCGGCGCGGCTTGCTTCAGGGCTTGGGCACGATCACCGAGACGGAATAGGCCGGCAGTGCAACCAGAAATGCATTGGCCGCGACGGGCATGAGGGGCGTGCCAGCAACCGGGATGGGGTTCCCGCCGCTGAGTGCATACACATCGGCGCGCGTAGCTTGCACCGAGCTTGCGACCGTTAATCCGGCTTTCTGCAGCGAATTGCTGCGATTGATCGCTACAATCACGATCTTTCCCGGAGCTGCCGCATCGAGGCTGGCGTACACGGAGACTTTGCTAACGTCGCTTGAGTTAGCCGAAATGGAAGTATCGCCAAACGAAGCTCCCTGGCCATCGTAGTTGCGATACACTCGGAAGGCGCCTTCGATGAACGTTTCATCGGCCTGCATGCGCCATTCAGTGGCCAGCTGCACGCCCTCTTTGCCAAAAATGCCCAAGACATCCGCGGCTGCGATGCCGCCACTGATGTGTTGCCCGCCGCCGTAATTCCACTCGGTAAAAGCCAGCTTGGTTCCCGGATAATTCTTTTTGATTTTATCGTTGACCCAACCGATCAGGCGGATCGGAGCCCCTGTGTAAGTGGCAATCCAGCTATCTTCCGTATAGCTCGCATCCCAGAGCGAGCGCGGAGCTTGCACTCGCGCTTCCACGACGGCAAAGCTGGTGTTGGAGCCCATCACAGCGTTGCCGCCTCCTTGGGCCTCGGAATACCAATGCAGATCGAGATAATCCAGCAAACGCCCCCCGTTGGCGTCGCTCGCAAGTTTCATTTTTGCGAGATAATAATCGAGGAATTCGCCGTTCTGAGCGGCATCGGGAGCATTCTGAAGATTCACGTAGCCATTGAAGCCGTAGCTTGCGGGGCCCGTGATTTCAGCTTCGGGCCAGACAGAACGCACCGCCTTGGCGGAGGCAATATTGCGCTCTAGCAGTTTGGCGTAGGTGAGAGCAGTTGGCTGGAGGGCAGGGTGGCTATCGCTCCACAGATCCGGTTCGTTATCGAGACTGAAGAGCACGCGTGCCGTGCCCGCTTTGGACTTGAGGAAAGCAACAAATTCGTCTTGATAGACGGCGTTGTCGTTCGGATCGGGGCTCAATGACAGCGCCGAGCCTTTAGTGGGATGGTTCGCAACAAATCGCGTGGTTAGATAATTCGCGCCGGACTTTCGTACATCGCCGCTGCAGGCGGGCGGCGCAGAACCTCCATTCTTGTCGGCCGCGACATAGTCGAGAATGGGCACCGTCACGAGCGTGGCAGCGCCTCTGCTCGCTGCAGCAGCAATGGCATCGACAACGGGTTTGGCCGGAGTGCTCGACGCGTCCAGGTAACCGTCGTTTTCGGAGCAATAATCAACGCCAGCATTGGAAGCGTTGTTTTCCCAGTTGTACGCCGTCCAGCGGTTACCGCCCAAGCGACAGACCCCGGGACGCAGATTAACGTCTGCGCACGCGGTGGCGTTGCCGTTCACTCCGTAAATGAGGGGCGAGATCGGGTGCAGATCTTGATCCGAACGCACGACGAGTTGAACGTCTGAAGTGCCAGGATTTCCAGGCTCAATAATCGATCCTTGTTGAATGGTGCCGCCTGAGCCAAGCGGATTTGAGCCGCCGGAGGCATTCATGGCGCCGCCTGTGCCATTCGTGGAGGCACCGCCCGCGCCCTGGGCAGCTTTGCCGCCGCTCCCCTGCGGGTTCATGTGCGAACCTCCAGTGTTACTCGTGGCCTTCGAACCACCAGTTGTGGGTGAACTTGATGGGTTTCCAGCGCCACCCGTGGAAGCGGGGCTAGACGCCGAATTCTTCTGACACCCCAGCACACTCAGAAAGCCGGTCACGAGTAACAACCCAGGCCGCGTAGCCAAGTCTTTCATCAAGTAAACCCTGGGTGTTGCCACCCAGGGCTCCTTACAGAACCGGACTTGCGAATTTCCCGCATCCGGCTCTTCGGTTGGTGTTTATTGGAATTGCGTTCAGAAGAAACATCGCGCAGACCTTGACCAAATGGTGG
>JBBRRP010000075.1:0-30761 GCA_038246305.1 Polyangiales bacterium | reverse complement strand
GGCGCGGCCCCGCAACCACAAGCACCCTGTCGTGTCCCTCCCGCAGGGACCCCGGCAGCAACACCAAACTAAGGCTTGCGCTGGATCACGGGAGCCACGTTCAAATACGGCGTTCGACCAGGTAGCCATCTGCCAGGAGACGACTGAGCGACTGCAGAAGTTCAATGTCACTTTCAGGACGCGTATCCAAGAGCGTTCTCAGGCTCTCCACATTCAGGGCGGCTTGCACGAGCTCCAGCTCCCGCTCCTCAAGATCTTCAAGCGCTGACAAGAGAGGTGTGGGGAGAGCGAAGCGGCTTGTTTGGCGGGGTAAATCGGGAGCGAGGCGTTTTACTTCATCGTAGTGGCGCATGGCCTCGATCACGAGATGCTCGGTGGATTCTAAGAAGGGCTCCGTGAATTCGCATGGCCCCTCGGCTTCGAGTTCGAACTGACCGCGCGTGAGCCCCATTACCCGAAAAAACGCCTTATGCGGCGAGAGCGCCGGCAAGCGGAGTAGCTCCGCATGAACTATCTGCCCCTTGTTGAAATGGATCTTGCCGGAGCCCGCCGCAGCACTGAGCGATAGGACACCCGTCTTCTTTCCGTTTGCCAGCAGTTGCACCAGATCGGTAACGGGGATCTCTTCGAGCTCCCCTCGCATGCGCGGCCCGCGGGTCGCCTTCCGCTCTGCGGCAATATTCTGGAGGCTCCTCACTTCGGACGCAGGTGACCTAAGGCCGCCATCCACCGCCACCAGCTTGAGAATGTTCGTGCCAATCAGAAGCCGATCGCCCACCACGAGTTCGGCGCGTTTGATGCGTTCTCCGTTGATGAACGTCCCGTTCGTAGACCCAAGATCCGTCACCCTCACGACGTGAGCCTGACGCGCCACGGTGGCATGGTGACGGGACACCAATTCTTCCACCAGCACCAAGTCCGCGTCCGTGGCTCGCCCGATCAAGATCTCTTGGTTAGGCCGAAGCGGGAACTCGCCGCCCTCGTACTTTCCGGAAATGAATCGAAGAACGAGAACCTGTGGTTCAGATGACGGTGCGGGGAATAGGGCCTCTTGAAACATTCAGCGCAGCTTTCGGAACCCAACGTGTAGTCCCCGAATGCCCGGCAGGATACGGCAAGCCAAAGAAATGCGTCAAGAATTCACGCTCTTGACGTTTCGATGACGCTCGAAATCGGAAGCGTGATGGCGAAGGTGCTGCCATGTCCAACTTGAGACTTCACCTCAATGCGCCCACCCATTTCTTCGACAATGCGCTGGCTGATGGCCAAGCCAAGGCCCGTGCCCTGGGGTTTCGTGGTGAAAAACGGCACAAATAGGCTCTGGCGCACTTCATGGGTCATCCCACGACCGGTGTCAGAAACGGCAATCTCGATCCATTTGCCGGGTGTGTGCCCACTTGTTTCGGGAATGACCCGTGTCGTCACGACCACCGCCCCTTCCTGCTCCATGGCCTGTGTGGCGTTTTTCACCAGGTTGAGCATGACCTGGCGGAGCTGTTCAGCGTCCCCGGGCACGAGAGGCAGATTGGGTGTCAGCTGGGCTTCCAGCTTGCAGCCGTGGGCGCGATCGGAACCCGCAATTCTCAGCGCATTTTCGACGACATCATTCACATCCAAGGGCTGAAAATCGCTCTTTCGGGGGCGCGCATAACTGAGAACCGAGCCGACAACGCGATCCAATCGATCCACTTCCTGAAGGATAATGTCGACGAACTCCTTGTCTGCCGAGGCAGGCGCGGAGGCTCCCACTGTCTCTTGAAGTAACTGCGCCGCACCTTTGATCGCACCGAGCGGATTTTTAACTTCATGCGCTAGTCCCGCTGCCATCTGTCCGAGAGCTGCCAATCGATCGCGCTGGTGCATGCGCCGATATTGGCGAGAGTTTTCCACAACAACCCCAATTTGAAGCGCAAACGGCTCCAGCAGCGCAATCTCATCATCTGAAAGAGCATCGCGCACGCGGTCATCCGCCACCAACAGAAAGCCGAGCAACTGGCTACCTTCTCCATGAATGCTGAGACACACTCCCGCCGCATAAGGCCCCAAGATTTTCGCCGCCGCCAGGATTCGTTCGTCAGCCTCCGCTTCTCCCGTAAAGCCACCTCTTCGTTTCTCCAGTGCTTCGAACTCGAGTTGCTGAAGTGCCACCGAGCCACTCTTGCTGAGCCTGTCGAAAAGTGGACGTCCCGCCGCGGCGTCGATGCGTTCGGCCGGCGCGGGGCCAAGATAGGTGCCCAGGTGGTAGTCAAGCCCCAGTGGATCGCGGAAGTAGAGGGCGGCACCCGTCACCCGCCGTGATTCCTCCAACGCGGTCATCACCACTTCTTGCATCTTCTGGACTTCGAGCACGTGTGAAAGCTGGGATTTCGCCAAGCTAAGCGCCCTTTCGAGATCCACACGCTCCCTAAAGAACACCAGATGTACGTACTTTTCGAGCTTGGTGCGGAGCGGCTCCACCAACACCAAGATCACGAGGGCCGCCAGAGTGGCTCCCAAATACATCGTGTCAAAGCCGCCGTACAACACGACAAACACGTAGAACACGCCGGCCATCCCAAACGCGAGCGCCGTAGAAACCAAGAGCTGCACCAGGACATCGAACAGATCCAAGAGCCGCTCGCGGATCAACGACTCGGAAAGCATGAACAAGAACACGATGCTCAAGACAGCGCCAACCGGCGGCAACGGCGCGCCAATGAACCACAAGAAATCTGCGAGGCTGAAGGCTGCCGCGAGGGCGCCGATCGACACCAAGACGCGCACTCGCCGTTGAATTGCACGCGACCCACTGTGCTCCCCACGCTGGGCTAGGGACCAAAGACCCGCCGAAAGCAACCCGAAAACATAGAGAAAAATCCCGTAGCGTTCCAACGCTGTCTGGCGCGGCAAGGCCACCAGCAACAACAGCGGCAGCATCAAGATACCTGCCACGCGCAGCAACTTGGAGGGCCCGGGCTTGCGCGGCACCACGGCATCAAAGAGATGCAACGCAAATTGCGGCAAGAGCACGACGAGCACGATCGTAAACCGCACCCACACATCGGCTCGCACAAAGTGATAGAGCCATTGCGCGAGGTACCAGAGCCCAATATCTGCGGCAAATGCCGCGAATAAGAACTGCGTGCGACGAGGGCGACTGCGCAAAAGAATGGACACTGCAATGGCGAGCGCGAGGGCGCCGCAAAAGAGGGAGGTTTGCGTGCGAAGATCCACGTTGGCTCTCGGTTGTCCGTTCTCTCGGTTGTCGGTTCTAGTACAGGTCCCGGTTATCCGTTCAGGTAGAGCTGGTGCTCGTCAATGTACGCCAACACACTCTGAGGCAAGCTCAATTCGAGCTCACCTCGCGCGGCTGGTTCGTGCCGTACACGCAATAGCTTCCGCACTCGTGTGGAAGAAATCCCAGGCAATACGGGCTCTGGTGCTTCTGGACCGACCACGCCGACGCGTCCGAGGATTTTTTGGGGCGCTAGCTCCTTGAGCCGAGTGGCGCCATGCCATTTCTCGAACTCAGGCAACTGATCGGCTCCCATCAGGAGCGAAAACACCTGCTCTGGATTCACCTCTTTCAAGTACTCCAAAGTGGCTAAGGTGCGGCTCGGCTTGGGCAAATCTGCCTCGACCCGCGACACTGTGACACCTGGCAGCCAACCCATGCACAGCTCCACCATGGCGAAACGATGTTCGAAGCTCTCCAAGCGCTTTGCGAAGGCATGCTCAAAGACCGGCACCACCAGCACCTTCTCAGCCCAACCCACCGAGAGTGCGTAGCTGACCGCCATCACGTGCGCCACGTGAGGCGGGTTAAAACTGCCGCCGTAGAACGCCACTTTCACGAGGATCTCGGGCGCATCGTACACACTTCGTGGTGAGGTTGGGCATTTTTCGCTCCAGAACGAACGGCCAGGCTCTAAGCTCAGTCGATCGGCATGGCAGTGCGACTGAACCCAGCCACGAGACCCGTTGAGATCTGGCACGACGGCACCAAGCTTCCAGCAAATGCCGGGGAACCTCTGGCCTTTGCTCTGATCGCGGCGGATCGTATCGCTCTCGCGAGGAGCCCCAAATTGCACAGGCCACGCGGCCCCTACTGCCTTGCCGGTGCCTGCGACGGCTGCCTCGCCCGGGTGGATGGTGTACCCAACGTGATGACGTGCATGAGGCGCACGGCAGGCGGCGAACAGATCGAGACTCAAAATGTTATCGGAAGCCGCCAGACAGATCTATTGCGCGCCTCGGATTTCCTGTTTCCAAAAGGGATCGACCATCACCAGCTCTTTGCGGGTGTGCCGATCATCTCAGATGTCGTTCAGGCCTTCGCACGCCGCGTCGCGGGCCTAGGTGAACTGCCCGATGAGGCACAGCTCCCACGCGACGCCCGAAAGCTGAGCGTGGATGTGGCGGTAGTGGGCGGAGGACGCTCAGGATTAACGCTGTCTGAGGCGCTCGGGCGAGCGAAGGTGGGCTCCGTGCATCTCTTCGACGATAAGCTGGAACTGGGAGCGAACTTGCGTCTTTTGTCGCCAGAACGCGCAGAAGCTGCGCTCCTCTCCGCGCGAGCTGCGGCTGTCGTGTGTCACCCAGAAACTACCATCGTGGGGCTCTTTGAGTCGCCTGGGGGTGCGCCGCCCGCGCTTCTGGCAACCAACGCCGAAGGCGCGACACTGGTGAGCGCACGCGCTATTGTGCTCGCGACGGGTAGCTCTGACCGCACGCTTCTGTTCGGGAACAATGATCTGCCGGGAGTCTTCTCGGCCCGGGCCGCGCTCGCGCTGCTCCGCGCTCACATCTCGATCGGTCCCCGGGTGCTCTTGGTTGACGCCTCGGAGATGGGCCGAATGTTTGAGCACCTCGCGACCGATCAGCTCCAAATCACGCACGCCACTTCCGATTCACTCCTCAGCGCCAAAGGCTCAGCACGCGTGAGCGGCGCGCGCTTTCGAGATACGAAGCAAACCTGGCGCGGCGACGCCATCGTGATCGATGGCCCCCGGCCGAGCGCGTTGCAGCTCGCGATCCAGGCCGGATTCGACCTAGAATTCTCGGGCGAGGCGTACCGCTTGCGGCGCCCAGCTTCCACTGCGGCAGACTTACAACCCGTTTGGGTCACCGGCAGCGCCGCTGAGAACGCTGGAACTCAGGCGGCCGACACGCACGCCCTAACGACGGCAATTAGCCACTTTCTAGGAAACGCCTAGAGGCTATGGAATGGCAGGGTAGAGCCCGCGCATGTTGAATCGTGTTTAAGGCCGCCTGCGCCGCCATGAACTCAGAAGCGAGCACGGCAGAAACGTGAGCCCTTTGACAAAATCACCGTCTCGTGGCGAAAATTTCGCCACACGGTGGCGAATTTGCGAGCTTGCTTACCGCTTTTGAGCCCATTTCCTGCCCTGCTCGCCGCGATTGCCTGCCCTGCTCGCGCCCTCTCACCGCCTGAGACGCGCTAGCGCTCCACGAGCGTGCCAAACAGCGAAAGTCCGCCGGCGATGAACACGATGTCAAACACGAGCATGAACTTCAGATAGTCCAATAGCTCACCCAGCGGCACACCATTGAAGAGTTCCCGCGAAGCGCTGACAGCCGAGAGCAGCGTCGGCGAAAGCAAAGGGAATAACACGATTGCCAAGATCAGATCGCGCGCGCCCGTGCGCACCGTCATCGCGCCAAAGAGGGTTCCGGCCGCGGCGATACCTGGAGTGGCGATGAGTGCCACCCAAAACAGCCCACCCCCAACCTCAGTTAAGTCGAGCGCCAGGAAAAGACACGCCAGTGGGATGACCACCAACTCTACGATGAACAGAAATGAAGCAATGCCGAGTGTTTTCCCAGCAAAAATGGCACTCCGAGCGATCGGGGTCACTAAGAGGCCATCGAGCGCCCGCTCTTGACGCTCCCGTTGCCAGCCTCGGCCCAAGGCCAGAACCGCTGAAAATGCGACTGAAATCCAAATCACACCCGACCCCACCAATCGGCGCGTGCTCGGGCCTCCGTAAAACGCGAGCGACGCCATCACCACCACCAAGGCTGCAAAGAAGGTGCTTGTCGTCACCACCTCGCCCGTCTTGATCTCAATCGCCAGATCTTTACGAAAGATGATCAGCGTTTCCTCAAGCCAAGAGGTCCTGTGGCGAGCGCTCGGCTGCTCGGAGCTGTGAGAGGATGCGGCCGCTAGCATGAAAGAATAGTCCCCTTCTTCGGGCAGGCTGCGCAAGCGCTGCGTGGACAGCAGGTAATTGCCTGCCTCACGCGTAACCGCTAGATTCCGGCCATGACAGACGTTCGTGTCGTGGATGACCTCCAGCTCTCAGAAGCCGCCTACTGGGACACCATCTTCTTGGATGACGCGTTCAACAGCCGGCTGTTCTTGGAGCGCCTGCACTTCTCAGAATATCGGGTGAAGTCCCAAGAAACGGTGGGTGACGAGATTCGGCGCGTGCTCGTGGCAGCGCCGCCCATGGGGGATCTGCCGGGGCCCCTGAAGAAACTCATTGGAGAGAGTGTGAGTTACGAAGAACGCGGTATTTTTAACAAAACAAAACGCCGCTACGAATTTAGCGTGGTCCCCGGCACGCTCGCAGACAAAGTCACGATCAAGGGCAGCCTGCACTTCGAGCCGCTATCGGACAACAGTTGCCGGCGTATTTTTGAAGCCACGATCACGGCGCGCATCATGATCGTAGGGAGCCTGCTCGAAAAGAAGATCGCCAGCGACCTTGAGCGCAGTCAGAAAGCAGCAGCCCGCTTCACGAATGAGCATGCAAAAGAGCTAGCCGCCAAAGCGGCTGTTAACAGCTGACCTTCGGGCTCCGAGCCGACAGCTTTTACGATGCTTGCTTGACGCGACGCTTCACTGCAGCGTGCAGATCGAGCAATCGAGGAACAGCAAACCCGTTGAGGCGCGACTTATAGCCGTCGTCCTTCGTGCGCTTTTCAAGCTCAAGAATTGCAGCGACGAGCTTTGCTCGGCTGCCAAACTCCTTCTTGACCTGGCTAAGACGGTCGTTAAGGCGAACCAACTTCGCGTTGGAAACTCGCTTCAACCCCTTCCCGGTGTTGAGCACATCAACCCAAAGCTCATCCGTCGTCAATTTCTCGACGGCAGCAACGAGCTCAAGTTTGCTCTTGAAGCGTTCTTTGACCAGGGCAAGCGGTGTTTTCTTCATGATCTCAAGCCTTCCGTTCCTCGAAGGGCCGGCCTTCCTAGCAACCTCCTTCGGCGCCCGCAACTCTTTCCGTTTTTTGGGCAGAAAGACGGGCCAATCCCCGCGACCATTGCCGCTCCATGACACCCCGTTCCGGGCATGGTAACGCGCGGGGCGCATGACCGTCCGCGTTCGTTTTGCGCCCTCTCCAAGCGGCTACCTGCATCTTGGGCTCGCCCGAACTGCCCTCTTTAACTGGCTTTGGGCCAGAAAAATGGGAGGCACCGTGGTGGTCCGCGTTGAAGACACGGATCAAGAACGGAGCAGCGTGGAGAGCGTGCGCGCCATTTTGGATTCGTTGCGCTGGCTCGGCCTTGATTGGGATGAAGGCCCTGAAGCGGGCGGCAACGATGGCCCGTACTTCCAAAGTGAACGGCGCCACCTCTATCAGGCTGCCGTTGAACGACTGATCTCCGAAGGCAAAGCGTTTCGTTGTTATTGCACCAAGGAAGAGTTGGATCAGGCGCGCCAAGAACTGAAAGCCCAAAATCCCAAGGCACAGTTCACCTATCCCGGCACCTGCCGCGAGCGCCACGAGCAACCCGATTTGCCGCACGTCGTCCGTTTCAAGACGCCGAAAGATGGCTCCACCGACTTCGTGGATCGGGTGTTTGGTTTGATCAGCACACCCAACAAAGAACAGCAGGATTTCGTGCTGATGCGCTCAGATGGGTTCCCTTTATACAACCTAGCGTGCGTCGTGGATGATCACGCGATGCGCATCAACCTCGTATCCCGCGGCCGCGACCACATTGGCAACACGCCGCTCCAGATCCTGCTCTATCGAGCGCTCGGATACCCAGAACCTGAATTCGCTCACCTCCCTATGATTCTGAATGCCAAGGGCGAAAAGCTGAGCAAACGCCACGGCGCCGTGGGTGTTCAAGATTATCGAGAACGCGGTTATCCGAGCGCCAGTGTGCTCAACTATCTAGCTCGTTTCGGCTGGTCCCATGGCGATCAGGAAGTATTCTCACTCGCGCAGTTGGTCGAACTGTTTGATTGGGATCATGTCAACAAAAGCGATGGCCGCTTCGATGACAAGAAATTCTTAGCCATCGCCTTTGAACACTTGAAAACCGAAACGCTGATGCCAGCGGAGCGTTACGCCGAGCAGCTCTTACCGCTCCTTGAAGGCCACGGCTTGGCAGCCCCCGCTCCAACGCAGCTGTTAGCTGCCATCGAGACCATTCGCCCGCGCGCACGCACCTTGCTCGAAGCTGTGGATGCCGTCGATTACTACTTTCGTGAGCCGCCGCTGTACGATCCCAAAGCTCAGGAGAAGTTCTTAGTGGGAGCAGCCGCGCCACTTCTGGAAAGCCTCCACGCTGTGCTCGGCGGGGTGCCAGCTTGGCAAGCTCAAGCCCTCGAAACAGCCTTTCAGAAATGGCTTGAAGCCGACGGCATCGAGCTGAAGGATGTGGCGCAACCAGCCCGTGTCGCCCTCACCGGTCGAAGCGCTAGCCCAGCGCTCTTTGAGGTCATGGCCGTCTTGGGGCGAGAGCTTTCGCTAGCGCGCCTGAAGCATGGAGCGCACTTAGCGCGGGGTGAGTGACGGCGCGTGATGAGTCCGGCCACACCCGCGGAGATAGCTCAGCACCTTGAACTCCCGCTGTCGGTCTTTCAGGAGATTTCCTGGTTTGATGTCCTGATCAACTACTCCCCTTTCAAGGCGTTGATCCCGCTCCCCATCTTTGCGCTCATAGCGCCCGCGATTTACTGGTTCTTCAAGAAAACCTGGAAGGCCCTGGACCAGGAGGCCACGGACTACCGGGTGAACTTGAGTCGTTCGGGCGGTACTGACTTTCGCCCTTTTGTTTGTCTGGTGCTCGTCGCGGCGATCCTGACGCTTCAGGACTATTACGGTGGGCGCTCCACCTTCGAAACGGTGTTTCGCCCCTGGCTCACGGACCTCGAGGTTCGTTATCCTAAATGGATCAATTTAGCCAAATGGGGGGATTTTTATGGTTATTGCTGGTGGGTTGGAGCCCGCGTCATCGGCTATGTCGTCGTGCCCTTTCCGATCTGGAAGCTTTTGTTCCCACGAGACAGCCTGCTCGATATGGGACTCCGAGGGCGAGGTTTCTTTTCGCACCTGTGGATCTACGGGTTGTGTCTCGGCGTCGTCCTGCCTGCCGCGTGGGCCGTGGCGCACCAGCCCGATTTCGGGAACTACTACCCCTTCTACAAGTTGAGCTCCCGGAGCTGGTTTGATCTTCTGCTCTGGGAAGGAATTTATGGCCTGCAATTCCTGGCACTGGAACTCTTCTTTCGCGGCTGGATGCTGGGCGCGCTGCGCCGCTCCCTCGGCTCGAGCGCCATCTTCGTCATGGCCGTGCCCTATTGCATGATCCACTACGGAAAGCCGTACCTTGAGGCGAACGGAGCGATTGTGGCGGGCATTGTCTTGGGTTCGCTCTCGATGCGAACCCGCAGTATCTATGCTGGATTCCTGGTCCACATCACGGTGGCGTACCTGATGGATCTCGGCTCGCTGTGGCACCGGGCAGCCCTGCCTACCGTATTTTGGCCGGGCTGAGCCTGTAGAACGAGACGCGCGGTTTTTGTCTTGCTAGAGCAGGCCAGTTCGTGATTGTTGGGCCCTCAGAAAGCATGCGGGAAATATTGTGGGAGACGCTCCGTTGAACGAAAAGAGCTGGACCAGAGAACAAAGTGCTGCGCTTTACCAAATCGCGGGTTGGGGCTCGCGCTACTTTTCGGTGAACGCTGAAGGACGTGTTGAGGTCACCCCGGATCCCACGACATCACGCTCCGTCGACCTGCATGAGCTGGTGGAGCAGCTCACCGCACGTGGGCTTGATCTGCCCCTCTTGATCCGTTTTTCGGATATCCTCCAAGATCGAATTCGGCGAATCAACCTGGCATTTTCGCAAGCGATAGCCGAATACGAGTACGCCGGCATCTACCGCGGCGTCTACCCCGTCAAGGTGAACCAGCAACGGCATCTTGTGGATGAAATCGTTGAGTTTGGACAGCCTTGGAAATTTGGGCTCGAGGCCGGCTCGAAGCCAGAGCTGCTGATTGCGCTGGCCGCCATGAAGGACCACGGCGGCTTGATCATCTGCAATGGCTACAAAGATCTCAAGTACATGGAGACGGCGCTTTTAGCGCAGCGCTTCGACAAGACCGTGATCGTGGTGCTGGAGCGCATCGAAGAAGTTGAGACGATCCTGCAAGCCTCCGAGAAGCTGGGCATCAAGCCGCTCTTGGGCGTGCGCGCGAAGCTCACCACCAAAGGCGTGGGACGTTGGGGCACTTCCACTGGAGATCGGGCCAAATTCGGACTGAGCTCAGTAGAAATTGTGAAGCTCGTGGATCGCCTTGCTGAAAAGGGCATGCTCGATTCACTGCAGCTTCTCCACTTCCACATCGGGAGCCAAATCTCGAGCATCATTCCGATCAAGAATGCCCTCCAAGAAGCTTCCAACATCTACGTGGAGCTCGCCAAGATGGGCTGCCAGATGGGCTACCTCGACGTGGGCGGCGGTTTGGCCATCGATTACGACGGCTCGAAAACCGACTTTCACGCCTCGAGAAACTACACGCTCGAGGAATACGCGGCGGACGTCGTGGGCCACGTGCACACCGCCTGCAGCAAGGCCAATCTTCCCGTCCCCACACTCGTGAGCGAATCCGGTCGCGCGATCGCGGCACACCATTCAGTCCTCGTCTTCGAAGTAGTGGGCGCCAACACGATCAACGCGGGCCAACCTTCCGAACCGCCTCCCGGCTCGCATCGCCTACTGAAAGAGCTGTACGAAACCCACAACGGCGTGCAGCCCAAGAATTTACAGGAGAGCTACCACGACGCCAGCCAAGCCAAGGAAGAAGCGCAGAGCCTCTTCAAATACGGTTATTTTGGCTTGCGCGAGCGCGCCGAGGCCGAACGCCTGTTTTGGAGCTGCTGCGAGAAAATCCGAGACACGCTACGCCGGATCAAGGAAGTGCCCGAGGAGCTGTCGCACATCGAAAACATGCTCTCCGCGATTTATTACTGCAATTTCTCGATCTTTCAGTCAGCGCCGGACATCTGGGCCATCGATCAATTATTCCCCATCATGCCCATCCATCGCCTGGATGAGGAGCCCGAGATCAATGCCACCCTGGCCGATCTGACCTGCGACAGCGATGGCATCATCGATCACTTCATTGACATCGAAGACGTCAAAAGTTCACTGCGGGTTCACGACCTGAAGCCGAATGAGCCGTACTACCTCGGCATGTTTCTGAACGGCGCGTATCAGGAGATCTTGGGAGATCTTCACAATCTATTCGGCGACACCAACGCAGCCTTCGTGCGCCTCACCGATGACGGATTTCAGATCAGCCACGTGGTCAAAGGAGATTCCGTGTCTGAAGTCTTGAAGTACGTGGAATACGATCCAGCTACGATGCTGGAATCAGTGCGCCATCAGGCGGAGAAGGCGCTAGCCCGCGGGAGCCTCACTCGTGAGCAGATGCGCACGCTGCTTCAACACTATGAAGAAGCGCTGCGAAGCTACACCTACCTGACGGAATAGCCTAAAATCACCCCTTGAGAGCGGCTTCCAAACGCTCGCACAGGGTCGACAACACCTTGATCCGCGCAAAAAGCTTGTCGTTCGCCTCCACCAATGTCCAGGGGCAATACTCCGTGCTGGTGCGCTCCACCATTTCGGCACTGGCCAGCTCATACAGGTTGGCCTTATCGCGATTGCGATAATCGTCGCTGGTGATCTTGTATTGCTTGTGCGGCGTGAGCTCGCGTTCCTCAAAGCGCTTCAGCTGCTCTTCCGCACTGATGTGCAACCAGAACTTCACCACGAGTATGCCATGTTCAGTGAGCTGCTCTTCGAAATCATTGATCTCCTTGTAAGCCCGGCGCCACTCCGCTTCCCGTGCGAACCCCTCCACACGCTCGACTAAAACTCTTCCGTACCAGCTGCGATCGTAGATCGTGAACCGACCCCGTCGCGGGATATGCCGCCAAAAACGCCACAGGTAATGGTGGGCGCGTTCTTCATCCGTCGGAGCGGCAATCGGGATGACGCGGTAGCTGCGTGCATCCAGAGTTCGGGTGATGCGCCGAATCGCACCCCCCTTGCCCGCGGCATCCATGCCTTCAAACACCACGATGACACTGCGTTTCTTGGGCTTCAACTTGCGGCTGAGTCGATTGAGTCGAGATTCAAGCTGTTTCAACTCGTTGGTATACTGAGTCCGCTCAAGCTTCTGCGCGAGATTTAAGCTATCGAAGATGGTGGTCGGGTTCGCCGCCGGCGCGGGCGGGGCCTCTTTCTCGGGCTTGGGGAGAGCGAGGCGCTCCCGGATCCGTTCCAAAACGTGAGTGCCCGCAGAAATATCGCGAAAATTCTCATCTGCGCTTTCGATGATCGTCCAGGCCGCCTCCCCAGTACTCGTCTGGCGAAGCGCGCGGCTGCACACGCGCACCAGGTGATCATAAAGCTTGTGGTGCTCCCAATCTCGCTTGGTAACGCGCCAGCGCGTGAGCTTGTTCGCTTCGAGCTTCTTGAAGTGCCGCTTCTGCTCGGCGCGACTCACATGCATCCAAAGCTTGATCACCAACGCGCCGTCGGCACTCAACGCTCGTTCAAAGTCATTCGCTCGCTCAAGCTCCGCATCAAATTCCTGATCGCTCGTCTCCCCGCGGCCCCGCCTCAAGATGGGCTCGGTGTACCAAGAACCCAAAAAGATCCCGATGCGCGCCCGCGGCGGCACCCACATCCAAAACCGCCAAAATTCAGGGCGTTCCCGCTCTTCTTCGGTGGGCGGCTCATAAGCCTCGGTCGTCAGATAGCGAGTATCCATCCACTCACACAACAGATTGAGCACGTCCCCCTTGCCGCCCCCATCGACCCCATTGATCAAGATGAAAACCGGGAAATCAGCGGTGAGTAAGGCTGACTGGGCGTCCAAGAGCTCTGCGCGGAGCTTCTCGGAGGCAGGCTTGTAATCTTCGCGGCTTAAGGTGCGCCCGAGCTCAGCGGTTTCGAACATTTAGGATCCTTGGGGGGTAGGGGGGGCGATCATACCTCAGCCACGACGCAATCGAAGTCGGATACGTACTCGGCGTCCTGTTGCTCGCGGAACACATCGAACTCGGCCTCCGCTTTGAGCTTCGCGGCCAGCGCGGAGACCTTTGCCTTGTCGGCGAGAATCGGATAGTCGGACAGTTCCAAGAACCGATTCAAAAACTCGGCCCAAGCGGTCATCTTCATCACGATGCCGCGTTGCGCGCGATTCTCGCACCTCAACGTGGGAGTTGCGGAGCGCTGCAGATGTGGGCCGGATTCGAGCAGAAAAGTCCCTGCTCGCAGGCTCGGAAGGTGTAAGTCTGCTCGGTTTCCGTGATTCCGCACGCCCCTCCGAGTACCGCCTTAGGCAGCACGCCAGTAGCTGTGGCGCAGTACGATACTCCTCCTTGCTGGCCGCACACGGGGATGCTTGCAACGCCTGGCTTGCAGGTGAGGCGGTCGAGACATGGTTCACCGGGTGGCGAGTAAGCGACACAGAGCCCACTCCAACAATAGGCTTCAGGAACACACGCCACTGTTACGCTGCACGTCATTCCAACATCTAAATGGCCTTGCAGAGACTCCCGACAGCTGGCGGGAAACTGGTGGCCCGACAAGTGTCCACCCAATTGGATAGTCCCGCCGTTGGGGCACCCAAAGCCTTTCAACCAATCCAGGCACTGCTGGGCTGCCAAGGCGTTGAAAGTGATTGTGTTGGCCTCCAGTAACGGCTCCAGGTACGGGCCTTCGCTGCCAGGAGGGGTGACCCCGCATATCGTGTCAACCTCCTTTATGAACGTGATGACAGGCGAAGGCTCGCGGGGCACCTCAGCTGTGGCAATTCCGCAGCCTAAGGGCAACGGAAGCAACAAGACCAACCGGGCCCCGAGCCCAGAAATTACTCGGGACAACTGAGCTTGAACCTCCATTGCGTTTCTCCCGCACCAGCGCAATTCGCGTTAACTTCCGCGACCAACTTGGTTGACGCTCCTGAGAAACGAAGAGTGCGCGAGCATTCGTTACCTCCGTCTGTGTTCACCCCGGCGCAACACCAGCCATCCGAGTAGCACATGGGTACGGGAGCGAGCGCGGTTCCTAAACAGAGCGCGTCGTATACCAGGTTGCCGTCTTGTAGAATCCGAATCTGATCGGGAACCACGAACGTATCCATAGTCAACGTGACGGTCCCGGAGGACCTGCCCATCTCGATCGGAATTATTTCGGAAGCGAAGCCGTGGCTCGGTACTGCCTCGGCGCATTTTTGCGGTGCCGGAGTCGAAGGAGGTGCCGCCACGGTGGAAGGCTTACAGGTATTTCCGTTGTAATCGATGTGATTAATGTTGCCGGAGTGGTCCACCGTGGAGCCGGGGCCGGAAATGCAACTTGCGCCGACTATACAGTCCCGAAGCGCACAACATGTCTCTTGTAGGTCACCGCAGGACTCGCAGCGTCCCAGGGACCCATGGGGATCGATGACGCATTTCGCGTCGCGTACGCTTGAGGGGTACGGATCACGGCAAGTACCAGGGTAGGAGTACGAACCGACGCCATCGTAACTGCTATTTATTCGCGGATCTTTCAGCGTAGTGGGTCCCCCGCAGCATATTTGCCCAACTCCGCCGCACGCCCGGCATATCGACGAATCACTGCCAGGGTAGAAGCATATCAATTGCGTCGGGTCGCCGCACAGCCTTTTCGGCGAGCTGGGACTGCCTGATTCACCACAGCACTCCTGTCCGAAAGAACCGCATTCTTTGCAGGTGTTTCCATCGCAATTCGCACCTGGATTACACAGCAGGTTTGGGCAGCAAACGCCATCTTTGTTGCCGCATGGCGACGCCGTGACGAGAAGCTCCGTCACCGGCGCAAAACCCTCAGCGACACCTAATAAACGTGCGTTCAAGCGGGAGAATGAGGCGGCGAGCAAGCGTTTGGTTCCACCGGAACTCTCTCCGAGGAGGTACCGATCGGTACAGAGATGGCGATCCGAACCTTGCACCATAACAGTGTGCGGAAATCGGCCGAGTTCAGGAGGAGACTCCGTGGGGCCTCCAACCCACCACTGCATGCCAATAGTGTTTTCGGGAAGATCGAAGCAAGTGATAGTGTCAAACATTGTTTGCGACGGAGACAGCACTACTGAAACCTGTGTTGGCATGGTCGGAGCCGAAGTTCCATTCATACCATTTTCAGTGACGCTAGTGGTGAACGGTGCCGCCGCAGTGAAGTAGCTCCCGGCACTAATTTCGCTCCCGGGATGGACGAACCCGGGTGTCCGCACCCGTTCCTGACCGTTGGCATGCACAGCATGTACTGTCAGAACCAGCGTACCGAGCGCGGTTGTCGCCTCCTTGTTGGCCAGGACATAAGAAACATTACCATTGGCATCCAGCACAGCGCCTTGAGCTTGCAGCGTCTCTTGAGCCAACACCGGACCACCAAAGCCGGCAAGCTCCAGCTTATAATGATCCGCACCTGCGGACGGAGTCCACACGAACGGTCCGCCCCCTCCGTAGGAAAGAGCTCCGCCGTTCACGATAGCGAAGGGAAGCAGCCGAGTCTTCCTGACGGGGAAGTGGGCACAGGCGCCAGTGCTCTGATCATGACGCGCGCGAATATAGAGATGGTAGGTAGTGTCCTCCGCCAAATCGAGCGTGGGCTCAAGCAGGTTGGGACCGGCGGTGGAACTCGTGCCCATGTCAGCAAGAAGCTGCTGCAAGCGACCTCGTAAACTTCGATCTGGCTCGAGAGTGTTTCCAAGATAGAAGAGTGGATCGGCGAAAAACCCCGTCCACACCTTATTGGGATCACATTTGTCATCCACCTCAGCCAAGCGGACGTCGTAAGCGTCGGCTCCCTTCACAATTTCGAGAGCAACCAAGCCCTCGTAGTCCGTCTTGTAATAGTCGGTGGCGCCGGCGTTGCTGGTGGTGAGTTCGGGGATGCGCAAACGCGGAGTCTTCTGTGAAGTCGTGAACGAGGCAGCGAAAGTCTCACAATCCCAACCATCGGAGAGCGACGCGTCACGGGCCTGCCAGTAGTATTTGGTGCCCGGGTCCAAATTCAGAGCGGTTTCAACCACTCTCGTGCCAGGAACCGCAACGGCCGAGTTGAGTGTCACTTCAGTTGCGCTCGCGAAATCCGAAGCCTTCGAATAGCGGAGCTTCCAAGGCCCAGCTTGGGCACCAACTTCCCACCTGACCGTCGTCGACCACGGGTCAACGTCAGTGGCCCCGTCGAGGGGGTCGATCACCGCGGGCTTTTGGCCCGGCCCAACCCCAACGGCATGCCAGGCCTGTTCGACGGAAAGCCGGGCAGCTTTGCCGTACATGAGCTCGGCGACGTCAGCAGTCCGATCTCGGGCTTGTATGAATCCAGCATTGGCGTCGAGGGTAGCAAAGGAGCTAAAAACAAGCTGAGCGCCGATCTTGATGGACTCATCGAAGTCAGCGGCGAGCGGCTGCACTCCGACGCCGCAACCATTGTCGTTCTTCTTGGTCGCTGGTCGACCGGAAACTAAATTGTAAAACCAGTAGCTGCCAATCGTTGAGTTCGCGTGGACGCCCCAATTGTCGGGGGGGAAATCCGGGTCCGGACCTGTCGTATCAACCCAAAATTCTTTGATAAATATGTATCTGGCCGTCCACCAAAAATTGACCCAAGGTTTGAGCTTTTGGGGTCATCGATCTTCCGTTCACAAACACCAACGCCGAGGACCTCCGACGGCCCCATGCACCAAGGATCGACGTTTGAAGCAGGATGAGCCTGGATAACCGTGAATGCGCCCATGATATCCCCGTATGCTTCCCAAAGAGCACCAGGTTCTTTGGCAAGCTCAAGACTCTTGTGGCCTAGGGCCTCCAAGCTGTGCGACATGACTCCGTGCGCAAATTCATGGGCAACAATACCGAGGTAAGGGGGGGCATTACCCACAACGATTTCGTCTGTATCACCAGGCTGGCCTGGAGGCGTGGACGCACGACGGAAGAAACTGTTCTGTTTGTCAGGCTGCATGTCAAACAGACTCACGAGCAAGGGGATATCGCTTCTGCCGCCATGTCCAACCCAAGGAAGCTTAACGGGCATCGACGGATCGCTTGAGAGCTCGGGACCAAGAGTGAACTTCGAGAAAGTTTGTTCTGTCTGTTGAATCTCCCAGTGGATCGCGGACAGGTTCGCGTCACCTGGGGCCGACCCAGGACACACAAACTCAACATAGGCGGTGTCCCCGCCGATTTCGGTTGATCCCGAAGCGTATCGGGTCCGGTGGATGAAAGGTGTCGTATCATTCAGGGTGTTGAAGAGCGTGCTGCCGCTCTGCCATTGGGCGAGTGAGAGGTTCGGTCGAGTCTCAGAAATGCGAAGTCCAAATGGTATCTCCACACCAGCCATCGCGTGGTTCACGAGCGATGCGCTGATCGGATCAAACCCCTCACACTTCGTTACAACTCCGTCTGGCACTGAAGCTCGACTCTCGAAGCGTTGAATGTAGCGAACGTCCCTGGTGTTCGCATCGACGTCGACGTAGTCGGCCTCCGGGATACCCGAAAAATCCACACGCCACACTAGCCGCGCGTTCGTTAGGTTCCCGGACATTTCCGGCTTAATCAGCAGCTGAGGGTTCGGAGGAGCGATAGCCGATCCCGGAGCCAGCCACGGTTGCTTGGGTGGCGCGATAACCCGCAGAGCGATCGCAACCGCCTCTGAAGCAGGAATGGCAGGTGTGTGCGGAAGCGTGAGCCCCGAGAGAACGCGGCCCATTGCGGCTTTGAATACGTCATCAGATTCGCCCGATTCTACCCAATAGCCGTATCCTGCGACCGGTATTCCGTAATAAGTCTGACGGAACGTCACCGCCTTAGAGTGCGGGATAAAGGGGCTGTCAACCTTGGGTCCGGTAAGCGTTAAGTCATCAATGCCATCCCGAAGGCTGAGCTCGCGGCGATAACGGGTGAACACATCGTTCGTCGGGGTTCGAACCCCCTGTGCTGCGAAGAAGGTGGTGGGCGCTGACGATGCTCCAGCTGAATAGCTCCGCGTGGAGACCTCACGATCAAACGCAGACTTAAAACCATCTGCGACTAGGAACGGCTGCTGGAAAGGGGCAGCCAGGCAAAGCCCGCTGTTCGAAACAGGAAACCTATCGATGATCAGGTGATACTCACAGCCGGCTCGAAGCCGCGTAGTAGGCACCAGGGTCACCTCCCGGTCAGTGGCACCTGGCGACACCGATAGCGATACTTGATGCAGCTCTTGAGCAACAACTATCGAACCATTGTCTCGGACGCAATCACTGTCTGTGACCCCGACGAATCCGACGAGGCGTGCAGGCACAAGGCTGGAATCGACAGGGCTGTTGAACGTCAGGTGAATGGTTGGCTCGGCTTCGGTGCGCTTGCCTGTCGCGAGTTGCTCGCGCCCAGCCCAAATATCACGAAAATCGGCATCAACGTCCGTCACGGTTAGGCTGCTTGCTGTGCACACCGTCGGGAGGGATTTTGGCACAACGGCCTCCCACCCCTGATAAGGGACATGCGTGATCTTGGCCCCGGCCGATACCTCAATCTCTCGGCCAAACACCGCGCCAACAAAATCTCCGCCGATTCCAACCTGCGCGTCCGTCGCAACAACGGTACCGATAAATCCGTGTTTGAGAGTCACCTCGTTACCGAAGAACACGAAAAGAGTATTGGAGGGGCCCCCAGCATTTTCCCAAGTACCAAGGCTTTGCCAACTATCAAAAATGTTAGCAACGAGCCGGCCGCTTGAGGGTAGCTCAACCGTGCCACCCGCTTTAAGCAACAGTGATGCGAACTTGTAGACCCCGGCATCGAGCTTCAAACGCCCCCCGGGCAAGACGGTGACCGAACCAAAGGCGCCTGGCGGGAGACTCACTATGCCGCCTGAGGGCACGCGAACGTTTTGCCCACCAGTTCTTTCCACCGACCAGGAGAGTGACGCCAGCGGCTCAAGCGTCGCATGTTCCTGAACCGTGCCAAGAACGGAGCTGCTTCCCAATGGGGCCACGGAGCCCGCGGTAACAACATTTCCGCTCACAACTGACCCCGGATACAAGTCAACTCCAGGTCGACTGACGATGCCGACAGTGTGCACGTTCGGACCAACCTCGGTACGCCGCCCGCCTAAGCTGACGACCAAAGGCAAATGCCCTTGCGAAAGCACGATTTGCGATTGAGGGGCAAATTCAACAGAAAACAAGGCGGTGAGCACCGAGGTCTGCAGCGTTGCTTGGGTGGGCAAAACAATCTTGGCCGTCCTCGGGCTGACATCATCGTCAACAACAAAAGCGGGCACCCTACCGGCACCTGAACGCCCTGCTTCAACTCGCGACGCGCCGCTCAGCAAGGCAACGGCCAAAGCCACTGCCATAGAACCAATCGACCTCACCCGACTCGCCATCTGAAACCTTTCCCCGTCACACCAATAAAACTTGGTATTTTGCCGTACTTGGGACACAGCACCACGTCAACCCTACACCTCACCTCGTTTCATCTGTGACCGTAACCAATCGACCGAAACATCCGGGTATCCAGCGGACAGAGTGCCCCGATATCGTCACAAAAGGTCTGGGGATCCTGAGGGCGCCAAAACCCCTCAAATCCGGCGGGTTGGACTCCGCGGCATCGGCCGCCCAGCAAACTGAGGTTCTGGGCTAAGGGCGCGGTTGCGCCTTCACCCCAACCCACCAGCTCACGGCAATGCATGCGGCATAGGTAGCGCAAAGGATGAGTACTACCACGGTCTTGTTAATGTTGGAGGGCGCAGCTTCCGTTATGGCAAGCAGCGCCACCACAGAATAACAGCACAAAAACCAAATAAAACGCCTCTTTTCGATCAAACCGCGTGCAAAAAAGCCGCACGCAATGGGAACTGCAAGCGCTCCGCCCCACCCGATGATCATTGAACTCATTTTGGACACTGCCTTAGCGAGGACGAAGGCAGGGGGTGACGTCATCATGAGAGGTCGATCAGCAGGCAGACCCGGCAAGGATCTATAGCCGTAGTATTCCCATCCTTGAAAGCCAAAACGCCATATCCAATAGCTACCAATGAAGAAAAGTAGGCAGCTGCTCATTACAAACTTCACCCTGAGCTTGCGCACCGCCTTGGCCTTGACCACCGAAGCGTCAGACCCCGGAACCACCCAAAGCGAGTGCGCTAAGAAAGCAGACCAAAACGGGAACGCAAATACGAAAGCGGCCAGTCGGAAGACGTAGTCAGTGTTTCGCCCAAATTTGTCATGCATAACCTCTGGCTGTGACCAAGCCATCGAGGGCTCCCACTTGTCCACTAATGGGAGTGTGAGGAAAGAAAAAAGCCTTGCAGGGAGAACCAGGGTGAGTAAGCCTCCGATTAACGCCGCAATCGCGATGACGCCAACGCGGCCAGCTAGTTTGATTGCGGTTGAAGACACATCTTCCTCACTCGAAATGGACGGTACTATCAGAACATCCCGAACTTTGCCCCACGATGAGCTCACTAGTAGCACGAAACTCGCCGTCCTGACTCCTCAAGAGCAGCGGCGACATGGAGAAATGCTTCGAACGGCTCGTGGACGGCAGTGCGCCGGTTTCAAAGGCGGGATAGCGAGCGGCGAGCTGGAATCTAGTGCACGGTGGCGAGGAACCTTGCGATGGCCCCGACTCGTGCCTCCCGCTGTTCAGCAAGCTGAGATCTCCGGCTAAAGTTGTACCACTGAGTCTTGTAGTTTTTGCCGTCGGTGGCAGTTGTTTCCAAATTGGAAATAACCACCACCCGCTCCAACTCCCCAGAATCGAAGATGTTCTTGAGGTGATTGGTGATCGCTGGCACGCCGACCGCGAACAGCTCGGACAGCGAGCGCTGGGTGAGCCGTACCGTCTCGTCCCGCACGAGGACGCTGACCTTCACCTTTGCCATCGGGGGCCTTGCAGGGGAGCAGATCGCTCGTGGGCCGGACGAGCTTCGAGCACAGCGCGACTCCAGCCGTGCCCACGAACCTGTTCTGCATACCAAAGCCGGGGGCGCTGGTCGGCGACACGCTCGAGCAGGACGACGCTATGGCCCACCGAGTTTCTGCCACAGCTTGTGGCAGTTTCTTCACGGCACCGGACCAAGCGAGGAAGAACGCGGGCATTCGCCGAATGTTCCGGGGTGAAAAACCTTCGGTGGTATCCCCTGAACAGCGCATATTGAAACCCGGTTTCGGCTTCACAGAACTCACGACGCCTCCTGCTGTTGCTCCCCCCGGCCTGATGCACGTACGATGTGCGATCCGGTGGACAAGAAAGGCCTTTCAGAGCGGGACATCTGCACGAAGTACATCACGCCGGCAATCGCAAAGGGCGGCTGGGACGTGCAGGTGCAGGTGCGCGAGAACGTGCATCTGACGAAGGGGCGCGTGATTGTGCGGGGAAGGCTCGTTTCGCGCGGGACCGCGAAGTTCGCGGACTACGTGCTCTACGCCAAGCCAAACGCGAACATCCCGCTGGCCATTGTCGAGGCTAAGGACAACAGCCATAGCGTTGGTGACGGCATGCAGCAGGGGCTCGGCTACGCCGACATGCTCGACGTGCCGTTCGTGTTCTCATCGAATGGCGACGGTTTCTTGATGCACGATCGGACCGGTCACGGTGCCAAGGTGGAGCAGCAGTTGTCGCTCGACGAATTTCCGTCGCCCGACGAGCTATGGCAGCGCTATTGCAAGTGGAAAGCGCTGACGCCCGAGCTGGAGTCGATCGTCACGCAGGACTACCACACGGACGCTGGAGGCAAGGCGCCGCGCTACTACCAGGTTAACGCCATCAATCGAGTGATCGAGGCGGCGGCCAAGGGACAGAACCGCATCTTGCTCGTCATGGCGACCGGCACCGGCAAGACTTACACAGCCTTTCAGATCATCTGGCGCTTGTGGAAGGCTGGGGTGAAGAAGCGTATTTTGTTTCTCGCCGACCGCAACATTCTCGTCGACCAAACAAAAACGAACGATTTTAAGCCCTTCGCTGGGGCGATGACCAAGATCACGAATAGCAAGGTCGATAAGTCGTTTGAGATTTACCTGGCGCTTTATCAGGCGATTTCGGGCGCGGATGAAGAGAGCGACCTGTTTCGGCAGTTCTCGCCCGATTTTTTTGACTTAATTATCATCGACGAGTGCCATCGCGGGAGCGCTAGCGAGAACTCGGCGTGGCGCTCAGTGCTCGACTATTTCTCGGCGGCCACGCAGGTCGGCCTCACCGCTACACCGAAAGAAACGGCCGACGTTTCGACCACGCACTACTTCGGCGAGCCCGTCTACACCTACTCGCTCAAGCAGGGCATCGAAGACGGCTTCCTTGCTCCCTACAAGGTCGTGCGCATCGACCTAGACAAGGACTTGGCCGGCTGGCGCCCGGAGAAGGGCAAGCTCGACCGGCATGGCGAGCAGATCGAGGACCGCATCTACAACCAGCGCGACTTCGATCGCACCATGGTGCTCGAAAAGCGCACCGAGGTGGTCGCGAACAAGGTGACGCAGTTTCTCGCCGAGACGAACCGCTACGATAAGACGATCGTGTTCTGCGAGAACATTGACCACGCTGAGCGCATGCGCGTGGCGCTCGTCAACGCCAATCCGGAGCTGGCCGCGAACAACCGCAAATACGTGATGCGGATCACCGGCGACAACCCCGAGGGCAAGGCCGAGCTCGACAACTTCATCCACCCCGAAGAGCGATATCCGGTCATCGTCACCACCTCGAAGTTGATGACGACGGGTGTCGACTGCAAAACCTGCAAAGTTATCGTGCTCGATCAAACAATTCGCTCGATGACTGAGTTCAAGCAGATCATCGGCCGCGGCACGCGCATCGAGGAGGACTTCGGCAAACTCTACTTCACGATTCTGGATTTCAGAAAAGCGACAGAGCTTTTCGCCGATCCCGATTTCGACGGCGATCCGGTGCAAATCTACAGCCCGAAGGGCAACGCTCCGATCGCTCCGCCGGATGACGACTCGATCGTGGACGGCAGCGGCGATCTCATCGATGGCCAAGATCCGCAGCAGCCGGAGGTCGATCCGGATGGAATGATCGTTCCCCAGGGCGACGGAGCACCCCGCGGCGACTGGGAGGGCTCGGGCGATGGTAGCGCCGGAAGTGCCGATGGGGCGAACCCCGGCGCCAAGCGCGTCAAGTACGTCGTCGGTGACGTGCCGGTCTACATCGTGGCGGAGCGCGTCCAATACTACGGCAAGGACGGCAAGCTCATCACCGAGTCGCTGCGCGACTATTCCAAAAACGCCATTCGCGAAAAGTACGCAAGCCTCGATGCCTTCTTGAAGACCTGGAAGGCGAGCGATCGCAAACAAGCGATCCTCAAGGAACTGGAAGAGCAGGGCGTCTTCTTCGAGGAGCTGGCCAAGGACGTCGGCAAAGACCTTTCGGCCTTCGATCTGGTGTGCCACGTGGCCTTCGACCAGCCGCCGCTCACACGGAAGGAGCGGGCAAACAACGTGCGCAAGCGCAACTACTTCACCAAATACGGCGACGCTGCCCGGGCCGTACTCGAGGCCCTGCTCGACAAATTCGCGAACGAAAACGTCGACGATATCGAGAATATCGGGGTGCTGAAGGTCCAGCCGCTCACCACACTTGGCACGCCGATAGAAATAATCCAAAGGTTCGGCACCAAAGACGACTACGTCAAAGCCGTTCTCGATCTCGAGGACGAACTGTTCACCGCCTCCTAGTTTTCAGCAGAACGCACCATGGCCATCGGCACGACGATCAAGACCATCCAAGACATCATGCGCAAAGACGCAGGTGTGGATGGCGACGCCCAGCGCATCAGCCAACTCGTTTGGATGATTTTCCTGAAAGTGTTCGATGACCACGAGTCGCAAAAGGAAGCACTCGAGGACAACTACCGCTCACCGATCCCAGCACGCTTGCGTTGGCGCTCCTGGGCCAGGGATTCAGAAGGCATCACGGGCGAGCTGCTGCTCGATTTCGTCAACAACGATTTGTTCAAGACGTTGAAAGAATTGCCCAGCACGGGCAAGAACGCGGCCATCTCGGGCGTGGTACGCGGCGTGTTTGAAGATGCGTTCAACTACATGAAGTCCGGCACGTTGATGCGCCAAGTGATCAACAAGCTGAACGAGGTGGACTTCAACAAGAAGGCCGATCGCCACGAGTTCGGTGACATCTACGAAAAGCTGCTCTCCGACCTACAAAACGCGGGAAACGCCGGCGAATTCTACACGCCGCGCGCCGTCACCCAGTTCATCGTCGATCAGGTTGACCCAAAGCTGGGCGAGACAATCCTCGATCCCGCCTGCGGCACCGGCGGCTTCTTGACGTGTGCGATCGAGCACGTGCGCAAGAAGTACGTGAAGGACGCCGACGACGAGGAGAAGCTGCAAGCCAGCATCCGGGGTGTTGAGAAGAAACCGCTGCCGCATTTGCTCTGCGTCACCAACATGATGTTTCACGGCATCGAGGTGCCGTCGAACATTCGCCACGACAACACGCTGGCTCGGCCCTTGCGCGACTACGGGCCGAAAGATCGCGTCGACGTCATCGTGACCAATCCGCCCTTCGGGGGCATGGAAGAAGACGGCATCGAGAACAACTTCCCCGCCACGTTCCGCACGCGCGAGACAGCCGATCTGTTTTTGGTGCTACTGATGAGCTTGCTGAAGCCTGACGGGCGCGCGGCACTGGTGCTCCCCGACGGGACGCTGTTCGGCGAAGGCATCAAAACGCGCATCAAAGAAAAGCTGCTCGAAGAGTGCAACCTGCACACGATCGTGCGCCTGCCAAAAGGGGTGTTCGCGCCGTACACGAGCATCAAAACGAATCTGCTTTTCTTCACCAAAGGCGAGCCGACCAAACACGTGTGGTTCTACGAGCACCCCTATCCTGAAGGGGCCAAGAGCTACTCCAAGACCAAGCCGATGCGCATCGAGGAGTTCGCCCCAGAGAAAAAGTGGTGGGGGAAGCGCAAGGAGAATGATCAAGCTTGGAAGGTGTCGCTCGATGACATCAAGGCGCGAGGGTATAACCTTGATATCAAGAATCCGCGGGCTGTCGATGACGGGCCGGGCGATGCGGATGAGTTGCTGAAGCAGTACAAAGAGGCTGCGGCGGAGGCTGCGCGGATTCGGGATCAGTTGCGGGATGAGTTGCGGGCTGCGCTTGAGGGGGCGCGGGTTTGACGATTCAGATGCCGTTGTTCGAGGCTAGGCCTTCGAAGATCGTCACCGTTCCGGCATTGGCGGCGGTAATTCTAGGCGGCGACTTGAGCACGCCCATCTTCGTTCGAAACCTCGAGGTCCTGACTGAGGCCACTGGAGGACCTGCGCAACTCAGACGCCTTGTGTTGGAGTTCGCGGTCCGCGGCGCACTCGTTCCACAGCAAGCGCCGGATGGCGACGGAAGCTCTGCAATCCGTCAGGCGAAGGAGCACGAGGCTGAACTCGTGTCGGGTGGACAACTGCGTCGCCGCGCACCTCACACGGCGGTGGGAGCGGACGACCAACCGTTCTCTGTTCCGCCTTCATGGGCATGGGCACGGTTCGGGGAATTGGGCGATTGGGGCGCAGGGGCGACCCCGTCGCGCGGCAACGCCAGTTACTACGGGGGCACGATGCCGTGGTTCAAGTCGGGCGAGCTAAACGACGGCTATGTGCACGACGCCGAAGAGCACGTTACCGAACTCGCTTTGCGGGAATGTTCGTTGCGGGTGAACCAGCCCGGCGACGTCCTCATCGCCATGTATGGAGCGACGATTGGGAAGGTCGCGCTGGCTCGGTCGATCTGCACAACCAATCAGGCCGTCTGTGCGTGTACCTGTTTCAATGGCGTCGACAATGAATTCCTCCTGCGCGTTCTGAAAGCGTTCAAGCATCGTTTCGTGGAGCAAGGGGCCGGCGGAGCACAACCCAACATTTCGCGAGTAAAGATCGTCGAGACTCCCTGCCCCGTCCCGCCCCTCGCCGAGCAGAAGCGCATCGTCGCCCGAGTCGACCAGCTCATGGCGCTCATCGACGACCTCGAAGCCAAGCAGACCAAGAAGCGCGACCTCAGCACCCGCTTCACCAAAGCCTCCCTCGAAGCCCTAACCACCGCCGACTCCCCCGAAGACTTCGACACCGCCTGGCACCGCGTGGTCGAGAACTTTTCGACGGTGATCGATGCATCCGCTACCGTCGACGAGCTGCGACAATCCATCCTGGCCCTTGCCGTTCGAGGTCGCCTCGCCGATCAAGATCCACGTAACCCCAACGCCCAGGCGTTGCTCGCACAATGTCCAAGCCGTCAAAACGAGGCCCAGGCGCAAGGGCGATTCAAAGCAGTGGAGCGGCTCCCTCCTCCACGCGACGATGAGTACGGCGAACTTCCGTGCGGGTGGGCCTGCGAGCGGCTAGGCAACCTGTGTCGCTTTATCGACTACCGAGGGAAAACGCCGACAAAACTGCCAAGTGGCACGCGGTTGATCACAGCCAAGAACGTGCGGATGGGCTTTGTAAACCTCGAGCCACAAGAGTTAATCGCGGCCGGCGACTACTCCGGGTGGATGACGCGAGGCATTCCGACGAATGGCGACCTTCTGTTCACGACGGAAGCTCCGCTCGGCAACGTTGCGCTGTTCGATTTCAGTGAACCCGTTGCTCTGGCTCAGCGAATCATCGGGCTGCACCCGTACTGTGATCTCGATAGCCGATTCTTAATGTTCGTTTTGATGAGCCCCTGGTTTCAAACCCTCCTGACAGACAAGGCCACGGGTATGACTGCAACCGGCATTAAGGCATCAAAGCTCAAGGAGCTGGTCGTTCCCATTGCCCCCCTCGCCGAACAGAAACGCATCGTCGCCAGAGTCGAGCACCTCATGAAACTCTGCGACGAACTCGAAGCCAAGCTCCGCCGTGCCGAAGATCGCGCTTCGAAACTCGTCGAGGCTGTCGTGAAGGAGATAGTGGCCTAGTTGTTGACCTGCCTACTCTTGGCGCTATGCCCCGCGGCTCCTGCTTACCGACCGTCTCTCGGTTTGAATGTCTTATGCTCCTGCACCGACATGGGGTTTTTCTGCAAGCACCGAGGCTTTTGCCTGTCCTGCGCCGGCCGCCGCATTTCGGCCACCCAACTTCCGGTTTGCCCTCTACTCAAACCTGATACCGAACAGCCCGCCCGTTTCAGTTGCATCGGTGAGGCGGACGGGATTCACGTAGTCGTCTAACTTGAATTCTTTCCGAAATTCAGTCGATGGGATCTCGTCCTCGTTCAGCGTTACGATGTACTGGAAACCCAACTTGGAAGCGCGCTCGGCTCCAAGTTCGAGCGCATGCGCGCGCTGGCGAGCGTCCACGCCATCGAACAGGTGGGAGTCGTGAATGAGGAAGCCGGGGCTCTGGCCGCGCCTAACAGCAAGCTCCATCAGCATCATGTCGAAGCAGAAAATCTGCATATTGTTGATGCCCTTACTCCGCGCCGCTTCGATCTTCACCTCGAACGAAGGTCCGTTCGGCGTGTCATTGATAGTTAGGCTGCCGGCACGTTCGTAGAGAGCATTCGAAAGCTCCTCGAATGCCAAGATAGCCTCGGTTATCACATCCTTCTGTTCGTGATGGTCATCCTGCAACCGCGTGTGCAGGCGGGCGCGCTCGACATCCAGGTCAACGCTCTTGCGCTCCAGGGTCTCCGCCGCCTCGAAGCGCTTTCGAAGAACTTCCACTTGCCCTTCAAGTCGCGAAAGCTCTCCCTGGAGCTCTGAAAAATGTTCGAGCGCGCCGCCGGATTTCAGGACCATCATCACCTGGGCGCGGCGCGCGTCAAGGTCGCGCTTCTCGCGGTCCCGTTCGCGCGTTCGCTCTTCGGCCGCCTCCACTTCGGCGTGCAGGTGCGACCGTCTGTTTTCGACGATGGACTTGTGAAAGCGCTCTACGTCTTCGAAGCGCTTTTGAACGAGCCCAGGCAAGACAACCCCGGCGTCTTCATAGGCACGCCTCACCTCTGCATAACGTGGCGGCGCTTCGGCCTGTACCGCCTCCCTGAGCTGAGCAATAAGCGTAGCGTCCGCACTGTTGTCGTTGAGCATCGCTGAAATCTGCCCCGTCAAACGCGAGGCTTCCTGCTCGTATTCCGAATATTGGGGCACAACCTGGAAACTCGATAGCTGTTCTCGCAGCTTGGCGATGCGCGCTTCCTGGACGGCGACCTTTGTTCGCAAGTCCGATGCCTTCCCTACGAACTCGCCGAACGCGCCGTCCTTGGCCGCTCGGCGAAACACCACAAGCGCTTTCTCTCGCTGCCGTACCGCTTGGAGTTCGCGAGGGATCGAAGCGTCGAGGCCGAGAAGGTAGGTAACGGATACTTGTTGATCTGACGGTTGCTGCTTCGCGGAATGCTGCTGCGGAAAGGCGAAGCCGCCTGCATTTTGTCGCCGGGCGAAGTACGAAAAGAGTGAACGAAAAAATGGACCGAACGGTGCACCCTCGTCGTTGTCTGCATCGGGAAGCCCAAACATTTTGTTGCCGAGCACGGCTCGCCAATCCGTGTTCGAGATAACGAGATGCCCGGATTTTTTGTCGAGCCTCGGCGCACGCGACCAGGAGGCGGTATCGCCGTTCTTTATGATGATTTGCTTTGCGTTCGACGGGCTGCGCTCTATCTCCACCGACTGCCCAGCGAGATCGAACCGCATCGAAAAGCTGTGTTCGGCGAGGGGCTCGGCAGCGAGGAAATGCTTAGGGCCGGCGCTGCCGCCAAGCATGAAATGAATCAGCTCAACAAAGCTGGACTTTCCAACGCCATTACGAGTCTGAAGGTCGGTAGCGCCCGGACTCTTCTCCGCAAGGATGACGTTCAGGCCCGGCTTGAAAGTGAGCGTCTTAAACGTCTCCAGTGAACTTTCGAGGCGTTCAATCATGGGGAACCTCTTGGAGCCGGTCGGCCGAAACCTGCGGTTCCGCGCGTGCAACGCGGCCGCGCGAGAACTCGACAAGCCCGATGGCGTAAAGCAAATCAAGTCCGAGAACGAACCAATCGTAGGTAATGGCCGCATCGTGGCCCCGTTTCAATTCGGTCCAAAGCCGAGACACTGTCTTGGGTTCGCTTAGGTGACCTAACACTTCCGCGCCGATGGTGATCAGGGCGCGGCCTTCGCTCAAATGCTTACTTGGCAGAATCACGGCGCAGCCTCGACCGGAGGTTCGAAGATGTCGCAACGTTCGAACAGGTATGACATGACAGCAAGGACCGCCGCTTCGTGCTCGACGTCGCCGCGCGTCGTCCCACCCGCGAAGTCCTGAAGGCTGGCAAAAATGTCGTCCGGGCTTAAGCCGTCCGCCTTCAGGTGCAAATACTCGTCTCGAAAAACCATCGCAACCTCGTCCCCGAACGAAGGGTTGGGGTGCTTTTCAAAATATTTCTGAACAAGGTGTTCGCGCTGTCGCCCTAAGCGCAGATAGTCGGCCACGGTCACGCCCAAGGCATTAGCTTCGAGCTTGAGGGCTGAGACCGGTTCGATGGTATCGAGCGACTGAGGCGCTTGACCATGTATGGCCGTCAGCACCTTCGCGATAGGTTCGAACGTCAACTGCTCGAAGTCTTGTCGCGCTGGAGGTCGGCCAAACATTAGGATGAGCTTGGCCCTCGGCAGCGCGAGACAGGTGTGTTGAACTCGGTCGCAACCCCAGGTTTCAATCAGCAACGAGCCGTGGTTCTTCTGTAGAGCCTCCATCTTCTTGACGACATCGGGAGGCAGTCCCTCGAAGTCGTTGTGCACGAACGTCCATCCGCGCATTTCGTTTTTCCAATGGGTCTTGGCTGCGTCGAAATCGACACGGATTTTTTTGAGCAACGGCGCTTCCTTCATCTGGCGCGGCGCATAGACCTGGAAGACAATGCCCTGCGAGCGCAAAAAGCCATCGCACTTTAGGTCACCTTTATTACCGTATGCGCGGACACGCTCGAAGTCGCCGGGGTGGACAGCTTCCATGATGTCAGCAAAGAAATCCTGGAACGCGGTTCCACGTTTAGTGTGGGCCGCGCCCTGAAATTTCAGACCAAACCATTCAAGCTCGACATCCCGCACGGGCAACCTCTAGCTGAACGAAGTCAGCGAACAACGCTAATTCTCCTGGGGTGAACCGTACCAGACGGACCAGCACTGAACAAGAGACCAGCTTGGCCTGGTGGACCACCCGTAGACCCAACGATCTCGCCGAACTCTCGTTGAGTTGCTCGACCTCCGCGAGGACGGGGGACGCCACGCAGATCGGGCCGAGTGCTCGCGAAATGATGGTGAGCACCGAGGCGTCGGCGTCGTAGAAGTCGATGAGAACGCACGCGGCGACGATCAGCACGCGCGGGGCGGCCCGACTCACCGATTACTCCGCCCAAGAACCCGCGAGTTGCCGCATGGAGCGGAGGTCGATGTCGAGGACCTCGGCGGCGCGGCTGAGCGAGATGGTGCCTCCTTCGACGCCTTTCCGACCTAGGCGAAGGAGTCGATCTTCCGCGAAGTCGCTGGGGAGGAGGTGCTC
>JBBRRP010000074.1:0-31101 GCA_038246305.1 Polyangiales bacterium | reverse complement strand
GCGGCCACATCAAATACAGTCGCGATCCAGGTTGGATCACCCTCGCCCGTGGTCTCGAGAGGCTCGACGCCATGACGGAAGGTTGGGTCGCTGCTAAATTACAGTTACGCAGTGATCAACGATGAGAGCATGCTTACTATCTCTCGATTGAAAAATAGGACGCGTCGCGGTTTGCGTCCTTGCGCCTGCTCCTTAGCTTCACCCCCTTGCGCCTGCTCTTTAGCTTCGCCCCCTGCTGTTCTTAGAGCAGCTCGGAGCCCGGAAAGAAGTAAGCGCCTTCGAGACGCCCGTTCTCTTCGGAATCGGAACCGTGCACGGCATTTTCGCCTACGTTAGCACCGTAGAGCTTGCGAATTGTGCCTGCGGCTGCCTTCGCTGGATCGGTGGCTCCGATCACGTCTCGGTAGTGCTGAACCGCGTTTTCGCGTTCGAGTGCAAGAACCACCACGGGGCCACGAGTCATGAACTCAACGAGCTCACCGAAGAAGCCCCGCTCGCGATGAACAGCGTAAAAGCCCTCAGCTTGGGGGCGAGACATCTGCAGCTGTCGCATGGCAACGATGCGAAAGCCTTCGTCGAGTAAGCGCTGGATGATGGCGCCGTGGGTACGTTTCTCAACGGCGTCGGGTTTGATGATGCAAAGAGTTCGTTGGGTTGCCATAAAAATTCTCCGGTCGTTTGCCCCTCAGCGCGGCCCTACTTAGGCGAAGATGGTCCGTAGAAACAAGCCCGAAACGGGCTTGCTCAGTGGCCATCGTGTGCCAAGGGCTCGAACGATCGGCGTCAGGTACGAGAGCTCAGGGAGATTTTAGAGCATGCTCTTCAAGGTGACGCCCATTTCTGCGGGCGAGGGCGCCATACGGACGCCTGCAGCTTCGAGCGCGGCGATCTTGTCCTTAGCTGTGCCTTTGCCCCCAGAAATGATGGCTCCTGCGTGCCCCATGCGCTTGCCGGGGGGTGCCGTGGCACCGGCAATGAAGCCAGCTACCGGCTTTTTCATGTACTTCTTGATGTACTCGGCAGCGCGCTCCTCAGCATTGCCACCGATCTCGCCCATCATCATGACACCTTCGGTGTTCGGATCTTCGTTGAAGAGCTTCAGGGCATCCACGAAATCCATTCCGGCTACGGGATCGCCACCGATGCCGATGCACGTGGACTGACCCATGCCAAGCGCGGTGAGCTGGCCTACGGCTTCATACGTGAGTGTGCCAGAACGCGACACGACGCCGAACTTGCCGGGGCGGTGGATATGGCCGGGCATGATCCCGATTTTGCAAGCGCCCGGTGTGATGACACCCGGGCAATTTGGCCCGATCAACGTCACGGCTTTGCCCTCAATTGAGCGCCGCACCCGGATCATGTCCATCACAGGCACGCCTTCGGTGATGCACACCACCAACCTGCAGCCAGCATCCACAGCTTCAAGAATGGCGTCCGCCGCGCCCGGTGCAGGCACGAAGATACACGACGTATCCGCGCCTGTTTGGGCGACCGCTTCGGCGACCGTATCGTAGACCGGAACTCTGACAGCTTTTCCGTCAGCATCCACCGCCTCGAACAGCTCTCCGCCTCGATGCGGCGTGCAGCCAGCAACAATCTTGGTGCCGTAGGCAATGCACTGCTTTGCGTGAAAAGAACCTGCAGAGCCTGTGATGCCCTGCACGACAACTCGCGTCTCTGCTCCAACTAAAACCGCCATACTCTATTTCTCACCTTTTCTGTTTGTCGCGAGCAATCAGGCCGCAGCTACGGCTGCAACAATCTTCTTCGCACCATCCGCCATGGTGTCGGCGGCTTGGATCTTGAGGCCGCTTGCGTTCAAGAGCTTTCGGCCCTCGTCCACATTCGTCCCCTCCAGGCGAACCACGAGTGGCACCGTGAGGCCCAGCTCCTTGGTGGCGGCGATAACACCTTCTGCGATCACATCGCAGCGCATGATCCCACCGAAAATATTGACGAAAATCCCCCGAACTTTGGAGCTCGAAAGGATCATCTTGAAGGCCTTGGTGACCTGCTCCTTGGTGGCGCCACCGCCCACATCCAAGAAATTCGCCGGAGTGCCACCATGGTGTTGGATGATATCCATCGTTGCCATGGCGAGACCCGCGCCGTTCACCAGGCAGCCGATGTTGCCGTCCAAAGAAACGTAGCTCAAACCGGCATCTTGAGCCTGAAGCTCAACCGGATCCTCTTCGTCCTTGTCCATCAGCTCGTTCCACTCACGATGCCGAAACTTGGCGTTGTCGTCGAAGGTCACTTTGCCATCGAGTGCGACAATCTCGCCGCTCTTGGTCACTACCAACGGATTGATTTCGCAGAGCGAACAATCCTCTTTCTCGAACAACAGCGCAAGCTTAGTGAGAAGAGCCACAAAGCTCTGCGTCGTCGCTTTGGGATCCGGCACTCCTTCGCCCAGCTTCAGGCCGAACGCGAGCTTTCGCGCCTGATAGCCGGCGAGCCCGACCGTGGGATCGATGTGCTCGGTGAGGATCCGCTCCGGTGTCTCTTCCGCCACTTTCTCGATTTCCACGCCACCTTCCGTAAAAGCCATGATCGCAATCTGGCGCTTGTCGCGATCCACCACCAAGCCCAAGTAGAGCTCGCGTGCGATATCGAGCCCCTGCTCAACATACAGGCGCCGCACCTTCTGACCTTCGGGCCCCGTTTGATGCGTGATGAGCTGCATGCCCAAGATCTTGCTCGCTGCCTCGCGCACCTCGTTGGCGCCGCCCTTGACCACCTTAACTCCGCCGCCTTTGCCGCGACCGCCAGCGTGGATCTGAGCCTTCACGACCACCACCGGGATCTTGGTTTCCGCGATCAATGTGGCTGACGCCGCAACCGCTTCATCCACCGTCAAGCACATTTGCCCTTTGGGCACGGGGATGCCGTAGCGTGAAAAGATTTGTTTCGCCTGATATTCGTGGATCTTCATGCTTTGGCCTTTACGATATCGACAACCTTCTGCACGCTCTCAGCGCTCGCCTTGAGCATGGCCTTCTCCTCGGTCGTGAGCGTGAGCTCAATGATCTTCTCAACGCCGCCGGCGCCGATCACCGTGGGAACGCCCATGTACAGGTCGGTGTAGCCGTACTCGCCCGTGAGGTACGCCGCGCACGGGAGGAGGCGCTTCTGATCTAAGAGATACGCTTCGGCCATCGCCACCGCGCTGGCCGCGGGAGCATAAAATGCGCTGGTGCCCATCAAGCCCACGATTTCGCCGCCACCCTTGCGCGTGCGGTCAACAATCGCATCCAGCTTCGCCTTCTCAATCAAGGACTGCACTGGCACGCCGCTCACCGTGCAGTGGCTGAGCACTGGCACCATGTCGTCACCGTGTCCACCGAGCACCATGGCCCGAATATCCTTGATGCTCACATTAGCGGCCTGCGCAAGAAACAGCGAGAATCTGGAGCTGTCCAGCACGCCCGCCATCCCAACGACCTTCTCACGTGGCATTCCCGTGCGACGCTTGAACTCATACACCATCGCATCCAAGGGATTTGAGATCACGATCACAAAGGCATTCGGGCAATGCTTCTTGGCATTGTCCGCTACGTCTTGGATAATCGGGAGATTCGTACCGACGAGATCGTCGCGTGATTGACCGGGCTTGCGCGGAATGCCAGCGGTGATGATCAACACGTCGGCTCCGGCCACATCGGCCCAATTCGAAGTGCCTGTGATGCGAGCGTCGGCCCCACTCACCGCGGTGGACTGCTCAAGATCTAACGCTTTGCCTTTGGCGAAGTTCTCCTTGGCCGCAATGTCAAACAGGACCACGTCGCCAAGCTGGCGCGTGACCAGCATGTTGGCGAGCTCGCCGCCAATGTTTCCCGCTCCGATGAGTGCAATCTTCCTTCTTGCCATGTCTCGTTACTCCTAAAAAGTTGGTGAGGTCTCTCGGCCGCGATGCGCGGATCCGCCCGTATATTGGGCAAGGAACCGAGCAGCCGGTTAGACCATCAGACCGAGCGGGGCAAGCCGCATGTTCAGCGCGCAGTCTTCCGACGGATTTTCTGCTGGCCACTGCACGGCTCAGCCCTTGAGCGAACTGGCCCTTTGATCCAAATATTTGGTATCCCGTGAATGCTCGGGCGAGACGCGCAATGGCGTACCTTGGGGTTGCATACGGTGTAATCTTGGGAGTGCTTTGGGTCGCGGAGGTCGCGGGAGGCGTGATCAAATTTAGGCTTAAATGGCGCTCGGCAGGGTATAGCCACAACCCCTGCTCGCCTTACGACAGGCGTGTGCGTCCCCAAGTCCACAGCGATGAAACAGGGACTGCCCAGAGGTTGGGAGCAAATGGAATGGTGTCGGTACCGTTGTAGAGGACGATGCCGCGAACAAATCTCGTCCTGGTGAGCTCCGAAAGAGAGCGAAGGCTCTTGAACATATCTGCTGTGACAGTGGACGTGGCCTTCACCTCGATGCCCACCATCCGCCCGGCTTTGTCTTCGAGAATCAGATCCACCTCCTCTCCCGAGTGGCTGCGAAAGTGAAAGAGTTTGGGCTTACAGGTACTCCACGTGATCTGTTTCTCCACTTCGTGCGTTACGAACGTTTCAAGCAAGGGCCCCAGCAAGTCCCGATGCTGCATCAGTCGCTCTCGATTGATACCCTGGAGATGCGCTGCCAGCGCGGTATCCAGGAGGTGTACCTTGGTAGCCTTAACTAGGCGCTTTCCCAGATTGGCGTGCCACGCTGGGACCTCGCTAACAAGAAACGTCGCTTCTAATAGCGCTAGATAGCGCCGCAAGGTGGTGGCAGGGATTCCGGACGCACGTGAGAGCTCAGCATGATTTAAGAGACTGGCGGTGCGTGCCGCCAAGAGCGAGAGCAGACGAGGCAGGTCGTTTAAGTCAACAACGTTGGATAGCTCTCGAAGGTCACGCTGCAAAATCGCGAGGATGTAGGAATCCCACCAAGCTGATCGACGGTCAGGGTGAATAGATGTCACGATTTCAGGAAAACCGCCCCGGAGCATGCGTTCGATCAAATCTGGCGTGCCGGCGTCGCTCCGTGCGGGAGGCGGCTCGAGGGAAAACGCGAGGTCAACAAACCCATCGGCGCTCCCCTCTATTTCTCCCTGAGAGAATGGATGCAAACTTAACACGTCCATGCGGCCAGCCAGAGAGTCCGCGACACGCGGTAGGTTCAGGACGTTCGCCGAGCCAGTGAGCAAAAAGCGCCCGGGTCGTCGATCCCGATCTACGGTTGCCTTGATCGGCAGGAGCAGTTCTGGGACACGTTGGATCTCATCGATGAACACCCGCTGTCCCAAGCCACCCACGAATCCCACGGGGTCAGTCCGAGCGGCCGAGAGTGCACCGAGATCATCGAACGATACGGCTTGATCGATGAAGCCCTTTTCCTTCAGGTGTCCCGCGAGCGTGCTTTTGCCCGACTGTCGTGCACCAATTAACAGAACGACAGGACGGTCGGAAAGCGACTCTTCTACTCGGCGTTGTAACGCGCGTAATACCATATCAACTGAAGGGTACGCGGGGTCCTAGGAAAATCCACCGCGGAATGGTCGATTTTCCTGGAACGTACTTTTATCGGCACTTAGAGTGCTTTCATAACTGCAGGAGATGGGGTCAGCGAAGACGTGAAAGCGTTTCTTGCAAGCCGTCTTTCTAGGCAATAACCCCTCGAGCTGACCTTTTTCTACCTAGCTACTACACGCGTAGGAGACGCATGCCAAATCGACCCGCTTCCCAATTCATCACCATCAGCACGCTCGTCGCACTTCTGACTGCCTGCGGCGCGGCCGCCCCAGCTCAACGCCTGCGCTTCGCGGACGCAACGCACAACGCGGGGCACCTGGATTGGTCGCGTCCGGTCGAACTCGAATTTCAAGCGGGCGATCGTTTGCCCATTCGGGTCGCGTTCAGCGATCAAGCCTTTGAGCTAATACCCGGCGCACCGGCGTTGGAGCTCGTTGCCAAGCGTCACTGCGTCGTGCGCATCGAGAACGGCAAGATCAGCAAGAGCTTGACCGGCGACTTCGAATCGCGACCCCTCGCACCCGGGACCTTCCATTTTGGTTTCGCTATCACGCGCGACGCCAAATGGCTCAACCTCGCCGTCACCACGCCCCAAGAATTCGAGCCCGTCACCCCGGCCGCGCCATGATCGCCAGGCCTCGTTCGACACGCTGCGTGCTGGGCGCGCTTTCGCTCGTGGCCTGGGCTCCGCCGCCCGCTTTGGCAAACCTCGCGCACAGGGGCCTGGCTCAGGTCTTGAGCAAACCGGCCCTTTTGATTGAGAATTGCGCTTGAGCGCGCTAGAGAGCCGCCATGCAGGACCCGGCAGCACTTCTCTCTGAACGCCTCACTTTGGCGATCACTGCCGCATTTGGCGCGGATTTCGCCGACACCGATCCGATGCTCCGCAGCTCGCAGCATTCGGATTTTCAAGCTAACGTTGCGATGCCGTTAGCTAAACGCCTAGGGGCGAAGCCGCGCGACCTGGCAACCAAGATTTTGGAACAGCTTGAGGTGAGCGATCTCTGCGAGAAGGTCGAGATCGCTGGGCCCGGCTTCATCAATTTGTCGCTGAAAGCCACGACCATCGCCAACGCGCTCAGCCAGGTGCTGACCGACGGCGTGCTCCCCACCCATCCCGTTCCAAAGCTCACCGTCATCATTGATTACCCGAGTCCAAACGTGGCCAAGGAGATGCACGTGGGGCATCTGCGCAGCACGATCATCGGGGACGCTCTCTCGCGAGTGTTTGGCGCGCTCGGCCACACAGTGCTGCGCCAAAATCATATCGGCGACTGGGGCACACCGTTTGGGATGCTGATTGAGCATCTTTTAGATCTGGGGGAAAGCCAGGGCACCGAGCTGCTGTCGATGGGGGAGCTCAACCAGTTTTACAAAGACGCGCGCGTGAAGTTCGACTCCGATGAAGCCTTTGCAGATCGCGCCCGCGCCCGTGTGGTGAGTCTGCAAGCGCTCGATGAGCCCACGCTCAAACTTTGGTCGCTCTTGGTTGATAAATCTGCCGAATATTTTTCGCGAGTGTTCGAAAAGCTTGGGACCTTGCTCAAGCCTGCAGATATCCGCGGGGAAAGTTTCTACAACCCATTTCTGGAAGACACCGTACGCGAGCTCACTGAAAAGGGCATCGCACGAATTGACCAAGATGCGCTCTGCGTTTTCCCCGAAGGCTTTCTGGGGCGCGAAGGAGAGCCACTTCCGCTCATTATCCGCAAGAAAGAAGGCGGTTACGGCTACGCCACCACCGATCTTGCAGCCATTCGGTATCGCGTAGAGACGGAGCACGCGCAGCGGATCCTGTATGTCGTCGGCAGCCCGCAGCAGCAGCACTTTGCGATGGTATTCAAGACTGCGGAAGCAGCCGGTTGGCTCACGCCCAGGGTAGCCGCAGAGCACGTCGGCTTCGGTCAAATCTTGGGCGCTGATAAGAAGATGTTCAAAACGCGCTCCGGCGACACCGTGCGTTTGATCGATCTTGTTGACGAAGCCATCGCCAGAGCCCAAGTCGTGGTCGCCGAGAAAAACCCAGAGCTCGGCACCGACAAGACGTTTGAGGTCGCGCGCCAAATCGGCATCGGTGCGCTCAAATATGCCGATCTCTCGAACGATCGCGTCAAAGATTATGTCTTCGACTACGATCGCATGCTCTCGTTCGAAGGCAACACCGGGCCATACCTGCAATACGCCCACGCCCGCATCTGTTCAATCTTTCGGCGTGCAGAGCTTTCGATGAGCGCAGCCAAGGGCCCGCTTCAAATCGAAGCATCCCAAGAACGAGCGCTCGCTTTGCACCTCTTAAGCTTTGGCAGCTGCCTGCAAAATGTCGCGCAAAGCCTGGAGCTGCAACGCCTCTGCACCTACCTCTACGATCTGGCGACCTTGTTCATGAGTTTTTATGAACATTGCCCCGTTCTCAAAGCGGACAACGAAGAGAGCCGTGATTCACGGCTAGCGCTCGCAGCAGCAGCCGCAACCACGCTTAAATTCGGGCTCAATTTACTGGGAATTGAAGCACCGGAACGCATGTGATTGCGGTGATGCTAACGCGCCCAGCCCAAGCGAGCCTTCATTCCGAAGCGCGTGCTCATGCCGACCGTCTTGCTCACAATGATGCCTTGTTCGTCCAAGAAATAGTTCGTGGGAAAAGCGCGGATCGCGTAGGCCCGGATCACCTGATCGCTGGCCATCAATACGGGATAACCGATAGCGTTGGCCTTCACAAATTGGCGCAGCCTCTCCACATCGTCAGCGTCCGAGACCACGCTGATCACCACTTCATTCGGGCTCGCCTTAACTGCCACATCGTTCAACGCGCCAAATTCCTGCCGACAGACCCCGCACCAAGTGGCCCAAAAGTGCAAAAGTACGCGTTTGCCCCGAAAATCCTGTAAGGAAACGTTATTCCCGGCTAGATCCTGCAGCACGAAGCCTGGAGCGGCACCTGTCAGCAGGCTTCGCTCATTGTAGGCACTCACCCCAAAATACACGCCCAGAACCAATAGCGCCTGCAGCAGCCAACTTCGCCAACGATTTCGGCGCACCACTGAGGGCTTCACCGCGCCTTGGTTCAACGCGGCTTCGCTTTCCGTTCCGCCTGCCTGGTTGGGCAGTGCTTCAGCGTTGGCGGGGCTGACTTCGGGTGTAGGGGTCGTGTCACTCATCGGTTTGGGCTTCTGAAAATGGGCAGCAAACGTCAGCAAAAGACCGCGTGGCGCGCCACACTAGCATGCCGGAGCGGCGAGATCAGCGGCATCCTGTGAAGGCCAATGCAAGCGAGTGCTCCATTGAGCCAACGTGCCAAAACCTGTGATCCAGCGCTAAGCGCTTGGTTTGCTCGCTGGATGCCTACACCTCCCTTGAGGCGAAGCGAAGCGAAGCGAAGCGAAGCGAAGCGAAGCGAAGCGAAGCGGCCCCCTTTTTTTTCTTCGGAAGATAGTAAGCATGCTTACTATCTCGTGTTCGACTTTGAGAGGTCACCGACAAGTTTAGAAGCACGCGGGGATGCTCTGCCTGTTCTGCGCGCGCAGCGGCCGTTCATCTCAAGCTTCATGCCGTGGCCGCGCTCCACAATCACGCGCGATTCAGGCTGATCAGCGCCGAAACGCGCTCCCATCGCAGGACGCCCCAGGCTCGGTATAGGATGCGCCGCGAACCCACCCACCACCGCAGGACCTCGAACATGGCAAGCACCAGCGCAAAAAGAAGACTTCGACTCGGCATGATTGGCGGCGGCAAGGGCGCATTCATTGGCGCTGTGCATCGCATCGCAGCGCGCATTGATGATCGCTACGAGCTGGTTGCAGGAGCACTCTCTTCAGATCCAACGCGTGCCCGTGAATCGGCAGCGGAAATTGGAATTGCCGAAGATCGCGCGTACGGCTCCTACGCGGAAATGCTGGAGAAGGAAAAACGCCGTCCTGATTGCATCGATGTGGTCTCGATTGTCACGCCGAACCACATGCATTTTGCTCCAGCCAAAGCCTTTCTAGAAGCAGGCATTCATGTGATCTGCGACAAACCACTCACTACGAATGTGGCGGATGCAGAAGCGCTGGCAGCAATTGTTGAACGCACTGGCCTCGTTTTCGGCGTTACGCACAACTACACCGGCTATCCGATGATTCGACACGCACGCGAGATGGTGCGAAACGGTGAGCTAGGCAAACTGCGCGTGATTCAAGCCGAATATCCGCAAGGCTGGCTCGCGACCAAGGTCGAAGATTCCGGCCAAAAACAAGCCGCTTGGCGCACTGACCCGACGAAGAGCGGCCCAGGTGGTTGCCTCGGAGATATCGGAACGCACGCCTTCAATCTGGCAGCGTTCGTCACCGGCCTTCGCGTGAGCGAGCTCTCCGCCGATTTGACAACCTTCGTTCCTGGGCGGCAAGTCGACGACAACGTGCACGTGCTCTTGCGTTACGAAAATGGTGCGAAGGGCATGTTGTGGTCGAGCCAAGTGGCCATCGGTCACGAGAACGGTTTGAAGTTGCGCATCTACGGCGAAAAGGGCGGCTTATTGTGGGAACAGGAGCACCCCAATCACCTCACGCACCAACGACTCAACCAAACGCCCGAGCTGCTCACACGCGGCGGACAAGGGCTCGGCGCCGCTGCAGGTCACGCCACACGCATCCCTTCCGGACACCCCGAGGGCTACCTGGAAGGCTTCGCACAGATTTACACTGACCTTGCCGAACAGATCACGGCCGCCATCGAAAAACGCAAACCGAGCGAAACGGCGCTCTCGGTGCCCACCGTGAAGGATGGCCTGGACGCCATGCGTTTCATTCAAAAGACGATAGAATCCAGCCAAAATAACGGCATCTGGGTGAAGGTCGGCTGAGGAACGGGGGGTGTTCAAAGGCAGGTTCGCAGCCCTTTCTCTTGTGGCTGCGGCGTTAGCAATCGCTTGCGGTCACGCCGATCGCTCGCCTTCTCACCCGTCACCTCTGGTATCGACCATCGCGCCCCCGGCAAGGACGCGCCCAGCACGCACGCCCCCGGCACTCACACCCGCGGCCACTGAAACACCCAAATCGACGTTAACCGACGCCCCTATCCCGGTCGTGATCGTTTCCGATCCGGGTGTTCTCGCCTCCCTCTCGAAGGCTGGCTTTGACGCCGGCTCGATGATTTCTGGGCAGCCCGAAGAAAGCACCCAGGCACTCGCTAGCTCGGTTGCGTATCGCGCGCTCATGGATGTCGTCGCCAACGATTTAGCTGCAGACAAGCGTTCGGACGCATCTTTGGGTGTGGGGATGCGCTTTTCCCATCGGCAGTTGGATGGGCATTGGTTGAATTCTAAGGCGACCCATTTCGAATTGATCGGGGTCGTGAATCGACTCGATCGGCGTCCGTTTGCGCCAACGCACTGTGGTGAAGTGCGGTTCATTTATCGCCTGGCCTATCGCTTTGAGACGAAGGTGGGGCTGGTCGCTTCGCGTCTCCCCATGACGGTGAATGTCGTGTCGTTTCAGGAGCCCGACGCCTCGGGCAGCTGCCAAAAAGTAGCGCAATCCTGGCTTAAACCAGGAAACCTGAGTGAAGGCGAGCAGACTGCATGGTTGCTCGCGGAGAGCGGCCCACTCGCTAAAGCACGCCAAGCCGAGTGGAAGCCCAAGTCGGTTGAGGTCAATTTCCAAAGCGTTCGTTGGCCGTCAACCGTGCGGCCCGCGATGGCTGGCCACGCGGAATATGTGCTCAGGGTTTTTCGACGCACGGAGCAGGCGCCGTTTCTAGTTCCGACTCCCTTGGAGAACATGCCCGACGTGGCTCGGCTCAGCCAGTCGAAAGAACTACGTAACAAGCTAACAACACTGCTCACCTCCAAGAAGACACTCGAAGCGCTCGACGCCGGAACGCTCGTGTTGCCAGAAGAATTTCTCGCGACACGCGCCGTTTCCGTCTCACCGCACGGCCTGGCGCGTCGAGCCAACCGGCCGTTTTCAAGCCTATTTTCGGCCAAAGCCTTCGCAGGAACGGACCTCACTTCGTATGCCACTCTGCCGACGCCTGAAGGACTTTTGCGCCGCCTGGATGCAATCTCGTGCCCGGGCTGTCACCAGAGCCGCAGCATCGCAGGTTTTCACCTTCTAGGCGTCGAGCCCAAAGATGACACGGTGGACGCGCTCGAAGTTCCCATGTCTCCCCACTTGCACGCGGAATTGGAGCGGAGAAAGCCCTATGTGGAGGCGCTCGCGGCAGGCATTGCTCCCAATGAACGTCGACCTTCGCCCGAGCATACGCCCATGGACAATGGCCCCGGCGCCCGCTGTGGGCTCGGAGATCCGAGCTTCGCGGCCTGGACGTGCGCGGCGGGGCTCCGTTGCGTCAGCCATTTTGATTCCGAGGTGGGCGAGTGCGAGCCCATAACTGGGCCGAGCGTCGGCGATGGCTGCGAAAGCGGCCCCATCAGTGCCAACATCAATCCCCGCAAAGATAGCGTGCGTCTGCTTGGAAAGGAAACCTGTGGCGGTGGCGGCGTGTGTGAGGAAAATGGCGTTGGGTTCCCCGGAGGGCTCTGCTCAGGCCCCTGCGCGGGAATGCCACCTCAAGCCACCTGCGGCGGGATCGCACTGCTCACCGAATTCAACGCCTGCTTGGCCGCACAAATTCCCTTTGAACGCTGCGTGGCTGAACACACGCGTCCCGGAGCGCTCCGCGCCTGCGATTTCCACCATCCCTGTCGCGACGACTATGTCTGCGCACGCGGCGCTAGCGGCGGCATGTGCATTCCGCCGTATTTCACATTTCAGCTGAGAATTGATGGCCATCCGATGTGACCTTGTAGCCACTTGACCGACGCAGCCCAGGTCGCTCATCCTTGGGCGCGTGAGCTACTTCGTCTACCGCGTTCAGATGCCTTGCACGGAGTGCGGAGAGGCCGTGATGCTGGAAGGGCCGAACCTCCAGGTACAATGCCAAGCTTGCCATTCCTTGCTTGAAGTTGAAGCGGCACTCTGGAAGAGCATCTTAGGTTTTCGCAATTTTGCTGCGGAGCTTGGAATTGTCCCCGGAAAGACGCGCGGCAGTTCGCTCACCTCAGGCGAGTTCAAGTTCTTGATTCGATGGGGTCCTGAAGCGCCCAGCTGTGCAGCCTGCGGCGCCGTGCTCCAAGCCGATTCAGTCCCTTCTGGTGCCGCCGGCACCTTGAGTTGCGTGTGCGGGTCATCCATTCCAACCTCAGCAGTACCCGCCTGGTTAACAGCCGTGGAGCCGCTGGCGCTTCAAGTTTTTGGAGCACCTTCGGGAGCGATTCCCACCGGCGAGACGCTCAAGACGGATGCGCTCCGACCCGTGCTCTTCACGTGCCCACAATGTGGTGCCAACCTTAAAGTAACCGGTGATGCCCAGCGTGTGCTCACGTGCAATTACTGCGACACCGATGTGTATTTGCCCGACGCCCTTTGGCGCAAGCTTCACCCGGTGCGAAAGCGTTCGTCATTCTGGGTGCGCTACGCGCCCTGAGCTCGGCTGCGTCATTCCCCCCCGACGCATCCTGGCGACGCTCAACGAGGTCATGCTAGGCTCGTCTTCGTGCGCCCCAACGTAGAGCCCTTCAAGCGTGCACTGGCTAGCATCTGGCGGGAATTCCCGGGTCTTGAGCTGGCCCTGGTTTTCGGTTCTGTGGCCCGAGAACAAGCCAGCGAAGGCTCCGATCTGGACATTGCAGTCGTGGGCAAGAATATCGACGTCCTGGAGCTCACTCGCAAGGCGGAGCGATGGGTGAACCGCGAAGTTCAGGTAGTGGCCTTGGACGATGCTTCGATTGTGCTCTTGAGCGAACTCGTGGCGGAGGCTTTGCCTTTGTACGAAAGAGCCGATGGTAGCTACGCGCGTTGGGTCTCGCGAACGCTTCTTCTCCTCGAAGACGACCTCCCTCGGTACCATCGCCAACAGGCTGCTTGGTTGAAACGCGTGGCTGAGGAAGGTCTCTGATGGTCAAGCTTGACCTCATTGCAGCCAAGCTAGCTCAGCTTCAGGACCGCGTGGCACGAATTGAGTTGCACCATCCGTCGTCGGTTGAAGCGTTAGCCAAAAATCGCGACGCCCTTTAACCTGCTCCTCGCTGTGCAAATCTGTGCAAACATCGCCTCCCACATCATTTCAGACGAAGCGCTTCCCCCAAGCAAGAACCTAGCCCAGAGCTTCCTCAGACTTCATGAGTTCGGAGTCATCAGTCAAACGGTTCTTGAGCCGATGCAACGCGCAGTCGGGTTGCGCAACATCGTCGCGCATGGTTACGAACGAATCGATCCAGCGCTCGTCTACTCCGCGGCCACCCAGGGCGCGCTGGATCTCCAGGCTTTTGGCACCGAGGTGGCGCGCTGGCTTGAGGGGCGAAAAGCTTGAAGTAGCCGGCTGTTTCTGCAGCAATTCCGATTTTCTCCACGGACAGACGGATTACCGCTGACATCCCGGATCGAAACGACTAGCGTCTGAATCCTTGACGAATTCGTTCACTACTTTTCCCTTCATTCTGAGTCCGCCCAATGACCGCATCTGAAACCGAACGCCGCGAATCGATCCTGGGGGCCGCCGAACGCCTCTTTTGCCACTACGGCTCCAGCAAAACGACGATCGGCGACATCGCCAAGGAAGTCGGCATCGGCGTAGGCAGCGTTTACCTGGAGTTTGACTCGAAAGACGACATCGTGCTCGAGCTCACCCGTCAGCGGCACCGCGACGTGCTCGAAGCGATGCGTCAGGCAGCTCGTGAAGGAACGTTCGCCGAGCGGCTCACGCGCATGCTCTTGGCGCGCACTCAGATCCTCTACAAGTTTGCGGAGCTTGGCACGCATTCTTGTGACCTCGTGCAGTGTGAATCTGAAACGCCCAAGCACTGGGGTGCGACTTCCTCTGACGAAGAAGTGACGCTGATCGCGGCCCTGATTGAACGCGGCGGGCGCGAAGCGGAATTCGCCATGCACAACGCGCGAGCCACGGCGGAATTGATTCTGCGTGCTTGCGCGAGCCTCACCCCGCCTTTGCTCTTCCGACATAAAGAACGCGACGCGATGCGTGCTGTTCAAGATCTCGTGAGCCTCTTGCTCAACGGCATTGTTGCTCGCCCGCGCGTATCCGCCACGGCAGCTTCGAACTCGCCTCGGCGCCAGCGTTTCGGCAGCCGTTGAGGAAAGCATGGGGCAGTGCTTTCATTTGGGGAGCCCCCAGCAGACTCTTTATTTTCGGGCCTTGACTGGGGGTTGAAGCGATTTACGTTTCGTTCATCATTCAAGCCACTCCCTTTGAGCCGCTGATTTCCCGGGCAATCGGCGTCTGCGGCTCTCCATGAAAGGTCCTATTTCGATGCTTCGTGATGGCGCTCCGGTTCCCCAAAATCCCTTTCCCGTGCTCGCTTTGCGTTCGGGAGTCGTCTTCCCTGGGACGACGCTGACCCTCACGGTCGGGCGGTCGAGTTCAATCGCCTTGATTCGTAAACTGCACATCGGAGATGTGATCGGCGTCGCCACGCAGCGCTCCGCCAACACCGTGGACCCCCAGGCAGAAGATCTTTTCGAGACGGGCACCTTTGCAAAAGTTGTCCAGATTGTGCGCCAAAGTGACACGCGTTTTCAGGTCGCACTCGAGGGTCTGGGGCGTGCGTCGTTTTCCAGCTTCTTAGCTGACGGCGCTTTCTTGCAAGCTCCCGGCGAGCTCTTGCCGGAAGTCCACGGGGACACGCCCGAGGCACAGCTTTGGGCTGAACAGCTCGCACAGAAGGTTTCACAAACTTTGTCGCACAACGGAGGCGCCCTGAGCGAGCAGAACCTCAAGCATCTGACCCCGTCCGAAGCGGCCGATCGCGTCGCTTCCATGCTCCCCATCGAAACGGAACAAACGGTTGCCGTGCTGGCGGAGGCTCGGGTGCCGGAACGCTTGCAGAAAGTGCTTTCGTTGCTGAATGAGGCACAAGTCCGGTCAGAGTTGAAAGAGAAGATCGAGAAGAATGTGCGCGAGAAATTTGGCAAGCATCAGCGTGAAGCAGTGCTCCGGGAGCAGTTGAAGGCCATCAAGAAAGAGCTCGGCGAAAAAGAAGGGGATGATGTCGAGAGTTTGCGCGAGAAATTTGAGGCCAAAGGTGCGTCAGAGGAAGTGAAGGAAGTCTTTGAGCGTGAGCTCGGGCGTTTGGAGTCCGCGCAGGGCCCCGAGGCATCGGTGATCCGGAATTATCTGGATTGGCTCGCGGAGCTTCCGTGGAACGTGCGTGCCGAAACTCAGGATGATCTCGACGCGCTCTCGGCTCAACTCGACCGCGACCACACGGGGCTTGAGGATGTGAAGAAACGCATCTTGGAGCACATGGCCGTGCACAAGCTCTCCGGCAATAAGAAGGGCAGCATCTTGTGCTTGGTCGGCCCACCCGGAGTTGGCAAGACCTCACTCGGTGAATCCATCGCTCAAGCAACCGGTCGGCCTTTTGCACGCATTTCGCTCGGCGGCGTACGCGATGAAGCCGAGATACGTGGGCACCGCCGCACCTACGTGGGCGCATTGCCTGGGCGCTTGATCCAAGCGCTGCGCAAGTTGAAAGCCAAGAATCCAGTCATCCTGCTGGATGAGATCGACAAGCTTTCAGCTGGTTATTCAGGGTCGCCTGAAGCGGCGCTCTTAGAAGTGCTGGACCCTGAGCAGAATCATACGTTCTCAGATCACTACATCGAGTTGCCGTTTGATCTGAGCGAAGTACTATTCCTATGTACGGCGAACACACTGGAAACGATCGCGGCCCCGCTCCGCGACCGGCTCGAAATCGTGGAACTGAACGGCTACACACCCGAAGAAAAGCGCCAAATTGCCCGCAAACACCTGATCCAGAAGCGCCTCGAAGAAAGCGGAGTGCCCAACAATACACTCACGATGACCGACGGCGCGTTGGACTCCATCATCACGCGCTACACCCGTGAAGCCGGGGTGCGCCAACTGAGCCGCGAGCTGATGCGTCTGATCCGTTCGGTGGCGCTCAAGGTAGCTCGCCATCACGCCGATGAGCCTCTCAAGCTTCACGTCGACACCGAACAAATCAAGGAATATCTCGGCAAAGCTCGATTCGACACGGATTTGATCGAAGGTCCGCAAACGCCAGGTATCGCCACGGGCCTGGCTTGGACACCATTCGGCGGTGACATCCTGTTCATCGAAACGTCAAAAATGCCTGGTAAAGGTCGCGTTGAAATCACGGGGCAACTGGGCGACGTGATGAAGGAATCCGCCCGCGCAGCACTCAGCTACCTAAAGAGCCATACCCAGGAGTTGGGTGTCGCTGCCGACACCGTGGATCACTTTGATCTACACATTCACGTGCCCGCCGGTGGTGTTCCTAAGGATGGTCCCTCTGCTGGAGTCACGATCTTCACGGCGCTCGTGTCCTTGCTCACCGATCGCTTGGTGCGCTCCGATACTGCCATGACCGGTGAATGCACGCTGCGGGGGCGCGTGCTCCCGGTGGGCGGAATCAAGGCCAAAGTGTTAGCTGCTCACCGCTCAGGCATCCGACGCGTGATCTTGCCCAAGAAGAACGCGCGCGATTTGGAGGATCTCCCGGCCACGATCCTGAGCGAAATGGAAGTAGTGCTGGCGGAAGATATGAGCGAGGTGCTCGCTGCAGCGTTAGAGGCGCCTCGCAATTCGGCAGGGGAACTGCATGTCACCGCACCCAGCACGCTAGAAAGCCCACTCGCCGACGTGGGGGCCTAATAAGAGGGGCTTAATCTGGCAACGAACGCACTCAAGCCTCTCTTTCAACATCCAGATAGTAAGCATGCGAACTATCTGGATGTGAGGGAATAGCGCCCGAACGTTTGACAGCTGAGCAGGATCTTAGCTCGGGGAAGGCGACCTTCGTATGGCATTTGATTAGCTAGATCGCTGGGGTTCGCTCTGCCAGCGCTTGGGCGAGCTTCCCATAACCGCCGTAAATTGCCGGTAGAAATTACTGGGGCTGGAGAAACCTGCCGCCATGCCTGCTTCGAGGACGCCTGAACCATTGCTAAGCAGACGGGCCGCGTATTCCACACGCAAACGCTGTTGGTACTGCTTGGGTGAACACTGGAGCGCGCCCTGAAATGAGCGTCGCAAGCCCTCCGTGCTCATGCCGCAGGTTCTCGCGAGCTCTTCCACCGAAATTTCTTCGGTGGCCTTTTGAACGAGAATATCGAGAGCCTTGGCGATGCGGTCGAGTGCCTGACGACGCTCCGTGTCCTGAGCTAGCCGTCGCCCGGGTAGCCGTTGCAACTCAACCATGATCGGCCAAACCAACGCGCGGACAGCATCCCGCCAGTCGGATCGCTGTGCCGCAATCTCAGTGGAAAGTGTCGATACCAAAGCGCTGAGCCGCGGCTGCTCTTCACGATGCTGACAATTACGAAACTCCGCGCCGGCAAGTGGAAAGGGATCGAGCAGCTGTCGGTTACCTCTTGGCGCGCCAACAAGCTCCTGAGGATCGCAGTAGCAAAATGCCCAATGGCTGGTGGTGCCGGGAGTACTCTGCGCCATGTGGTGCTCCTCGGGGCCTACGACGACGACGTCCCCTGGACTGAATTCGAACAGCTTGTCTTCCACGATGAAAACACCCGTGCCTCGCCGGCAATATCCAATCTCGAAGAAATCGTGACGGTGCAACGCGCTGATCGGATCATCTCGTTGCTCCCATTCTCCGACCACGCAGGGAAAATCAGGAAAAGCGGGCTGATAATCCTCGCGGATCCGAGGGATCTTCAACGAAGTGGGATTAGGCATGATCTTTTTGGGAAACAAGGAAGAAGCACCGAACTGAGTTAGCTAGTTTTACACGTGAGCTTGGACCGCACCAGGCGCATCCTTATGGAGTTTATGCGCCCAGGCGCTCGTTACCCACGTCCACCCACACGGCGTTAGGTAATGAAGTGACTTACTTCCTTTACCGAAACGCTTCACCCGGAGGCACGCCATGAACACGCAGCGCACCGCTCGAAGAACTTTCCTAATGGGTGCCGGCGGGGTGGCTGTAGCCCTACCCTTTCTTGAATCCTTCCTGCCCAAGAGCGCTCGGGCACAGGTGGCACCCACACGCCTGGTGATTGTCTACAGCCCCAATGGCACCAACAATCTCCCCGAATTTATGCCTGCGGCGACTGGCCCTAACTTCACGTTGGGAACAGAAACGGCGCCGCTCACCCCGTACCAGAAGAAGTTGCTCGTGATTTCCGGACTGGAAATCAAATGCCCAACGGTACCCGGCGATCAGCACACCTCCGCTATCGCCACCATGCTGACTGGCGTGGGCGGCATGAGTAGCGACCAGTTTTCCGATGCGGCAACTGCCGTTGGAGGCGGCTGGGCAGGCGGGATTTCTGTTGATCAAGAGCTCGCCAAAACGATCGGGCAAAGCACTAAATATGCTTCGCTCCAATTTGGTGTCGAAACGAGCGTTCGCTACGGTAATCACCCGATTGGTCGGCTTTCTTACGCCGGCCCGGCGCAGCCCGTGGCGCCCGAAGACAGCCCAGGCGCGGCCTACGCGCGACTTTTCTCAAACACGTCAACACCGCCCGCTCCGGGCATGCTCGACGCCAATCTCAAACGCGACAAGAGCGTGATGGACTTCGTGATCAATGAGTTTGGCGCTGTAAGCTCCGCCGTTTCAATGGAAGATAAGCAACGGTTGGATCAACACGTGAGCATGCTACGTGAGGTGGAACGTAGCCTGAGTGTGACGCCGACCAGCAACCTCGCTTCGTGCACCCAGACCATGTTCAGCGCCATGGGGGACCCGAGCGCGGCCGACAATTTCCCTAACGTCGCCAAGCAACAGCGTGACCTCATGGTGTTGGCGCTCTCCTGCAATCTGACGCGCATCGCTAGCCTGCAGTATTCCTACGCGCGCTCGCTGCAGACTTTTCCTTGGCTGAACGTTGCGAGTGACCACCACACCATGTCCCACGAAGCTCTGCCCGGCGGCGACGGGCCGGCGGAGGCGGGCATGCAAAAGATCAACAACTGGTATGCAACAGAACTCGCGGAGCTTCTAAAAAGCCTCGACGCGATCAATGAAGGTGGCGCGACGTTGCTGGATAATTGCCTGGGGTGGTGGTGCAGCGATGTAGCCGACGGAAAGGACCACAATTGGGCGGATTTGCGCGCATTTCTCTTTGGTTCCTGCGGAGGTCGCGTCAACACAGGTCAACATATCATGTACGGAGCGCGGTCCGGTGCGCCCGGGGACTCGGACTACGCGTTCGGTTGGAGCAACAGCGAACCTCACAACAAGTTACTCGTGACACTCCTGAATGCTTTTGGAGTGCCTGCCACCACGTTCGGAACTGCGCTTGGCAGTGGCGCACTCACCGGGATCCTCAAGTAACATGAAGTACTCATCAGCGCTCGTTTCGCTCGCCTGCATCTCCACAAGTTGCGCCCCTGAAACATCCGAACGCTTTGCCGGTGGCGCCAGCGGCGGCAATAACTCGAGCTCGGCTCACACGGGCGGTTCAGCTTCAAAAGCAAGCGGCGGTTCTGCAAGTTTTGCAACCGGTGGCTCAACGTCTACCGCGCAAGGCGGTTCGACCGGCGGCAATTCAAGCTCAAATATGAGTGGCGGCGCGGCTACTGCAGCGGGAGGCGAGAGCAGCACAACGTCGGGTGGTAGCGCCAACACGATATCGGGCGGAAGTGGCAGCGGAGGAGCCTCCAACCCCATCATTCCAACGGGCGGAGGCCAAGGAATGAGCGGCGAGCTGAATGGCTTACGTTGGGAAGCACTCTGTCGACAACAGATGCCGCCGGGTTCTGCAGCTTGCCCCAATCTGCCGTTAGACAATGTTTGCCCGATTGACCTAGCGGATCCAAACGGTGATCGCCAAGGTTACTACAGCACGGACAAAACAGTGACGTTTCCAGGGACTCCTGGTGTGATTTACAACGTTCAGATCCGAGTCCGCGGAGTCGTGGAGCTGCGCGACTACGCCAACGGAATGCCGGATGGCGAACACTTCTACATTGGCGGGGACGCTCCCGATTTCTCGAGCGAAGGAGAAGAAGTGCACCTGAATCTTTACAGCTTGTCGGTGTCGTCGCCCAAGCAAATCTACTTCCTCAACGATACAGCTGGCGGTACGGGTACGGCGTCGTCAGTGACGCTGATCGATCAAACTCGAACCATTGCGATCGAGGGGGGAGCCAGCGTACGGGCCGTCGCCTTTGATCGAAATTGCAACGCCTACATGAATTGCACCAACTACGATGGGGTCTGCACGCCGTTCATCGTGCCCGGTGTTCCGCCTTATCCGGACGCTTTCAGCGGCCAGTTCCTGCAGCTGGATGTACTCAGCGTGGCGCCCAAGAACTAAAGATCTTTCAATGCTTGCCAATGCCCCCTCGGCGGCATCATTCTCGCTGCCCCATGAGCGAGCCCACGCGTCCAAGCGAAGCCACAACTCTGAACTTTATCCACGAAATCATTGAGGCTGACCGTGCAGAGGGGAAACAGGGAGGGCGCATCGGTACACGCTTTCCGCCGGAGCCCAACGGCTACTTGCACATTGGTCACGCCAAATCGATCTGCCTCAACTTCGGCACTGCGTTGAAGTACGGCGGAACCTGTAATCTGCGTTTTGACGATACGAATCCCGTAGCCGAAGACGTGGAGTTTGTGGATTCGATTCAAGCGGATGTGCGTTGGTTAGGCTTTTCTTGGCCCGCACCCACTCTCTTTGCTTCCGACTATTTCGAGCAACTCTTCGACTGGGCCGTCGTTCTCATCAAGGCGGGGAAAGCTTACGTCGATAGCCAACCGCTCGAAACGATCCGGGAGCAACGCGGCAACTTCTACAACACTGGGGCCGATAGCCCGTTTCGAAGCCGCAGCGTGGACGAAAATCTCGACCTCTTTCTGCGTATGCGCCAAGGCGAATTTCCCGACGGCGCCCATGTGTTGCGCGCGAAGATCGACATGCAATCATCGAACCTCAACCTGCGCGATCCGCTCATGTACCGGATCCGGCACGTGGCGCATCACCGCACAGGGAACAAGTGGTGCATCTACCCAATGTACGACTTTCAGCATGGTCTTTCCGATGCCATTGAGCAGATCACGCATTCGCTCTGTACGCTCGAATTTGAGGATCACCGCCCCCTCTACGACTGGTTTGTGGGCGAATTGGCACTAGATCCGCGGCCACGTCAAATCGAATTTGGTCGACTGAAGCTCACCTACACGATCCTCAGTAAGCGCCACTTGCAGCGCCTGGTGCGCGATGGCGTGGTGAATGGTTGGGATGATCCACGCATGCCCACCTTGGCAGGTCTACGGCGCGGAGGCTACACGCCCGAGGCCATTCGCGGCTTCATGGAACGGGTGGGTATCTCGAAGCGGGATGGCGTCGTCGATGTGTCGCTTTTGGAGCATGAGTTGCGCGAAGATCTGAATGCGCGGAGCTCGCGTGTGATGGCCGTCCTTGATCCGATCAAGGTGGTGATCGAAAACTATCCCGAGGGCGAGAGCGAAGAATTCGAGGCCGTGAATCACCCCGACCACGCCGAACGGGGCACCCGCAAAGTTTCCTTCTGCCGCGAGCTGTATATCGACCGTGAGGATTTCCTGGAGGAGGCCCCCAAGAAATGGTTCCGCCTGTCGATTGGCGCAGAAGTGCGGCTGCGCTCCGCCTGCCTCATCAAGTGCCATCAAGCCATCAAGGATGCCGACGGCAACGTCAGCGAGTTGCGTTGCACCTGGGACCCAGATTCGCGCGGAGGCGCCCCCAAAGATGGGCGGAAAGTCCGCGGCACCCTGCATTGGGTCTCGGCCAAGCACGCAGTGGACGCCGAAGTTCGCCTCTATGATCGCCTATTTTCCGCAGAAAATCCCATGGCCACCGAAGGCGAAGACGGCTTCCTCAAGCACCTGAATCCCCAATCGAAGGTTGTGCTCAAGGGCTGCAAGCTTGAGCCCGCGCTAGCTCAACTGAAGCCAGGTGAGCCCGTGCAATTCGAACGCGTTGGTTATTTTTGTGCGGATCTGGACAGCACTCCAGCAGCACCCGTGTTCAATCGCACGATCACTTTGAAGGACAGCTGGACGAAGCAAGAGTCGAAGTAAACCCACCAACTACGCAACAACACGGCGAATCAACACGTTAGCGAATCAACACGTCGGCAAATCAACACGTCGGCAAATCAACACGTCGGCAAATCAACACGTCGGCAAATCAATGCCAGCGCATCAGCGAATCGGCACGTCGGCGGGAAGCCTCCGCGCACGCTGCAAGGTAGTAAGCATGCTTACTATCTAATACTCAGTTCACAGGGACCCACCGCCGCCATGTCCGCTTCTCACACGCGCTTCCACGTTTCCGCCGTGTCCGCTTCTCACACGCACTTCCACTCGCCAGCCTTGTCCGCTTCACACGCACTCGGCGACGACTCTGCTCGCACAGACAGCGATTAGTCGGAAGCTAAGCTGAGATCTCTCATCGTGAACGTGGGCTGAATCTTGGAATCCCCAAGCTCATCCAAGCGCGTGATCCCGGTGCCCACCAATACTGAATCAACGCCAAAATCCAGGGCTCCGAGGATGTCGGTCACGAGTTGATCCCCGAGCATCACCACACGCGACAGGTCCGACGCACCACTCCGGGCCACGGCCTCAGCGTACATCGGGGTGTGTGGCTTGCCCAAACGTTCGAAACTCAGCGAATGCCTAGGATAGCGTAATTTGAGGGCGGCCTCGATGATCAGCGCGACGGAACCGCTGGTGATTCCATAGGCTTGCTCACCGCGCAGATAGAGCAGATCCGGATTTGGAAGCACTAGTTCGCACGTTTGGCCACGGTCAAGGCGACGAAATAGAACGGTGATCACATCGTCGATGGCAAGCCGCAGATCGTAGCCCGCATCATCGCAGACGGCGATCACCTGAGCTGCTTCCTCTGTTGTTGGGACTACAACGCCGCCGGCTTCCCGCACGTAATCATTGGACTCGCCGGTGCCAAGCACGATGGTGGGCGCGCCCACTAAATTCTTACGCTGGAAATATCCGCATAAGAGTGAACCTGACGTGACCACTTGCGACGCTTCCACTGAGAGCCCAAAATCCTGCTGACGTTTGGCGATGGTGGCTGCCGAGCGTGACGCATCATTGGTGACCACCAAGAAGCGCTTCCTTCGCACCCGGATCGCCTCCAAAAACTCAGCCGCTTCCGGCAACGCCCGCTCAGTGCTGACCAAGACCCCGTACGCATCCAGCAGGAACACGTCGTAGCGTTCAAGCAGTTCCAGCGCCGAAATATTGAGCGTCACCGCGCTATCTTGTCCGAAGTCAGGCCGCCCTTGCCAGCAAAAATCAAAGGTTAGTCACCGAGCTGTCACGCTGGCTCCCAAGCCCTGGGCGCCTGGAACGCCAGCGCAGGTGGCTGCTGGCCAATTGGTTGCCGCGAAAAGGGAGGCGCCTTAACAGGCAAAGTGCCGAGACACCTTGAATTTGAGCCAGAATTTCAGCAAACGAGAGCAACATGAGCAAGGTTCTGATTATCGGTGCAGGTGGTGTTGGCAGCGTCGTGGCTCACAAGTGCGCGCTCGCTAGAGATGTTTTCAGCGAGGTGCTGTTGGCGAGCCGGACACACGCGCGCTGTGTGGAGATTGCGGCTCAAATCCAAGAGCTGCATGGGCGCACCATTCAAACCGCGCAAGTGGACGCCGACAATGTGCCCGAAACGGTGAAGCTCATCCGGGATTACCAACCCGACCTCGTGCTGAACGTCGCGTTGCCGTATCAGGATCTCACGATCATGGACGCCTGCTTGGAAGCCGGTGTGGATTACATGGATACGGCCAACTACGAGCCCCGCGACATTGCCAAATTTGAATACAAGTGGCAGTGGGCCTACCAAGACCGCTTCAAGAAAGCAGGCCGCATGGCTCTCTTGGGTTCAGGCTTCGACCCGGGTGTGACGAATGTTTTCTGTGCCTACGCGCAGAAGGAACTGTTCGATGAGATCCACATGGTGGACATTTTAGATTGCAATGCTGGCGATCACGGCAAGCCCTTTGCTACGAACTTTAATCCTGAAATCAATATCCGTGAGATCACCCAGCGCGGCCGCTATTGGGAAAACGGCGAGTGGAAAGAAACAGACCCGCTTTCCGAGAGCCGGGTCTTCGATTTTCCCGAAGTCGGCGAGCGCAAAGCCTTCCTGCTCTATCACGAGGAGCTCGAATCTTTGGTGCAGAACATCCGTGGTTTGAAGCGAATTCGCTTCTGGATGACTTTCGGAGAAAGCTATCTCACCCACCTAAAAGTCTTGGAAAACGTCGGGATCACTGGCATCGAGCCAATTGATTTTAATGGTCAAAAGATCGTGCCAATTCAATTCTTGAAAGCACTTCTCCCGGATCCGGCGTCGCTCGCGAAAACCTACACCGGAAAAACCTGCATCGGCTGTTTGATCGAAGGCGTCAAGGATGGCAAGCCACGCAAAGTGTTCATCTACAACGTCTGCGATCATGCAGAGTGCTATCGCGAAGTGCGTTCCCAGGCTATCTCTTATACGACGGGTGTGCCAGCCGTCGTTGGCGCCATCATGCTGGTCACGGGCCAATGGAAGGGTGCCGGTGTGTTCAACATTGAGCAGCTCGACCCCACGCCGTTCTTGGAGAAGCTCGCCGTTTCAGGCTTACCTTGGCATGTAAAAGTATGCTGAGCTTCGATCCTCGGGAAGTTGAGAGCCCTAGCTTCGTCTGCGATCTTGGCCTCCTGGAGCGCAATCTGAAGATCCTCGGAGGCGTGCAGGATCGCACGGGCGCCAAGATCCTCCTGGCACTGAAGGGCTTTGCTCTATTCAGCGCGGCACCACTGATCATGAGTTATTTGAAGGGGATTGCTGCCAGTTCGGTGGATGAAGCCCGCCTTGGACGTGAGGAATTCAAGGGCGAGGTGCACGCCTACGCACCCGCCTATTCCGAAGCTCACATGGTGGGACTCTTGACACTCGCCGATCACATTGTGTTCAACTCGGCTGAGCAATGGGCACGCTTCAAGGACCAAGTGCTGAGGGCTGGCAACGTTGAAGCTGGGATCCGCGTGAATCCCGAGCACTCAGAAGTGCACGTCGAAATGTACGACCCCTGCGCACGGCGCTCGCGTTTGGGCACCACCGCGGAGGCGCTCCTCAAGACGGATCTTTCCGGGATCCAGGGTTTGCATTTTCACGCGCTTTGCCAAAGCAACTCAGACGCCCTCGAACGAACGTTGTGTGTTTTTGAGAGCAAGTGCGAAAGCGTGCTCCGCTCAATGAAGTGGATTAATTTTGGAGGCGGGCATCACATCACGCGGGCCGACTACAATGTTCCACTGCTGGAACGATTGATTCAGAACTTCCAACAGAAACACCAAGTGCAAGTCTACTTGGAGCCGGGCGAAGCCGTGGCGCTCAACACCGGATATCTGGTGGCCGAGGTGCTCGACATCATCGATAACGGTGGAAAGATCGCCCTTTTAGATACCTCGGCGAATGCGCACATGCCCGACGTGATCGAAATGCCGTATCGCCCCGAAATTCTGGGCGCATTTGAGCCTGAGCAAGCCGCCCATCGTTATCGCTTAGGCGGCCTCACCTGCCTGGCAGGAGACATCATTGGCGATTACTCCTTCGCTGAGCCGCTTCAGATCGGCGATCGGTTAGTGTTCACGGATATGGCGCACTACAGCATGGTGAAGACCACGACGTTCAATGGCGTGAGATTGCCGTCCATCACACTCGCGGGGCCGAAGGCGGGAGAGCTGCGCGTGATCCGGCGTTTTGGTTACGCGGACTACAAGAGCCGCCTTTCGTGAAGCACGCACTGGAAGAGCCGCCTTTCGTGAGACACGCACTGGCCGTGCGTCTGGCTTGAAAGAAACGCTCGTGACCCAAACCCATGAACGCCCGTCGCGGGCACTTGTTGGCATTCTCTTGCTCACTTTCGTGGAGAGCTTGGGAACGATTTTGCTTGAACGTGGGCTCTACTTCTACACCCATTCCCGTTTTGGTTTCGCTCGCGGAGAGAACCTGAGTGTTGCGTTCTCATTTGGCGTGGCGTACGTCATCGGCGCCCTCGTCAGCCATCGTTTGGCTCATGCGTGGGGGGAACGCAGAGTCCTCTTTTTCAATCTGTTCGTGCTATTAGGAGCGCATCTGGCGCTGGCGTATCGGCCCACCGCGTTTGCGATAGTAGCATTTTTTCCCTGCATCGCCTTCTTGCAAGGCATGAAGTGGCCGCTCGTGGAAACGTTCGTGAGCGCAGGCAGAACACCCGATGTGATGTTTCGATTGGTGGGGTACTTCAACGTCAGCTGGGCGCTCAGCGTGCCACTCGGGCTCGCCGTGAGTGGACCGTTGATTGCATCGAAACAGCCTTCCGCGCTGTTTGTCTTAGCCGCTGCGATCAACGTGGTGGGGCTTTTGCTGCTCTTTCTTCTGCCTAAGAAGCCGTTGCATCTCGAAGCCGATCACCCGGCGCGTCCAAGCCCTGCGGTATTGGCGCGCTTTTCAGCGCTTCTGGTTTCAAGCCGCTGGACGATGCTGGCTTCCTATTCATTGCTCTTTTTGATGGCGCCCCTCATGCCGGACGTCTTCACCCAGCTTGGGTTGAGTGTGCAGGGGGCCACGCTGGCAGCTTCGTGGCTGGACGTTGTGCGAGTACTCACCTTCGCAAGTCTCGGGCTCTTCACAGCCTGGCAGGGTAAGCCCGTGTTGCTTGCCAGCGTTGTGCTCGCGTTGCCATTGGGTTTTGGCTTGTCTCTGTTTGCACCTAGCCTCGCCGTCGCGCTTCTGGGCGAGACGATCTTTGGGCTCGCCTCAGCGCTGACCTATTATTCCGCGCTGCTCTACGCACTGGTGGTGCGGAATGCGGCAGTTGATGCGGGCGGTGCGCACGAGGGTTTGATTGGAATGGGCTTTGCCATCGGCCCCCTGCTGGGCCTAATTGCGGCTTTTATTGAGCCGAGCGTGGGAAGCCGCATGCTCTCTTTGGGAGTCATTGCGGGGCCCTTCATTCTGCTGTGCTCAGTGAGTTCGCTGAAGCAGTTGTGGCGCGGAACGCTCAGCGGCGCACACCCGAGCTGAAAGGTGAACACGCCGTAGGTGTTGTATCGAAGCACCTGCTAGCGCGACTCGTACACGTTTAGGCTGGGCAATTCGAAAGCTGTCAAGAAGCCACCGCTGCCACAACCGGTATCGATGCCCACAACATTTTCGCCAGCCCAGAGATCCGTTGGATCTTCTGGCGTGTACCCGGACAATTCCTGTGGAAGACACTCAGTGCGCGTGTGGCCAAAGACCACGCGCTTACCTCGATAGTTTGTAAAGAAGTGCTGATCGCGCATCCACAGCAAGGAGAGCGGCTGGGGCGCCTCACTCGGATGGTAGAAGCCCGTCTCACTGCGCGGCAGCCCTGCGTGAACGTAGATAGCGAATTCGTCCTCATACCAATAAGGAAGACTTTGAAACCAATCCACCACGTCATCGGGAAAGAACTGACCCGTGCGCAACATCATCTCCTCATCCGCCCGCGGTTTCTCATTTTCGGCTGGAACTGCTCCGCCCACAAACGAACGATACACAGCTAAGCAGCCGTTGCCGGGTGGCAAGACGAACTCATCCCACCCTTTTTCTACCACACGGAGCCAGGCGTCTTCGTGATTGCCCCGAAGCGCGACCACCTTCGCCGGCGTTTGCGCGGGAAGGTTCCGGATGTAGTCAACGACCTGTGCAGAATTGGGACCCCGATCGACGTAGTCGCCCAGGAAAACGATCGTATCCTCTGATGTTAACTTGGGAAGGCCAGCCAGCAACTTAAAGAGGTGCCCCGTCTCACCATGAATGTCGCCGATCGCGAAGGTTCGTCGAGCCATGAACCTAAAAAGGTAACATAAACATTTGACCCCGGCCTAGCCGGGCATCGCTTCGAGCCCTTCCGGCCGCTCCTAGGCGCTACGATCCGGCAATAGTTGCTCGGGTGAGGCGATGCTTATCGAAGCTGGCATGGGTAACTCACGTAACTCGCGTGACTCGCGACGTCGGGCAACAGCAGCCAGAAGCGCCAGTGTCACCAAGGCGCCTACTGAAGCCAACACCACCGTTGCCGTCCCAACACCCAACAGCTTCAGGCCCGAGGCCAAGAGCACCGTCATCAACGGAGGCCGAATGAAGTGGTCCGGCGCACGCGCCGACAGCCGGGCACCCACGTAAACACCCGGCAAGGCGCCCACAATGAGCGAGACGGTGAGGCCCAGCTGAACATCTCCAAACAAGATGTGCCCGAGCGCTGCTGCTCCCACCAATGGAACAGCCTGCACCAAGTCGGTACCCACCAGCTCCGACGCCTTCAGCCGCGGGTAGAGCAAGAGCAGCAACACCATCATGAGCGAGCCCGAGCCCACTGACGTCACCCCCACGACCGTGCCACCTATCAGGCCAACCATGAGTGTCGCCAACGGACGCACCGTCAGTGGCAGCTCTTTGCCCTCAGAACTCTCACGCCGCTTGTAGGCCAGCAGCGTCTTCACAGTAAGCGCGGTTACCGCGACGAGCAGCGCGACGCCGAGCGCCATCTTGAGCGCATTCTCGACGTCATGTCCGCGCGCCAGCTTGTTAGCCAGCCAGGCGCCAGCAAACGCGGTGGGAACGGCTCCGATCAGCAGCCAACGCACAAGACCAAAGTGCACTTTCCCCTTCTTCATGTGCACGGCCGCACCGACCGGCTTCATGATCAGCGACGCCACCAAATCGCTCGAGACTGCAGCCAGCGGGTGGATATTGAACAGCAGCACCAGGAGCGGCGTCATCAACGCTCCTCCTCCCATTCCTGTGAGGCCCACGACGAAACCGACGAACAGGCCTGCAACACTGATTGAAGGGTCGAAATTCATGGGCGCAGCCTATTCTTGACTTAATCTGTCGGAAAACTCAACTATAGTTTGGTCGATGCATTTGTCGGCGTCAAACGGCAAGTTTTCACCCCAGAGATCGCCTTGATCTGGCCTTCATGAGCGATGATCTTGACTAAAACAGTCGTCAATCCACCCGATCAATTCATCGGGTCAATCCGCCCGAGCGGGCTCTTCACGGACCCGAGCACGGCTTGGCGGCATCGGCACTGCAGGTAGTCGTGCAGCGACCGGGATCGGCGCAGGTGAACACGCAATTGCCACCCGGACACTTGAAGGTACACGTCGCGCTGTCCTTGCACGCCATCTGACAGCCTCCGCCCGTACAGCTCGCCGTGCAATGCGCCGCGCCCGTGCACTCAACTGCGCAGCCTCCCCCGGAACAACCTAAGTAGCACGTGGCACTCCCCTGGCACGCGCTCGTGCAGGCCCCCTTTTCGCAACTCTCGTTGCAGATGGACTGGAGGTTGCAATTGTGACGGCAAGCTTGAGGTGCTGCGACATCACAACTCAGGAAACACCCCGCCTCGGAAGAACATGTACCGTCTCCGGTTATCACTTCGGATGTGGCGCCCGCCGCGCCCGCGGCTCCTGCCTGTGATGCGCCCGCCGCGCCTGAGGCACCCGACTCACCCGCGGCACCCGCGCTGCTCGGAGCGGCACCCAACCCACGCGCCTGCCCGCCCAGACCGAGCGCGCCCAGGCCACCGGTATTCAAAACGCCACCTGACATTCCAGCGGCCATTCCCCCGCTCCCCAACCTCCCACCTAAATTGCTGCTCGGCCCGAGCGTGGCCTCATCCTTGCCCGAGCAGCTGGAAGCTGACAGGACGATCCCGCCTGCCAATAAGCTCCAACTCCAGACTCGACGCATGCTCACGCCATACTCTAGCACAAGCGAGTCTTGCGCTTCAGCCTTCAACATCCTCGAACTGAGGCGCCCCATTCAGAGCAATCCAATTGGCCGGATATCCCACATCAAACGCCGCAAGCTCGTTTAACTCCTGCCGAACACTCACGTCGAGTTCGTAGGTGCCAGCCTTACAATTCTCTTGAGCTTGCTCCACGGTACGCACGCCGGCAATCACGGAGGTGACGCCAGGAGTTGAGAGCAACCAGGCTAACGCGAGAAGCTGCGGTGACTCACCTACGCGTTCAGCCAGCTTCCGGAGATTCGCGGTGACTTTGAAGCCGCGCTCGTGCCAATACCGTGGCACCTCGGCATTGGCGCGCTGAGCAATGCGCGAGCCAGCTAGCGGACTTTCAGCCTGCTGATACTTGCCACTCAGCATACCGCCCGCCAGCGGGCTCCAGCAAATCATTCCCAGCCCAAAATTCCGGCAAGCAGGCAAGATTTCCCGCTCCACATCCCGCACAATGAGATTGAAGAGGTGTTGAGCTGAACAGAATTCCGTTAATCCGTGATGGCGCGCGACCAGATTCGCCTGCGCGATTTGCCACGCAAACAAGTTACTGCAACCCACATACCGAACCTTGCCCTGGCGCACGAGATCATCAAGGGAACGCAGTGTTTCCTCGATGGGTGTGGCCGGGTCCGGGCCGTGGATCTGATAAAGATCGAGGTAGTCGAGCTTTAGGCGTCGCAAGCTCGCCTCACACGCGGAAAGAATGTGCTTTCGCGAGAGGCCGCGACTGTTGCTGGAAGGCCCACGCCGAAAGAAGCCCTTCGAG
>JBBRRP010000073.1:0-31406 GCA_038246305.1 Polyangiales bacterium | reverse complement strand
GGCGACGGGAGCTTTCGAGACTGAAGGAGGGCACGGCGAGCACGATTGCTGAGGTTGCCGCACGCATGGCACTTGGTTCGGGTCGCACGCAGGAATCGCCTTCGATGCAGGCACGGATGGCGCTGCTATTCGATCTTTCGATCGGTACCTCTGTGCACGCCGATCCGCTGGCGCTCACGATCGTGAGTCGGCGCGAGCTGTTTCGGCATTGGGTGGAACAGCCTTCCACCGGTGCGCTCCCCGCGCGACGCTTGGCAGCTCGGTTATTTGAACACGCTGCGCGCGAAGCCACCCACCGCGCTCAGACGGGCGCACTGGAGGTAGAGCAGCTCATCACGAGCTCGTGGGCACGACCGGTCTTTGATCGTTTGCTGGGTGATCGCGAGCCTCTGGTCTGGCGCCATGCCGCGTCGGCCAGGGGCTTGTTAAGCACCGTGAGCACGACGCTGCGCGACGAAATGGAGGTCGCGCTCGACCCTGGTCTCACGCCGACGGAGTGGCGAAGAGCTGCCGTGTCCATGGTTGCCGCCACGGCCAATAATCCGGAGGAAGGTTTCGTCGAGTGTCTGCGCTTGGCAGGTGGTGAATTTTCGGAGCGCGATCCTGGGCTCATCGCCACCATGGTGCTGGGATTGCCGCGGGTGATCGAGGCTGAGCCGGACATCGCCGAAGAGCTTTTGGAACAGTTGAGTGGTTCCAACCGCGCCGACGTTGCCGAAGCTATCGCAGACCTCCTGAACGACGTGAGCACTCCCCAATTTGGTGCGACCATCGGGCAACGCTTGCACGATAGTCTGTCCGATGCGGATCGTGTTTCTCTGTTGCCGCAGATCGCTGCAGAAGCGCTTGATATGCTCGCTGCCCGCAGTCGCGGAGTGACAACGCTTGGTAACGCGATCCGGTTGTCCATGGTCGCCTTTGAAAGCGAAGGGGCACTGCACGCCTTCGAACTCGCCACTCAAGCGCTCGGCCAAGCGCACGAAAGTATGGACCGCTTGGCGGCGGGCGATTTGCTGGATCCAGCGCAGCTCCCCCTGCTGCTGGCAATCTTGAGCGATCTCGATCTCAATATCTTGGAGCATGCGCGGCTATCCAACCTATTGCTCTTGCGCCGCCGGCCGGGCGACACCGATTACAGCATTCCTGAGCTCGAACGCCTCTATAATAGGCTTAGTACTTGGTTGCTGGAAGCCGAACAGAAGTTCCAACAAGGAGTGCCCACACGCGCCTTGGAGTTGGCGCACGGGCGTTGCTTGAAGACGTTGCTTCACCTCGTCGATCTCGAGACGGCCACCACCGAATCCGATGAAAGCGGAGTGCGCGTCCGACTGCGCCATGCCATTCGTCTGCTGCTCAAGAAGCTTGGCGCCAATCCACTAGCCGGCGTGCACCGCGTCCTGTGTGCCACGTTGGCGCGTAGTTTTGACGCGGCCGTTCGTGAAAACGTTTACGAAGCTAGCGAGGTACTGCTAGCCGTGCTGCATGCCCTGAGTGACGGCCCAACGGTTTTGGCGATTGCCGAAGCCGCGATTCACCCCGACGTGCGCGAGCCGCTCTCAGCGTATGCGTCCTTCCTGATCCCCACCGAAGAAACATTCCCGCCCCCTCCTCTAGAGTTGAGCACCCACATCCCCGCAGAGCTGGAAGTGAGTAAACTGGCGGAATCCGTGCTGTTTTTTGCCCACCGTTTGGGAGGTGGCGCGTTCCGCGGCGAAGCCCTGAAGCAAACACTGTTGCGCTTGGGACGAGGTCTGCGTGCCGTCGCGAATGCCCGGGGGCTCGAAGATCTTATTGATCGCAATGGTTCCAACCTTGACGTGATCGGAGATTTGGAAGAAGCCACCGATTCGCTGCGCCGCATGATGAAATTCGCGGAGAAACGCTTGCTGGGGCTCGAGCCCGATCATTTGGAAATCGTCGCCGAAGTCACTTCCATCTCAGCATTGATCGAACGCGCCGTGGGTTCTGGCGTCCCCGCCAATCGCCGCCAAATGGAAATGGCTCTCGCCGAGCTGGGGGCTGAGCTCCCGTTGCCGATCGCCCAAGCCACCAAAACTGTTCTCGGGCGCATCGCCCGCTTGCCCGTCAAAGGCACGGCCGATGTTCTAGCGATTCCACTCGAAAAACGCCGCTCACCGCTGCCCGATTGGCTTCTTCCGCGTCGCACGATCGGGGCGTTCTATGTCGTGCGTGCCTTAGGAACGGGTGGAGTGAGCTCGGTGTTCGTGGCGCGACGCTTTGAAGAACGCCACAACAAGAAAGCCGAAGCCTTCGCGCTCAAAGTCCCGCAGTATGACCCCACCACAGCGCGAAGTCTGTCCGAGCAAGAGTTCTTCCAAATGTTTCGCGACGAAGCCGGAGCATTACTCTCCTTGCCCCAGAATCCCAATCTGGCCCGCTTCGTCACCTTCGATCTCGCCGCACGTCCCAAGCCTATTTTGGTGATGGAGCTGATTCAAGGCGCCGGATTCGATCGCCTGATTCGCAGTCATTCCCTCAAGATGCCAGATGTCTTTCAGTATCTGGATGGCATTTTGGCCGGCTTGGAAACGATGCACCAGGTGGGCGTTGGTCACTTGGACGTGAAGCCTTCCAACGTGATCTTACGCGAAGGTTCAACGGCTGTACTCGTCGATTTTGGTTTGAGTGGCCGCCACGTCCGCCCAGGTTGCGGCACGCTCGAATATTGCAGCCCCGAGATCTTAGGCGCCGGACCCAAGGATCATTCCCCCACACCCTTGGCTGCTGACATGTACAGCTTCGCGTGCACGGCATACGAACTCCTGACCACCCAGCTGCTCTTCGACGCGGACGATGAGATGACGCTCATGGGACTCCAGGTGGGCCACGATGGCTGGCCGAGCGGGCTCACCCGCTTGGCACACACGCCGGGTTTGCGTGAACTTGCCGTGATTTTTGCGGCTTGTTTGCGGCACGATCCACGGCATCGCCCCTCTGCCACCCAAGCGCGACGCGCCCTGCGCGATCTGGCGCCGAGCATTGCTAAGGTTGCCTGGCCCATCGCCGTACGCCGCTCCTCACCCGCCCAAGCTACAGCCTAGGTTTTGCATGCGAGCGTTCAGGTTGCCGGCTTTATGCTTTGCCGTCACAACTCTGCTCCTCATGCTCACGACTTGCGCAAAGGAGAAACTTCCCGAGATCGAATTCACACTCAGCGCTCCCACCATCAAGAGAACGTTCATCCCTCTGGCGGCGCTCGCAGAATATCTAGAATTGCCCAATGGAGGTAACGAACTCCGCATCACCCTTTCCAGTTACCCACTCAGCTGCGACACGTTTCGTGCACCCAAAGCCCAAGAAATGCTGGTGACCGTCACCCTGGTCACGAGTGCTGGCACGCAGATCACCCCCAATTCCTATCCTTGGGCTGGTCATCCTGGAAGGGGCGAGTCGCCCGAGGTTCGCTCCGCGGAACCCATCATTCGCATCGGCGCCAGATCTTGGTCGTTAGCCCCTGGTGGTCAGATAAAACTCCAAGAAGCGTCGCTAGATCGTGAAAGGATGATCTCTGGCCTGCTAGATTTTGAGTTTCCAGGCACCGCAGAAGCAGGCGCTTCGCGGCTTTCAGGCGCCTTCAAAGCCAAGCTCTGCCAAGTCGAGCGGTTGAAGTCCGGGAATGCCAATTAGCCAGCGTCGCTCACGCTACGGTAGCTCCGCAATTCGAACCGAACGCACATCGACAACATCCGTGAAGGCGTCGTGAACCTGGATCCCGACGTATCCGACAGTCGAGCGATCACCCACGAAGGAGTTGATCATCTTTCCATTCAGACACACATCGAACTCTTGGCCCACGACGCGAATTTGGAGCGCATTCCAAGTGCCCGCTTCGGCAATCTCCCCGAGCGGGCTCGCAGCTTGAATGTCATAGATTGCGCCCGTCGTGTCGATCCCACCCGGCGCGTCTGCGATCTGAACTTCGTAGCCTTCACTGATGGGGTGGAGCACATTGCCTCGCGGGTCCGGGAATCGAACGTAAACGCCGGAGTTCGCAAAGAGAGCTTGTTGCCGAAACTCGACACTCAAAACAAAATTTGTAAAAATTCTGGCGGAATAATACCAGAGGCCAAGACCGCGTCCGTCGCCTTGGGTTCGCACGTAGCCATCCTCTTGCACCATGTGGCCGTGCCCGATGAAGGTCCAGCCAGACGCGGTAGTTCCATCATACAACTTCATTCCCTGCGCAGTTGAAGCGCAGGAGGTGCTAGCTCCGGCGACAGCTCCCGTGCCCGCTGCATCTCCAGCGCTGGCCGCGTCTAACACGGCGCATGCTCCGCCTGCTCCTGCCAGGCCTTCACCACAAGGCAAGAGCAACTCCGCCCGACCGCAACCCACGCCCAAGAAGAGCATCACTGCGACATTAGTCCGCGACGTCCACCTCGCGGCCCGACGCCAAGTCGCGATTGAATCTCGCTGACGGCTGATCTTCTTACTTCGCATGGGCGCAATCAAACCTCTGGCTCGGCCCGCGCGCCAGCCCAATCTGAGCGTGCTCCCCGAATGCTATTTGCGCTGTATTTCTTAGGGCCGCAACTGACTCACCGCGGCGGCGGAGGCACGGCAACCTAGCGGTCCGCTCCAAGACGAGGACAGGGAGAGGGAACATTGGCGGGAATACAAAGGTCAAACATGCCCCCTAAAGCCCGCTGGGCCCCTAAGCTCAAAAACGGGCAAAGCAAACGGAGAGTCCCCTCAATCCCAGGCCCACGCAACAAAATCTCCCGAGCTAAGGCCACGCAACAAAACCTCCGAGCTCAGGCGACGAAACGAAATCTCCGGTGGAATTCGCTATTCTGTGGCGAATAATTCGCCATTCTGTGGCGAATTTCTATGCTCAAATCACGATTTAGAGCCTATTTCTCTAGATGTCTGGAGGATCAAGGGCTTTGACCCACGGCCTGCGCGAAGGCGCCGCCAGCTTCCGGATCGTCCACGCTGGCGGGCCGTTCAACCGATGGCGCGTCCGTTCAGGCAGCTGCCGGTACCGATGGCGCGTCCGTTCAGGCAGCTGCCGGTGCCGCCTGGGTTTGAAGGGCAGAGCCTTCCCTTGAAGCGAGTTAGGGCTTTAGCTCCCAATCCTATGCCTATGGCTTTTCGTTTCTCGCACCTCAGTATTTGTTGTTTGGCGCCGCTCATCAGCGGTTGTCACCAAAAGCAGCCGGACCTGCGCGAGCAAGCATTGGTTGGCAAGGCTGAGTCCAGACAGGTGCTCGCCCCACCGAGCGCGGTTAATCCGCTGATAGCTAGGGCACTGCCAACGGAGGCAGACCCCCGCGTGCTTGGCCCTAAAATGCCACTTAAGCACGTGTTCGTGATTGCGCTAGAGAATCAGGACGAACGCACCATTGTGGGCAATACGGCCCAGGCTCCGTACTTCAATTCTCTTCTGGCCCGAGGCAGCAGTGCCGCGAATTTCGTCGACCAGTTGCCGCCCGGCATCCCGAGCGAGCCGCACTACGTGTGGATGGAGGCTGGCACGAGCGCGTTTTCAGACCACACCTTTCGCACCAATGATCCGCCATCCGCATCCAACAGCACGAACAGCACCGAGCACCTGAGCACTCAGCTAGACAAGGCTAAAATCAGCTGGATGAGCTACCAGGAGGGCCTTAGTGCCAATACAGGTTCGTGCCCCATTGAACCCGATGGGTTTTACCAACCCAAGCACAATCCCTTCATCTTCTTCCGTGATGTCTCGGGCAGCCCGCCTTCGAAAACCAACGCACGCTGCAGTCAACATCACCGACCGTATTCGGCATTCGCCACAGACCTCAAGGGTGACATGGCCGCGTACGTTTTCATCACCCCCGATCAATGCCACGACATGCACGGCCAGAGTGGTTGCCCCGAGCCCAACGCCGTCAAGGCCGGCGACGCCTGGCTCTCAGAAAACCTCCCTCCCTTGCTCGCCTATGCCAAGGCGAACGCCGGCGTGATCTTCCTCGTCTTCGACGAAAGCGAGGAAACCCCCAAGATGCCCTTTCTTGCGCTCGGTCCCAGCATCAGATCCCACCACGTGAGCCAAGTGGAATACACGCATAGCTCGCTCCTGAAGACGCTCGAACTCACGCTTGGAGCCCCAGTGCTCGACACCGTGAAGAACGCCCCAGACTTCGCGGACCTGTTCGCGAACATGCCGTACTGACTGCAGCGCGAAGCGCCTCAAGTAACTCTAAGAAAACTGGCGTCCCCGACGGGATTTGAACCCGTGTTACAGCCTTGAAAGGGCCGTGTCCTGGGCCGGCTAGACGACGGGGACGGAGTTACTTGAGGGGTGCCCGTATAGTCGCTCGTTGCCGGTTCGACAACGCCAAGATGCAAAAATCGCCCGAGGGCACCTGGCGCTGGATTTTGCGGCAAAGAGAGCTGATTTTTGGGGTTCGTAATAGGCTCAGCCGACCGCGCTGATCAAATCGGCATCGGTGACTTCGTAGCGGAAGTCATCTTCGAGTTCAAACTCGTGCACGGTTGCCTCCGAAAGTCCAAACTCGCCGTCGGATTGGATCTCGGTGGCGCGGTGCTCTGTGGTTCGCACGGGAGCCTGCGTATGGAGCGTGGCTCCTGCCAGAATGGCTTCGCAGAGATCCGAGAATGTGAAACCTGCGGCGGCAGCAATCTTGGGCAAGAGGCTCGTTTCGGTCATGCCTGGCAAGGTGTTCACTTCGAGCACGTATTCGTTTTGGCCTTCGGTCACCAGCAGATCCACACGGACGGCGCCCGTGGCTTCAAGCGCTTCGACCGCTCGCTCAGCCAGATGTGTGACGCCGCGCAAGCGTGCACTCGTGATGCGAGCCGGCAAGAAATATTCCGTCATGCCCGGGGTGTACTTGGCCTCATAGTCATAGATGCCCATCGTCGGGGCTATCTCGATCGCCCCAAGCACCTTGCCGTCCAGGATCGCCACGGCTATTTCTCGAGCTTCCACAAACCGCTCGATCAGCACCGAGCTATCGTGCTCAAAAGCCGCACGCACGGCCACCTCTAGCTCCTCAATTGACGTCGCTTTGGCCACGCCTACACTCGACCCTTCACGTCGAGGCTTCACGATCACAGGGAAACCAAACGACCCGTGCATCTCGCGCATATCCGAAGTGAAATCACTCACGACGTAGTACGGAGGCGTTGGGATGTTGTGGAGGCGGAACAGCTCCTTGGCTTTCACTTTGTCCATCGCGAGTGCGCTCGAAAGCACGCTCGACCCCGTGTATGGCACGCCCAGCACTTCCAGCAGGCCTTGCACACAGCCATCCTCCCCTAATCGACCATGTAGCGCGAGCACTGCAGCATCCATCTCAACCCTGCACAGGGCGGCCAACACATCTTTGCCCGAACCCAGATCAACCCTGATCACGTGATGCCCTGACGCCTCCAAGGCGCCAGCGACGGCATCTCCCGACTTCAGCGAGATTTCACGTTCGGCAGAGGTGCCACCCATCAGGACGGCGATGCGCTTGGCTTTCTTCACTGGTTTCTCCTCGGTGCTCAACAGGCATTTTGAAAACGCGTAAGCGCGCTCCCAACATCCACGTGACCTGAATCGCTACCGGATGCGCAGGCTTGCGGCCAAGAAATCCGTCAAACTCAACCCTCGGAACGACCTCAGCTAGCTTCTAGTAAGATCGCGGTAATATTGTCTTTTCCGCCGCGCTCGTTCGCCAAATCGATGAAACGCTCAACGGCATGCTGCCCGCCCAAGCTCGTGATCTCGGCAATCTCAGGAACGTTCAAGTAACCGTGCAGTCCATCGCTGCAAAGTAGGTATTGGTCACCCATTTCCGCCTCCGCAACGATGATATCCACCTGGACGTAGTCTCGGTTGCCCACGGCCCGCGTGATCACGTTGCGTTGCCGACTTACTTTCGCCTGCTCTTCGGTGATCAGGCCGCGCTTCAATTGCCAAGCCACGAGCGTGTGATCTTCCGTAAGTTGCAGAACATCACTACCGCGCACGCGATAGATGCGGCTATCGCCGACCTGCCCCAAGATCAGCAGGCTCCCGCAGCGAAACATGGAGCTGATGGTGGTGCCCATTCCCATTCGACCGGAATCCATCTGGGCCAACCCAAAGACCATGTAGGTTGCCGATTGTACCGCGCCTTCGAGTAGCCGGGACGCCGAACGCATTAGATCCGTCGCGCTTGGACTTGAGGCAAACAACGACTCCTTGCCTCGCTTCACCATGGAGTAGATGGCGTCGATGGCTTCTTGGCTCGCTACTTCGCCCGCCGCGTGCCCACCCATGCCATCCGCAACGATCCAGAGCCCGAGTTCATCGTCGCGCAGAAACGCGTCTTCATTAGCTTCTCGCCGCATCCCGACGTGTGTGGCGCCGTAAGAACGCATTTCGAGATCGAGAGCGAGGGGCACAGGCACGATCCGAAAGCGTAGAGGAGTCTGTGGTCCGCGTCAGGCCCCAAAAACGACCAGAACCGCCCTGATCCCTGCGCCGACGCCCTTGCGTGGGGGCTCCCACCCCAATACCTTGCTAGTGCGGAATGTATGGGCACACCTGCGAAGAGCTTTTCAGTAGCTGAGCCTACGGAAACTGCAGTGTTGCGTGCCATCCGAACTGCGTGTCGTGAGGTCACGCACAACGCCGGTTTGCTGCTCTTCTTCGGCGGCTGCGCCCCAGGTTTCATGCAGGTGGTGGCCCAGGCCATGACACGTCACGCGCCGGGTGTTCCGGCTCTGCTCGTGAGTGCAGCGGGTGTGCTTACTGAAGCAGGGGAATTAGAAGGTCAACCCGCTGTGGCGGGCTTGGTGTGGAGTGGGGCCAAGGTCGCTGTGCATCCGCTCTCCGCGACCTCTGCCGAACAAATGGCCAAGTCTGTCCTGCTGGCGTTACCGGAGAAAACACGGCGCGCGGACACCGGTCTCCTCTTTGCCGATCCGCAGCGTTTCGATCCGGATATTTTGGACCTGCTCAACCAAGAACGCGTCCCGCCTCGCATCCTCGGAGCCGGTGCCGGCGCGGTGAGTGCCCCAGCAACTGTCTGTGTGGACACCGAAGGCCAGATCACCCCAGGGGCTGCCGCATTGTTGGTTCTCCGCGGTCTCACCCCACCGAAGATCGCGGTTTCTCCAGCCTGTCGGCTATTGATGCCGCTCGGCATCATCACTGAAACCCGAGGTTCGGTGATCCTTGAGATCGAACACGAGTGCGCTCTGGAAGTATTGAATCGGTTGGGCAAAGATCTGAGCGGACAGCCGTTAATTCTCGCCGCGTTGGCGCCCGAAGAGAACGCTACCGAAACAGGCCCGCCGGAGCTCCTGCTGCGCGGGATCCAAGGCATCGATCCGGTGCGCGGAGGCGTGTTGATCTCACCCGAAGTGCGCCCGGATCTCCGAATGGCGTTTGCGGTGCGTGATCCGGAAGCCGCCAGGCTGGATCTTGAGCAAAAAACGCTAGAACTCATGCGCAGCACCGCAGGCGCCGCTCCGCTCTTTGGCCTCTATTTCAATTGCGCCGGCCGCGGACGCGCCCTCTATTCGTCTCCGGATGTCGACACGCGCATTATCAAGGGCCGCTTTGGCTCGTTGCCACTCTTGGGCATGCTGAGTTCGTTCGAAATCGGCCCGTACCGTGATGAATCAGCGCTGCATATGTACAGCGGCGTGCTCGCCATTTTCACACGGCCCAGTTGATCTGAGGATATTGCCGATGCTCCCTGCCCTCGCCAAGCTCTCGCCACCCGCGTTACAACGCAAGCTCAACGGTCCCGATCTGGTGCTCGCCGTTTTGGTCATGGCCGTCGTGGGTCTGATGATCATTCCCTTGCCCACCTGGGTCTTGGACTTGCTGTTAACGGCTAATATAGCCTCATCCGTAGCGATTCTATTGGTGTCTTTGTACGTTTCTGACGCGCTCAAGGTTGCCGCATTTCCGAGCGTGCTCTTGTTAACCACCTTGATCCGGTTGGCACTCAATGTGTCCTCCACCCGGCTCATCCTGCTGCAAGCCGATGCTGGCGAGGTCATTTCCGCCTTCGGCAGCTTCGTGGTGCGCGGCAATTACGTGGTAGGCGCGGTCATTTTTCTGATCCTCACGATTATTCAGTTTGTGGTGATCGCCAAAGGGAGCGAACGGGTCGCCGAAGTGGGAGCCCGCTTCACGCTGGATGCGATGCCCGGAAAACAGATGGCAATCGACGCCGATCTACGCACGGGGGCGATCGACAATCCTGAGGCGCGGCGGCGCAGAAAGGAGCTCGAACGCCAGAGCCAATTCTACGGCGCTATGGATGGCGCCATGAAGTTCGTGAAGGGCGATACCATCGCCGCCTTCATCATCACGCTCGTCAACATTGGGGCGGGCTTGGCGATCGGTGTTGGACAGCGCCGCATGGATCTCGGCTTGGCCCTGAAGCGCTATGGGCTGCTCACCATCGGCGATGGACTTGTCGCCCAAATCCCTGCGCTAGTGATCGCCACCGCGGCCGGTATCCTCGTTACTCGGGTCACGAGCGAAGACGGCGAAACATCCCTCGGCACCGATCTTTCGGTCCAGTTGCTTGGTCAACCTAAGGCACTGCTAGCCTCCGGTGCGCTGATCTTGATACTCGGCGTAATTCCCGGACTCCCCGCATTGCCATTCTTGGTTATCGGCGCGCTGCTCATCGCAGCCTCCCGGGCCCGAACGCACAACCTGACAGAAGGCTCCATTTCAGGCGGGAAACAGCCAGTGGAATGGCGAAACGGTCAGCCAAAATTTTTGCCGATGCTGGTGCCATGGTCCGTGGGGTTCGGAAGGCAACCCGCTAGCGAGCAACCCGCATCCAAAGCCCGCAACCGTGTTAGCGGCAGTCTCACTCAAGCCGTCGCCCGCGCCCGCGCCCAAGTGTTTTCGGTCCTCGGGGTGCCAGTTCCCATAGGCACTTTAGAACTCAATCCAACGTTGGGCCCCGACGAAGTCCTATTTTCCGTCCACGAATTGCCCGTACGCCGAACCACTCTTCCCGAAGGACTGAGCGCAGCCGCCGTGAGTGCTTGGCTCACCACCCGACTCACCGAAGTCTTCCAAGGACGCGCCTTCGAGTTCATCGGCCATTCAGAAACTCAACAACTTCTAGATGCCCTCGAAAGCGTCAAACCGGGAACCACGCGCCACCTGGTGCCAAAGCCTCTCTCCGTCCCCGTGCTCTCGGAAGTGCTCCGCACCTTGGTCCAAGAGCAAGTCAGCATCCGTGACCTCAGCACCATTCTTGATGCCCTCACCCAAGCCGCCGCAGCCGACCAACCCGCCGCCGAACTCGCCGAGCTAGCCCGAAGCGCGCTCAAACGTAGCACCACCCATCGTCTCGCCGGTGACGAAAAGCGTCTACAGGTTTACCTCCTCGATCCCATGATCGAACAAACCCTCAAAGACTCCACCACCAAGACCTCAGCCGGCCAATTCCTAAGCCTGGCACCCGCGGCGAGTCGAGACATCGTGCGCGCGATTGCGAACGCCATCCATGCGACTCCGCCGCCCGCCGGCAGCGCGACAGTTATTCTCACTCAACCCGCTATTCGCCGCTTCGTCCGCGGGCTGCTTGCCGTGGAGTACCCGAATTTTCACGTTGTTTCGTTCACGGATTTGCTGCAGGAAGTGGTGATTCAACCGTTGGCAACGGCGACGCTCAAAGGGATTTAGGCTCTACCAACACTGTGCAATTCCGCCCGGAACCTGGGCCAAAGCGGGCGGGGCGCACACGCCCTTCTTCCCGAAGGTTTGCTCTAAATCAAGATTACCAAAGGGATCACACACCGCCTGAGCGTGGCTACATTCAGTATTGCAATTACAGAGTTGGCCGCAAAACCCTGTATCGTCCAGAGTCCCAGAAGTCGCCGAAAAAACGCAGGCCCCGGCGGCACCGTTCGCCGTCTGACAATCGATGCGTTGGCCAAACTTGCAGCGATGAGAGCAGACGTCATAATCAGACGTTAATCTGAGGCAAACACCGTTGCAACTGGATGCGGCTGCTTGCATGTCGCAACTTTTTCCGAATTCACCGGCCTCTGTCGCGTTATCCACGCACACGCCGTGGAGCCGATCGCACCTGCGTGTTCCGCAATCCGAATCCAATTCACAGATCGGACGACAGAAGCCCTGATTGGCACTCTGCCCCGGCAGCTGATCGCAAATCAAGTTATCTCGATTCTGGCACTTATCGGCGCTTTCTTTCCCAAAGCTGCAAGCTTCAAAGCACAGTGCGGCTCCGCTGCCGTCTGTCGACACGGGGACACACTCGGCACTCGCGAATTGAGAACAAGTGCTCGGGTCGCTGCTGCAATCCGCAACGCACACACCGAGTGCGCTACCGCCGCCGAAGAACCGATCGGAACCTTGGTTGAGACAAAAGGCCGGAGCTTGGCAATCCACGTCCGCATTGCAAGCCTGTCCGAGCTTCAACTTCACCAGCGGCGTGCAGTGGCCAGCTGGACACGCCATCGGCATGTCGTCGCCGCACCCTGAAGTGAACAGCGCCACGAACACCCAAACGCTCCAACGGTTCAGCACGTGGGCAGCCTATTTGTCCTGGTCCGTTCGAGCAAGGGCCAACTGATGCTAGGGTATGGGCGCCGTGAAGCCGTTGCACTCGACTGTACACCGGAGGAAATGCGTTCGCTTGCGCCACGCGCTCATCGGCACAGGGCTTAGTTTGCTATCGTGCTCTACGCCGTCTGAAACGTCGCAGCCACCTAAAGCTCGTCGCTCGAGCTCGGAAGCTTCCGCGGCATTGATCGATGGTGATCTTGCGCCGCAGGAGCGCGGGGTTGTGTGGCTGACGCATCCGTCTCAGTCCTTTGTGTGCAGTGGAACCGTGGTGCACCCCGAGTTGATCGTGACGACCCTGCATTGTGCGTTCGCGGTCCGCCCGGAGGGCGATCAGGTGCTGGCGGCTGCTGGCTTCCGGGTGGGATTTGGAACGAGCGAGGAAGCATTCGTCTTTCGGAGCGTGCGCTCGGTGGACTGGGTCGGGGCTCCCGTTGAAGGTGCGGTGGACACAGCGGTAGCTGCGGGCGAGGATGTTGCTGTACTTAGATTAGCGTCTCCAGTTCCCGAAGGAACGCACATTCAGAACATTGACTGGGACTACGCGGCGCAATCAGGACAGAGTTTTGTGATGGTGGGGTTTGGGCTCTCCTCACTCACTCTGGGCACGAATGGTACTCGGCGATCGACCGCCGCGACCATTACAGGTTTTGATCCAACGAACGGCATCATCCAGTTGCAGGGGCGAAGTGCCTGTTTTGGGGATTCCGGGGGGCCCATCTTGTTCGGGAGCGCTGAAAGCTGGGTGGGCGCGATCAGCCAGATTGGCGGCTCCGATAAGGATCATTTTTGCGATATCGGGTTAACTTTCGGAGCTACCATGCAGAATCCCAGTGTGCGCGCGCTGTTGACCCGAGCTTTCGCCGGGGTTGAACGCTGCGTTCCTGAAGTCTGCGGGAACGGGCAAGATGAAGATTGCGACACTGTCGCTGACAATGGTTGCGTGGCTGCTGGCGGAGCCGGGGGGCAAGGGGGGCGAGCAACTGATCCAATGGGCGGAGCAAGCTTTGCCTTAGGGGGGAACGCTGCGTTTGGCGGCGGTGGACGAACCTACACCGGAGGGAGCAATGCTGGAGGAGGCAACGCTATTGCGCCACGGATCGGAGCTGCAGAGCGGCCGCCAGTTCACATCGGAGTGCTCGGTGAATTCGGTGGGGCCCTCGGGGGCGACCGCATCGCAGCACTTGGCGAAAGCGGACGTGAATCTGTAAGCGCGCTCTCTCTTCCGTTTTCGGCACGCGGCGGATGTTCGCTGGTTTCACCCAGAACGACGACTCGCGTCCCTTCACTTCTCGGTCTCCTGGCTATCGCGACAGCATCACTCTTCCGAATACGGCTGCGACCGAACTCGTTGGAGTGCAGCTCCTTGAGGCACCTGCACGGCGTGAAGCGCGGTCGCGCTTAATCGACCTAGAGCGACTCCCAGCCGGACTCGGCTTCAACGGCGCTGAACGACCATCTTGCGCGGGACTTGTCCACTCTGTTCGAGGATTTTCTTGGCCTCCTGCTGCAGGAGCGGATGCGTTTTCTTCATCATGAAGCCGCCCAAGAGCCGTACGTCTTGTTCGAGGAGCTTCTTGAGGGCACGCCGCATGCCTTTGGTGTCGCTCAGATAGGCGCAGCAATAAGCGCGGGCGCGCCACAGCTGCGGGCGAATTTGGGCATAAAGCTCATCGTCGGGGTCAAATAGATCGAGCGTTTCGGCGGCCTTTTTGGCGAGCCCACTTCTCGCCCAGGCTTCGCTCATCACTGAAGCAATCATGGCGCGACTCTTCGGATCTTGATGCCGCTTGATCTCGATGTTGTCCACCAACTGACGGGCGGGACTCACCTCGCCCAGCATCAGATGGATCATGGCCCGCTGCGAGCGCGCTTCGTCCGCAATCGGCGCCAAGACTTTGTTGAGATTGATGAGCTCTAACGTCGCGAGAGCTTTACGTGGATCTTCTTGAAGCTCGACCTGAGCTTTGGCAAAAATTGCGGCTGGATCGCTCTTCTTGAATGAGGACTCAAGCTTCTCAAGCGCAGCCCCACGGTCACCGGAGGACTGCATTTCTCGCAAGATGCTCGCCACCCCTTGCGCCTTCTGCGACTGGCGGCGCGCCCAAACCAACACACCTATGGCCAGCCCTGTGGCGATTGCCGGAACCGCGATCAATATGCCGCGCGTCGTGGTGCTATCGACGTAGCCGGCGATCATGCCGAACACGATCCAGAATGCCAAAATCGGGAGACCCAAGCGAGTGAGTAGGCCCTTCAGGTCCACGCCCGACGGCAGCTCTCCTCCTCCGTCGGCGCCGCTAGCCGCCCGGTTAGCTAATGCTGAAGCATTCTTGCCGAAAGCAGCTTCTTCCTGGCGTGCCTGGCCTCTTTTGAGCTTTCGAAGTTCGTTGCCCACACCGAAGCTATAGCCTTCTGGCGCGCACAGACGCAAGGCACCTAGGTCAACCTGTATGCGCCGACGCCGAACGCCCTGTGGGAAACGGGCCTTTGTTTGGTGAAGGGATAGTAAGCATCCTTACTATCTTGTTCTGCACCGAATTGGCTCTTTCCACCGAGGTTGATTCCGAACAGGCCCCTGCCATAGCGCCGTGGCTTGCGCTGCTTGCCGTTCTCAATTTGAGCTAGTCGGTATCGGGTGACAAGGGCGGAGCGGCAATGCTGTCGCGCGGGATTTCTGGGAGCGATTCGTAGCGGAAATGATTGAAGAGGCTCAAGACGACTGAGAGTGTCGGAACGGCCAAAAGCGCGCCCCAAAGCCCAAAGTAGTGTTCACCCACGACCAACGAAAACACGACGAGCACTGGGTGAATTTTTGCTGCGACGCCGATGATCTTTGGATTCAGCAGATTGGCTTCGATTTGATGGACACCCAAAATCCAGAGCAACACCCAGAGTGCGAGCCAGAAATCTTGCGTTAATCCCACCAGCACAGCGGGAACACTGCTCAGAATCGAGCCAAAAATGGGCACGATGCTCATCACGCCCGCCACGACGGCCAAAATTGGCCAGTACTTGAGGCCAAACATCCAGAACCCGATGGCGCTCAGTAGCCCGTTCACTAGGCAGATCAGGAGTTGGCCGCGCACCACGCCCGCAAGACCTTTTTCTAGCCGCGCCAGCAGTAATTTGAAGCTGGGGCCGGATCGCGTAGGCAACAACGACTGGAAGAACCCAAAGACGGCTTCACGCGTGTGCATCAGATAGCCGGCGACCATCAGCGTCATAAAAAACGAGAAAATTCCGTGGGAAATGGCGCCAATCACCGCTTGCCCCAACTTAAAGAGCTCCACCACATTCTTCTTCGCGAAGCGCAGAAAGACGTCCAAGCCGTCGCTCATCAGCTTCTCCAAGCTGAAGCTCTGGTCCACGTCATCCACGGCGACAACGCGCCATTGACGTTCCGTCTCTTGGACGATCTCGACGCCTGAACCTAGATCGATCTGGTAGCCGCCGCCTGCTTTGGGAATGACCGCAATGGCTCCGGCTGCTGGTGCTGTCGTGACGCCCCCCGGTTTTGGTCCCCGGTGAGCTTCGACCCAGGCTTCCGCAAAAGGCGCCCAACTTCTCGTGGCGTCGCGAATTAACGACGGTGCGTCACGCGTGAATCGTTCTGCCTCGGCGTACAGTCGAGGCGCCACCATGGCAACGCTCGTGTAGAGCGAACCCAACACCACGACGTAGACCAGGATAATCGAGGCGCCCCGTGGCAACCCCGTGCGTTCGCCCAAACTCACGAGCGGCGTCAGGACAAACGCGAGCACCAGCGCAAGGATGAAGGGGAGCAGAACGGACGACGCCCAGACTAGGACACCCAGCAGACAGACGGCGCTGATCCCCAAAAAGAGGATGCGCCGTCGTGTCCAACCGGAGTTATCGAGCTCCGGGCGTACCGTCACTGTTCTCCGCTCACTTCACACTGTCGGGTGCTTATTCGGAATCCTCCTCTTCGTCCGCCTCAGCAGCAGGGGGCTGTGAAGGCGAAACGCTGAGACCCTTCAACTTGGAGGCCAGCACGTCACCGAGGGTGGCCCCTTGCCCAACCTGCTCGCGTCGCATCACGCTGAGCGTTTCTGCGGCCGGGCTTTCGCCAGGCTGACGCATGGTGAGCACCACGCGGCGATCGATGGTGTCGAGATTGGCGACTTCCGCGCGAATGATCTGACCCGGCTCAAGCACTAAATCGGCGGGCATTTCGTTCGAGGGGATCAAGGCTTCAATGCCCGCCTTCACCAGGACGAAGGCGCCGTAATCTGCGAGGCGCAGAACCCTAATATCTTCGAACACGGTGCCAGGCTTGCAGTTCACCATGAGATCATCCCATGGATCATCGAACAACTGCTTGACGCCCAAGCTGACCTTCTTTTCATCGTGATTGATCGAGAGGATGATGGCTTCGACGTCATCGCCCTTGCCGTAAAGATCGGCAGGGTTATTGACCTTAACCGTCCACGACAGATCCGTCTTGTGCACCATGCCGTCCACACCCTCTTCGATGCCGACGAACACGCCGTAATCGGTGAGGGAGCGAACCTTGCCGGTGACTTTATCGCCAGGCTTGTACTTGTCCGTGAAGAGACTCCAAGGATCTGCCTCCAGCTGCTTCAAGCCTAAGCTGATGCGCTTGGCGCTGGAATCGACTTCAAGCACTTGGCACTCCACTTCCTGGCCAATCTCAAGCATCTTCGAAGGATGCTTGACCTTCTTGGTCCAGCTCATTTCTGAGACGTGGATCAGGCCTTCAACGCCTGGCTCGAGCTCAACGAAAGCACCGTAGTCGGTGAGGCTCATGACCTTGCCCTTGACGCGTTTGCCGAGGGGATAGGCTTCCTGCGCGTGATTCCAGGGATCTTCTTGGGTCTGCTTCATGCCGAGGCTGACGCGCTCTGTCTCCGGATTGTACTTGAGCACCTTGACGGTGACCTTGTCGCCCACCTGGAACACTTCGCTCGGGTGGTTGACGCGACCCCAGGACATGTCCGTGATGTGGAGCAGACCATCGATACCGCCCAAGTCAACGAAGGCGCCGTACTCGGTGAGGTTCTTGATCGTTCCGTCGAGAACCTGGCCTTCTTCGAGAGTCTTGAGTGTGTCAGCCTTCATCGCGTCGCGCTCTTGTTCGAGCAGCACACGCCTGGAAAGCACGATGTTACCGCGCTTCTTATTGAACTTGATCACCTTGAATTCGAAGGTCTGCCCGATCAGGCGCTCTAGGTTGCGGATCGGTCGCAAATCGACCTGAGAACCCGGCAAGAAAGCCTTGACGCCACCGCGAATCGTTACGCTGAGGCCGCCCTTAACACGCTGGCTGATGGTGCCTTCGATGATCTCATCGCGCTCACAAGCAGCGGAGATCTCGTCCCACACCCGCATCTTGTCGGCCTTCTCTTTGGACAGAGAAATCAGGCCTTCATCGCTCTCGCGGCTCTCGATAAAGACGTCGACGCGATCGCCCGCCTTCACCGTGATATTGCCCTGAGCGTCAGCAAACTCCGAGACGCTGATCGTCCCCTCACTCTTACCGCCAATATCGATGATGATATTGTCGCGCCCGACGTGGATGACAAATCCACTCACGATTTGCCCTTCACCTGCGAGTTCGGAGGTGTTGGTTGCTTCTGCGACGCTTTCGAACAAAGCGGCAAAACTGAGGTCGTCACCCTGTGGGGTCGTCAGTTGAGTTTCAGCCATGGTAATGTTTTGGTGCTCCTAGGAACAATCTGGTCCGAGCTTCGCGCTTGCGTACGAGAGCATGGGGTTAGGGTTGAATGATGAGGGGGCGCTCAGGTAGCGCACCCACGAGAAGGCGTCAAACGCAAAAACCGAGCCGAATCGTGACGTCTTCGGCGCCGCACGCTCATGGTCGCACAGTGCTTAGCCTGGCGTGCGTTAAAATGGCCTGGGCCGCCAACTCCGCATAGGCCAACATTGCCTCTTTCGGCCAGCTGATCCTGACTCGGGCACGCCCTGCGCTGAGCTGTTCAATGCTGACCTTGGCCTTCGGAAGGGTGTCTAAATGTTGTGTGTTTGCAGCACTTTCAAGGGTGAGGCGCAGCACGGATGGGTCGGGGACGGCATTGGATCTGAAATGCAGCTCCAAATCGAGCGTAACTACCGACCCGATCTCAACCTTGCCGCGCACGCTCACCCAGTGGCTAAACTCTTTCCCTAGCGCGGGCTTAGGCCAAGCTGCAGCCACGGCCCACTGAGCGAAACGCTGCCATTCTTGCCCTGATATTGCCACGGCTCCAGGACCCTCTTTGGGCAATAGGTGCCCAGCCGCCAGCAGGCCAAGCTCAACGCCTTTTCGGGTGCCGAGCAGCACGGCACCGTCAATGGCTTCTGCGAGAGTGAACTCTGGGGCCAGCTGAAAAGCTGCAACGGCGCCGGGGAGCTTAAGCGGGGAAATCGACTGCTTGACGGAGCTGGCGAACTCGGCCGCAACGGCTTGCGTGACGCGGCGGGACGGAAACTTACCTGCGATCACGCCCAGCCAGTTACCCGCATTATCCCAAGTGAGCAGCAGCTCCCGGAGGTCGATCGCCAGCTGAACACCCGCCTCGCTTTCCAGTCGGCGAACACGAGGGGCCTCCTTCGGGCTCGGTGTCGGCAGCTCATTCAATAATGGAAACAGGCTACGACGGACGGGCTCAAACAAAATTACCTGCTCAACATCAACGCGCACAGCGGCGGAAAACGTCGCGGGGATATGCGAAGCCGCCACCCGTGTGAAGCGCACAAACCGCGCGTAGAGGAACGCACCGCCGGACACCCCCAGCACAACGGCTAGCGCGAATGCAGAAAAAATCGCGCGATGCGAGAGACCTCCGCGACGATCAGCTGGCGACATGGGGCGCCCGCGTAGCACGGGTTGGCGCTGAACTGCGACTGTTAACGAAAGTAAGATTGGCTGAGTCGCACAGAGAGTAGCAGCGACGCGCCTTGCACCCTTGTTTTCAGGGCATTCAGGGCTTCCGCGAGCTTCGGATACAGCTCCTTTCCGACCTCCAACAGCTGACGGATCAAATTGAGCGCTTCCGCTGCCGCCTGCTCCGTCAAAAACTGCACTTCTAACGACACCTCTAACGCTTCACCTTCGGACTCCAGGAACCCTGACACCTTCTGCGCCTGTTCGAGGAGGCCACTCAACTTCGGCGCCCGCTTGGCTAGCAACACCGGGAACGCTCGAGGCCGCAGCTGAAAAGACAGGAGCCCTCTCGCGATAGGCTCCAAACGCTCTTCATCAGGCCCCACCGCGATCACCCGTTCCACGCTGTCGATTTCCGCCTCTGAAACGAAGACGAGCGTGTCATCCCCATGTGCATAGGCACGCGCAGGCTCCGCGCGCTGAGCACTCCGTCGCCGTTCGTACACGCGAATCAAACCTCCGAGATCTTGCGCGGGACTCCAACTCGCGGGCTCCTGCCGGTGAAGGTCGGTGGTCGAAAAATCGCCGCTCAAGACCAATACACTGTCGGTGGTCGTTGCCGAAACGGAAGGACGCAACGCGAGCCACGCGCTGTCTGCTTGCTCCAAAGCCTGACCAAAAGTACCTGTTTTTGCTCCCTGAATCTCGGCCTGAGCGCGCAACTTCATGAGAGCGTCAGGCCCGAGCGCGAGCCGAAGCTGTTTCAAATCCAAGCGAACAACCAGATCCAGATCGTTCGTTAAGAAATCAGCCGGGTCGAAACCCTGAGGTGCTGAGCGCGGCCTGCGCACTTCAAGCGCTGTTGTTCGTTCGCAACCCATTGCTCCAGGGAAGCCAAGGAGCAGGCCCCATTGGGCGAAGAATCGGCGTTGAACCAAGCGGCTCATGCCGTGGGCGGGAGCTCGTTCGCTACAGCTCGCACCCGTTCAACGATCAGAGCCACGACCTCGTCGATATTGAGCTGGGTACTATCCACAACTATCGCATCGTCGGCTTGGCGGAGCGGCGCAATCGGGCGCGAACTGTCCCGCCGATCCCGTTCTTCCACTTCGCGTGCCACCTCTTGAAGATCGGCGGGCGCGCCTTTAGCCCGCAATTCCTCGTGGCGGCGCTGAGCTCTCACTTCGATGGCTGCGGTTAAAAAGAACTTTGCCTCTGCGGCGGGGAACACCACGGTGCCGATATCGCGCCCCTCCAACACAACCCCACCTTCTTTCCCGGCAGAGCGTTGCATCTCCAGCAGCGCTTCGCGCACCCGCGGGATCGCGGACACGCGACTCGCGCCCTGACTGATATCCGCCGCACGAATTGCTTCAGAGACATCGCGTTCACCCAACAAAATACGCCTCCGCGATGTGGGCCCCAGTGCGAATCGAATGGCCTCGGTTCGAGCCAACTCTTCAGCGACCTGTCCCACCCGAGTGGCATCTTCCCAATCGACGCCCGCTTCCTTGGCCGCAAGCGCGACAGAGCGATACAGCGCTCCCGTATCCACGAGCATGTACCCGAGCGCCTCCGCGACACGTTGGCTCACAGTGGTCTTCCCTGCACCCGCGGGACCGTCGATCGCTACTACCAAGCGCCTCATGGGGCTTGCCCCCTAGGTGTATTGGCATTCAGCCAGGCATCAGCTTGCTCGAGGAGTTGGCCCACGGCGCGGCCATCGACCTCAGCCACCACCGAAAGCTCACGCTCCTTAGGTTGAACTTGGAGCTTCTGTATGGGCTGACCGATCCCCATGAGCGACATTAGGAACGAATAGGAACTGAGATTTTGGTAAAGCTGGGTCAAGTTGTTGCCGCCCTGAAGCGCCGATGCAGCGTCGGCGTAGCTGAAGGTGCCCGCCAAATTAATACCCGGTGCTTGAAAGTTACCAATGAGCCCAATCGTTTCCAACCCGATCACGAGTGGCAACTTCTGGCGCACCGCTTCTGGCACCGGTGTTGTGCGAAAGTCAGCGCCGAGCACGATCGGCGGCAAGGGCTGAGCTCCGATTTGGGTGGCAAACCACGCCGGAATTTCGCGTTTCACACGCCGCTGTTGGATGCGATCCAACGCCCGCCGCAAGCCCGTTGGGTTTCCCACCAACAAGATCTTGGGGCTCAGTGCGACAAATCCTAGCTGATCGGCAACAAACAGCCGACGTTCGGCATAGCGTGTTTCAGAAATTGGAATGCCCTGAGGCGTCTGACGAGTCGTGGCTGCAGCTGCCTCCAACTGCTGGGGATTGAAGCTGCCCACCGCTACTCCGAGAAAATCAGCGCCTTGCATCGAATAGGCGCCCAAGAACAGCGCTTGCAGATCGCGCCGCGGCTCAAAGCCAGCGCCGGCTGGGATCGGAGCCCGGCGTGCCCAGATCGCGAGCAGTCGCGTGCCAAACTCCGAAGCGAACAGCTGCTGGGCATCCAGATACCCCACCGCAACGGCGCGCCCCGGCAAGAGCGCCACCGGATCGCGCTCGAGCTCCTCGATGGAGACCCCGTTGCCGTCGGCGGTATGCACGACCACTTCTTCCTTTTTCGCACAGGCGAAGCAACAGCCAAGGCAGAAGGCCAGCACACTCAGGCTGAAAAACCATTGCCTCACGCCAACACTCCTCGAAGGGCTGCATACAACCGATCGTTCTCCGCGACGGTTCCGACCGTAATCCTGAGATGCCTCGGGTAGGCTGCGAAAGGTCGTACGATCACCCCTTTTCGCAACAAAGCTTCATAGACTTCGCGGGCGTTCCGCTGCGTATCGAGCCACACGAAATTGGCTTGACTGGGCGTTACCTGGAACCCGAAGCTTGCGAGCTGCTGAGTCATCCGCGCTCGTTCCACCCGGTTGAGTTCACAACTTCGCGCCACGTGCGCTTGATCCCCAAGCGCGATCACCCCTGCCGCTTGCCCCAGATGGCCCACGTTGAAAGGCGGGCGCAGACGATTCATGAAATCGATCAGAACCGCCGGCCCAAGCGCATACCCCACGCGCAAGGAGGCCAAGCCGTACGCTTTCGAAAACGTTCGCAGCACCACCAGCCGTTCGCGCAGGTGGCGCAACTTCGAGCAATCCGGATAATCTGGGGCATCCGCGTATTCGACGTAGGCTTCGTCCAACACAATGATCACGGAGGCTGGCACATCGCGCAGCAGGCGCTCGAGTGCTTGGCGCCCCACGTAGGTTCCGGTTGGATTGTTGGGGTTCGCAATGAACAAAAGGCGCGTCCGGGGCGTCACGGCTGCAGCCATCGCCGCAAGGTCGTGCACTTCGTTCCGGAGCGCAACGGCGCTGAACGGCACGCCATGCGCGAGCGCACCCGCGCGGTAAATCACAAACGAAGGCTCCCCGAAAACAGCGTGGTGTTCGCCGGTGGTGAACGTTCGATAAAGCAGCTCCAAGAGCTCATTCGAACCCGCGCCGCAGATCACTTCTCCCATCGACACAGCGTGAAACTCAGCGATCGCTTGGCGCAGCTGGTACGCCGCCCCGTCCGGATAACGCCCGATTCGCGCGAGCAGGCCGGGCAGAGCCGCCAGCACTTGTGGACTGGCTCCGAGCGGATTTTCATTCGAAGCCAGCTTCACGGCGTTCTCGATGCCAAGCTCACGCTCAAGCTCTTCCACCGGCTTACCAGCTTGGTAAGGCCGAAGACTCTCGATACTGGCCGTGACGAGTTCAGACATAAGACTCCGAGTTCGATCAGGACTCACTCGGAAAGCTTCCGAGCACCTTCAAATACTTGGTAGAACGTCTCACCGCTTCAAGCGCCGTGACCACCCCGCGATCAGAGACATGGCCGCTGATTTCAACGTAAAATACGTATTCCCAGCTGTCTGAATCACGCGGGCGGGATTGTAACTTTTTCAGATTGATACCTCGTTCGGCAAATTGGCTCAGAATCCCGTGGAGCGCGCCTGGCGCGTCATCTCCGCCGAATAACAGGCACGTCGTGTCGCTCCCCGTTCGCATCGCTGGCCGGCTACCTACGACAACGTAACGGTGCTTCAATTCTGAGTCGGCGCCCACGTTCGCGCGGAGTGTGGCAAGTCCAACATCCTCGCCGCACCCGACCGGGACCATACACGCGCTACCGCTAGCCTCAGCCGCCTGCTGGGCCGCCACGGCGGGAGATCGCACGTCCACCACAACGGCCTCCGGAAACTCCAATTGGAGGAAGCGTTCGCAGGCCGCGTGCCCGTGTGGAGTCACAAAAATGCGTTCGATTTTGGGAGTTCCTGGCGGACCCATCAGATCGTAGTTGGCGGAAATCGAGCGCTCCGCAACGATCGTGAGATCCGTCTTGGCGAGCGCTGTGACCGATAACTGCACCAGTCCCTCGGTGGAAGACTCCAGCGGGATAACAGCAAACTCCACACGCCCGCGGGCCACTTGATCAAGGGCGGCGTCGGTCGTGGAGCTTTCTTCCAACAGTGCGTTCGAACCGAAGAAGCCCTTCGAAACCTCCTGGCCGAAGCCGCCCAACGGTCCCAGAAAAGCCACACGAACCAGCTGTTCCAGACCGCGAGCCTCCGCGCTCAACGCCCGAAATATTGTTCTCAGGCTTTCCTTGGGCAGCGGGCCTTCGGATGCCGCGGCAAGCTCAGCGAGCCAAGCCTCTTCAGGTGGGTCTGTCATCACCAGATTAACATCGCTCTCGCGCAACGAGCGAATCTGCAACGAAAGCGCCGTTCGTTGATTGAGGCGACCGAGAATTTCTAAATCTAACGCGCGCATCGTCTGGCGCAGGCGACTGAAATCAGATTCTTGGGGTGGACTCATGGGGCGCATTTCAGCAGCTCACTAGCCTGCTGGCCAGAGGAGCTTGGTTGAGGGCTAAGTCGTGCCGCTTGAGCTGTTGCCGGAGGAGCCTCCGGCCGGAGTGCTTGTAGTCGAACTTGGTGAAGCTGGAGCAGCTGAGGGCGACGCCGGCGCCGTGGCGGGTTTATCCGCCGCTGTCGTGCTGGCGGACTTGGACGAGTCTGAACTGGAGGAGTCGCCAGAGTCCGGCTTTTTCGCTGCCGCACTGGTGTAGCCGTCGGCGTACCAACCACCGCCCTTGAGAATGAAGCCCCCACCGCCGGAAACCTGGCGCTTCGCGGTCTCCTGACCGCATGCCGGGCAGCTCCGGAGTGGGTCTGCCTTGATTGACTGCTCCGCTTCCCAAACGTGAGCGCACGCGCTGCAAATGTATTCGTAGGTCATGGGCGACTGGGGAAATGCGCCTTGGGGACAGCTTCTGTCAACCCATCACTGCTGGGGTTCGGTGGCCCGAAGGGCACGTGCAGTGGTACGCCGGGGGGAGTACCGGGCGCGTATGGCGGGGAGTGCGGCGAGGTGACGAAGCGAGATGGAAGGCCAAGCGCGCTCATATTTTGATCCAACACTGCACTTTTGGGCTTGTGCGCAGGTGTTCAGGGTCGTACAAGTGAAGGTGCACGACGTGGCCATACATCACACTTGGTTGCGTTAGGCTGACCGGACTTTGGGCAGGTGCCGCTCGCGTAGCACCCTCACCTAGTTAATACTCGCGGGGCCTATTCTCGTCTTGGATTATTGCTGATGCATATCAAGAAGCTGGAAATAGCAGGGTTTAAGTCCTTCGTGGACCGGACAACCATCCATTTCGATCACGACGTGATCGGTGTTGTTGGACCGAATGGTTGCGGAAAGTCGAACATTGTCGATGCCATCCGTTGGTGCATGGGCGAGCAGAGCGCCAAGCACCTCCGCGGACGTTCGATGGAGGACGTGATCTTCAACGGGTCGGACTCAAGAAGTCCGGCTGGCCTGTCTGAGGTGACGCTCACCTTCGACAACACCAACCCCGAGTACGCCGAGTCTCTCCCGCTGGAGTACAAAGATTTTCCTGAAATCGCCGTTACGCGACGACTCTTCCGGGATGGCACCAGCGAGTATCAGCTTAACCGCACAACGGTTAGGCTGCGAGACATCACCGATTTGTTTCTCGGGACTGGCGTAGGCACGAAGGCCTACTCGATCGTTGAGCAGGGCAGAATCGGTCAGATTGTTTCTGCGCGTCCCGAAGATCGCCGCCTCTTCATCGAAGAAGCCGCGGGCATCACCAAATACAAACACCGGCGGCATCAAGCCGAGCGCAAGATGGAACTGACCCGCCAAAATCTGGCGCGCGTGAGCGACATCATCGCTGAGATCGATCGCACACGAGTCTCACTCAAGCGCCAAGTGGCCAAGGCTGAGCGCTTCCTTGTCTATCGCGATGAACTCGAAGATCTCGTGCTTCACGATGCTTCGCATCGCTTGCTGGAGCTCATCGTTACCGAAAAAGTTGATCGCGATGGGCTAGAGCGCGCCCAAAGCCTTTCGGGCGTTCTGAAGGAGCAGCTCAAGGCAGCCGAGGAGGGCCTGGAGGAAATTCGCCGATCTGCGACGGAAACCGAAGTTTTGGCCGATGAAGCGGCACGCCAAGCCTTCCAAGCTGATAACGAAGTGAGCGGGCTGCAAGCGGAGATGGACCGCGCTCGCGATCGGCTTTCTCACCTCACCGAACGGCTTCAAGCGGCACAGACCGAACACGCGGAGATCTTGCCTAAGCTCGCAGATCTCCGCTCCGAGCACTCTGATCTCCTGCAGCGAGTCGAATCCCTCGCCACCGACGAAGCTGCTCGCCAGGCTGACGCCCAAGTTGAAGATCTGAAACTGGAAGCCGTGAGAACGGATGAATCCGCGGCCAATCAGACAGTCGATGGCGCCCGGCGTGAAGTGGCGGAAGCCACCAATCGCTCCACCTCAGCCGAGGTCCGCCTCGACGGGTTGGTTCAACGGATCACGGAAACGCATGGCCGTCGCGATAAGCTCTCGGCTGAACAGCAGTCCGTGCTCGGAGAACAGAACGAGTTTGAGGCCCGCCGCAACGCTCTAGAACAAAGTGTGGCTCAAACGGCCGAAGGTAAACGCCTCACCTTTGCCGAACAGGAATCGCTTGAAAAAGAGATCCACGTGCTGCGCAGCCAGCTGTTAGACAGTGAACGCGCCGTGGACGGTCGCAAAAATGAGCTGAGTTTGCGCAGAAATCGCCTGCGCGCGCTCGAAGAGCTGCACCGCCGTCTGGAAGGTGTGGGAGCCGGAACCCGCGCGATCCTCGGCAAGGCCGATCCGAACGTGCTCGGTATGGTGGCGGATCGCATTGAAGCGCCCGAGGAGCTGACGCTCGCGTTCGCTTCGCTCTTGGGCGAACGGCTGCAATACATCGTTGTTTCTGAGCTAACTGACGGGCTCCATTTATTGGATGAGCTGCGCGAGAAGCAGCGTGGCCGCGCGAGTGTTGTCGCGGCAAGGCCCGGCTATATTGCAGGCGGCGCGCGAGCCTTCGGAGATGAGCCCGGAGTTCTGGGTGTCCTGGCGGACCAGCTTCGTTATGACCCCAAGGATGAAGCCCTGGTGCGAGCCGTCGTCGGCGATGCCATTTTGGTCACGACGAGCGAACATGCCGTCCAGTTTGCGGCGCGCCACCCCGAGTTTACTGCTGTTGCTTTAGACGGCACGGTTGCGCGGCCGAGCGGGGTCGTGAGTGGTGGCGGTGGCGACGAAGTGGCCTCGGCAATGGTCGAGCAAAAACGCGAAATGCATTCGCTGACCACCGAAGTTGCGCGCTTGGATGCTGAATATCAGAAGCTTTTCCAGAGCCACAATGCGTTACGCGCACGCATCACAGCTGTGGAAACAGCCGTGGATCGCGCCAGAAAAGGCGCGCACGAAGGCGAATTGGCTCACGTGAGCGCTGAGAAAGACCTCGTGCGAACCAATGCTGAGCTTCAGCGTTTGCGGACGCGGCACTCAGCTATCGCAACTGAGATGGCTGAGCTCGAGGCGTTGATCGCCCGCAGCACTCAGGAAGAACAGGAGTCACGCCAACAATTGGATGTGCTCAAGAATGTTTTTGAGCAATCACAGACGGCGCTCACCAAAGCAGAAGCACGCGCCCTTTCCTGGAAAGAACAAGCTGGCGCGCAGGCTCAGTTAGTCATGGATCGCAAAGTTCGCCTGGCACAAGTGCGTGAGCAGCTGGATGCGACCCGAGCTTCAGCCACGCGGGTGGAGTCGACGATTTCAGAGCTGGTGACACGAGCGAATCGCCTCCAAGAGGACATGGAAGAATCGGCCGCGAATTACGGCGAAACAGCAGCCGTACTGATGCTCTCGCGGGAGACTCGGATCGTGGCGCTCGATGGTGCACGCTTGGCCCACGAACGACTGAATACGGTTCGCGCGCAATTAGACCAGGCGCGCCAAGCTCTCACCGAGCACGAAGCAGCCCTGAAGCAGCTGCGCGAAGAGCTTGGGCAGATCGATGAGGCGAGTCGCAAACACGAAATGTCCGTGCAGCGCAACGAACTCGGGCGCACGCACCTCCTGCAGAACATTCGCGAACGTTTCCGCGGGCTCGATCTCAACCGAGTGGTCGGCACCTATCATTTGCGCCTAGCTCCCGATGAGGAGCATCACCGGCGAATCGACGAGCTGACTAAGCTCATTGATCGCATGGGGCCGGTGAATCTGGACGCGAAGACGGAGCACGACGACGCAGAGACCCGTTTCGTCTCACTTTCAGCGCAGAAAGAAGATATTGAGAAAGCGCTGATCGACCTGGATCGGGCCATTAAGCACATGAATCGCGAGTCTAAAAAGCGATTCCAGGAAGCCTTTGATTCCATCAATGCGCTGTTCCGCTCCACCTTCTCAAAGATGTTCCATGGTGGCCGTGGCGAGCTCCAGCTCACGAACGCTGAAGATCTGTTGGCGACGGGTGTTGATATTATTGCGCAGCCGCCCGGTAAGAAGCTTGGGAATATTGAACTCCTGAGCGGCGGAGAGAAAGCTCTCACTGCTGTATCGCTGATTTTTGCGATCTTCCAGCATCGGCCTTCGCCTTTCTGCATCTTGGATGAGGTGGACGCGCCGCTCGATGAGGCCAACGTCACGCGCTACAACGAGGCAATTCGCTCGATGACGCAGCGCAGCCAGTTCATCATTATTACGCACGTCAAGAAGACGATGCAATCTGTGGACGTGCTGTACGGCGTGACCATGGGTGAGCCCGGCGTTTCCAAGCTCGTCAGTGTGAAGGTCAATGAGGGCGTGCAGGCTCGTAGCGAAACGTTGGCGCCTCGGCACCGCGACAGCATGCTGAAGGGAGCCCCCATCGATACGGTGCTGCCTGAGAGCGTCGAGGGCGACGAAGTTCAAGTAGCTTGACGCAGGTAGGACGCAGGCCTGTTTAGGCCCTTCGGGCCAAAGAAGACGCTTGCGAGTTTGAGTCCCGATTTACGTCCCAGCTTTGCCGTTTTCTTAACAAAGACGGTCTCAGTGAAAATCGCGTGAGATACGCTTGAAATTCGCTTGGTTGAGCTCCAAACGCTGAAGCCTCTCGACAATCACATGGATTGTCGGAGATTTTGCGGGAGCCAGCGGGGGCGGGGAAACAGGCATGAGCACGCCATGAACCGGCCCCTCCGTTTGAGCTGGGCCTTTCACCTCACGCTCCACTTCCCCATAGGCTAACAGCAATGAGGCATGCCGCGCCACCTGTTGAAATTGCTCAAATACATTCCGCCAGAGCACCAAATTAATAAATCCGAATTCATCCTCCAAACTAATAAATACAACGCCGCTCGCGGTGCCAGGCTGCTGCCGCGACAACACCACGCCTGCCACCTTCACCTTCTGCCCCTTTTTGACCTGCGCCAAGCTCCGCGACTCTAAAGCTCCCTCGCGTTTCAAGAACGAACGCAGATGGCGCATCGGATGATCCACCGTGGAAAGGCCCTTGTTTGCATAATCGAGCAAGAGTGTTTGCTGCGGCGCTAAAGGCGCTAAATGGATCTCAGGTTCAGCTAACGCACGCCCTTGAAAAAGCCCCTCCAATTGCGGGGCACGTGCTTGCCACAACGCTTGCCTGCGTTCAGCTACCAATTCTCTGAAAGCGCCCGCTTCAGCTAAACGCTCCACCTCATCTTTCTTGAGACCCGAGCGCTCCACCAGATCGCGCAAGTCATCAAACAGCCGTTCATTTCTAGCTTGCACCAGGCGCCGCCCCGCAGCTTCACTGAGCCCCTTGATCAAACGTAACCCCAACCGAATCGAACGCTGTGCTCCCGGCTTTTGACTGCGAATCGCACTGCCAGCACTCGGTTCCTCCAAGCTACAATCCCACTCGCTTCGCAGTGCGCACACATCGTGCACCAGTACGCCATGTCGCGCGGCATCCTGAAAGATCGTGGAAGGCGAATAAAAACCCATCGGCTGCGCATTCACGAGCGCACAAGCAAAATGCGCCGGATAATGCGCCTTTTGCCAGGCTGAAGCATAAACCAACAGTGCAAAGGATGCCGAATGTGATTCAGGAAATCCATAATCACCAAAGCCTTTGATCTGCTCAAACAGCGCTTCCCCAAACGCCCGTTCAATGCCCTTCTTTTCGAACCCTGTGAGCAAACGCTCACGGTGCCGCAGCAGCCGCCCTGTTTTCTTCCAGGCTGCCATATCGCGCCGCAGCTGATCGGCTTCCCCACCGGTATACCCTGCACCAACAATCGAAATCTGCATCACTTGCTCTTGAAAGAGCGGCACCCCTAAAGTGCGTTCCAGAATCGGCCACAAATCGAGATGTGGCACGGCGATCGGCTCCTCGCCATTCCTCCGCCGCAAATACGGATGCACCATGCCGCCCTGAATCGGACCTGGCCGCACCAGTGCCACTTCCACCACCAAATCATAAAACTTCTGAGGCCGCAGCCGCGGCAACATCGCCATCTGAGCTCGGCTCTCAATCTGAAAGACACCCACCGTATCGGCTCGGCACAGCATCTCATACACATCCGGATCTTCCGCTGGAATGCGCGTGATCACCTCCAACGGATCAAAGACCTCCTGCTCCAATCCAGGCAACCGCAAACCGCCATCGGCATGAATGCTCAGCAAAGCCTTGCGAATTGCAGTTAACATCCCCAAACCCAACACATCGATTTTAAAAAACCCCAGTGTCTCCAGATCATCTTTATCCCAAGGCACCACCGTGCGTCCCGGCATACGCCCGGGCTCGATAGGTGCCACTTCAAAAAGTGGCGTCGCCGACACCACAAAACCCCCGACATGAATCGAAAGGTGCCGCGGCATGCCTTCCAGCTCCTTGGCTAACTTCAGGATCTGCCGCACACGCGCATCTTCCGGATCAAAGCCCATCTCCTTCAGGCGCTCAGCGGGTACTTCCGCCGAATCCCAATGCGTGATGGTTCGGCTCAAGCGTTCCATTTGCTCCAACGACAACCCAAAGACTTTACCGACTTCGCGTAAAGCACTCTTGCCGCGATAGCAAATCACCTCAGACACCATGGCGGCCCGCTCACGCCCATAATGCTCATAGATCTCTTGGATCACTTCTTCTCGGCGTTCGTGCTCAAAATCAATATCGATATCAGGCGGCTCAGCTCGCTCCTCACTCATGAAACGCTCAAATAGAAGGCTCGAACGCGCCGGATCCACCGCCGTGATCCCGAGCGCATAACACACCGCACTATTGGCAGCGCTCCCCCGCCCCTGACAAAGAATGCGGCGGCGACGCGCCATTTCTACCACTTCCCAAGTACTCAAAAAGTAGCTGGCCATCTGGAGCTTCTGAATCAACAAAAGCTCTTTTTGCACTTGCTCCGCAACACTCTTGGGTACTCCACTTGAATAACGCACCTCCAAACCCGCAAGTGAAAGCCGCCTCAGCTTATCATCTGCTGTTTCGCCGGGCGACAGCGTGCACGGAAAGCGATACTGGAGCTCATTCAAGCTGAAGAGCAGGCTGCTCGCGACCTCCACTGTTCGCTCTACCCACGCTCGCGGATCGCAAAAAAGACGCTGCATCTGGGCGGGAGAGCGCAGCTCCGCCTCTTGATTGGCTAAAAGCTCGGTGCC
>JBBRRP010000072.1:0-31591 GCA_038246305.1 Polyangiales bacterium | reverse complement strand
TCTATTTGTTGGTGCACCGCACGTGGACTGGCAAAGCGATGCGCGCCGTGTCGATGAATCTCGCGGCGGCGCGGCTCATGGGCATCAATACCAATCGCGTGATCAGCGTGACGTTTGCGCTCGGCTCAGCGCTCGCGGCGGCCGGCGGCATCCTATTTGGGTTGGATCAAATCATCGTCAATCCGTTGATCGGTGTGCTCACAGGGCTTAAGGCATTTGTGGCGGCGGTGCTCGGTGGGATCGGCAGCATCCCCGGTGCCATGTTGGGCGGCCTCTTGATTGGCTTGGCGGAACAGCTGACCGCGGGCTACCTCTCGCCGGATTATCGAGATGCCATTATTTTCGGTATTTTGATCGTGATTCTGCTGTTCAAGCCGGAGGGGCTTTTGGGAACAGTGCGGCAGGAGAAAGTCTAGATGCGTTGGGCTCGGCGCATTGCCTCGGGACTGGGCGTTATCCTGGTGCTGTATCTCGCCCAAGAGCTGGCGAATCGATTCCTGATCGAGTACGTGGTGCGGATCTTGATGCTCGCCGGCATCAATATTATTCTTGCGGTGGGGCTCAATCTGATCAACGGCACCACGGGCCAATTCTCGATTGGCCATGCCGGCTTCATGGCGGTGGGTGCTTATGCGGCCGCGGTATTTGGCGTGGAATTGCGCCCTTCATTGATTGGCGCGTTAGGCCCCGGGTTGGGTGACATCGTCGTCTTTAATCTGGCGCTGCTGGTTGGGGCGCTCGCGGCAGGGCTTACCGGCATTCTGGTGGGGATCCCAAGCCTCAGGCTGAAGGGTGATTATTTAGCGATCGTGACGCTTGGTTTTGGGGAAATCATTCGCATCTTTTTCACCAACCAGGAACGTCTGGGTGCGGCCACCGGATATTTCGGAAATGGGAGCGCTGGGCTGCCGGCGTACACTACGTTCTTCTGGGTATTTTTCTGGGCGTTCGTGGTGACGTTGCTGGCGGCCAATGTCACATTTTCGCAGACCGGCAGAATGCTGCGCGCGATTCGGGAAGATGAAATCGCAGCGGAGGCCAGTGCGGTCCAAACGACGCGCTTGAAGGTCATGGCATTTTCCTTGAGTGCGGCCTTTGCAGGTATTGCGGGCGGCCTGTTTGCTCATATGCAAGCGGGTGTGCGGCCGGATGATTTTAGGTTCGAAAAATCGGTTGATATGCTGGTGATGATCATCGTCGGTGGCCTCGGGTCGATAACGGGCGCGGTGATTGGGGGTGTGTTTTTGGCGGTGAGCCTGGAGGCAATGCGGGATCTGGAGCAATACCGGCTCATCTTGTATGCGTGCTTGCTGGTGCTGATCATGATCCTGCGTCCACAGGGGCTCTTGGGGCGCCGGGAGCTGTCGTTGCGAGCGCTCTTGCTCGGAAAGAAAGGCGCGAGGTCGCTCCTATGAGCCTGTTGCGGCTGGAAGGGGTGGGCAAGGTTTTTGGCGGATTGCGAGCCGTTTCTGGGGTTTCTTGGCAGGTGGAGCGCGCTGAGATTTTTGGACTGATCGGCCCAAACGGTGCCGGGAAAACGACCGTGTTTAATTTGATAACCGGTGTGTATCGCCCGGAAGAGGGCCGGATCTTACTGTCGGATCGCGAGATCACGGGTGAGAGTCCGGCTCGGATCGCGGCGCTGGGTATCGCGCGGACGTTTCAGAATATTCGCATTTTCGGGTCGATGACGGTGCTTGAGAATGTGATGGTCGCCGGGCACAAGCAGGGCAAGGGCGGCCTCGTGAGCAGTCTATTTAGAACCCGTGTGTTTGATGAAGATGAGGCGCGCCTGGAGAAGAGAGCGCGTGAACTGTTGGAGTTCTTTGGGTTAGAAAGGCAAGCTCGAGAAGATGCCGCCAGCTTGCCGTATGGCTCGCAGCGTAGGCTCGAAATTGCGCGCGCACTGATGTTGGGTCCTCACGTGCTCTTGCTGGATGAGCCAGCCGCCGGCCTGAACAGTTCCGAAGCTGACGTGCTCACGGGGCTTTTGCGCCAGCTGCGGGCCGAGCTCAAGCTCAGCCTGGTGTTAGTGGAGCACAACATGGCGGTCGTGATGCAAGTGTGTGATCGAGTGCACGTGATGGACCATGGCGAAACTATCGCCGAAGGTCTGCCGAGCGAGGTGCAGAACGATCCAAAAGTATTGACGGCTTACCTCGGCGTCGATCCGAACGAACACGGTGAAGCACGTCAGCTAGGAGGGCACTGATGGCGGATGCCCACGCGCTCAAGATAGCGGATGCCCACGCACTCAAGATTGAGGCGCTTGCCGTCGCTTATGGCGGAATCAAGGCCGTTCAGGGCATTTCGCTCGAGGTGGCACCGTCCGAAATTGTGGCTTTGATTGGCGCGAACGGTGCAGGTAAGTCCACCACGCTCAAAGCCATCATGCATTTGCTCGAACCGAGTAGCGGGAGGATTTGGGTGTTGGGGAAAGAAGTGCGGAGCCTGCCGACGCATGAAATCGTGGAGCTCGGTGTTTCACTGGTGCCCGAGGGTCGCGCGATTTTCCCGCAGCTCACCGTGCGAGAAAACCTGGAGCTCGGAGCCTTTCCCCATCGCCGCGATAAAGGGCGGCTCAGCCGGAATCTGGAACGAACAGTGGAGCTTTTCCCGCGTCTCGGCGAGCGCATGAAGCAGGAAGGCGGAACACTTTCTGGCGGCGAGCAACAAATGCTAGCCATGGGGCGCGCGTTGATGGCCGAGCCCAAGCTGCTCTTGCTCGATGAGCCAAGCCTCGGGCTCGCTCCGATTTTGGTCACTCAAATTTTCGAGAGTATCGTAAAAATAGCAAAAAGCGGCCTCACGATCCTGCTCGTGGAGCAGAACACACGCTTAGCGCTGCAGGTCGCCAATCGTGCTTACTGCATGGTCACCGGCACCATCTCGCTCCACGGGCCCGCAGCTGAGCTCGCGCAAGATCCCAGGATCAAGAGCGCCTACCTCGGCGCGGAGATTACAACTGAGTCGACTTAGCCTTCCTGCTGCCAAAAAGCGTATGATTTCCCCTGCATTGGGAGGACACGGGCAGGCATCGGCGATCGACAAGTACTAAGACACGGATTCCGCGAAGCGCACTCTAAAGGATGAACCAGAACACGATCAGCGCCAGCAGCAAGCGATAGTAGGCAAAAGGCTCCAGGCCATGCTTGGACAGGTAACGTAAAAAGCTTGCCACCACTGCCCAGGCCACGAAAAATGACGCGCACAACCCGACGGCAAGATTCACGGCGCCCACGCCATCCATCAACACGTGGCGCGCCTTCCAGGCTTCATAGAGCGTTGCTGCGCCGAGCGTTGGCAATGCCAACAAGAACGAAAACTCCGCCGCGGTTCGCGTGGAAAGACCACACAGTTGGCCTGTCACGATCGTGCACATAGAGCGCGAGGCGCCAGGCCATAAAGAGAAACATTGCCCAACACCGATCAAAAATGCCCGGGGTAGCGTCACCGCGCTAAGATCGTCCACCAGCTCACGCCGGCCTTTGCCAATTGTGTATTCGACCACCAGCATGAGGAGGCCTCCGGCGGCAAGCGCGATGGCAACCGGTAGTGGCCCAAACAGACGTGCTTTGATCCAGCTTGCGAGCGTGAGCCCAACGGCCGCCGCTGGCAGAAATCCAAGCAAGAGGCCGAGGAACAACTGTGCCGATCCGGGCTCGCGCCGGACCAGCTTGCCCAGGCGCTCAGAGAGGAGCGCGCGATAGTGCACAAGTACCGCCAAGATCGCCCCGAGCTGAATCACCACATCGAAGGATTTGGACGCCTCACCCGCTTCGCCGAGCCAACGACTCACGAGGATGAGATGCCCGGTCGACGACACGGGGAGGTACTCGGTGAGGCCCTCAACAATCCCCAAGACAATAGCGGTGAAAAGGTTCACAGCTCGGGCGTTTACTCTGAATTTGACGTGAAACACCAGCTGGTTTTCCTCCGGCCGGCGCGGATGTTAGAGTCCGCCTCCATGCACCTCAGATGCCAGTCCGCATTCAAGCTGTTTCTCGTCTGTACGCTGACAATGGCGTGTGATGAAAAGAAGCCTCCGACAGCTGAGACGAAAGAGGCGCCCGCCCCAAGTGCGAAAGAGCTTCCGACTCCGGCTCCAACGCCGCCGCCCGCGGCCGCAACCCCTCCTCCGGAGGCGAAGCCCAAGAAGTTAGCTGCGGATTGTCCCGCTTCAGACGTGGTGAGCTTTCCTTCGCCCGATTTCGAAGCCGCAGTGCGGCTGAAGCTCCAGAAGCCGACGGGTGATGTTACGAAAGCGGATTTGAAGCGCTTACGGTCGCTCAACCTCGCGAACCTGAGTTTGGACGAGCTGGACATCTGCCTTTTTCCTCACATGACGAACTTGAAAGAGTTATTTTTGGGCAAGGGTGAGTACTCAGATCTTTCTCCGATTTCGGGGGCCACCGCGCTTGAGTCGCTCGGCGCTTCGCGCAACCACGTTTCTGATCTCAAGCCGCTCGCCAAGCTCACTCATCTGGATCGTCTGGACTTAGGCCACACCGAGGTGGCCGACCTCGCTCCGATTGCGGGCCTCACGCTCATTTCCGAGCTGACGCTGGATGACACGCAGGTGGCTGATCTTTCGCCAATTACTGGCATGAAGCAGCTGGAGAGGCTCAGCATTCAGCGCACCAAAGTGGCTAAAGTGCCGGCGCTTAAGGAGCTGAAGAAGCTTAAGTTCGTCTACGTGGCGGGTGCGCTCGGGGATGAAGATCCCATGGCTTGGGCACCCTTTCGGCAGACAGGCGCCAAAGTTGTTAATCAATAGTCATTAATTCAGAAGTCAATCAATTCAGCAGTCAATCAATTTAGAAGTCAATCAACGAGCCCAAACGGCACTTTGGCTTTCGTGGTGTGCAGGCTGAGCTGAGTTTCGAAACCTGGCACGCCCCGAACACTCGATTCGCCGCTCGGGGCTGCGCGCACTTGACTGACTTCCGGCGTCTCCGCGGCTAAGCTGGGAGCGGCTAGAGCAGGAAGCTGCTCGACGGGGGCTGAGTCCGCAGCTTGGATGGAAAGAACCTCAACTACGCTGAAATTCTCGGTGAGCACCACTTCGGGTACGCTGAAATTCTCGGCGAGCACCAGCTCGGGTACGCTGAAATTCTCGGTGAGCACCACTTCAGGCTTATTGCCGATCAACAAATCCCACCATTGGAAGGTCACCGCGAGCACATGATCCAGCTGCCAGGTTCCGCTGTTGATCTGGCCCTTCTGACGGGCCAGCTTGCCGAGCGTGGCCGAAGGCTGGCAATAGGCGGCGTATTCGGAGCTCTGGAGCAGGTGCAGCACACCTTCTGAGAACCCGACGCCCGCGTAAACGACGGCCGCTGGCATGCGCAGCGTCGCCATATCCTGCAACGTGTAGGGGATCTTTTCGTCCGCGGTACCGTTTGAATCTTGGTACTTGCACTCAATGGCGAGCGCTCTGTTGGTGAACGGCTCCACGATCAGAAAATCCACGCGCCGTTGTTTGCCGATGATTGAGGTGCCAATGTTCACCTCGTCGTACACCTTCACCTTCGAGCCGTACTCTTTCACGACGTACTGCGCGATGAGGCGCTTGTACTCGTTGCCCGTCATGGCAGCTCGGCCCCCAGCCGTGCCGGTGGGGGTGTCTCGGCCGCCAGCCGCGAACCCGCCACTTCGAGCGCTTCTTGGCATAGGTCGTTGCCCAAGAAGCGCCGCTGATTGCGCAGAGCTGCAACCCCCACCGAGCCTGAGCCCATGAACGGATCCAGCACGATTTGGCCAGGAAAACTGCTTTGTGTGATCAACACTTGTGACACTTCCCAGGGCTTCTCAGTGGGGTACCCCCGGTGAATACGCGGATAGCTGAGCACATCTGGAACGCCCAAGTCCAAAAGCTTCCTTTTGCCCTTCTCAAAGAACAAAACAAATTCGTAGCGCGAGCGGTAGTGGTAGCCCATGCCAATCTTCTGCTTATCCCAAACAATCGGCTTCCAAAAACGGAAACCAGCGCGTTCCGCGATTGGCTTCACCACAAACATCGTTTCCTGATCGCTGAAGAGATAAAGATGGGAGTGGTTCTTCAGCACGCGGTAAAGTTCGGCGAAGAGCTCCGGAAAGCGCTCATTCGGAAAAATTTGAAACCAATTGTTGCTGGAGGCCTTGCTGTGGGAGAGCCGGGTGGTCGTACCGATCGCCCGGTGCTTCTCCAGTGACTCATACGGTGGATCCGTAACGATCAAATCTACTGAACTCGACGGGAGGGACTTCAAGAACTCCACTGCATCTCCCTGACCCAGCGCGTAGCGCCGCGAGCCCGCTAGAGCTTGCTCAATGGGGCTCGGCTCTCGCCCGCGCAGAAATGCGCTCTCGAAGGAAGCTTGGGACACCGGGTGTTTGAGCCTAAACCCGGGCAGGCTAAGCGTCGCTTCGGACCTCGTTGGTTCTTCCAAGCACGGCATTTCTGGCTTCTCCTGTACCGAGACTTAGCACTGTGCGTGCGTGCAGGATAGATCGGCCGTGCCCCAGGCGGACAAATAATGTCCGACCTGGTCCTTAACGCAAGCCGGTCATGCAACCCGGAGTGCAGCCATCATTGGCCACCTTGTTGCCGTCGTCACATTGCTCGGGGCCATTCTTAATGCCATCGCCACAGTACTCACCTAGGCGGCACCCAGAAGCACACTGACCGTAGCCACCATCGTTGAGGCCGTCGTCGCAGGCTTCGCCAAACAAACCATCAACGATGCCGTCGCCACAGTAGCCAGGCTTCTTGCAGCCAGGGGCGCAGGCCGTGGTGTCCGTGACGTCCGCGTGACTGGTGAGATTGATCCCGTTATCGCAGGCCTCACCGGAAGCTGCCTGTAAAACCCCGTCGCCACAGCGCGGTCCGAGCGAGCAATCTGGATTGCAGCTGCCATACGAGCCGTCATTCTTGCCATCGTCGCAGGCTTCGTTGGAGGCCACGATTCCATCACCACAAGTAGATTTGCACACGGAATGCGCGTTCAAGAAGTTCTGCAACGTGAGTTTGAAGTACGAGGTACCCGTCTGGCGTTCGGCATTGAAAATGGCCACTTCGTACACGCCGCCTGGTGTCAGGCCGAGCGCTGCTGGATCGAAAACTCCGCTCGTCGGAGGGCTGTTCAGCATGTTGCTTCCGGTGCCACCGACGCCCGCGGGACAGCCGAACTTGTCACAGCCGGCGCCAGGTGGGCCAAGCTGGATCCAGCGATCTTCGCTGTAGTGTAGGCCAGGGATATTCACGGCGCGCTTGCCGTTGATGAAAACCCAGAGGTCGTCGTCGCCGAAGAACGCCAACCGTTCACCACCTTTATAGGTGAACCAGTAGCGAAGTTCGGTGGTGAAGGAGAAGTTGTCGGCGCCGCTTGGATACGTCGGGCGCGTGTGCTCCAAGAGCGCATTGGGGTCGTTGAAACCGCGTCCCGTGAGCGGGAAAAAAGAGTCGTCAGCGAATTCGTAGGCTCCGGCCGTGCCAGTCGGCGTGAGCGTCATCGTATCGACGACCGTACGATTGATGGCATTGTCGCTCCGGTACCATTGGGCGAACGAAGCTGCATCTTTGACACAGTTGTTCGCCGACACGAGCGTCGGTTTTCCCATACCGTCGAGCACTGTTGCTATGTCCTGCTGGCAATCTTGCCCGGTCACAACCCCGAAATTCTGAAAATCCGGATGTTTTGGGCCCGTATCCACGGGTGTATTCTTTTGGGTACCGACGAAGTCTCGATACACCACCGGCAAGATAGGAGCGTCCGGCAAGACTTCACAGGTGAACCCCGGCTCGATCGTACAAGTGGAAGAGCAACCATCGAAGTTACGAAGATTGCCGTCGTCACAGGCTTCGTTCTCGAGCTTGATGCCATCCCCGCAACGAGGTTCGCAGACGCCATTCGCACACTTCGGCTCAAACTTGCAGAGTGTTGAGCAGCCGTCACCTAGGTCGAAGTTGCCGTCGTCGCACTGCTCGGAGCCTTCGGCTTTGCCGTCGCCGCAGGTGGTGCGGGTGCAGGGCTGGCCCAGCGTGTCGCATTTGAATCCAGGCTCCAGCGTGCAGGTTGCTGAACAACCATCGCCTGCAGCTGAATTCCCATCATCGCACTCCTCGGCCCCGGCAATCTTGCTATCCCCACACAGTGCGGCACCGCAGCGCACACCAATCACGGGGCAGGCCCAGCCAGCTTCCAGTGCGCAGGTGGCGCTGCAGCCATCTCCCGAAACCGCATTGCCGTCATCGCAGGTTTCACTGCCCGTGATCTTAGAATCGCCGCAGGCCACCGTCGAGACGCAGGGCATTCCCGGTGTGGGGCAAGCAAAATCTTTCTCGACCGCGTCGCAGTTGGCCCCGCAGCCATCGCCGGACGTGCCGTTCCCATCATCGCACTTCTCGCCGGGATCGAGCACTGAATCACCGCATGCGGGAACGCGCTCCATGCAGCTGGCAGCGCCGCAATTGCCCGCACCACTCGCAGCGTTCCCCGTCTGACCTTGCGTGAGATCGATGACCGTGCTTATGCCGGTGCCGCCGGTGCCAGTTCCTGTGCCCATCGTAGTAGGGCCAGCGCCCGACGCGCCCAGAATCGTGCCGTCGCCGCGAGCGGAACTGGATGATGAACAAGCCTGGCCAAGCAAGACACTGGCGGATGCAACACTTAAGAAAATAAGAAAATAGGTATTCTTCATTGCGGAGATTCCTAAAAGGGCAACGAACTCATTCGGAGCCTATCGCGCTTGATTAGCATTTGCCAGTCGCTGTTGCGTTGAATCACTAGTTCACTTTCAGACGACAACGCGTGAGCCTTCGAAGTGAACAGCGATTTGTAAACCGTGAGAGGAATCAGTCTGCACAGGAAAGACAATTGGGGTTCTTGCTGCATTCGTCATAAGTCCAAGCCGCCCGCACAGGGTCACGCCATGTGGGATAGAGTGTTCTTGAACCCTTGGGTTCACTCAGTGTTGAACTCGTAGCTAGAAATGGCCTAATTTTCGGCAGTTCCAGAGAGTTCCACGAGCATTCTGGTGACAGCCGTGAGTGCTGCGAGGCGTTCGCCTGCGCGCCCACCGGTACGCGGAAGTTTCAGGGGGGCGCCGAGTTTTGTCGCGCACGCGTGCATATCACCGAGCTTTTCCTTGAGATGGCCACGCGCAAATTGCCGCGCATCAACCCTTGTGATGGGTGAAGTCCCGTTCTCCTCTAATACGGATGATGCATAGGCTCCCCAGCCCACCAGCTCGTCTCCTGGGCTTAGAAAAGCATCCCAACGCATCTTAAAATTCTCAAATTCTTCAGCGTGCGCGAGATGCTCAGCGCTGAGCCCCGTGTGCTTGAAGAATGCGCTCGATAGGGGGAAGCGTGGTCGAATGTAGGCCTCGAAGAACTCGCCCGTTTCCAGCCGCTCAGCCACCCAGTGAATCATCTGCGGTGGGGGAGCCTCGGACGTGGAATGGGGCCACGTGTTGGCTTCGCCATAGCCGACGACGAGGGCAGCTCTGTTTTCGTAAAGTTCCTTTGGGATGTTGGGTCGGCGCTTCCGCTCAGCTTTTCTCAGGTGTCGGCGCGCCTGGCGCTGACTGGCGAAATTCAGTTGTTGTTCGACGAAGGCATCGAAGGGTGAAAGGAGTGGAAGCAACTCAGTTCCGGGGGCTTCTAGTTTCTGAAGTGCCGCCACGACGGCTTCGATGGTTGAAACGTGAACTTTAGTGGGCGCTCGACGGATCCGGTAGCGGCTGGGCTCGCTCGGAGTCAGGCAATAGCGTGGTAGGTTTGCGATTTTGGGATTGAGCTTGAGCAGCTTGTTCGCTTGCCACCACGTGCCATCCACCACCACGAGCGTGACGGGCCCCTCGGGCGCTGAATCCTCAAGGTTCTTCGCGTTCTCGCCGGGGAACAGCAATATGGGGGGTGCTTTCGGGTTTGAGAGGGCCGCTTCGAGCGCGGTGTCACTTGAGAAATCCAATCCGACGTGGAGGCTCGCGTTGGGTAAGCCGAGAAGCAGAAGCCGCACGGTGCCGATGCGGACACTGCTTTCACGTGGGTGTTGGAGGAGCAGAACGCGCGTTTGGGTCGCGCGGGGCGTTACGAAAGCGCACAAACAGAGCGGCCTGGGCCGGGAGCACTCCGCGCAGAGGGAGCGCGGCACGAAATGCTCGGGCTCTTCGGCTGGGGGGAACGGTGGGCCCGGCAACATGGGTCGCCGGCTTACCACGACCTCGACGGACGGCTCACTCGGAAGTACGTTGGCGGGCGCATGTCTTTCCGACACCTCGCGTTTTGCCTCCTGAGCTCAGCGTCGCTCGGGTTGACGACGCCAGACGCGCAAGCTGAGACTCGAGTGAATCGCCGGGCGGACTGCGGCAGAGGGAAGAGGCCGTGGGTTCAGATCGACTTTGACAGTTGGAATGTCCCGCCTGCTGCCCGAGAGCGAGCGCTGGAGGATCTCCGTGTGAGCCTCCAGGATGTTGGGATCAGTGCCTGTTTTTTGAACGAAAGCCCAGATAATACTTCGCTCGCTGTCATTCGGGTCAGCGTGCCATCCAATCCTGTGGAGGTCGGCTCTCAACAGCAAGTCGTGGTCACGGTGGGCGTGCGCGATAAAGTGACTTCGAAGACGGTCAGTCGTGAAATCGACCTCGGACGCTTCCCCGAAGGTGCACGAGAGCTGGCGTTGGCGATCGCGGCCGATGAGCTCTTGCGCGCGAGTTGGGCTGAAATGTCGCTGACGACCGAGGCCTCGGCAAAGGCGGAAAAAGCAGCGCCCAACGAAGTGAAGCTAGCGGTGCACCGAGTGCAAAAGACACCAACGGGTGCAGGGTTCGCGCTCGGGGGGCGCGCCGCAGTCGCGAGTTATCAAGGGGGCCAACAGCAGATCGGAGGGGATGTTCTCTTGGAGTGGGAGTTGCCGGACTGCTTCACGCTCAGCTGGGCGCTCGGCTATCGGCACAGTGTTCCGGAGAGGTCGCCGTTGGGAACGGTGGCGGGGCAGGTGTTAGTGCTGGAGCCGAGCCTGGGCTGCGTGGTCTGGCGCGGCCGAGCGGCGCGATTGCGTTTGGGGGTATCCTCTGCGCTCGGGCGAGTCAGCTTTTCAGGTGAGCCCAGCGTCGCGAGTCGCGGAACGGAATATGGGGCGTGGTTTGCCTATGGACGAGCGGAACTCAGGCCGGAGATCCGCGTGAGCAAGGCGCTGGCGCTCCCTATTTCGTGAACAGTCGGTGCACCGTTTCGGAGTGTCACAGCGCTTGGCGAAGGGTCGAGCCTAACCGCAATGTCGGGCGTTGAGCTTGGAGCCAGCTTGGGCTTCAAGGTTAGCCTGTAACGGCTATTCGGCCGTAAGGAACCAGCTGGCGGCAGGAAAATCACCCTGAGGATGAGGCACGAGCAGTCCGAGCGCCATCAGCGTATCGCCCCCAAACTGCTGGCCTGTCTTGGCTTCCGTGTACGTGAGGCGGGGATTCAAATCACGCAGTCGAACGACGGGCTCAGCACGATTGATGGCGGATAGGGTTTGTGAGTAGGCCACGAATACCTCCCGGCGATCTTCAGAGACGAACATCCAAGCGCCCGCATTGTCACGGAAAGGATCGAGCAGGCGATGAAAGGTGCCAAACTGCACCAGATGGCGACGCAGCTTATAGTCGCCAACCTGCTCCTTGATCACAGCAAGCTCTTCAGGTGTGAGTCTGTTAGGGCTGAGGCTTAAGCCGAGGTTGGCGGAGCCAGCCACGATGCTGCGGGTTTTTACCGGCGTGCGTCGGCCCATCTGGTGATTGGGTGAAGCTGAGATGTGCGCGCACATGGCGATCGCCGGATAGGCGAAGCTTGTGCCGTATTGGATGAGCGTGCGCTCGCGGGCATCGGTGTTGTCGCTCGTCCAATGCTGCGGCATGTAGTAGAGAAGACCTGAATCAAAGCGGCCGCCGCCGCCGGCACAGCCCTCAAAAAGAACTTCGGGAAAGCGTTGAGTGAGCGCTTCGAGGACGGAGTACAGCCCCAGAATGTAGCGATGCTGGGCCTCGCCCTGGCGCCCGTCTTTGAGGAGTGCCGAACCCGGTTCGGTTTGATTGCGGTTCATGTCCCACTTGACATAGCGAACCGGTGCCGAGCCGAGCACTGCTGACAGTGCTTCGATCAGATACGCTTGCACATCCTCACGCCCAAGATCCAAGACCAATTGGTGGCGTACCTCGGTTCGATCATAGCCGTCAGTGGCTAAGCACCAATCAGGGTGCGCACGGTAGAGGTCGCTATCTGGAGATACCATCTCCGGCTCAAACCAAAGCCCAAACTCAACCCCCGCTTCTCGCACCCGACGGATCAGCCCGGAGAGGCCGCCCTTCAGCTTGTCTTCATTGACCACCCAATCGCCGAGACCTGAAAGATCATTGTCGCGCTTGCCAAACCAGCCGTCGTCGAGCACCAAGACTTCCGCCCCCACAGCTTTCGCATCATGCGCCAATTCGACCACTTTTTCGGCGTCAAACGTGAAGTACAACGCCTCCCAGCTATTCATCACCACGGGGCGATCGCGGTCACGATAATAGCCGCGGCACACCCTTTCACGCAGCACGCGATGCAAGCCTTGAGACAATCCGCCGAGACCCTTGTCAGAAAAAGTGAGAAGTGCTTCGGGCGTTTGGAAAGCCGTGCCGGGCTTGAGCTGCCAGCTGAAGGCATCGGGATGAATACCGATCATGGCGCGCACCGTGAGATTGGTGTCCAGTTCAACACAGGCCTGGAAGTTGCCACTGTAAACTAACGACAGGGCAATCGCTCGGCCGTGCTCCTCGGTGGTGCCCTCTTCGCACAAGGCAATGAAGGGGTTGTATTGGTGGGAACTGTTGCCCCGCGTACTGCCGATGCTCTGCAGGCCTTGTCGCAACGGGGCACGCTCCACGTGGCGCTCACGCGCCCATCCGCCGCACAAAGTCACGAGCTCCTGGCGCGCACCATACAAATCCAACGAAGCACTCAGAGCCTTTTCCAAGCTGATCGGTGCCTTGGAAGTGTTGCGAATGCAGAAGCTCTGAGTGACGACAGGATAATTCGCGAAGACTGAAAAGCAGCAATCAACCTCCACGCTTCCGGTCACGTCGCTGAGTGTCACGGTGAGCGTTTCCGCTTCAGAATCCAGCTCGGCATAGGCATGCGGTAACCCAGCCAACTCTGGCTTCCCAGCCTGGACAACGTGCCGTTTGTAGCGGAGGTCTAAAACCTGTGAACCACTCGCCGTGCGGACCTCCAAGCTCGTGGTGCGAAAATCTCCACGGCCCCCAAAACCGAGCGGTTGCGGCAGCCTTTCAAGCGTGAACGACGAAAGCTTCGGATCCACGATGGTGGCCCAAGCCAAAGGACTGTGACTCACCTGCGACTCGACGTGTCCATCGGCCACCGGCGGCCCGAAGTGCCAGAGCGCGAGATAGCCAAGCTCCGTCACGCTCAGGATGTAGCTCAGCGACGCATTGTGCAGATGAAAATGACGGTCCGTTGCGGTGATCGGCATGGCGCGCCGTATATCACGAGCTGGCCCGACCCGCCCAAGAGTGATAAGCTACCGCTCAACATGCAGCCAGCCCCACGCCACAGCTATACGTTTCGCGAATACCGGGCGCTCGAGGAAACAGCCAACATTCGGCACGAATTCTTCAACGGGGAAATCTACGCCATGGCGGGTGGAACTCCGGAGCATGCTGCGCTAGCCGCGTCGATCGTATCGGCTCTGATGGGTCAATTTCGCGGTGGCCCCTGCAGAGTATTCACGGCGGACTTACGGGTGAGCGTCGAGGAAAGCGGCTTGACGACGTATCCGGATGTGACGGTGGTGTGTGGGGAGCTATTGCGACATCCTGAGGACTCATCGAGCATCACGAATCCTAAGCTCATCGTAGAAGTATTAAGCGAAAGCACTGCAGCTTACGACCGAGGGGAAAAGCTAGGGCACTACAAGCGCATTTCATCACTTGAAGCTGTGCTGCTCTTTTCTCAGACCTCGCGGCGCGTCGAAGTGCATGAGCGTGCCGGAGATGAATTTCGAACGACTGTCTACGCGGGTGCGGAGGAGTTTCAGATTGCGGCCATGGGTGCCACGCTCTCGCTCGGGTCAGTGTACGGAGATGCTGGGCTCTAACCCATACCGCCACGCCGCGCCGCGCCCGAGTCTAGCCTTTGCGTGTCTTGCGCCCGTAGCTGAGTTCTGCGCCGCCGGAAAGAATGTGGTCCACGCCCGTGGTGAAGGTCGCCGCAGCCGCCAAAAATAGGCAGAGCTTGCCGGTTTCTTCGATCGTTCCCATGCGGCCTAAGAGTTGAGCGGCGTCGCCGTCGGCGCGGCAGGCAGCGGGATCGGGTGCCGCGTCAATGGCTTCTTGCCAGAGGGGCGTGTAGACATTCCCGGGAGAAACGGCGTTCACGCGCACGTCGTGCACGGCTTCGTCGACGGCGAGGGCTTTGGTGAAAGCTGTAATGGCGCCCTTCGTGGCCACGTAGGTGGTGGCATTGGCTTGGCCCATCACGCCCACCAGGCTAGACATGTTGATGATGTTACCTTGAGTTTTGCGTAGATGGGGGAGGGCATATTTGCAGGCGGCAAAGATGCTGACCAGATTCAAATCAAGGAGACCACGAAAATCTTCGATTGAAAAATCGTCAATGCTGCGGCTTGGCGGATGCCAGCCGGCGTTATTGATGAGGCAATCGAGTCGACCGAATTTTTCGGCGGTGAAATCGATGAGCGCGCGGATCTCTTCCGTTTTCGAGACGTCGCACTTGAAAAACTGCACTTTGGCGTCGCCAGCTGGCTTCACGTCGCGTGCCAACGCTTCGCCTTGGGCTTGATTGCGCGCGCAGAACACAACGTGAGAGCCAGCTTCCGCGAAGACACGCACGCAGCCCTCGCCAATGCCTTTGGTTCCCCCGGTGACGATCGTAACTTTGTTTTGATAACGCATGTTAGAGCCTGAATAGTCAGTTGAGGGTGTACGGCATGCTGAGCGAGAAGGGCGCGATCATGGCGAGAAAGGTCCCACCGTCGTCGCGCCGCATTTCGTAGGTACCGTTCATGGTGCCGTGAGGCGTGGAAAGGATGCAACCGCTTGTGTATTCGAAATGTTGGGTTGGTTCGAGGCGAGGTTGGTGCCCCACAACGCCCGGACCTTTCACCTCTTCAACTTTTCCGCTGCCGTGTGTGATGACCCAATGGCGATTCACGAGTTGGGCGGGTATTTCGCCTTCGTTAGCAATGCGAATCGTGTAGGAGAACACGTAGCGCTGTTCGCGCGGAGCTGACTGTTGGGGAATATATTCCGAGCGCACGGTGACGCGGATGCCTTGGGTGACGGAGTCGCTCATTTGGCGCGTCTTAACACACCGCACGCTCACCGGACCATGGGTGCACCGAGCCTTCACGCAGGGCCCAGCTTTAGCGGGAAAATTGACCCCTTTTACGAAACTTACGGCGCTGTAGGGGTTTGACCGGCGGCGACTTCCGCCAAGAACTTCACGGCCGAAGCGTTGGCCGTCGCGACATCGAAGGCGACGAAGTGGCCGTCCTTACCCGTGGGGGGTGCGTACTGCTTGATATAGATCTTGTGTGCGCGGGGACATTGGTCCGCCTGTGTGCAGAGCTCTAACACGTCTGGTGTGGTGACAGAGGCATCCGCGGGCACTTCCAGAGCGTTCGCGGTTCTCGCATAGAGGGCGATCGTGATGGGCGGGCTGTAGTTGTCGCCGAGACCGTAGGTGAGGAAAATTTGCTTGGCGTCAGCGAAATTCGTGTTGGGTGAGGCGATCAGCGCGCCGAAATTCAATGGATCAGCCGGGTCGATCCACTGTTGGAGGAGCGTCAATACCGGGTGCGCCGTGCCCATCGGAAGGCCTGGTGACGCCAGGTTCAACTTGTGGCCGAGCACCACTGGAAGCGCCGCCGCAAGATTCACAGGTTGGGTCTTGTTGAGCAGTGAATGCATCAAGCTCGCACCATTGCCGGAGAGCAGTGCACCTTTGTATTCCTGGCTGAAGGGCAGAGCGAGGCTGCCGTGGGTCGAGCCTTGCGAGTGCCCAAAGTAAACGATCTGATTCTTGTTGATCTTCAGAGGCGTTGGGTTCGCGCCGTTCATTACTGCCAGGCTTGCATTGGTTCCGTCGATCGATGCAGCGAAGCGCCCCACTGAGAGCAGGTCCGCCGCGCCTTGGAGCGGGTTTCCACGCGCCGCTTTCGGGTTAGCGAAGTTGAAGAACAGGTTGTCGGGGCTCTCGGTGGAGGCCCCGCGGCGTGGCCCATGTTCTGGGAGATCGATGCCGAGAACAGCAAATCCCGGTGCCGCTCCCACCGGCACGCTTGAAAGCGCACCACTCACTTCATCGCGAATGAAGTTGCGGAACGAGCCGCCAGTACCGTGCCCATACACCACTAACGGCCAGCCTTCGGCAGGTGCCGTGCCCTTGGGAATCGTCATGGCCATGCAGACATCTTCGCTGCGAACTTGCGTCGCCGAAATGTCTCCGCCGTCATCCGGGGTTAAGTAAGGTGCCGTTCCATTTTGGAAAATCGGGAGCGTGATGAGCGCCTGATACTCGTCGAACTTCGGTGTTCCGGCTGCGCAAGCACGACCGCCATCGTGCTGGGGACAGGGCGATGGAGTGGTAGCATCGGCGCATTTGACCCAACCTTTGATAGTAGGCAATGGGTCGGCGTAGACGGCCGCCGCGAGAGCCTTCATCGCCGTAATGGGAGTTCCCACGGTGTACACGGTGGCGTTCACGACAGTGGCCGGATCAATCGTAGCTGTCTTTAAAGTTGTACGAAATGGCTCGTATTTGGCGTGCGCGGCCGCCAAGGTTGCATCTGTCGGCGTAGCATCCGCGAGCATGGCCACGAGGTGCTCGGAACGCTCAATCGGAGTGCCGTTCTTGGCTTTCGCTGACGCACCGTCCTTGCCGGTTAGGTAAAGTGCGTACGTGTGGCCTGGTGTGAGCGGTATGTCCCCGCCGATCCGGACCGAGAAGGAGTTGTGGCACACGTACTCGTTGGCGTTCGGATCGAGACCGAAAGTGAGCCCGGGAGTCCCGCCGTCCGAACTCGTGAGATCAAGGATATGCGGCACGATAGAATCGAAGACAACCGGACCGGAAAAACGGAAGATCACGGTGGAAGCGCCGCTCCAAGTTCCTTCACTCGCTTGCAGGGCATCCACATAAATCTGCACCGGATCGAAGCCGAGCAGCGCGCTGCCAGGGGTGGGGAAGCCGGACAAATCCAGCTTGCCGTTTTTCACACGAATGTCGTTCGGGAAGGGAAGCCTGAAAAAATCGCCCTCTTGCCCTTTGGGTGCTGTGGCACCTGGCACCTCGAAATAAGCGCGCGCAGTGTCCGCCGTCGGTGCGGCACAGTCGACACCGGGAGTGCCTTCGAGTGGAAACGGAACGGGTCCGGCAGGCGCACACTGGGCAGCGTTACAGGTTAACCCAGACAGACAATCGGTGGCCAAGCTACACGCGGCGCCGAGGTCTTTCGTCCCCTCAGGGACACACTGGGCCGAAAACCCTTTAATGGCGCAGCGCAGCCCCGCCTGACACTCGAGGTCCGCCTTACAACCAGTACCTACGGCTCCTGTACCCGTCGCGATGCAGGCAGGCGCTGTGAGCGGATTTTGGAGCGCGGCAGCGAGTGGGACCGAGCAGCGTAAGCCCTCCGCACACTCGCCGCTCGTGAGACACTTTTGCCCCGCAACTCCCGCCTTCCCAGGCTCACACGTGTTGTTGGCGCCGCAGACGAGCCCCGTTCGACACACGTTCGTCACGCTGCACGGAGCTCCTGTGCCCGCGCCCTTAGGCACGTTCAACGCGCCGCCCGAGCCTGGGTTTGAGCTGCCTCCTTGACCGTTCGAGGCCGTGCCCGCGCCGCCACCCGCGCCAAAATTCACTGGAAGGCCGGTTGCGCAGTCGAGCCCGTCTTGGGTCACGCATTGGTTGGTGGTTTTCGAACACGCCGCGGCCATTCCGAGCCCAGCCACACAGATGATGGCAAGCAGCGTCCACTGATTTTTAGTCATTGATCCCTCATTGGCCGTTGGCGAACTGACGTTAAAAGAAAAGCGCCAAAGACTAACTCGCCCAGTTACACAAGCTCAAGCGGCTTCCATTCGTCCTACGTTCACGCTGATCTCGCGGCACAGATCTTGTGTGATCTTTGGGGTGAGGCGTCTCGGAGGTTCGGCGTCGCGCCCGCGCAGAATGAGGTTGGGCGTCCACAAAGTGCTCCCAAAGTTGTCCGCGACCTCTATCTCGGATTGGAAACAAGATAGTAAGCATGCTTACTATCTTCCACGGAACGAAAAGGGCAGGTCACCTGGCACGGCTGCGGGTGCGTGCCGCAAGGCATGTCGGGTAACTGCACCCTGCACTCGTTGGGTGAGCTGTGATAAGAGGTTCAAAGCTATGCGGTCAGCGAGAATTCTGTCGATTTTCCTGCACTTGGCCCTTCCGGCCGTGCCTATGTGTTGTGTTTTGCTGGCGCCCGATAATGTCAGTGCTCAAGCTGCGGGGGACATAGCAACTGCGCGAAGAACGGCGACAGAAGGCATCCGCCTGTTTCAGCAGGGTGATTTTGCTGCGGCGTTGGAGCGCCTTGAGCGGGCACAGGCCCTGTACGACGCACCGGTACATCGGTTGTACATAGCACGCGCGCAACTGAAGCTGGGCCGCTGGGTGGAGGCAGCAGAGACGTACCGAAAGCTGGCGCGTGTCACGTTGGATGGAGGGGCCGCCAAAGAATTTCAGAGCGCGGTGGCGTCAGGCAAGGCCGAGCTCGCAGAGCTGGAGCCAAAGATCCCCACGTTGCGGGTGGTGGTGAAGCCTGAGGCAGCCGACGGGATCAGCGTTTACCTTGATGAGCAGGAGCTCCCAGCGGCAGCACTAGGCATTGAGCGCCTGAGCGATCCGGGAACGCATAAGGTCGAGGCGCGTAGGGAGGGCGCAGCATCGAAGACGCAAACGATCACGCTGCGCGAATCCGCGAAAGAAGAGGTGGTGTTTGAGTTTCCGAAAGCTGCTGCGGCGCCGAACTCCGCCAAGGGGGTGGCCAATGCCGAGCCGAAAGCTGGAGACGCGCACCCAGCCAAAGTGGTGGAGGCGAACACAACGCAGGGTGAAAGGAAGCCCTTCCAGTTGGAGTATTTAGTGGGGCTGCGGTTGGGAATTGCGGCTCCGGGAGGGTCGGTGGCGGGCACTGATTCGGTGCTGAAAAAGGAGCTGAAAATGGCCGAGATAGCCGGCCCCGGTGGCGGCCTGGAGCTGCGGACTGGCGTCAGGTTTCATCCAAGATTAGCGGCGATGCTGTACTTTGAAACGAACAGCCTGAAGGAAGGCAGTGGCCTTCCCGAGCGACAGACCCCCCAATCGGGATCTGCTTCGTGGACGAACCTTGGGCTTGGCATGGTCCTCGGTACCGACCCAGGAGAGTTCGGGGGATTCGGAGAAATGGAGCTCGCGTACGGTTGGATGCACAGCGAACTCCATTTCAACGACCCCAAAAAATGCACGTTAACACTAGGCCTGCGTGGGCCAGGTTTGCGAATCGGAGGCGGGCTCAATATTCCCACTAAGGTTATCGGGACCCTCACACCGATGTTGATGGCGACGCTGGGACAGTTCGGGAATTACACTGCGAGCAATGACTGTACCCCCGCCACCGTTGCCGAGAATAGGTTTCCCCGGGACGCTGACGCGGAGGGAAACGCGAGTGGAAGCATCGGCCCCGGCCAGCAGATGGGCCACTACCTCATCTTCCTAGGTCTCGGAAGCGAACTCTCCTTTGGGGGCGGACGTTAGCTGTCTATTTGGCTGAAGTAACACTCAAAAATGGCTGAAAACACCGCAAATCCCACGCGCTCCGCAGAGCCGCTCTTAGCCACCTTGCTGGTGTCATGCGCCGACAAGCGCGGCATCGTAGCCGGCTTGGCTCAGACACTTTCCGAGCACGGTGCAAACATTCTCGATTCGGATCAACACACCGATCGCCTGGAGAGCCAATTCTTTCAGCGAATCCGTTTCGATGTGTCCGATATTCACACCGACAGATTAACTCTAGAGCGTGCCATTCGGGAGGTGGCTCAGCGTTTCGAAATGAACTACCGCCTTGAGTTCAATGATCGCAAAAAGCGCGTGGCGCTGTTTGTCTCAAAGTACGACCATTGCCTCCACGATTTGCTGCTCCGGCACAAGGCAGGAGAGCTGGATTGTGAGATCGCGCTCATCGTGAGCAATCATGCCGATTTGCGAGCCGTTGCTGACCAATACCAAGTTCCGTTCGCTGAATTTGAAGTCACGCCAAGTACCCGCCAGCAACAGGAGCAGGCCGAGCTCCAATTGCTCCGAGAGCAGCGCATCGATTTGGTGGTGCTGGCTCGCTACATGCAGATCCTGTCCGACGCGTTTATCGGCGAGTGGCCGCATCGCATCATCAACATCCATCACTCATTTTTACCCGCTTTTGTCGGTGGAAAGCCGTATCATCAAGCCAAGGAGCGGGGCGTCAAGCTGATTGGCGCAACCGCCCATTATGCAACGGCCGCGTTGGATGAAGGCCCGATCATTGAGCAAGATGTAGTGCGCTGTTCACACAAGGATTCAATTGAAGACTTGGTGCGCAAGGGGCGCGATCTGGAAAAAGTTGTGTTGGCGCGAGCGGTGCGCTGGCACCTTGAAGACCGCGTGCTCACTTATCGGAACAAGACCGTCGTCTTTGATTGAGCGGCACCCTCGCGTGCGGCACCGCTCAAGTATGGGCGCTAGACATAGAGCGAGGCGAGCGGCCCTGAGACTCCCGTGACCCCCACGGTGTTCACGTCCTTGAGGCCCATGTACTGAATGAGGGACACGAGCAGCTGCGCGTTCTGGCGCCCGGCCGCCGCTTTGTCTTGGTCAGAGGGGCCGTGGATGTAACGGCCTGTTTTGAAGGTCCCTTGGCCATTGCCAAACAGCATCACTGGCGTTGAATCTGTCATGTGGGCATCCTGATTGCTTTCGGAGCCGCCCAACTCTGACAACCAGAGCACCATCGTGGAATCCAGAAGCGGCTTGCCCTGCTTGTCGTTGGTTGCCTTTAAGCGATCGAGGAGCGACGCCACTTGTTCAGCGTAAACGGTGGTGAAGATGCGCAGGGCATCGGTCTTCTCAGCCGAATCCCCCTGATGCGTCCACGGGTGGTGAGCGGGGCCCGAATCGCCAGAATCCGCCTTAGGGGAGCTCGGCACTCCATACTTGGTTGAGAGTTGATTCCTCGCGGCTTGACAGCCGATTTGGAACGCGATCACGTGCGAGAGCTCGCAGGCGAGGGTCACCGCCATCAGCTCGTTGAAGGCGGTGACTTGTAGGTCGCGCTGCTCGGGATTGTACCAATCAACGTCTGCAGGTTGAGCTGGCTTCGCGCAAGCTGCGCTTGCCACCATGGGCGTGGTGAGGTTCTTTTCCAGTGTGCGTAGGGTGTTGCAATGGTCGTCCAGGAGCGCGACTCCTTCACTGCCGAGCGCTGTGTGGAGCGACTGACAATCATTGATCACGAAGTCCAACACGCTGCGATCTCGAGTCATCAACGCAGGCGAAATGACCGGAGCTGCGTTCGGTCCAGCGAAGTTTGAAAAGAGCTGAGTCCAGGCCTTTCTAGGCTCGATTTCAGGGGCAATATTTCGCCCCGGGCCCGATGCAAAGACGTCGCCGGTGCCGCCAGTTTGGGAGTTCGAAGTGTTGCCCCAGACGAGTGAGCGAACGCTGCCCTGGCGGTTTTCTTGCTCCAATCGCTTGCCGATCACCTGATCGATCGTCTCGCCGTTTTGCGCGTACTGATCGCCGTTCCCGCCGGCATCGTAACCGCTATAGGTTTGCCCGCCGAGCGCGTGCCCGTTCGCGTTGAGCGTGCCTGCGCCGGTAACCGCCATGTGCGACATGAAGATGCCGTCCGCCTTGTGGCGCTCAAGTGGCTTCCACCAATCGTGGAGCGTGAACGCGGTCTCGCTGCCTGATGCCGGGCCTGTGACCTTCATGGGCCCATTGGGTGAAAAGATCAGAATCACTCGCCGGGGAGAAGCCGCCGCTTGCGCGCGCGCATCGATTTGTCGAATCAACGGTGCGAGCACGGCCATTAATGCCGTGTGGCGAAGCAGATTTCGTCGCGAGAGAAGCTTCTTGATGGGAGATTTCATGGTGTCACCTGAGCTGCTTGGATAAATTCGGGAGCGCCCACAATGGTCCTTAGAATGTTAGGCACGTTGCCGCCGCTCGACTTGATAGTCGCGTCGATCGCAGTCACGACCGGTGCGTCGCTGGCGACGAGGCCCCTCCCGAGTGACCATTCGAGGGCCGTTTGGGCAAAGCAGCCCTGAACCTGGGGGCTAGCTGCGAACGCTCGCACGAGATCGGCAGGAGTTTGGAAATCCAGCTTGGCACCCTGTGCGGTGGTGATGCTCCCCGAGAGATCCCAAGGCTTGCCCGAAGGGTCTTTAGTCTGCCAGCGGCCGATCGGGTCGAAGGCAATGAAGGAGTAACCGAGCGGGGCGAACTGCGAGTGGCAGCCAGTGCACACGGCGCTGGCTGAGGTTCGATAGTCCAGATTCTCGCGCTGAGTGAGCCCAGCAGGTGGATTTTGTCGCGCGAGCGCGGCCGCTCCCGCAGGGGGTGCCCCAACCTTCTCACAGAGCAGAGCCTCCCTCAAGAAATACCCCAACTGAAAGGGCGAAGAACCGTTTTCCTTAGTGTGCGAAGCGATAACCTGAGGGTGCATCAAAAGACCGATGCGCTCATAGGCCGCCGTGTCGCCGGTGGAAAATCCACTGGCCGTGGAGGGAGCCACCACAGGGTTCAAGACAGGATCGGTGGCGTACCCCTTTCCAGTGAGTAGGTTTCCAACCGTAGGATCGGCACTTGCTAGCACCACGTCGATGAAGCCATCGGCATCAGCCCGCACATCGGCGGCGAAGGTGGGTGAGAGACCGGTCACATACGCAGCGGATTTGAGCGAAAATTTCGATTCATTAGCGCCCAACCACTCGTGTACGAAGAGGCTGATCGCCCGCTTGCCCTCGTTCGTTTTCGTGATTCTATCGAACTGCTTGAGGCGCTCAGTGCCGTTAGCCAGGCTCCCGTTCTTGGCGGCGGTGAGCAACTCGCTGTCCGGTGGCGAGAGGCTGGCAAAGAAACTGAGCTTGGCAGCCAATTCTGTGGGCTGCAAAACCCGTGGCGCTGAGGCAGTTGTGCCGGCCACGCCAATTTCGGTTCGGTACAGGAAGGAGGGCGCAAAGAAGATTGCCGTGAGCAAGCCTTCCATCGCCAGTTTGTCGCCATCCGCGCTGCCGTCTGCTGTCGCCACAATGCTCTGGTATAGCGCCGCTTCTTCGGGGTGGGCCGCTCTGCGGAGCGCGCGCTCCGCGAAACCCTTCGACCACGTCAGCAAGCAATCTTTCTGCGTTTGTCCGGTTTGCTTGCAACCGCTTTGCATCAGAACGCTCGGCGTTGCCGCGGTTGCGAAGGTTTTCACCACTTGGAAGAGCTTCCCAACCTCGGTGCCGACGAAAGAAACGCCGGTAGTTCTGAGCGGGTGATGGCCGCTCCTTTGTTCCTCGGGAAGATCAGCGCGGAGCGGCGATTGCCCGGTTAACCCCTTCATCGAAGTGACAAGTTCATCGCGACTCAGCCGTCGCAGCGCCGAGGCACGCCCGGCAAACTCGACCGGCCACGCCACGTTCAGCACCGGAGGGGGAGTGGTTGGGCCCACCGGGGGAACGGTGCCACTGGAACCTGGATGGGCAGAGCTGGCCTTAGGCACCTCCGCCGCGCACGCCATCATCCCAAGGGTGAGGCCGAGCGCTCCAGCCACCATCCCGAATCTAGCCGCGGAATTCACGTATGAAGGTTTCGCCACCCTCCAATCCTAGCAAGCCCGTCGTTACGGTGACAGTGGAATCGGCGTCACCGGCCTAAGCCCCGGGGATCGTTGCCGAAAGCTGTAGGCTAACTGGCCCGCTGGAGGCGCCCGAGGTCGCGCAGGCCCCTGTCCAGGATCGCCGAGTCTGGCACTTGGGTGAGCGGTGTGTACGGCGGATGCCCTGCATCGGTTCGGCCATCGAAGCGGCTGTTCGAGCGTGCGTTGTAACAGCAGATGAGCGCCCACCTCGGATTCTCCGAATGGTTCGCGTCGGAGCGATGCAAAAGATTGGGATGGAAGAAGAGCGCATCTCCCGGAGCCATCTCTACGTAGACGCGTTCGTGCCGCGTGAGGAGCTGCTCAACCCGACTCGGATCGGCCCCCGTCTGCCCATTCACGACTCCGTGCTCAAGCCTCCCGGCGTGATGCGAACCGCGAAGAACCTGTAAACACCCGTTCCGTCGAGTCGCCGGATGAGCGGCAATGAAGCAGCTGGCGAAGCGTGGGTAGAGGCAAGCGTCATACCAATAGCCGTAATCTTGGTGCCATTCCCAGGCGCCCGTCCCCGGATCTTTCAGCATCATCTTAGAATGCCAGTGGTAAACTTCCTCGCCAACGATTGCCTCGCAGCGCTCAACGACACGGGGGCTGCTCGCGATGGCACCGAACATGTCGTCTCCCGGGTGGTCCCAGAGATTGAGCTTGGCGGCTCGCCCTTCAGAGTCTTCCGCAGCACGCCCCATCTTGTCTATCTTACCGAGCACGGCAACTTCGAGTAATACTTCGGCTTCCTGTGAGCTCAGTAAGCTGGGAACCAGCAGGTACCCAGCTGTGCGGTAGGTTTCTAATTCTGATTTAGTTAGCGACATAGGATTCTCGTATTAGTTCGGAAATTCAGCGTCGAATGCGTTCGGAAAATCGTGTGCGTTGGCGATCCGCTTGCCAGTCGCAGATGGTTTTAAGGTCGGTGACTGGTACGTTGCTGAAGGGCAGTGTCGGCATGTACGGAGGTGGTCCGAATTCGGGCGTCAACGTAGAAACGGAAACGCCCCGTGTTTCCTGCGAAGCCCAGATCATGTCCCAATAGCGTTCGTGTGCCAGGAGGTGACGCTGGTATTCGGGCGCTCGTGGGTCAGCCACTTGGGGGCCTTGTTCGTGACCCACGCGGGCGTGAATGTGGTGCGCGCGCCGGGCGCAGAGTTCGAGGATGTCGGTTTCGGCGTCGAGCAGGCGCTCGGCGACACATACCCAGTGACTATAATCACAGGTTAACTTGATCTCCGGAAAGCTGAGCAGCAGATCCCGGGTGATCCAAGGGTTGAACAGGACGCGGCCCCGGTGCGTTTCATGGGCAATGATGAGGCCTGAGCGCCGTTCAATCTCTAAGGCCTCCGCGAAGTAGTGTTTGGCGTGAGCGGCCGACCAACTGTCCCGACCGCTGTGGGCATTCACGAACCGTGGCGCAACCTGCTGGGCGCGTTCCACTTCAATCGCCAGCGAACGAAGATGATCGGCTACGCTGTTGCCGGCGGTGAAGACCATGGCGATAACCCCGAAGTTGCGCTCCTTCACCAACGTCTTGAAGCGCGCGAGGTCTTCGGCAGCCGGCACGCCCGTCTCGACTGCGCTGTACCCGAACTCGGAAAACTGGATAAAATTAACGGCCGAAGGCTCGCCGGCTCCCCACAGGTGTCTGACCAATTCTAATTTCATTTCTCGGATCCTTTCGAGCCAAAACTCTGTCACACCCGAGTCTCTGCCGCCATGGACCAGGGCTGTAAACCTGGACTATACTGTAACACTCTTCCCGAACCCCGTGAGCACCCGTCTCAATGCCAGCCAACCCCCGTCGCTCCCCTCGCACAGCCCGCAGCGCAGCGCTCATCAATGCCAAGCTGAGCAGTGCGGCCGAGCAGGAGGCTAGAGACAATCAGCTGGTTGCCGATCTGTTTGTTACGGCCTGCGGGTACTTTGCGAAGGCGGCCTGGCACAGTTTGCCGGCGCGTACTCTTGCCGAGCATGTCTTGATCTACTGTGTGGACGGCACGGGCTGGGTGAGAGCCTCCGGGCGAACGCTGCCGGTGGTAGCGGGAGATGTGTTCATTTGTCCTGCTGGGTTCGAGCACGGCTATGGTTCCAATCGGAAGCAGCCCTGGTCGATCTATTGGTTGCATTTTTCTGGGCACGCTTCGGACCAAGTGCTCGCTTTCTTAGGCTGGGGCCAGGATTCAGCGCCCGTGAGTCTAGGTCAGGATGAAAGCCTCAAGGGCGGCATGCGCTCCCTCATCGCAAACTATGCTGAGCGTGACGGCCTTGCTTCCATCTTCGACGCTGGAGTTGCGTTGCGTCAGGTGATTCAGTGTTGGAAGGCTCACAGCAATGCTGCTCCGCGCATCCCCCGGGAGATCCAGCGGGTACTTACGATGCTCCGTGAGAACTACCGGACGAGCTATTCCGTGGAGGAGCTGGCGCAGGTCGCGGGTTGGTCAGCGAGCTATTTTGCTCGGTCGTTTCAACGAGTCACCGGAAGATCCCCCATCGACTACTTGGTGAATCTGCGCATCAAACACGCAGCCGACAGGCTCATGACGTCGAGGGAATCAGTGCGACTGATCGCCGAACGCGTGGGCTACGATGATCCATTCTACTTTTCGCGTCTGTTTCGCGCTGTCACTGGGCTTGGGCCACGCGAGTTCAGGCGGTTGATGGGGGGAAGTTAACTAGACGGCACCCAGGCGTTTCCGATATTGCCCGGGCGTACATTGGACGAGTCGACGAAAGGTCCGAGTGAAATGTGCGGCGTCGTAGAAACCCGTTTCAATCGCAATCGCGGTGAGTGGCATATTGCCGCCACTGAGCAGGCGGCGTGCGCGCTGAATGCGCAGGCGAGCGAGATAGTCAATCGGGGTGACCCCGATGATCCTGTGAAACAAACGACTGTAGGCGGAAGGGCTCATGCGTGCCCTGCGTGCAAGATCAGCCGAGCTCAACGCGTCCCCCGCGTGCTCACTCATGAATTGCACGGTGTCGTGAATGGCGGCGGCGCGAACATCCGTGGTGGCGTGCTCTGCCAGCATCTCAGCGTGCTGCTCGGTGTAGCAGCGGCACAAGTAGGCAATCAGGCTTAGCCCAAGACCACTCAACCGCAAATCTCGGTGCGGGGAGGGCGCCCGGCTCTGCTCAAGCTCGATATTGTTGCAGATCTGGAGGATCTGAGCCGTGTCTGATGGCTCCAGGTGCAAGCTGTAGCGAGAGCCTACAGCTGCTCTAAAGGCCGGCTCGACCGTGAATAGCAAATCGAACCCTGGCAGCGTGATGAATTCCGTTTGATGCTCGAGCAAGAAGCCAGGACGCAGTAAAATATGCAGGACATCCAGCCCGTGGTCGCAGCCATACGAGTGAATGATCCCAGAAGGGATCACGAAGACATCGCTCCGTTCCACTTGCATGCGCCGGCCCGATAGCTCATGCCAGCCCTGGCCCTGCGTGATCAGATTGAGCTCCAAGAACTCGTGCGTGTGATTCTCAACTCGATAATTTTTGTGGGTCAAAACCGAGAGTGGAATCGAGCTTGATCCAAAAAGTTCGGCTACCGTCCAATGGTATTCAGAAACAGGCGGCGGAACCGATGCTGTGGCTGGCGTGCTCGGGGCGTTGCCTTTGACCATGGGATGCCAGAACAGTTTCGCAGGTTTACTACAGGATTCAAGGCGCAAGAATATACAATAGTCTTTTCGGAGGTATACAAGAATCCATTATAAACATGCTGTATTGTTGTATTCGTTAGTCATGAGGACCCCGTCGATATGTACGATCAGCCCATTGTTCCCAGCCGCCTGAATGTGACGCGCGATGCCGCGATGCAGCGTGAGGTCGACTTCTTTTGTAGCCGGGGATACCTCGTGATTGATAATGCTCTGAGCCAGACGGAGCTTGAGAGTTTGCGCTCTGCCATGGCAGCAACCTTCGATCCTAAGAGCGGAGAGCAGACACAGGGTCTCCGCAATGGCCTACTGGATGTCGATCGCCGTTACCATTTTTTACTCGACAATCAGCCGGTGTTGAGCCGAATCGAGGCAATCCTTGGGACTTGCATTCAGTTGCACAGCGCAACGGCTCAAGTTGCCAATCCTGGCAGTCCGGATCAGCGCTGGCATCGGGATGGCCCCTGGCCAATGGACCCCCAGGGCACGCCGTATGGCTCATTGCCAGGCCAGATTAACTGCGGATACTATCTCGATGAGTTGCGAGATGAAACGGGGCCGATTCGAGTGCTGCCGGGCAGCCACCGCTCCTCAGAGCCGCCCCCGGATAGCCACGCCTACTATCCCGAGGAGGTGGCGGTGTATGCAAAGCCGGGGCAAGCGGTGCTATTCGACGGTTGGTTGTGGCACCGTCGTTCGCTCAACTATAGCAACCAGAGTCGGCGTGTGGTGCTGATGTGCTATCAAAACGCCTGGATGAAGTCGCGCGAGCCCTTCGACGGCCCGCTCGTTCGCGAACTCATCGAGCAGGGTGATGCGCGGCGCCGCATGTTGCTCGGTGAGATCCGCGAGTGGTAAGCTTTAGTGCTTCAGCCTGATGCCGCCTGCGTGGTGACACGGGCAGCACCTGTGTGCTCGGAATAGCGACGTTGGATTGGATTCTCTGCCAAGCGCACTCTCGCCTTCTCGATGCTCTGCGTGTACTGCGGCAACCAATGGGCTTCTGCGACTAGCATTTCGTCCACCAGTTGCCAGACTTCCAACGGATTCGCCACGGCCCCTGTCAAGGGATCCATGAGCAACGCCTGTCGCAATAAGACATCATCGCCCCGCACCGCAGCTTCAACCGCCAAGCGCTGCACGCTCACGCTGGCGCTGCAAATCGCGGCACAGCCGAGCGGCAATTCTCCGACAATCGGCGTCTGGATGCCGGTGCGATCCACGTAGCCTGGCACTTCAACAATCGCATCCTCGGGCAGATTCGTGATGATGCCGCGGTTTCTCACATTGAAATGGCCACGGTAGATGCGCCCCGTCTCCAAGCCTTCAATGATGTGGCTGCCGTGTTCTTCACTGCGATTTTCTTCGGCATAGACGTGGGGTGGCTCACGCAGCCAGTTGGGGAAGTCGGTTTCAAACCACGTGCGCCGCTCGCTGCAGACGCGTAGGTATCCGCCTGTTTCTCCGTGGATCCAATCGCTCAGATCGATCCATTGTTCGATTTCATCCAAGCGTTTTCTGTACCAAGGCAAATATTCGCTCAGGTGGCCGTTGCTCTCCGTACTGTAGTAACCAAAGCGGCGGAGCACATCGATGCGCACCTTTTCTGTTCGGCTGTACTCGGGATGATCTTCGAACAGCTCCAAGAGGCGCGGAATGAAATCCATGCCGCGCCACTGTGCCTGAATGAACCAGGTTTGATGGTTGAGCCCAGCTGCAACAATATCCACTTCTTCCCGCTTGAGAACGGCATCTTCGGCAATCATGCCCTGCCTTCTTGCCCAGCGCTCAATCACTCGCGTGAGCTGCGTGTGCCCATGCTGCACACCGTGGCACAGGCCGACTGTGTGAACTCCACCGTACTGATTGGCGGCCCACGTCAGCATGGCCATGGGGTTGGAGTAGTTGAACAGGATCGCGCCGGGTGCCGCGACTTCGCGGATGTCGCGACAGAAATCCAAAATGGCGGGGATGCCGCGTTGACCGTAAAGAATGCCGCCAGGCCCTAGCGTATCGCCCACACACTGATCGACGCCGTAGCGCAGGGGGATCTCTACGTCGTTCTCAAAAGCTTCCAAGCCTCCGATGCGAGCCACGCAGAAGACATACTTGGCACCACGCAGCACCTCGCGCCGATCCAAGCTGGACACGATCCGGATCGAGAGCCCGTTGGCCTCGATATCGCGCTGACACAACTCGGTGACCATTCTCAGGTTCTCAGGGTGGATGTCGGTGAACGCGACCTCCATGTCCCGAAATTCTGGAACACTCAGCAAATCTCCCAGCAATTTGCGAGTGAAACCAATGCTACCGGCTCCAATGAAAGCGACGCGAAAGGACATGCTGTTTTCTCCCAAGGGATTTGTGGTACGTTTGTGCCCATGGTAGCTGCCCATAATGTCGCGCAAAAGCGTAGTTTAGTGATATCTGGGGTGGTTTTGTGATGCGTGCTCCCACGGGCCTCAAACACGAACGGAGTGCAGTGCTGTATCCGCCAGGAGAGCTGTCGGTGCACGCAATGTTGAGCAGCGTGGGTTACAGTCGCGAGACCACGCCTGCTTACGATTGGCACGGTTTGAAGCGCGGCCCGGGGCCGTTCGCAATTGTGCAGCTCACACTGACGGGCTTCGGTATCTTGCGTTACGAAAATTGGCAGCGCCGCGTCGAGCCGGGAAGTGTGATGCTGCTCACCGTGCCACACGATCATCGCTATTACTTGCCGGAAGACTCAAACGTTTGGGAGTTCCTGTATGTGTGCTTCAGTGGGGTTGAAGCGCTGCGTGTGGTTGAGCATGTGATCGGCGCCCGTGGGCCGCTTTGGGATCTGGATAAAGATTCGAACCTTTATCGACAAACAGAAGAGATCGTGCGCCGCTCGCAGCGGGGCCTCTTGAAGTCGCCCTGGCAAGCCTCGGCGCTGGCCTATGGCCTCGCGATGGCGTTGCTCGAACCTATTCAAACGAAAGATGCGGTGCGCTGGCCACGCCCCATTGAGCTGGCCGTGAAGCTCCTGGATGAGAACTGGAAATCCGATATTTCAGTCGAAGCCTTGGCTGGGCAGGTGGGCTACACGCGCAGCCATTTGACTCGGGTTTTCAAGACGCATGTGGGCGTGGGTCCGGGCGAATATTTGGACCGTTTGCGCTTGGAACACGCCGTGGCGCAGCTCCAGGACGGTTCCCGATCCGTGAAGCAGATTGCCTTCGATTGTGGCTTTTCTGACCCGCACTACTTCAGCAAAGTATTCAAGCGTCAGTTTGGAACCACGCCGAGCGAAGTTCGCCGAAGCGGGATAGTGTGAGCCCATGCTCAACCTTAGTTAGGCTGCAAGATCACGAACAGAAGCTCATCGGGGCCCAGCGTGATAGTCCCCGGTGCTGTCAGGTCCAACCGGTGGGCGACCGGATCGAACGAAAGCGAGAGCGACTCGAGTGTCTTATTCTTGCCCACTGGCACGGGCGGAACCACCGTCTCATTTAGGATAGTGCCGTACACGCGATACGCTGTGAAGGCGAGCTTCGTACCATCCAGCGTCGAGGGCAGATCCGTCAGCGAGAACGAAGTGAAGCCCGGTGCTGCCGCAATCCCCGGTGGGTTGCTGGCTAAGACTAACGCAATTTTCGGGGCCGTGTCTGAATTACTGCTGAGGGCGTAGCCTTCAAGCCCTGAGCTGACCGTGAGATGGCCCGAGATATCCAGCTGTTGGGTGTTAGCACCCTGGTTCTCCAAGCTAGCCCCGAAAGGCGATTCACGGTGCGGGCACGGACGCTGAGCGGGTTTGCTCAAGCAGTTTGCGAAGGGCAGCGGCGAAGAGCTGCATGGGCCACGAGCTCCGGGGGAGCCTTCTCCGAACGCAGCGGATACCGGCTGTGGCAGCGGCTGAACGAGGCTCAGGCGCGCTTGCGAAGCGTGACACTGCGCGAGGGAGCGGCTCCCTATGTGAACACGCACGAACCCATTGGGCATCTTCTGGCGCACCTGCGC
>JBBRRP010000071.1:0-31678 GCA_038246305.1 Polyangiales bacterium | reverse complement strand
CAACGCGACTGGCGGAGCGAACAACGCGACTGGTGGAGCGAACAACAGTGCTTGCGCAGCTACACCTGCTGGGGTTGCCGCAATGTTGGCGACCCACGGCTGCAATAATTGCCACTCGAACGACGACCATTGGACAACCGCTGATAACTTGGTGGCCAATGCCGTAGGTATCGAGGATGCTGACCATCCGACATGCGCCGGCGGCGATGCCGACAATCTTCCCTTGATTGTTAACCCTGGGAATCCGATGATGAGTGTTTTGTACTTGAAGTTGGCAGGCATGGATGCGGCGAAGTGCGGTGCGCGGATGCCCAATGGTGGGACTCCGATCAGCGCATCTGAGCTAACATGTGTTTCAGACTGGATCACTAACACACCAGCTCCTTAGCCATGAACTAGCAGCGTTAGTTCTCAGCGCAGGCCGCCGTGTCACGTGGACGCGCGCGGCCTGTCTTTGTTTCATGTAGAGTCATCCCGCTAGCACCGAGAACGACGGGTGAGTCGGGAAAAACCGCCAACGCCACCGGCAACTGCTGGCCGAACATAGAATTGTTCTTGCCGTGATTACTGGAGTTTGGCGCCCTTCGTTATATGAAGAGGATTCGAGTTCCAGTATTCTTGGCCATCTCATTCGGGTTTGCCTCCGCGGTTGCGTGCTCCGATGAAAGTGGTGGTGGCCGTGCACCGACGGCAAGTGGCGGAAGCTCCTCGGGAGGCAAAACGAGCGTGGGTGAAACCGGGAGCGGCCAGCTCGGAGGTGGGAGCTCAACCGGTGGAAAACCGGTTTCCGGAGCAAGTGGTGGAGCAAGCAGCGGAGGGGCCAACACCGGAGGTGTTGCTTCAGGTGGCGGTCTCAACCTCGAAAATTGCGATACCGCAGCGGTTGCAGCGCTCTTTGCGTCGGGCCGCAGGTGTGTCGGGTGCCACTTCAGCGTGGGCCTCCACATCTTCGATACCGTTCAGGGCTTGAGCGATGTGGTCAATGTGACGCGTACAAAGTCTCAGTCAATGAACTGCGCGAGCCAGACCATCGTGGTGCCCGGGAATGCCGCGCAGAGCTTGCTCTACGTAAAGCTCGCAGGCACGCCACCCATGGAGTGTGGCGCTCAGATGCCGAAGAAAGAGGGTGCACAAGCTCAAAAGTCACTCACTGCGCAGGAACTGAAGTGCGTGGCAGATTGGATCAATGGTCTCCCCGCCGGGGGTGCGGGGGGACAAGCCGGCGCATCCGGCAATTGACTGCGAACGCCAACGCGGAGACTGCCTGAGGTCAGGACTTGCACCTCAGTTTTCGAGCTGGCATTCTCGCCCCAAGATGAATTCCAGGCAGATCACCTCACTTGTCTTGTTCATTAGTTCGATTGGGTTCGGCAGCGGCTGCTCCGACGGCGCCGTCGCCGGTAGGTTACCAGTTAACAGCGGCGGAAATGGCGCTGGTGGCGGTGGCACTGGAGGCAAGGCCAATTCCGGTGGCAGTGGAGGCTCCGCGACTGGCGGGAAATCCGCCTCGGGCGGGAGTGGGGGAGCCGTCGGAGGCGCAACCACCGGAGGAATGGGTGGAGCAGCGACTGCCGTTGGCGGCGGGCTCAATCTCAGTAACTGCGATACAGCCACCCTCGCTATGCTCTTTAAGTTGAAGAAGTGTGGCGAGTGTCACTTTGCGGCGACTGCGTTTGACATGGTCACAGCCTTGAACAGTTGGGTGGGCAAAATGGGGATTAAGACGGCAACGATGAATTGTCCCAATCGGACGATGATTGTGCCGGGCAGCCCACAAGCCAGCCTGCTTTATATCAAGCTTGCGGGCGTACCTCCGGCTGAATGTGGTGCACAAATGCCGAAGTCCGCTGCAAAGGATGCCTTTGCCCCGGCTGAGCTGAAGTGCGTGGAAGATTGGATCAACGCTTTGCCCGCTGGCACTACCGGTGGTGGCTCAGGGATCTAGGCTAGTGTATGTAGCGCGTCGTTATGCAGCATCGACGCTCACCGCGCTCCGCAGCGTGGGCGCAACGGGCTGCTCGACATAATCCCGAATTTGAAGCTCACCGTTGATCGGCAAGGCCTGGAGCTTGATATTGATCGAGCCGTCGCAATTGATGAAACCGACGCCTACTTTGTTCCAGGAGTGTTGGTGGCGGTCAGTGATGGCGTAAACGAGCTTCATTTTGTGCTTTTCCATTGGGATTTCTTTCTAAAAGGATTTTGGTTAGGGCTGGCATCGCTTTTTGTTAGTGAGCTTTTGGCGATGGTCAGTGGAGGTCCATTGGCAACTGTTGTGCCAATCACGGTTGTAGAACCGCAATTCGAAAATGAGATGGACTGAAGGCAAGAATCGCATGAAGCTTTGGGAGCTTGGGTGATCGGTGAGCCTGTCCCATGGCTGTCCGATGGCTATCCGCCGCCGTCGGCGTTGGGGTTAATCCCCAGCTCTCTCGAGATATCGCGGAGCGTCCAGCACAGAGCGATTGCGACGTGCGGTCTCACCTTGGCTTGGCTTGGCTTGGCTTGGCTTGGCTTGGCATGGCTTTGGGTAGCGTCGACGTCGGCTCGCCTTCGGGGAGGTTGCGACAGCGCCGTCTCACCTTTGTTGGTTCGCGTCGACGCAGCTCTAATCTTCGGGGAGGTCGCGACGACGCCGTTCTCATCTTTGTTGGGCTCGCGTCGACGTGGCTCGCGCGCTGCTTTTTCCAGGGGTTCTGCCCCTTGTGCCTGGCCTCTTGGTGAAGGATCTGTTGCTCGACGCACGACCGGCAACGGCTTCAGACAGCGAAGGCGCCGACTTCTGCCCTAAGAGTGGCGCGAGAAAGCGGCCGGTGTGTGAGCGTGGATTCTTTGCAACGGCCTCTGGCGTGCCGAAGGCGATCAGGGCGCCACCGCCAGGGCCGCCTTCAGGGCCAAGATCGATCACGTGATCAGCGCACTTGATCACATCTAGGTTGTGTTCGATCACGATCACGGTATTCCCCGCGTCGACCAATTCCTTCAGAACTTGAAGGAGCTTGGCTGTATCTTCGAAATGGAGACCTGTGGTGGGTTCGTCTAAAATATAGAGCGTTCGGCCCGTGGCCTTGCGCGCCAGCTCGCGGGAAAGCTTGATGCGCTGCGCTTCACCGCCAGAAAGCGTGGGGGACGGCTGGCCCAGATGGAGATAATCGACGCCGACGGCTTCGAGTAATATCAACGGCTCAGAGATGTTGCGGTGCGCTGAAAAGAGCTCGCGCGCCTCGCGAATCGTGAGCCCAAGCACATCGGAAATGGAGCGCCCACGGTAGCGCACCTCTAAAGTTGCGTCGTTGAAACGCCGGCCCTGGCATTCTTCGCATTTGACGAAAACATCGGGCAAAAAGTGCATTTCAATCTTGCGCACACCATCGCCTTCGCAGGCTTCACAGCGCCCTCCCGGGACGTTGAACGAAAAGCGCCCGGGCGAATAACCGCGCACTTTAGCATCGGGAACCTCGGCGAAGAGCTTGCGGATCTCATCGAAGACTTTGACGTACGTCGCTGGATTGCTGCGCGGTGTTCGACCGATCGGGTGCTGATCGATATTGACGACTTTGTCGAGCTGCTCGACGCCATCGACTCCCAGGTGCGCACCAATCTTTTCTTCTGCTTTGTTCAAGCGATTAGCGAGCACTGGGTAAAGGATGGATCCAATCAGTGAGGACTTTCCTGCCCCAGATACCCCCGTCACAACACACAAAGTACCGAGTGGAAATCCGACGTCCAAGTTTCGCAGGTTGTTTTCGGAGGCCCCGCGCACTTTGAGCCAACCTTTGGCTTCACGTCGCTTTTGGGGCACTTCGATGCGTTTCTTGCCGGAGAGATAAGCCCCCGTGAGCGACTCTTTGCACTTGCTTAGACTTTCTGGTGTGCCCGCGTGCACGACTCTGCCTCCAAGCGTTCCCGCACCCGGCCCAAAATCGATCACGTGATCCGCACGACGGATCGTGTCCTCGTCGTGTTCCACCACTACCACCGTGTTCCCGATGTCGCGCATGTTCGTGAGCGTATCGAGCAACTTCCCGTTGTCTCGCTGATGGAGCCCAATGCTCGGCTCATCCAGCACATAAATGACGCCGGTGAGCTCAGAGCCCACCTGACTTGCCAAGCGAATTCTCTGAGATTCTCCACCAGATAACGTGGGGCCAGCTCGATCGAGTGAAAGATAGCCAAGCCCGACAGCCACGAGGAACTTGAGCCGATTGTTGACCTCTTTCAGGACCTCCGTCGCAATTTCTTGGTCGGTCTTAGACAAGCGAATCGAGCCAAAGAATTCTGCCGCTCGCTCCACCGTCATGGCTGCCACATCCACCAGCGTTTTCTCCGCCACGCTGACAGCCGCGCTTTCTCGCTTCAGCCGCTTCCCATTGCACGTGGAGCATTCGCGGTCGGCAAGGTACTTTTGGAGCCATTCCTTTTTCTTCTCGCTACCGGTCTGGCGAAAGCCTTTGAGCAGACGCGCGAGCAGGCCGTCCCATTGCGTGTCAAACGTGCCGCGCCCTGAGCCTCCCTTCCACGTGACTCGAAACTTGCGTTCACCGGCACCTTCCAGGATCAGCCTTTTTTGGGCTGCCGGCAGCTTTTTCCACGGCACTTTCGTACTGATGCCCAGCTGCTTCAAAATCTGGCCCCGAAAGCCGTGACTCCAGCCGATCTTTTTGGAGACATCCGTGCCCCAAGGATCCACGGCGCCTTCATCGATGGTTAACTCCGGATCTTTGATCATGCGCTCCGGATCGATTTGCATTCTCGTCCCGAGCCCATTGCAATCGAGACACATGCCTTGCGGGCTATTGAAAGAGAAAGCCTGGGGTGAGAGCTCAGGAAAAGAGATGTTGCAGTGGGGGCAAGCACGGCTCTGACTGTACGGGCGGTCACCCGCCGTTTCGGTGTGCGCGATCAGATTTCCGGTGCCTTCGCGCAACGCAAGCTCCACAGACTCAGTGAGCTGGGTCAAGATATCACGGCGCAGTACGAGCCTGTCGATCACCGCTTCGACCGTGTGCTTCTTGCGCTTGTCGAGCGCTTCGAGCTCTGCGCTTTCCACGATGCTGCCATCGACACGCAGTCGCACAAATCCGCGCTGACGCGCCTTCTCAAGCAGTTCGCGATGCTCCCCTTTGCGATTGACGAGCAGGCTGGCCAAAAGGATCAAACGGGTTCCATCTGGCAGCGCGGCGAGATCTTGTGCGATTTGTTGGGGAGTTTGACCGGCAACCTTGCGCCCGCATTGGTGGCAGTGCTGCACGCCGATGCGCGCATAGAGCACACGCAGATAGTCTGAAATTTCAGTAATGGTACCAACCGTCGACCGAGGATTGGTTCCAGTCGTCTTTTGCTCGATGGAGATGGTGGGAGAAAGTCCACGGATAGCATCGAAGCGCGGCTTTTCCATGCGGCCCAAGAACTGCCGAGCGTAGGCGGAAAGCGACTCCACGTAGCGTCGTTGCCCTTCCGCATACAGTGTATCGAACGCTAAGGATGATTTGCCGGATCCGGAAACACCGGTTAGCACCACAAGCTTCTTTTTTGGGATCCGGACGTCCACGGACTTGAGATTGTGCTCGCGAGCGCCGCGGATTTCGATGTAGTCGAGCTCCATGCGGCGGACGCTACACCTGTGCCCCTGCGGGTGCCAGCACGAGTGTGTTCTCGACCGACATGCAGCAAATTTCTTGCAGTCTCGCAAGACGGGGCAAGAACCAAGCCGTGCACGCAGTGCTTGGTGACCTCTGCTGCATGCGACCAGCTGCGGTTTGGCGCCTCATTCGGGGGTCTGTGGGCATTCTGCGGGCAGAGAGTTCTCTCTGCGCGTGAATGCGCGAGTCCGCCGTGCTAGAGTTCTTGGTTAGTCGGTTCGCGTTCGCTGGTATCACAGCTTCAGGGAGTGCTTAGATGCGATTCAAAAGCTTGCTTGGGTTAGGTGTGTTGGTGGGGGCTTGCAGTGGCTCGCAGTTCGAAACGACAGGCGATCTCGGAGGCGCCACCGGCGGTGTACTGGGCACTGGCGGTAAACTGAATGGGAATGGCGGAGGGCCGAGAAGCACGGGCGGGCTCGCGGGCAAGAGCGGCGGAGCCGCGAATAGCGGGGGCAGTGTTGGCGCGGCAACAGGCGGGACTTCAAGCAACGGAGGCAACGCAGCAGCAACGGGTGGCGCCAGCGCCGCTTCAGGTGGCGCTGCGAGCGGTGGTAACGCTGCGGGCGGGGCTCTCGGATCAGGTGGAGGCGTGATTCAGGCCGGGACGGGGGGAGCTGTCGCGGCGAGTGGTGGCTCGGGTGGTTTGTTAACGGGTGGTACAGGTAGCGGCAGCGTGGGCGGCGGCGTGGGTACGATTGGTGGTGGGTTCAGTGGCGTTGGAGGTTCGACAAGTGGCGTTGGAGGTTCGACAAGTGGCGTTGGAGGTTCGATGGGTGGCCCTAACTGCAACTCGCTTTGGAACAACTATGCTCAGGCGCTTGAAAAAGCACGCTCATGTACCCTGGGTGCGCCGAATCAGTGTGGGACAGGTAAAGGCCTGCCTGATGCTTGCGATTGCAGGGTTCCAATCAATTCAGGCGGCTATGCGAATTCGGCCCAGAGTGCCTACGACGCTTGGGTGCAGGCAAACTGCCATCACTCGGTCGCGTGTCTGCAGCCGTGCGTGAGCTTTCAGAATTCTGTGTGTGCCGTTGCGGGCAATGGCGCAATTTGCCAACCCAGCCCGGGATAATCCCGCGCCCTTAATCCCAACGCTTGAGCCACACCAGCATCGCACCTCGCCCGCCCAAGTCAGCGGGAGCTGAAGTGAACGCCAACACCGAATGGGCATAGCGCAAGCTCAGCGCTTCAATCGTCGCATCCCGCAATACGGGACCGGCAGCACCGGAGTGCAAGCCGCGCCCACACACGATCAAAAGGCAACGCGCCCTCTGCTTCTCGGCGTCCAGGAATAGCTGATCCAGCGCACGCTCGGCTTGTTCACGCGTTTTGCCGTGAAGATCCAGCCGCAAGCTTGGCCGAACACCACCTTGACTCAAGCGTCGAACGTGTTGCCGATCTCCGCCATCGAGAAAACCTAAGACGCTCTCGCCATCGTCTTCGATGGTGAGCTCTCGCGGTGCTCGAGACTCCAAGCTGGAATGCTGAGGCTTCAACGGGGCGTTCTGACGCAGATCAGACGGACTCGGTCGAGAGGGCGGTACTCTCCTCGGTGAATCAGACAAGGGCTGAATACCAGGCATTGCCTGCTTGAGCCAATCCGAATCCGTGGGCAGCTTCTTGGTAGGCATGGGTGAGTTGCACACACTATGCAGCACTCGGTCGGGAGTGTCATGAGCGTGGCAAGAACTCTCTCGATCGTTGCTGAAACTTTCGGCAAGGCTTGCTGTCAATAGGTGTGAACGTGACGCTTTACAACGGTTGCGGCCGTCGGCACGTGGCTTAAGAAAGGGACACTATGAAGACATTCAAGAGCCGTCGCCACGCGACGGAGGTGGCGGAGTTGCGTGAGCAACTGTCAGCTGGATCTCTGCAAATTATCGTAAAGTGGGGTGCTTCGACGATGGATGTGGTGGAGCTCAATCCTCCGGCACCTTATGTGGTGGGTACGGATGCCGCGTGTTGTGACTTCGCGTTGCCTGAGGAAGCGGAGGTGGATAAGGAATTTGAGCTGATTCACGTGAGTCAGGGTCAGGTATGGTTGTGTGTGCCACCGGATGCCAAAGCGACGGTGCGTTGGTCGCATTTGGGCAAAGTGTTCTCGGAAGAACTGCTGCCTCGCTACGGCCTCTTGTCCGAGCAGTCGCGAATGAGCGAAGCTCAGGTGCGTCGCGTTTTGTTGCCGATGCATGGGCACGCTGTGGTGCATCTGGGTGGGTTTTCATTCTTTGTGGACTTGGGGGAGCGCGCAAGATTGCCGGCCTCGGCTCAGGTGCCGTTCGTGGAGCGCGATGTCGCCGGCTATTTTGCCGCGTCGGTGGGCGCCACGTTAGGGCTCTTGGGATTGGCGGCTTTCTTCGTGCCACCGCTCGGGCTCACCGAAGGGGAGAATATCGAGGAGGAACGCGTCGTGCTGTTGCGTCAATACTTGGAAAGCCAAGCTGAACGTGAGCGTTTGGAGCAGCCTGCGCACGACACTGAAAGTGCTGCCAGTGAAAAGTCAGCCGAGCCTGCACATGGCGAATCGGGAAAGCTTGGAAGGCCATTGCCGCAGATGCAGCCGGGTCGCTTGGCAAGAAAACGCAGCGCAGATAGGGACACAGCGGCTCCGACGACGCGCGCGGAGGCAATCGAAGAAGCTCGGACTTTTGGCACCATTTCGCTCCTCACAGGTTCCGCTTTTGCCAGTCGCACGCCGACTGCTTTTGCGCGAGATGCGTCGATGGGTGAGGCCGATCAGGACCTTGTGGGGCTCATGTATGGGCAGGCCATAGGCGAAATAGCGGGAACCGGACTCGGCCCCTCGGGTTCAGGCGACAGTGGTGGTCCGGGGCATGGCATCGACATGGGGAATATTGGGATGGATCGAAATGGCACTGGGTTGCCTTGGGGGCCAGGACAGATCGGCGCAACGGGTTCGAGATTGCTCGCTTCCCACACGACGCGAGTGCCATCCATGCATTCGACCCCGCCGACTGTCACCGGTCATCTCGCCCCCGAATTGATCCAACGCACGGTGCGTCAAAACTACGGACGCTTTCGGATGTGTTACGAGCGCGGGTTAATGCGGAATCCGAACCTGGCTGGACGCGTCGCCGTGCGTTTTGCGATCGATTCCGAAGGGCAAGTGATGCACGCGAGCGTGGGCGAATCGTCGCTGCCTGATAGCGAGGTCGTCTCGTGTGTGGTGTCCGCGTACTACGGATTGAGCTTTCCGTCGCGCGAGCACGGGCTCGTGACGGTAGTGTATCCCATTGCATTTTCGCCCGAGTGAGTGCGGATCATTGCCAAGGAGCCTGAAAACGCCGTGTCTGAGGTGGCTAGTGGTCAGCAAACTCACCGAGGAGCGATTGGCATGAAACGAATGGAAAGCCCCAAATGCCGCACTTTTTCGACTCATAGAGCCCGTTTATTAGGAGCCTTGGGCACGCTCTTATTGGGTAGTTGGGGCTGCCACAGCACCCCTAACAGCCATCTCGGGAGCGGCGTTGGGCGAGCAGATCACAAGAGTCCAAGCGTTTCGGGGACTGGCACTTCGCACGCGGATAGCCAACGTTCACTCGTTGTCAAGCACGACGCGAAGCTTGCACCGAGCACTGATCCAGCGGCAACGGCGCCCAGTGCTGCGGCCCCAGCCGACAAAGATGATCGCTTGCGGGCGGTGAGTCAGCCAGCGAAGAACGAAGCGAAGCCGGCGCCCACCCAAGCTGAGGCCAAGCAGGAGGTTCAGGTGGCCAACGAAGTGAAGAAACTTGAAGAGGCGGCACCCGCAGTTCCCGTTCGGCACAAGTCAACGTCAACTCCCCTCACACTGAGCGGCGTCGGAAGCGGTGGAGGAGGCGTGGCTTATGGAATGGCATTTGGCAGCAGCGCAGCGAGCGTTGGCCAGGGTCGCCTGGCCGCTGCAGCTCCCGTGCAGGAGTTCAACACCGAAGCCTACGCCCACGTGCCGGATGCACAGTTCCTTTCCGTCAAAGATCAACCGCTCTCAACCTTTGCCGCGGATGTCGACACCGCGTCTTACGCGAACGTTCGGCGTTTTCTCAATTCTGGCAGCATTCCCCCTAAAGATGCCGTGCGCGCGGAGGAGCTGATCAACTATTTTAGTTATGATTATCCGGCTCCAGCCCCGGGTCAGCCCTTTTCGGTTCACACCGAAGTGGCCAGCGCGCCTTGGGCGCCGAAGCATCGATTGGTCCAGATCGGCGTACGCACACCGGAGCTCAAGGGCGAGAGCGTTGCGAAGAATTTGGTGTTTCTGATCGATGTTTCTGGGTCGATGGAATCTCCCGACAAGCTGCCGTTGCTCAAGCGCGGGATGGAGCTTTTGGTTGATACACTCTCACCTCAAGATCGTGTGGCGATGGTCGTCTATGCTGGGAATTCAGGGGTGGTGTTGCCAGCAACTTCAGGGGCGTCGAAAGACGTGATCCGCGGTGCACTCGCACAGCTGGAGGCAGGCGGCTCAACGAACGGTGGTGAAGGGATTGAAATGGCCTACCGCCTTTCGGAACAGAATTTCATCAAAGGCGGTGTTAACCGAGTCATTCTGGCGACAGATGGGGACTTCAACGTCGGCACGACGAGCGAGGGTGAGCTGACGCGCCTCATTGAGAAGAAGCGCCAGAGTGGCGTCTTTTTGACCGTGCTCGGCTTTGGGCAAGGGAACGTGAAAGACAGCACCATGGAGATGCTGGCCGACAAGGGAAACGGCAATTATGCGTACATCGACGATCTTGCCGAAGCACGCAAAGTGCTGGTGCGTGAAGGGGGAGCTACCCTGAATACCGTGGCAAAAGACGTGAAATTTCAGGTGGAATTCAACCCCGCACGGGTCGCTGCGTATCGGTTGATCGGTTACGAGAACCGCACGTTGGCAGCGCGTGACTTCAATGACGACAAGAAAGATGCGGGCGAGATCGGTGCGGGGCACACGGTGACAGCGCTCTATGAAGTTATCCCGGTGAGTGAACCTTCCGTTAAAGCACAGGTCGATCCGTTGAAGTATCAGGTAGCGCAAACTTTAGTTGCCACCCCAAACCAAAATCCAGGCGAACTCTTAACGCTCAAGATCCGCTACAAGAAGCCCAGCGCGGAGACGAGTGAGAAGATCACGGTGACGACTCAAGATTCGATAGCCTCCTTCGAAACGGCCTCCACTGATTTCCGATTTAGTGCGGCCGTGGCGGCGTTTTCGATGGTGTTGAGCGGTTCAGCCCAACGCGGCAGCTCAAACCTTGCGCTGGCCGAACGCCTGGCAAAGAACGCACTGGGCAGCGATGTACACGGAGATCGTAAAGGGTTTCTTGGGATGATTCGTAAGGCCGAGAACTTTTCGCGCCCGCTTGTGTCCCAAGTGCTGAAGCCGAACTAGGATTTCGGAGGGAAGAACAGGCTCTGCTTGGAATTTCCTGACAGGGTGGTCAAGCAGAGCCATTCACGCGGAATCGACTCAGAAACGAGATCGGCAACACTGAACGAGGTGAAGCCTTGCTCCTTGGCAACCTCATCGGCGAAGGCCGAATGCGCGAAGCTCCGAGCTATCACGTGGGCCTCGGGAAGCTTGGCGGTGACCCACAGGGCGGTGTGCAGATTGGCACCGTCGTCGCTCGAGCTCAGCAGAATTAGGGGCGCCGTCCCAGCGGAGCTGAGCAACTCCTGCCAAACTTCCGGGTCGCGCAAATCCCCGTTGATCACCACGTGAGTGAAGCCTGTGGCGAATCCAACTTCTGCTTCGAAGGTCATCACGTGGCGTTTGGCGGTGAGGTCCACGATGAGCACGCGATCGAACTCGCCCAGCATCGTCTTCTGAAGCTCATCCAGCACCGTCTGCCCGAAGCGTCCGAACCCAGCCAGAACGACGGTGTCGTAATGCTCAGTGCGCTGGAAATGCTGGAGAATATCGGTGCGAACTAAGTGAGCTGCGGCCAATTGGTGCGTATTGAAGACTTGGCACTCTCGCCCCACGCGCGTCCGGGCTACGGCGCGCATGAAGGCAAGATCGCTGACGTGCAGCAGGATCTTACTGCCCAACTGGGGGTATTGCTGAATGATGGTGGAGGCGGTATTCAGGTTGGTGAAATCATCACCAGTTAACAACAAAATGCGCTCCGCCAGCTCAAGCTTCAACGTGGAGAGCAGTGCTTCGCTGGAAATATTGCCGATGATCACCCGTGCGCCGAAAGCATCCGCAAACAAATCGAGGTTCGGATGATCCGCCTTCAGCTCAACCACGACGACGGGCAGCTCCACGCCCTCTGCACGCAGGCGCTTCAAATAGACCGTTGAAAGTTCGCCTGTCCCGGCGATAACGATGTGACCCTCCAGCTTACGCATCGACCAGGCATTCGGATCCACCAGGCGCATCGCCCCTTCAATCACAGCGCCAGCAGTGATCGCAGGTGCGGCGAAATAAGAAATCCAGAGCAAGGCTTGCGCCCATGCAGGGCCACCATCGGGCACTCCCAAATCCATGCCGCCAAGCGCAAACAGACCAATCGTGTAGTACACTTCAGTGACAAGCCCATGGTCGCCGGCGTGGGGGCGATCGCTCACGGTAGCTCCACCCATGAAGCTCGCGAGACCACCACTAAAAACTAAAGCGAGTACCAAGGCACGCCACAAGAAGCGCCGCGAAGCCACCCGCGACGTACGCACGTGAGCAGGGAGGACAGTGCGGCGGACGGGGGCCATCAGGTAGTTAGATTACGGACAGATCGTACAGCGCATTATAGCCACGGACGGTATCTTCCCAGGAAAAGCTGCGGGCTTTGTCGCCCAGCCGAGCCAACATGGGGCCATAAACCGTTTCGTCTTGGAATGCCCGGGTGCCGCGCTCAAGAGCCTCTGAAAGTGCCTGTACCATCTTTTGGTAGATCGGCACGGTTTGTCGGCCCCGCGGAAACTTAGTGATGTGCACTTGTTTGAGTTCAATCTCGGGTGCGTGGCTCAGGCCCTCACGAAATAGGATGCCGGTTGCCAACTGGGGTGCGTCATCCAAATCGACCACCTGCGCGGTGAGCCCGCCCGTCGCCCGTGCAATGACTGGCGTACCAGCAAAGTACGCTTCGCTCGCGCCGCCAAAGGGCTCAAACAATGACGGGAAGAGCGCGAAACTTGAGCCAGCCAAGATCTCCGCGTAGCCCTCGCTCATTCGAAAGGGAAAAACCACCAAATCCCCGGAGCGATGCTCTGCGACTTCCGCAAAATCATCAATGTAGCTTTCGGGTGCACCGCTGGTACTAGGAGTTAATATGAATTTGGCTGAGCCCTTGGGCCACGCTTCGATGGCACGAAGCAGAAGATCGAAACCCTTCTGACCCGGATCCAGCCGGCCAAACATGCAAAAAATCGGCACGCGACGATCCAAATCCCGTAGGCGCGAGTCTTGGTCGGAAGTGAGCTTGCCAAGCTGCCGGGGATCGCTGAAGCCTTCAAGCCACGCGAGGAGCTTCTGTCGTTTGATGGATTTTTCTTCGATGATTTTCCCTGGTAGGTGGCGCGCTGCGGCGCGCTTGGCGAGCGCGCTGAAGGGCTCGGTGTCGCGGCCGAAGAACCCATTGCTCACGCCAACGACTGGAAGCTGACGCAGCTCCTTCTGGAGGTGGGGCGCAAAGACAGCTGTTTGCAAAGGATCGTGCGTGAGATCGTGCGCAAACTCGCGGCTCACTGTCGACAGCGCACCCGTGAGGAGCGGCAACATGGTGCCGAGGACCGTTTCAGGTGGTTCCTGGTCAAGGAATTGGCGTTGCGTGATCAGTGAGAGTTCGCCCGCAAGGCCTTGGTCGTATGAATTGTGGAGAGTGAGCACCACCGAAGCGCTTTTGAGAACGCGCCCGAGCAGTGCTTCGCGCACCGTGAGTGCGGCAGAAGCGACCTCCCAGTCTTGAGCATGGACGATGACATTTTGGTCACGCCCGAGCGCCGCGAGCGCCCGCGGCAATGCTTGGCAGAAAAAGAGGCTATCATGGAGCAACTTATTGGCTAGATCGTGAGCGTAGGGGTTGGTGCCGTCACTGCCGCCGCGCGCGTCGAAGAAGCCGTTGGCTGAAAGCAAGTACCAGGTAACGCCGTTGGCCTCGACGTGCTCCAGGAGCTCAACCGGGCGAACGTTCTTACCAAAGGGAACGTCAAAGCGCCGGGCCACGGGCAGCAGAGGTGCGCCGCGCAGGCTCCGATGATAGGGCGAGAGCACCAGCACGTCGGTGTGATGATTCAATTCTCCCGTTGCGTTGAGGGCGACCGGGAAGATCCCACCGGCTCTCCCAAAGCGATTTTCGTACACGCTGTAAGCGACGACCCGCGGAGTGGCGCTCTCGGGACTCGAACGATGGCGCGCCAAGAATTCGCGTTCGTCCGCGTTGAAAAGCGAGCGTGCAGGATCGCTCAGAGCCAGATAGTTGCGAAGGCCTAACACAGGTGCTCCTGTCGTATCCTCCGAGGTGGAGGCCAGTAAATCCAAATCTTCCATCAGCGGAGAACCCGGCAGCTACAGGCAGGTTTTCTGCGAACGGATCCAGGCATCGATCAGGGCCACACCACCGCCATCCTCGACCTCCGAAGCGAGCGGAGGCATACGAAACGACCCCGGCTGTGCGTGCATTCTGAGGCTGAGGATGGAACGGGCCGGATCTCCTGGAACCAACAAGAGCGCCTCCCGAGTTCCCAACGAGCCAGCATGGGCGTGCGGTTCGGCATTGCACAACCCCGTTTTGGTGAAGTCTGTGGTGAATCGCAGATCGATGCTGTCGAACCTTGCGCCGGGGGCGTGGCAAACGGAGCAGTTCGCGTGGAGATAGCTCCGAGCACGCGCGTCGAGCCCTGCCGTGGCGTCACTCGGAGCGGGATAGGGAGTGATGCGTGTGGGGGCCAGGCCTGGCTCGAACAGCTTGAGGCGTGCGAGCACGTCGAGCTGATTCTCAGCTTTTGCTTCCGGATAAGCAAAAGTTCGATCCATCTGGGCTGTCTCCAATCCGAGGCTCACTCCGGATGTGGTCGTGTGGCACTGAAAGCATTCGGAGCGCGAAGGGAAGTACCAATGTTGGCTGGATTTTTGATTCTGATACGTGCGCTCTACACCTCGGAGTGAATCCGGAAGCAACTCGGCATCGGTTTGACTTTCGTTCCACGCGTAACTGTAGCCCGACCACGTGTCTTGACTATCTCGCATTAGCAGGCGGGTTTCGATGAAGCGCTCACCCATCAGGAACGTTTTCATCAGCACGCTGCCCACGGGGAGCTCCCAATCGCCGTTAACAGTGGGCGTCCCGTGCTCTGAGCTGCACAAGTTCGGCTCTTTTGCACAGTCTTTCACGCGGATTTTGGCATGGTTCGGCAGGGCCAGGAAGCGCTGCTTGCCCGCGCCGTCGGACCAAAGTGGGCTGTTGACGTCGTAGGGAATGAGGCTCGGCGCGGCGTGCTTGGGGTTCAGGGCATCTACGCAGCCGGTTTGGCTGAGCTTGGCTATGGGAGCGTGCGCTTGCCGGAAAAGATTGCACGTTTGCTGAGGCAGAGGCTTCAAGGGATTGAAGCGGTGGGGCTTCGACTGCTGTTTTCTTGCAATCGGTTGGGCGGCTGGACCCCGGGAGCAAGCGAGACCCGCAACCGCCACCAACAACAAGACTTCGCTTGCAAGCGCCGATCGTCTCAATGCGTCTCGCCGCCACATGGGTCGGATGCTAGCATCGCGCGCGAAAGCCCATGTGTAGAATCCCACGTACCCCCTCACTTCGCGCCCGTCTGGTTGGGCCACTCGTTGCAGTCTGTCTTGTGGCCTGGCCCTTTCAAGTTCACGCGCAAATCGAGCCCGGCGAGCCCTCGCTGGCGTTGGAAGCGACCGTGCTGGCTTCGGGCCTGGATGCGCCGACGGACATTGTCGTGTTTAAGGATGGCAACGCCCTGGTTGTGGAGCGCAACGGTGGGATGGTCCTGATTCGAAAGGATGGCAGCCAAGACAAAGCCGCGGGCAAGATCGAGGTGCTCCCCAACGACACTGAACAGGGGCTTTTGGGCATCTTTCCGCATCCAGATTTTGCCGAAAATCGCACACTTTTCTTCTATGCATCCGTCGATAAGGACATCGCCAACAAACACAAGGTCTTAACGGGAGTCATCGACGCGACCGGAAAAGTCACGGTGGACCTTCAACATCCCATCATCGACAAGGGCCTGGAAGGGCCACGCAATCACAACGGCGGGGGCCTCTTCATCCACAAGCGTCAGCTTTACGTGTCGGTGGGTGACACCGGCTATAACCCCGAATACAGCACTCCGGGCAGCCTCGCGATTCCTATCAACAAGTATGCGAGCTGCTTGAACAAAGCGAACGGCAGCATCCTGCGCGTGAACCTCGATGGTAGCATTCCAAGCGATAACCCGTTGGTGAACGAGAAGGTGGTCACGGGCTGCGAGCGACCGAATCCTCCTCCGAATACCCCGGCCGACAAGCGCTTCAACAGGCCTTTTAAAGATTCGCGCACACCCGACAAGCGTATTTTTGCTTGGGGCGTGCGTAATGGTTTCCGATTCTGGGTCGATCCTAAGACCGACCTACTTTGGATCGGAGATGTCGGGGAGTTCCAGGAAGAGGAAATTTCGGTGGGTGGGAACGGAACGCACTTTGGGTTTCCATTCATGGAAGGCATGCACCGCTATCCAGATCGCGCTGGCTGGAAGATCAACGATTGCACGGCCATGAAGCCGTCACGGCCTTGCACATTGCCGGTTTTTTCCTACCCCAATCGCGGGGAGCGAGCCACCAAGAAAGGCGCGGACAGCGTGGTGATCGGTGGGCTTATCATCGATGATGCGCGTTGGCCCGAGCGCTTCCGAGGCCGTTACTATTTCGGAGACTTTGAAAGCGGTCGGATTTGGACTCTGGATGTGACACCGGATCGCAAAGGTGTGGATCCGAAGTCACTGCGCCAGATCGCGAACGTTCCTTATCTTTCTAGCTTTCGGCTCGGCCCGGACGGTGCGCTCTACGTGGTGAGCTACGGTGGGAATAACGTCGTGCGGATTTCCCCAAAGGTCGCGGCTGTTCCGAATAGCGCTCCTGAACCCCAAAAAAACCTGGCGCCGCTCGCTTCCCAACATAAAGCCGGTTTTCCCCCGCCCGCGGAACAGGGCCTGCGTACACCCGTCATCGCCTGCCTGGGCGCTCTGCTGGCAGCGCTCTTGGGAGCGTTATTCTGGCGTCGCTCCCGGTCAGGCAGCTAAACTAACGCGGGCGTTACGCTTGCCTCTTCTCGAGTTCTTCCCAACGAGCCATCAGGCGCACGACGTCCGCTTGCGCTTGGCTGAGCTGCTCGCGCAAGCTCGCCGTCTTCTCTTTGTCTTTGTAAACTTCCGGTTCACCGAGCTTTCGTTCCAGCTCAGCCGCATTTGCTTCGTGCGCAGAAATCTTGTCGAGCAGCCCTCCGAGTTCACGGCGTTCGTTAGGCGTGAGGCGTGTGAGGCTGGTCTTCGGCGGCTGAGCCTTCTTTTCTGGGCGGGCGCAGTTGCGCGCGGCTGCCGCGCTCGGAAGCTCACGCCGTTCGTCGAGCTTTTCCTGGGAACGCGTGGCCTGGTAGGCAGAAAAATTGCCTGGGTAGAGCCGCACGCGGCCGTCGCCCAGGAACGCCAGAATGCTGGTGGCGAAGCGATCCAGGAAATAGCGGTCGTGGGTGACTACCAACGCGGCGCCGGCGAATGTCTGCAAAAGATCTTCGAGCGCCCCGAGCGTCGAGGTGTCTAAATCATTCGTGGGTTCGTCCAAGAGCAGCACATTGGCCGTGCCTTGCAGCATCTTGGCCAGGCCAACTCGGGCACGTTCGCCGCCCGAGAGTGAGCCTACCGGTTGACGGATCTTGTCAGCAAAGAAGAGAAATTTTTCCAGATAACTGAAGGCGGTGATCTCGTTGCCGGCCCAGGGCAACGTGCGGCGATCGCCGGCAACATTTTCAAGGATTGAGAGCTTGTCGTCGAGATTGGCCCGTGCCTGGTCGAAGTACGCAAAAATGGTGTTTTTACCGATTTTTAGCTGACCTCGAGTGGGTGCGATTTCCTGGGTGATGCACTTCAGCAGCGAGGTTTTCCCCGTGCCGTTGACGCCAACAATACCCACGCGATCTCCTCGACGCAGGTGCAACGTGAGGCAGTCGATCAGGGTTCGGCCCGCGATATCGACGCCCACGTCGGCGAGCTCAAGTATGCTGCCGCCTGTGCGTTGGCTGCTCATGGCGAGCTCAACGTTTTCCGCCGTTCTGAAGGGCGCCTGAGCGACCGCGTTTTCAGCCCGCGAGATGCGCGCCTTCTGTTTGCCGCTGCGCGCCTTCGGTTGGCGCCTGAGCCATTCAAGTTCTTTGCGAAGGAAATTCTGTCGGTTCGATTCGGTGCGCTCGACGTGGGCTTGGCGTTCAGCCTTCGATTGGAGATACTGCTCCCAGCCGCCCTCGTAACGAAAGACACTGCCTCCATCGAGCTCCCAGGTGTGTTGCGCTATCCGATCGAGGAAATAACGATCATGTGTGACTAGGAGCAGAGCGCCTTGGTATTGCTCCACCAGATACGTTTCGAGCCATTCAATAGTCTCCACGTCGAGGTGGTTGGTAGGCTCGTCCAAGATTGCCAAATCCGGGCCCAAGGTGAGCAGCCGCGCCAGGGCAACCCGACGTCGCTCGCCGCCGCTCATGGTTCCGACGAGCTGCGCCGAATTCTTGATGCCGAGCGCGTTCAACGTGGCCTCGACCTGAGCTTGAACTGCCCAGCCGCCTGCGTGTTCCACTGCGGCCGCCGCGTCAGCTTGCTCCTGCAGCAGCGATGCAAGGTCACCGGTTCCAAGCTCAAGATCCCTTGAAACTTGCTCATGCCGGTCCTTGGCAGTTCTCCACGCGGTTAAGCCGTCCAGTGCGACGTCCAGGGCCGAACGATGCTCGGGAAACCGCGGCTCTTGAGCCAAGTATTCAATGGTGCTCGCACGCCGTCGCGAGATAGTTCCCGTGTCAGCTTGCTGAATTCCTGCAAGGATCTGCGCGAGGGTGCTTTTTCCGGTTCCGTTGTTTCCAACCAGTCCGATGCGCTGACCGGAGTGGATCGAGACCGAAACCCCTTGAAACAAAACTTGGGGACCGAAGCTCTTTTCCAAGCCCTGGGTGGTGAGAATTGGCACGGTAGCTTCCTGAAAGGAGGCCTCGGGGAGAACATCACCCAAGGCTCACGGCGCACGGCCTGCCAGGTTTACGCCGGAAGGTCAACAGGTCAACAGATCAACGGGCCCCCGCCCACCGGTCTCCGGCATTGCAGTTCTGCAATGCTTTGGCTCAGATCTGAGCTAACCCAAGCGCTCATACTCTACAAAACGAGTTTGACGGAGACATTCGGCGTTGACGTAACGCCTCATCTGATTAATGTTCGGGTCCAAGCTTTCAACCAATTGGGTTGAATCAACTAACCAACTAGTTAGAGAGAGAGAAGAGAGACATGCCGAGACGAGGTAACCTCAGACATGGACACGCCCTCCGGGGAGACACGTCGCCCGAGTATCATATCTGGCGATCGATGTGGGCTCGCTGCACGAATTCCAACGTACCCAGTTATAAAAACTATGGCGGCCGTGGCATCACGGTGGCCCCGCGTTGGGAAAACTTTGAGAATTTCTTGAAGGACATGGGCCCGCGCCCTGACGATACACGGCTCGGTCGCGAGAACATCGACAAGGGTTACACCCCGCAGAATTGTCGTTGGGTATCGCTCGCGGAGAGCATGAACAACCGAACGGACAGCAAGTTCGTCAAGTACAAGGGCAAGGAGCGCACGCTCGCTCAGTGGTCAGATGTGCTTGGCATCAAGCGCTCAACGCTATGGCACCGTTTGGCAAAGGGTTGGTCGGTCGAGGAGGCATTTGCTCCGCCGACACGCACGTCCACCGGTGGGCAGAAGCCTGCGAAGAAAGCTGCCGCGAAAGCTGCGCCCAAAAAGGCTGGTCGTAAGGCAGCACCGGCAGCCAAGAAAGCAGCCGCCAAGAAGGCGCCTGCCAAGAAAGCAGCCGCCAAACCGGCTCCGGCCAAGAAAAAGAAAGCTGCCAAAAAGGGCGGCCGATAATCGCTAACGCTCATTAAGCGTTGATGCGGTGCATCCTGACCGCGCGTGCTTCCTGATGGGGTGCGCGCGGGCTGGCGCCCCGGAAGTTTTGACGGCAGGCTCATGGAATGTGCGGCCGGTATTCCGACACAGCGGAGCTCACCGATATTCGCCTGACGTTTCAGGTTGAAGGCGAGTTCACCCGGCGATGGCACCCGGCGTACAACATCGCGCCGTCATCAAGTCCGGGCTTTGAGCAATTGATCGTTGTTGCGCCTACTGATCGGCGAGAGCTCAGGTTGGGGCGTTTTTGGTTCATCCCGAAATTCTGGAAGAAGCCGCTCAATCTCATGCCCAGTTCCTTCAATGCGCGTGCCGAAGACCTGAAAGCGCGGCCTTTTTTCCGAGATGCGCTACAGTCGAGTCGCTGCCTCATTCCGGCTACGGGCTGGCGGGAGTTTGTTGGCGTGCGTGGACAAAAACAGCCATTCCACTTCCAAAGAGATGAGCCGCTGTTCGCCTTTGCGGGCCTTTGGTCGGTCTGGACCTCTCCCGACGGTGCGAGCGTCGATAGCTTCGCGATCATCACAACTGCGCCGAGCCCAGTAGCTGCGCAGGTGCACGACCGGATGCCACTGATCATGCCGAGCGGGTTAGCGTCGGCTTGGTTGGCACCAGAAACCGATCCTCAGGAGCTCCTGTTGGAGGCCCAGGCTCAGAGCCTTACGGCTCCCCTCACGGTGTTTGCCTCGGATCCGAAGGGGAACAGTCCACGCTTTGAAGGGCCCGAGGTCGTGCGCCCAGCGCCGGTTCTGCAGCAAAGGCTCTTTTGATTTGAGCTTCCTTCGCGGCTGCCGCTGCCGCTGTTGAAAAAAACTTAGGCTAACGCCTCAGAATCATGGCGAGTACGATCGCCACCACGATTCCAACTAAGAGCGCGAGGAGCCACCATTTGCTGCGTGTTGGCGCGACGGCTTTGTTAGCCGATGGCCTAGGGCGTTGAGGCGGCGCCTTGGGTCGTTGTGGCCCGCTGTTGGAGCGCCCGCCAGCGGAGAGTGAATTTTGTGCCGCCAATCCTGCGGCGCCTGAGAGAGTGCCCGAAAGAGTACCGGAGAGTGCAAGCCCAACTCCTGGGGCTTTGTAGTTTCCAAGCTCCTTCAGAAAAGCGCTCACCGTTTTGTAGCGTGTTTGGGGCGCTCGCGTGGTCGCCTTGCGCAGGACGCGTACCACGCCATCCGGGACAATTTTGCTAAGCTCATCCAACTTCGGAATCGGGGATGGATCACCCGGCGGAAGCTCTTCAAGCAGCACAAAGTGCGCGAGTTGCCCCAGACTATACACATCGACGCAAGCTTCGAGGACGATGCCCTTCAGAACTTCGGGGGCGGCAAATGCTTTGTACTCGTGGTCGAGTGCGTCCGCCTTCGTCATATGATCCGCGATGCTGACACTGCCAGCTTCCGTCAGGATCGGCCTGAGATCGTCGTTCAGAAGTACGTTGCTCGGACACAAGCAGCCGTGGATCAAGCTCACCTCATGCAGAGCTTCGAGGGCCGAGCCGATAGCGGCGATGAAATCCAATTTTTGCTCAAGCTTCCAGCGCAGCGCCGAGAGATCGAGCGTATTTCCGACGGTCCACACGTCACTCAAGAAGGCATGATGCTCTTCATACACTGCATACACCTTGAGGATGTCGTGCCGCGCGGCGAGCTCCTGCATCACGCGGGCACCAGCGAGAAAAAGTATCTGCTCAAGTTCTGGAGCGTTAGCATTCACCCGCGTGAGGAGGCGTTCGGTGCCCTCGCGAGTGCGTACCCGGAAGCGAGTCGTCGAACCACGTGGCGTGAGAGATTCAAGCAATTCAAAACCTAGCTGTTCTAACAGCGCGCTATCAGTGAGCGGAGCGCTCGGAGCGGCTTCAACGGCCTGAACGGGAGCCGTCGCAATCGGCGCGGGCGGGCGCGGAGGAGCTACTAGTAGCGGGGGGCGAGGTGGTGGAGCGGGTGCGACGTTAGGCCCTGGTGGCGCTTGGTTTAGAGGAGGCGGAGGCGCCTTGCGAGGCGGAGCGGCGGGCTTGCCGGGCGGCGAAAGCGCTGGCCTGCCAGGCGGCGGAGGTTGCGGAACGTTGGGCTTCGTCATGGCAGGGCGCTGGCTTTATTCTTACGGATGCAGAGGCGAATCACAAAAGGCCTGTCACCACTTCAGGCGGTTCGGGCACGTGGCCGGCAGACATCTTGGGCAGGGCAGTAGTCGTGTCGAGAGTCTTCCCCTAAGATTGTGTGTTTTTTAGAGAACCCGTTTCTGACCTACCGTAGGAGTCGACACCAACAGATGCTGCGACGTGGACTTGCCCTAACTTGCCTAACTAGCCTTTTTCTCTGCTCTGAAGGGGTCAACGCTCAGACCACCCAAGGGTTTGCCCTGAACCGGTTCGATCCGTCCGAGCGCGGGAGCGAGTGGTTCGTCGGGGACACACTCGATCTTCGGGGGCACGAACGGGTGGCGCTCGGGGCCGTCGTGGATTGGGCGCATAAGCCGCTGGTGGTGTACGATGCCAACGGGGATGAGGTTTCCGCGTTGGTGCGGAACCAGGCTTTCGCGCATCTGGGACTATCGTTCGTCCTTTGGGAGCGTCTGCGCCTTGCTGCCAACCTGCCAGTAGCATTTTTACAAGAGGGTACATCTCAGACGGTAGGCACGACTCAGTTTGGTGTGAGCAATGGCGCTGCGCTGGGTGATTTGAGACTGGCGGCAGATGTGAGGCTGTTGGGTGAGTACCGAGACACGGCATCGCTGGCTCTGGGTGTGCGTGTGTTCGCACCAACTGGTGATCGCGCTTCGTTCGCGAGTGATGGCACGGTCCGAATCTTGCCGCAGCTTCTGTTCGCGGGTGAGGCCGCAGCGTTCGTTTATTCGGCCCGCGCAGCCTTCCAATACCGACCGCACGACGCTGCTTTCGCAGGCGTACCCATGGGCAATGAAGTCGCGCTCAGCGCGGCGGCAGGTTTACGTTTGGCGGAAGGACATTTGGTGATTGGTCCTGAGCTGTTCGGCTCCACGACTGTTCAAAAAGCAGACGCTGCTTTTGACCGAAAAACCACTCCATTTGAGCTGATTCTCGGCGGCCACTACCAGGCCGGCTCAGGTGTCCGTTTGGGGCTTGGCGCCGGCCCAGGGCTCACCCGTGGCCTTGGGGCTCCAACGTTTCGAGGACTGGCTTCGCTTGAGTGGGCGCCCGAGTACAAAGAGGCCGAGCTCCCGCCTCCCGCCGTTGCGGATCGCGATCACGATGGCATCAGCGATGCTGATGACGCGTGTGTGGATGAGCCAGGTGTTCACACTTTGGACTCGCGAACCAATGGCTGCCCGGAGCCCAAAGATCGTGATCACGACGGCGTGCTGGACGACAACGACGCCTGCGTGAGTGAGCCGGGCGTTAAGACCGAGGATCCGAAAACGAATGGCTGCCCTGAGCCCAAAGATCGTGATCACGACGGTATTCTGGATGCGGACGACGCTTGTCCCGATGAAGCAGGCGTGAAAACGGACGACCCGAAAACGAACGGCTGCCCTCCACCCAAAGACAGCGATGGCGATAAGATCATCGACCCGCTGGACGCATGCCCTGATAAGGCTGGCCCCCCGAGCGACAACCCCAAGCAGAATGGCTGCCCGATAGCGGTGGTAGAAAATGAGCAGATCATGATCCTGCAGCGCGTCGAGTTCGAGAACAACAGCGCCGCGTTGCGACCGGAGAGTGAAAAGGTGCTCCAGGCCGTGTTCGAAGTGCTCTCGGCTCATAACGAAATCGACAGGCTTTCTGTTGAAGGTCACACCGATGATCGCGGCGCCGATGCGCTGAACAAACGCCTGAGCAACTCCCGCGCGAAGGCCGTCGTTGCTTGGTTGGTTGCGAAGGGCATCGTGCCTGCAAGGCTTGAAGGGCACGGCTTCGGAGAAGAGAAACCCATCGACACCAATGCCACTGAGGCAGGTCGACAGAACAATCGGCGCGTGGAATTCCATATCATGAGAAAGAGCGAAAAATAATGGCACAATGTCACCGGTTTTTTCTGTCGATAGCAGCGAACCTCGGCGGGCTGCTCGCGCTTCTAAGCGCCACCAACGCGTGTTCGGGCGGTGGGGAGGCTCAGCCCAAGGCCAATATTGCCAAGCCACACCAAGTTTCCCAGGCGCTGGCCGCGGAGGATGGAGTGGTCAGCATTGCTGGGGTTGATAACGTTGTGAATGGTTATGCTGTACTTGCGTCTGATGCGGTCCTGGGTGCAAATACGCTGTCTGTCACGAACGCGGCGGATTTGACGGTTTCTGGGCTCGGAGTCTTAGCGGCTGGTGATCTGTTGGTAGTGTATCAGGCGCAGGGCGCTACGATGGACACGACCGATACGCTCGCCTACGGCAGCGTGGCAGAGGTGCGCAACGCGGGTGGCTACGAAGTGGTGGGTGTGCAGTCGGTGAGTGGCAATAATATCACGCTCACCTGTGCGCTGAAGCGCGCCTACACAACGGCTGGGAAAACGCAGGTCGTACGGGTGCCGCAGTACGACGCTTTGACCGTGCCGAACGCGACATCGATCGTGGCGCCCGCTTGGGACGGAGTGCGCGGCGGGATCGTCGCCATTCACGCGACCACGGTCACGCTCGACGGTGCTATTGACGTGAGCGCGCGTGGGTTTCGCGGCGGTGCGGTCGAGAATCAGTCTGGGGCCGTCGGCAATAACGTGCCGCTCTACCGCACGAATACAGCCTCGCTAGGTGCCGAAAAGGGTGAGGGGATCTCCGGCAGCGCGGCGGAGTACGCGACTCTTTCCGGTCGCTATGGACGCGGAGCTCCCACCAACGGCGGTGGTGGCGGCAACAGTCACAACGCGGGTGGCGGTGGGGGCGCTAATGCGAAACCTGCAGCGGTGAGCTTGAGTACTTGGACGGGCCAAGGCTTCATGGATACGAATGCAGCGTGGGCGAACGCGTGGGCGCTCGATCCAGCGTTTGCGTTGAATGGCAATGCGCTCACCACCTCGCCCGGCGGCGGCCGTGGCGGCTATACCTATTCCAACAGCCAACAGGATGCGCTGGTCCTGGCGCCGGGTGCTAACAACTGGGCCGGCGATCATCGCCAGGAGCGCGGCGGTTTGGGTGGGCACCCGCTCGATACGGATCCGACGGCTCGTATCTACTTTGGTGGTGGCGGTGGTGCAGGCGACGGCAACAACAATGGCGCAGGGCGCGGAGGGAACGGCGGTGGGCTGGTGATTGTGATCGCGACGACGATAACCGGGAGCGGTTTCGTGAAGGCCAATGGTGAAGTTGGCCAGAATACTTCCGGCGGCCACAACGATGCTCCGGGTGGCGCTGGCGCCGGCGGTTCGGTGATTATCGACGCCGCAACCCTCAGTGGGATTTCCTTGGAGGCCAAGGGCGGTGTGGGCGGCACTCAGCTGATTGGCTCCAACAACGCGTTGCCACTGGAGGCTGAGGGCCCCGGTGGTGGTGGTGGTGGCGGGTTGATCGCGCTGGTTTCGGGGAGCCTCACGAGCAGTGTGGTCGGCGGGAGCGCGGGCAATACGACAGCACCCACGCTTTCAGAATTCACGGCTAACGGCGCGACGAACGGTGGCCCGGGTCTAGTTGTCAACGGCTTCGCGGGTGCGGCTTTCTGCACGGATGGGACCGCACCGGAAACCAGCATCGATCAAAAGCCGAACGATCCTTCCACGCTCCTCACGCCGAGCTTCGTGTTCTCATCGAATGAACCTGGCACGTTCGAGTGTCGGATCGATGCTGCGCCCTTTGCGGTCTGCCCAGCTACCTTCACGGCTCCGACATTGACCGTTGGTGCGCACACGCTCGAAGTGCGGGCCATCGATAAGGCGGGTAACGTGGATGCCACGCCTGCTTCGTATCCCTGGAATATCCTGCTCGATACGGACGGAGATGGTCTTCCCGATACGGTCGAAATAGCGCTCGGTACCGATCCGAACGACGCTGATACCGACGACGACGGAGTCATGGATGGCGCAGAGCCTCAGCCCGGCGCCGATACGGACGGTGACGGACTCATCAACGCGAAAGATCCTGACTCAGATAACGACGGACTGCTCGATGGAACGGAGCTGGGCACCGACTGCCTGGGGGCCGGGACGGTGCGAGCCAAATGCGTTCCCGACGCTGACTTAGGCGCGACCAAGACGGATCCGTTGAACGCCGACACCGATGGTGGTGGAGCGACAGACGGCTCTGAAGATCAAAATCTCAACGGTAGGGTGGATGCGAATGAGACGAACCCAGTTGCTGGGCACGGTGCGGATGATGCCACTGTCGTCGATACCGACGGCGACGGGCTGAGCGATGGTCTCGAACGCACGCTGGGCTCGAATCCAAACGATGCGGACACTGACGACGACGGCCTTTTAGACGGCCTCGAACCGAACCCGTCTGTGGACGGCGACAACGACGGCCTCAACAGTGTTTTGGACGTCGATAGCGATAACGATGCGCTATTCGACGGCACCGAAACCGGTAAGCCGTGCAACAACCCGGCCACCAATACCGGCCTCGGACACTGCATCGCTGATCAGGATGCGGGACTGACGAAAACATCCCCGCTCAATCCCGACACGGATGGTGGCGGCATGCGCGATGGCTCTGAAGATGGGAATCGCAACGGTGTTGTGGATCCACAGGAGACGGATCCTACCGTCGGCCACGCAGCGGACGACTCCAGTTTGGCAGACACCGATGGCGACGGCCTTAGCGACATTTTGGAAACGAGCTTGGGTTCCGCCATCAATGACGCAGACAGCGACGACGACGGTCTGCTCGACGGTTTAGAGCCAAATCCGAGCGAAAATCGTGATCGCGACCTACTCCTCAATATTCTCGATAAAGACAGCGACGGCGACGGCCTGTTGGATGGCACTGAAGCGGGTAAAGATTGCAGCAATGCCGCCACGAATGCCGCTGCCAATAGCTGCATCGCGGATGCCGATCTCGGTGTGACCAAAACATGGGTGCTGATCGCCGATACCGACGGCGGTAGTGTTTCCGACGGCGACGAAGACGACAACAAGAATGGCCGGGTGGATGCCAACGAACGCGATCCCAACCTGCGTACGGACGACGGCTGCCAACAGGATGGCAATTGCGGGAATCAAGAGAGCGGCTTGGTCTGCGTGACGCACGCGTGCGTTCCTGGTTGCCGCGGATTGAATGGCAACAGTTGTCCTATTGGGGAACTCTGTTCGTCGAAAGACATGACGGTCGGGCAGTGCAGTGTGCCGGTTGGAAATGCTGGAGCCGGCGGCATGGCCGGTGCGGCCGGCGTTGGGGGCTCGGGAGGGATAGCGGCAACGGGTGGCGCGGCTGGAGCAGCCGTCACCGGTGGTGCACCTGGTGCCGGTGGTGCACCTGGTGCCGGTGGTTCTGCTGGTATTGCAGCCACGGGTGGTAGTGCGGCTGGTGGCAAGCCCAATACCGCAACAGGCGGAGCCCAGAGCCAAGGCGTCTCGGTGGAGGGTGGCGGATGCGGCTGTAGGATAACACCGGATGGAGGCAATGAGCGCGGGGTGCTCTGGGCTTCCCTCACGGGAGCGTTGAGTTTCGCCTTCCGGCGTCGGAGGGTTTCAGTTAGGCGGAAAGGCCTCGCCCGAACAGCACCCCAACATAACGTCTAAGGTTTGAGCGTGTGGCTTCATCCACGGTGGTGAGTTCGCCACCCGCGGCGCCGTTGAGAGTGCCTGCTGTGTGGCGAATGGTGAGTTCGGCCGCCACCGGTGGGCCACTCGGAAGCTCAATCATTACGTTGAGCTTCTGCCCCGCCTTCCATTCGGCGCTCACGCTGTCCAAGAGAAACCCAAAGCCGCTCAGGCTCACATCAACCACCATGAGGCGAGCTCCATTCGCCTCCAAGCACTCGACCTTGATATCGTAGTCGGCGGCCGGCCTCACTCGAACATGGCGTCGTCGTTCCTGTCCCACGCGTTCAGAACGACACATTCTGCGTAGAGCTACAGGGCCCCCCGCCCGTTTTTGCGTTTTTCAGCCAGAATCCATGAAAAATTCTTCGCACTCGGCCGCTCTGGTCCTTCATTAAACGGCGATGCTAGGCTCGCCGCCCATGTCTCAACACCCCGGCTCGTCAGGATCTGCAGCTTCATGGATCAACATTCTCGAAGGCCAGAGTTCCAAAACGTTCGAGATTGACGAATCGCGCCCAGGGCCTGTCGGCAAGCTTCCGCTCACGCCGAATGATCTCTTGCGGCGGCCGAGCGGCGACATCTTTGGCTGGACGCAGAATGTTGGCATGGGCTGGCGTCCCGAGGAGATGGGGCGGCCTGAGGTTCTGATCTTGAGCACGCAGGGAGGCATGCGCGCCGCGGACGGGCAACCCATCGCGCTCGGGTTTCACACCGGCCATTTTGAAGTGGGGCGTTTAGTTGAAGCGGCGGCTTTGGAGTTCCGTAAACAGCGCGTGATCCCCTTTGCGGGTCACTGTAGCGATCCGTGTGATGGGCGCACTCAAGGCACGAGTGGCATGTACGATAGCTTGCCGTATCGCAACGATGCGGCGATCGTGCTGAAGCGCTTGGTGCGTTCGTTGCCAACGCGCGCGGGTGTATTGGGTGTCGCCACCTGCGATAAAGGCCTGCCGGCGATGATGATGGCGCTGGCGAATTTCCCGGATTTACCCACCATAATCGTGCCGGGTGGGGTCACGCTGCCGGCTAGCGATGGCGAAGATGCCGGCAAGGTGCAGACGATCGGGGCGCGTTTTGCGCACGGTCAGATCACATTGGAGCAAGCGCAAGATCTGGGCTGTCGCGCGTGTGGCAGCCCGGGTGGGGGCTGTCAGTTCTTGGGGACCGCGGCAACTTCGCAAATGGTGGCAGAGGCTTTGGGTTTGGCTCTCCCCCATACAGCTCTGGCGCCATCCGGTCAGGAGATTTGGCTCGAAGGCGCGCGCCAAAGTGCACTCGCCTTGCTGCGCCAACGCGCTCTCGGCATCTCCACGAAAGACATCCTCACCCCAGCGGCGCTCAAGAACGCGATGCTCGTCTTTGCGGCGTGTGGCGGCTCCACCAATTTGCTGCTGCATATTCCAGCGATTGCTCACAGTGCCGGTTTGCCGATCCCCACGGTAGAGGATTGGATCCAGGTTCATCGCGCCGTGCCCCGCATCGTGGAGTGCTTGCCGAACGGCGTGCACCCCACGGTGCGGGTGTTTTTGGCGGGCGGCGTGCCCGAGGTGATGCTGCAATTGCGCGATTTGGGGCTTTTGGATCTCTCGGTGCTCACCGGGCTCGGCGCCCCGCTTGGCGACGTGCTCGATTGGTGGCGAGATTCCGAACGCCGTCACAAGGTGCGTGCACTCTTGCTAGAAAAGACCGGTGTTGAGGCGTCCGACGTCATCTTCGAGCCCGCACGCGCCAAAGCCCGCGGCATGACCAGCACGGTCACCTTCCTCACTGGCAATCTCTGTCCCGAGGGTGCCGTCATCAAGAGCACCGCCATTGATCCCTCGGTGATCGACGAAAACGGAGTGTATCATCTGCTTGGGCAGGCGCGCGTGTTCCCGAGTGAAGCCAAAGCGATCGAAGCCATCAAGCTGGTGGGCGAAGGCGGGATCCAAGCCGGGGAAGTGATCTGTATCATCGGCGGCGGCCCCATGGGTTCCGGCATGGAAGAGACGTATCAAGTCACTTCTGCTCTCAAGTATCACCCGCACGCCAAACACGTCGCACTCATCACCGACGCGCGTTTCTCCGGGGTTTCCACGGGTCCCTGCGTCGGCCATGTGAGCCCCGAAGCACTCGCTGGGGGCCCGATCGGTCGGCTACGCGACGGCGATTGGATCGAGGTAGACATCAACACGCGCACGCTCATTGGCAGGCTTAATCTCGTACGGCGTGAAGGCGACGCCGTGATCCCCGATGCGAGCGCCCTCGAACAAAGAGGCCCGCATCCCGAATTGGCGCCCGCGGCCAAGCTCCCCGATGACACGCGCCTCTGGGCCGCCCTTCAAGACTTGAGCGGCGGCGTGTGGCAAGGCGCCGTGTACGACGCGGATAAGATCTTGCGCGTGATTGAAGCCGGGAAAAAAGCGCTGGGGATGGCTTAGGTCCCCTCCGAGCGATGCCTGGAAGCCACCGCTCGCGCGAAGCCGCGCCGGGCGGTCACGCTTCGGGTGGGAACGGAGTCGCTCGCGGCGACGATGAGCTCAAGGGGCAGAAACATAGGTGTCGGTTTGGGTCGTAATTCGAGTTCGCCTTCACTGACCTCGAGAGGTGAGAAGTAGTGCCTAGAAGGTTAACCTGTCGGTCCTCACGAGTTGGGCGAGAGCAGTCGCTTTGCAAGGCGCAAGATGCACGTGTGGACACTCCGCGCGTTGGGGCTATCCGGGAAGGTCGAAGGTCGGCTAGGCTCCAGCCCTTCTCGACGGAGGATTGATCGATGAAAACTCAGCATTGCGTTTGGGCAGGTTTAATGGGTTTGGCGGCACTCGGGGCAGCGGCTTGCGGTAGCGATGCGAGTTCGTCGGGTCTGCCCGCTGGAGCTGGAGGGACGGGATCTGGAGTCACGGGAGGCAGTGGAGTCACGGGAGGCAGTGGAGTCACGGGAGGCAGTGGAGTCACCGGAGGCAGTGGAGTCACCGGAGGGGCGATGGGGTCCCTCACAGGGGGGATGTCAGGAGTTGGCGGAGCTTCCGCGACGGTATGTGTAGCAAATCAACCGGCGTGCGACGCAAACCGAGCGACGACCTGTAACCCGGAGGGGACGGGGTATCTGGTGGTCGGCCTGAAGTGCAACACGGATCAAACGTGCTTCGAGGGAGCGTGTGAAAATCACAAGTGCACGCCGAGTTCGGTTTTCTGCCTGGATCAAGAGCTGAAGGCCTGTGCGGCGAATGGCTTGAGTTCGACGAGCCAGATTTGTGACGTGGGCGCCACGTGTATGAGCAGTGCGGGCTCGTTTGCTTGCGTGTGTAAGCCAGGTTATTCAGGCACAGGCTTGAGCTGTGCGGCGACGCTGTGCGGTATCAACCAGTACGTCCAAGCCAATGCGTGCGTGGCATGCGGAGCGGGGACTACGAATGCGGCGGGAGATAACGCGACGGGGGGCAACACGAGCTGCGACGCGACGCTGTGTGGCGCCAACCAGTACGTCCAAGCGAACGCGTGCGTGTCGTGCGGAGCGGGGAGTACGAATGCGGCGGGAGATGATGCCTCAGGCGCGAACACGAGCTGCGACGTTCCTCCCAGCTGCCAGGGTCTCGCCGCCAACTGCGGCGCTGGCGAAAGCTGTTGCACGAGCCCGACGGTTGCGGGTGGCACCTTCAATCGAGGCAACGACGCAAGCTATCCGGCCACGGTCAGTAGCTTTCGGCTGGACAAGTATGAGGTAACGGTGGGTCGGTTTAGGAAGTTCGTTGACGCGGTGGTGGGTGGGTGGACGCCTGCGGCTGGCTCCGGGAAGCACACGCACCTGAACAGCGGGGCGGGGCTTGCCAACACGGGCGGCGGCTTCGAGCCGGGCTGGGACACGGCCTGGAACACGACGACGAACCTGCCCGCCGTGAAGGCCACGTGGGACGGGACGGGCTCTCTAGCCTGCAACACGGACTACCAAACCTGGACGGCGAACAGCGGCGGGAACGAGACGAAGCCCATCAACTGCGTGAGCTGGTTCCAATCGGCGGCGTTCTGCATATGGGATGGGGGCTTTCTGCCAAGCGAGGCGGAGTGGAACTACGCGGCAGCGGGCGGGAACCAGCAACGGCAGTATCCCTGGGGAGCAGCAGGACCCGGCGCCAACGCAAGCCTTGCCGTGTACGGCTGCTACTTCAACGGCGCGGGGAGTTGCAGTGGTGTCACGAACATTGCGCCAGTCGGGTCAGTCACGGCAGGCAACGGGTTGTACGGTCAGTCGGACTTGGCCGGAAACGTCTGGGAGTGGAACCT
>JBBRRP010000070.1:0-31771 GCA_038246305.1 Polyangiales bacterium | reverse complement strand
TTCATAGCGAGAGCGACCTCGCCTACCACGATGAAGTGCACGGTCGCCTCGAGACGTTCCCCATTCCGCGCGAGCAGCCGGCCGCGCTGCTTTCGGGTTTCTGGGCCGAGCTCGGAGGAGCATCGACGTTACTTTCGGTGAGGACCTATGGCGAAAGTCGCTCCTAGTCGCGTGCGATTAGCGGGCAGGGATCCCCTCGCGGCTCTCTCACGTCGCTTCCGCGGCGGCCTTTGGCTGATCGCACTCGTGCTCATTTCGTGCGGCATTTTTACGTTTTTCGTGTCTGCCGGCGGTTTGAAGAATTGGCCAGTCTACGGGCAGTTCCACGACCTTTTGGCGGATGGTTTTCGTAGCGGGCACCTGTATCTTCCGGTCACGCCCGCTCCGGAGCTGGTGCACGCCGCGGATCCGTACGACAGGATCAACAGCCGTTATTGGCTGTACGACGCTAGCTACTACAAGGGCCGGTGGTACCTCTATTGGGGCCCGTTGCCTGCCTTACTCCAGGCGGTTGGCAAAGAGCTCCTGAATATCAACCGCACCATCGGGGACCAGTACGTGGCGCTGTTCTTCCTGTGCCTTGGCGGGTGGTTCAGCGCACTGCTGGTCGATCGAATGGGCCGCCGCCTGTTCCCGTCTGTATCAAAACCACTGCTCGTATTGGGCACCTTGGCGCTCGTCTGTGCGAATCCGACGCTTCACTGCGCGTCGACAGCAGGGGTTTATCAGATGCCCATCATGGCCGCGCAATCATGCTTGCTGGGCGGCCTGGTAGCGGCATTTGATGCGGTATGGCATGCGGATAACGCACGTGTGCGGCATCAGCGCTTGCTGCTCGCGGGCCTTGGTTTTGGGCTCGCGTTGGCGTGTCGGGTGACCGTCGCGCCCGCGATTTTTGTGTTCGTCATTGCCACCCTGTTAGGCGATGCTTGGAATGAAGGTTGGCGGTTTCACAAACTCCTCGTCAATAGCGTCTGGCTAGGTGCACCGCTCGTACTGATCGGTGGGTCCTTGTTATATTACAACAAGTTACGTTTCGACGATTGGTTGGAATTCGGCGTGGGAGTGCAAACCTCTGGCTTCCCGCCCTTTCGGATTTCATCAGTGTACTTGTGGCCGAACCTGTATTCTTACGTGTGGCGACCTCCCGCACTGTCCTGCCAATTCCCTTACGTGTACCAGGAGTGGTTAAAGGGGCCCGGGGCGTTCCCACCGGGTTTTCAGCTTCCGCCAGAGTACATGATTCGGGAGCCGGTCATCGGCTGGGCCCGTGCCGTGCCGCTGACTTGGCTGATACCGTTTGCTTTTTTCCTCGCCCCGCGCCCGTTTTCCTTCCGCCGCTACCAGACGCGCTGTTACGTTTGGTGTCTGGTCGTCTTCACGGCTCTCGCGAGCGTAAGTGGGATGGTAGCAATGGGGCTCTACCTTGCCACCATGCGATACTTAGGGGATGTCTCGTTCGGCTTGGTGCTTCTATCCTTACTAGCAGGGTACGCGCTTAAGCAGCATGGCATTGGCCGAGTCGCGCCACGCCTGACTTCAGCGCTGTTTTCGCTATTAGCGCTAGCGAGCATCGTGCTCGGAATGCTCATTGGCTATCAAGGCTACAATGGTCACTTTCACGCCTATAATCCTGAGCTGGATGCAAAGTTGGTGAAGACCCTCTCGCTGTGCGGGAATTCGAAACCCGTGGTGCCCAGGTTCCAACATCGATAGCTCTTTCCAGAGCCTGACGTGCGCATGCGCAATTATTCGAGGCAGAAGGTGCCGCTCCTGGGCTGATGGAAGGCTGCCGTTCAGTCGACGCCAATTGCTCGCCGCGGGGAGGTTCTGGGCGGACGACGGCGCATCGTGACCCTTGGCATGCGAAGTATCAATCAAACGCTCGGGCAAGCGAGCCCCATCTTCATCGCCAAGCGACGCTGCCGCGTGTCGGTTGTGACGAACGCTGTGGGAGCAAGGCACTGTGCCGCCGCACAGTGCAGGATGTCCAGTGACCGAAAACCAAGGATTCGTGTGTGGCGTTGCGCAAGTGACATGGCCTCTGTCAAAACATCCTCCCAGACCAAAACAGGACGATGGAGGATCCCGCTGCTGGCATCGCCTTGGACAAGCGCCGTCGTCCGCTGAACCTGTGCAACCGTGGCTTCCTTGCGAAATATCTTGAGTTCCAACGCATTCAAGAGCTCAAGCTCGTGAAGCAAAATAAACGCGATGGGGTGCCCAGAAACCAAGCTGGCCACCCGGGCACTCTCGGGTTCCGGGTAATACAGCTTGAGGAGGCACCCGGTGTCTAGATAGATCACCTGTCGCCCCGCGCTTCACTCACCACTACGCTCAACCGTTTCCCGCGCGGCTTCTTACCCCAAACGCCCTCTGCACGAGCTAAGAAGTCCGGAGACGCGGCCGTCTTCGGATCGGGTGGGATGAGCCTCGCAACTAGCTTCTTACGTCGGAAAACTTGGACTTCCTGCCCTTGCTCCACCCATGAAAGGACCTCTGCCAGGTTGTGCTGAATCTGCCGCACGCTCGCAGTCTTCATGTTAGACAACATGACGCACAAAGTGGTTGCGGTCAACGTCCTTGCCAAAGATGTGGCTGAGAGGTAGTTGCCCCCCGACCCAGGTGGCACGCTCCTGTTGATCCAACAAGGAACGAGTGACTTTGGTGGGGTTTAGCCAGCTGGGTTCATGCCAGGTGCGATGGCCATGGGAAAACGCGCAGGATAACCTTTGCTAACTGCTAAGTAGACTCTCTTCGATTCTCTGCCTTGGTGGCGGGACCTGCTTGGGTCTAACGGCCGGCTCGAGGCCGGTTGGCTCAGATCCTCCAGTCACAAGTTGCGGTTGGCACGCCGGCACGCTCAATCCTGATCGTCGGCGCCCAGCTCAAAAACGAGCGGGCAGTGATCGCTCAGCCCACTATACGCCGGGGGCAACGCCGAAAGTCCAGCACACTTCGCCACACCACAATAGCCTGACACGCGAACCCTAGCTTCAGCCGCGAATTCGGAGAAGGCTCCCGCGGCCACCACGTGGTCGAGCAGACTTGGTTTGCCCAGGTAGTATTCACTGCACTGAAGATCCGTCGGGAGGTCGCGCGCCTGAGCGCCCATCGCAAGCAGCTCCTGGCTCAACGTCTGCAACTCCGCGGCTTGCGAAACGGCGGGCACGCAGTCGCTACAGCCCATGCTGTTAAAATCACCCAGCACGACGCGGTCGTCGTCTGGGTTGGGCGCGTAGGCACGATCCAAGGCTGTTTTCAGGCCTGCCAAGGATTGGCGCCGTAGCGTGTAACTGCGCTGATCGGAGCCACTCTTCAGGTGCACACTGATCAGGCTCAGATCCGGGCCGTTAACAAACTTAAAATAGCCGCCAAAGCCTGTCCGGAGCCGTCCCTGACAAGACACCCCATAAGGATTGAGCGATGGATAATCCTCCCAGGTAGCCACTGTAACGCGTTCGCGGTTGTAAATGAAACCAACGTGGGCGTCGTCGTCCAACCCACAAGCATCGACCTCGGCTGCATAGCTAGCCCCGGATAGGCTACTCAGATTGGCGAGCAACTGCGCCAGCGCCTGTTTCGCCAACGGCGTGCGCTTCACTTCTTGCACCGCGATCACATCCAATTCCAAACTGGCGATGATACAACTCAGCCATTCAAGATCGACGCCGCCCTTGGGATTGACTTCAGGCGTGCCATCCGGGAACCATCGCAAATTCCAGGTAGCTAGGCGTGGCACGGGGTCCAACACTGGTCGGCTCTTGAAGTAACTCTGGCAGGCAGCCTTGGACTGCCAGATCGTGGCGAGCTTTTCAGAGTCAACGGCGCTCTCGACCGACCCATCCGAGGCCTGCGGTGCGGGCACTGAAACGTCACCGCAAGCCCCCGCGAGAGCCAGCAAACCAAGCGTTCCAAAGCGTGCGATGAGCTTCATGATGCACTCCCGAGCTGGCGCGCCACAAGTTTCACAAGCTCACCCAATCCCCAGACGCTCATGCCTAACAGCATGCACACCGCAACGTCCCCCGCACCGAGCGGAATCGTGTCAAACACCTCACCCATGTACGGCGCGAACACTGCGATCGCCTGCAGCACGAGCGCTGCCGCGAATGCGCCCAGCAACCGCCAATTGCTGAACAGCCCAAGCGAAAATATCGAAGAAAAACGTGAACGCGCCGTGAAAGCGTAGAACATGGGCGAAAGCGCCAGAACCGTGAAAGCGACGCTGCGTGCTTCCGCCCCGTTCTGCAATGAAGCGTCAAAATAGAGCCAAAACGAGCCCAAGCCAAGGATCGCCATGAACGCTCCATAGCCGAGAACCGATAACCAAGCGTGCTGATCCAGAATCGGAGCCCCGCTCTCGCGTGGAGGTTTTTGCATCGGATCTCCGTGCACCGGCTCCATGCCGAGGGCGAGCGCAGGAAGGCCATTCGTGATCAAATTGATCCAAAGGATCTGAGTCGGCGTGAGCAGCGGCGGCCAGCCAAAAATCACCGCCCCGAACACCGCGAGCACGAGGCCAACATTGGCGGCGAACAAGAACTCAATGAATCGCTGAATGTTCGCGTAGATCACGCGACCCTCCTCGATAGCATGAATAATCGTCGCGAAATTGTCATCGGAGAGCACCATGTCGGCCGATTCGCGGGCCACATCCGTTCCACCCTGGCCCATCGCGATCCCAATGCCAGCGGCTTTGATGGCCGGTGCGTCGTTCACCCCATCACCTGTCATGGCCACGAGGTGGCCCCGCTGGCTTAGGGCTTGGACCAGACGCAGCTTGGTACCTGCGGTGGCGCGCGCTACCACGCGCAACCCATCGACCCTTTCCGCCAGCTGACTCTCGGACCAGCTCTCAATTTCGGTGCCCGTGACTGCCACATCGCTCGCTTCCGCAATCCCCACCTCACGTGCGATTGCCAACGCGGTCAGCGGATGATCGCCGGTGATCATCACGGTACGCACTCCTGCGTTCTTCGCCGTGGCTACAGCTAATGCGGCTTCGGGCCGCGGTGGATCGGCGAGGGCCACGAGTCCAGTCAGCGTGAGGCCACATTCAAGCTTCTCGGCCTCCATTGCTTGTAGAGTTACGCCTTCCTCCTCAGTTAATTCCCGTTCAGCTAACGCCAAAACTCGGAGCCCGGTGGCTGCGAAACTCGCAATTTGGGCTTCCAGAACACCCTTCAGTTCCTCAGAAAGCACGTCACGTCGTCTCCCGTCGGCGAACACGTGTGTTGCACGCTCCAAGACTCGCTCCACCGCACCGTGGCTCACCAAGCGAAGCACCCCCTCGGCCCGCACGACGGTGGACGCCAGTTTCCTCGTGCCATCAAATGGCAACTCGCGCAGTCGCTCCCCCGTTCCAACTTCGAGCGCGCTCTGAAAACTTATGAACAGGGAATGAAGGGCGGCATCCGTTGGATTGCTGGCTGCTTCGCCTCCCTGATCTGCCCCCGCATCAGCGCCAAATTGACATAGAAAAACTAACCTGGCGAGAAGTTCCCGCGCACCCGGTGCAGCCTCCGCAAGCTTCTCCACCTCGCACTCCGAGCCGCCCCCTGCCGCAACCCAGACCCGTCGCACCCGCATCCGATTTTGGGTGATGGTTCCGGTCTTGTCCGTACAAATGATATCCGCAGCGCCCAGAGCTTCAACGGCGCTCAAGCGCCGAATCAGTGCGTGCCGGTTGGCCATGGCTTGAACACCCAACGCGAGCACGATGGTAGTAATTGCAGGCAACCCTTCAGGGATCGCGGCAACTGCCAGACTGACCGCCGTCAAAAATAAGAATGTGGGAGACTCCTGCAACTGCAACAACCCCACGACGAACACCACCAGCCCCACCAAGACGCAACCCAGCACCACACGTGTCCCAAAACGCTGAAGCTCTTTCTGGAGCGGCGTCTGGCTCTCTTCTACACTCCCGAGCAGAGTCGCTATTTTGCCAAGTTCACTGCTCGGACCCGTTGCCACCACGAGCGCGCGTCCATTGCCAGACACGACATGCGTTCCACTCCACAACATGTTGTTGCGTTCTGCGAGTGGCGTCTCTTGGGGTAGCACCGCGGACGCCAACTTGCTCACCGGCAGCGATTCGCCGGTCAACGCCGCCTCAGTGACCTGAAGATCGCTGGCAGCTACCACGCGAGCATCTGCCACCACGCGCCCGCCAACTCGAAGGACCAGCACATCGCCGACCACCACCTCTTCTGCCGGGATCGTCTGCTCTCGCTCAGCACGCAGCACCGTCGCCGTTGGCGCAGTCATGCGCTGCAGGGCATTCAATGCCGTTTCCGCTTTGCGCTCCTGCCAGAGCCCTAACACGGCATTCAGCGCTACAATCGCCACGATCGCACCGGCATCTCCGAAACGCTCCAACCAGCCTCGAGATACGCTATCGAGGAACGCCAACACCAGCGCGATCACCGCAGCAGCGACCAGAGCTAATACGGTAGCATCCCGAAATTGATCGATGAATTGCCCTAAGAGGCTGCGCGGCTTCTTCTGCGGCAGTTGGTTGGGCCCCGCTTCTACTAAGCGCCGCTCGGCGGCCTCAGGAGGGAGCCCGCGCTCGGCTTCGACACCAAGCTCGATGGCCACTGCCTGCCACGTTTGCTCATGCGGATTCACTTTGGTGTACCCAAGATGAGCAGCAACTCATCTTTCTCGACGGATTCCTTTTCAAGCAAACAAGTCACCAATGCGTTGAGCTCTGTTTTCCGCTTCTGGATCTCCGCACGGGCACTTCCGACAGCCTCAGTCAAAATGCGGCGTGTCTCTTCTTCGATGACAAAGACCGTGGCGTCGCTGGTGCCGCCCTCCGTCGCCAGCATCTGGCCCAAAAACGGGTGCTCGGTGCGGTGTTCGTGGAACACGGGGCCAACGCGTTCGCTCATGCCAAAGTGAGCCACCATCTTGAAGGCTAACTCGGTGGCGCGTTTTAGGTCATTTTCGGCGCCCGACGAGACTTCACCCAGGATTTCTTGCTCCGCGGCGTAGCCGCCCATCAGAACGCCAAGCCTTGAAAACAGCTCTGGCCGGGTCATGATGTGGCGATCTGCGGCGGGCGTCTGTTGGGTAACACCCAGCGCCATCCCGCGCGGAATGATCGTCACCCGCTGTAGGGGTTCCGCGTCCTTAGAGAAATGCGCCATCACCGCGTGCCCGGCTTCATGCACGGCGACACGCTGCTTCTCGACGGGATCGAGCTTCGTCTCGCGCAACTCGCCGAGCACAATCTTGTCGAAGGCACTCGTGAAATCACGCTGCTCGATGGCTTCGGTTCCACGCCGGGTGGCGCCGAGCGCGGCCTCATTCACCAGATTGGCTAAATCCGCACCCGAGAATCCAGGAGTATTGGCCGCTACGTTGTCGAGATCGACATCCGGACCCAGCGGCTTGCCTCGCACGTGAACATCTAAGATCGCGCGCCGCGCAGCCAACTCCGGGCGATCCAGCAAAACCCGACGGTCAAAGCGACCGGGCCGAAGCAGCGCTGAATCGAGCACATCCGGGCGGTTCGTGGCCGCAAGCACCACCGTCAGGTCGTTCCTCGAAAACCCATCCATTTCACTCAACAGCTGATTGAGCGTTTGCTCGCGCTCGTCGTGGCCACCGCCAAGACCCGCGCCCCGCGAACGGCCCACCGCGTCGATTTCGTCGATAAAAACGATTGCTGGCGAAACCTTTTTCGCTTCTTCGAACAATTCCCTTACCCGCGAAGCGCCAACCCCCACAAACATCTCGATGAATTCCGAACCATTGATAGAAAAGAACGGCACTCCACTTTCGCCGGCTACGGCGCGCGCCAAGAGCGTCTTGCCCGTGCCCGGCGGACCCACCAACAGCACCCCATGCGGCACCTTCCCGCCCAGCTTCTTGAAGCGCTCCGGATACTTTAAAAACTCCACTATCTCCTGCAAATCTTGCTTGGCGCCCTTGTGGCCCGCCACATCCTCGAACTTCACAGGCACTTCCGTTTCACGTTCAAAACGACGCGTTCGACCCTTCAGCATGCTACCGAGCGGCCCCCCGCCGCTGAACATGCGCTGTGCGCTGCGGGACAGCCAAATCCACATCCCGATGATCAACAGGAAGGGGAAGACGGAGCTGAGGAGCTGCAAGGCCAGGGGCTGCTCGTCGCTCTGCCCTTCGATGCGCACGTTTTTCTCGTGCAAAAGCCGCATCAGGCTCTCATCAGAAATGGGGGGCAGCGTCGTCCGGAAGGCCTTCGTCGCGTGCCCTTCCAGCTGAGCTTGGGCTTTCAAGGTGCCCAGCACCGCTTGCCCGTGTATATTGACTTTCTCTACTTTATCTTCGCTGACCGCCCGATAGAAGGTTGAGTACGCGATCGGCGTTTGGTTCGCGTCCCCACCGCCCAATTGTTGCCATGCGTAAAACACGAGGATCGCCACTCCAAGAATCAGCCAGGCTTTCCAACCCGGCGAAGGCTCCGGCGGGCGGGCGCCGGGAGAATTTTTGTTACCTGCTGGAGGACGGGGGCGGACACTTTGGCTCATCGATCAGGGAAGGTAGTGATGCTGACCTGGTTTGTCGATGTACGGGACAAGCTCGGCTATCCAAGCTTCACGGAGAAACCAACCTTGGCTCCTTTGGGCGCACGATTAACGGCCCAAACCGTCCCACCATGCGCTTCTGCAATGCGGCTCACCAAGGAAAGACCTAGACCGAGCGAGCTGCCAGCATTCGAACCCGTTGGATCACGAAAGAACGCCGTGAACCCGCGCGCCAGCGCCGCTTCCGAGAAACCCGGACCGCTGTCGGTGACCTCGAAACACAGGATCTCCCCCTCCCTTCGGACCTCCAAGCGCTCAACGTGAACGCCGTGAATTCTGGCGTTCTCAAGCAGATTGGCCAGCGCGCGATGAATCAATGTTGGGTCCGCTAGAAACCTAGCGTTGTCTGAAGCATCCACCAATATTGAACTCTCTACTGAGCATCGCTCAAGCGCGTGCAGCGCGACGTCGTTCGCGCGGAGTTCCCGTCTCTCGAGTGCTCCAAATTCGAGGCGCGAGCTGGCCAGAAGCTTCCCCACAAGATCATCCATCTCTGAGATCTCCGCTTCCATCTTGACGACGTTGGCGTTGGCGTTCTCCGGTAATGCAGGTCCGACCAACTCGGTGAGCACTCGCAACCGTGCCAATGGGCTCCGCATCTCATGGGAAACAGCAGCCAGCAGTTCTTTTTGATCGGAGAGCTGGCGTTCAATCCTCGAGGCCATTTCGTTCACGGATTCGGCAAGCTTGCCAAGTTCTCCGGAATGCGTGCGCCTGAGCCGAACGCGCGCGGAGAGCTTTCCTTCACCCAACTCCCGAGTCACGCTGATGAGCTCACTGAGCGGTCGCGTGAGCTTATGCGTGAGCAGAAGCGTGGCCCCCCAAACCGTGGCCGTGGCGCATAAAAGAGCGAGAATAAAAGCTAAACCACCGTGTCCTGGCACCCTCGGGCACGCCACGATTCGCCCAAGCAACAGGCTTCCTCGACGAACATCCACCTTCATCGAGTGAAAGAAACAACCGCGACCCTCACGTTCCAAAACCCTGCCCCCAGTATCTTCAATCGTAAGATTCACAGACAGCGCATTCGCTAAGTCGCCTGCGAGCCGAGCACGCTCGGACTTATCGTCCCAGACACGAGCGAACCAGGTGCCGACAAGTCCAGCAACATGCGGTGCCCCTCCCCCAAAGGGCTGATCCGGCGGCCGTGTCATCCATGAAACCGCTCCAATCACCAGCGCCGTTGCCGCAATCGTAGCACCAAACCAAACAAAAAGCTGGCGATGCAGACGAGCGCCAATGAAGCGTTTCAGCATGGCCTCACGCGCCCTCACGCGAGAGTGTGTAGCCAACGCCGCGAACTGTCTTGATCAAAAGATTCTCGTCATCAAAGAGTTTCTTCCTGAGTCGCGAAACGTGCACATCTACGGTTCGTTCGCCCACCGTCACGTCGTGGCGACCGGCCAGCTCAAGCAGCGTCGTGCGCGGCACCACTCTGCCGGCACGTTGCATCAAGGCAGCGAGCAGGTCGAATTCAAGGGCCGTCAGCTCCACCTCGTTGCCCCGAAATCGAACATTTCGCGAACCGAGATCCAGCTCCACTCCACGGATCGCCAGACGGTCTGAGCCTAGATCGTGGTTGCCACGCCGAAGCACGGCCCGTAGGCGAGCTAGCAGCTCACGCGGGCTAAACGGCTTGCCCAGATAATCATCGGCCCCAAGCTCTAGCCCCACCACCCGATCCGTTTCGTCGCCTTTAGCCGTGAGCATCAGCACGGGAATGGCGCTCACCTCACGCACCTTTCGCAAGACGGCTAGCCCATCGAGACCGGGCATCATCACATCCAGCAACACCGCGTCGAACGCGTCGCTCCTCAGCAAATCGAGCCCCAATTGCCCATTTTGCGCATGTACGGCCAACACGCCATTTTGGGCGAAGTATTCCGCGAGCACCTCGAACAGGCGCGTGTCGTCATCAATGCACAGCACTCTGAGCGTCATTTCACGCGCCAGCGTACACCTTGGCGCGGACTTCGCCAGGGTTCAAATTCCTTTGCGCGCTGGACAACCGGGAGTTGCGGCGCCTGGCGTCGGGCCTGGCATCACTCGAAAGCTCTGATCAAGGGCCTCGCTCGTTTCGTCGTGACCCAGGTAGCCATTGCCATCGGTGCTCTTTTCTAGGCCTTCGGTCTCATCGCAGCGAACCAGTGCTTGCGAGGCTTTCGGCGCTGCGGCGGCGTGTTGGGCGGACGCAGGCGTGTCGGGCGCGTAGGGTGTCACGAGGGCGAGCGTGCTGCTTTTGTCTACCGCATCGGACGTATTCCCATAAACGAGGTAGTCCAGATCGACAACGCGATCAGCGCCTGGAACATAACGAAAGAGCACCACCATCTCAGCGCCATCGGACAACCCAGACACCGCGCTAAAGACTCCTAGCATGTTGGCTGCGTGGCTATCTGTCGCGGAGAAATCGTAGTCTGGATACCGACCATAGGTCGCGAAGAACGCCGTTGCCGATTTCAGCGCGACGACGATCCGCGCCTTCCCCGGGATCGAGGCGCCTTTGGGGAATGACACGCGAAAGTCGCTCGAATGGGGCGGAGCAGAATTCGTCGCGATCCCGAAATAGCCTGGATAATCCGCCAAATAAACGTGTTCGAGGCTCACACTGAGCTCACTCGGGTTGAGAATTTCGATGTATTCGCCGGCCGTGGGCGACACCACCACCTCGCTCAAGAGGAGCGCGCCCGGGCACGCACCACACACCGCCCCTCCGCAATCCACATCCGCTTCGCCGGCGGGTCCCGTTAAACGAAAACCATCGCTACAGCTCGCCACTCTACAGGTCCCGTGCGGCCCATCCGGGCAGGCATCGTCCGTGCGCTGATTACCGTCGTCACAGGTTTCACCGAATTCTGTCTCGATGACACCATCACCGCAACTCGGTACGGTGAGCTTGCCGCCTGCGCCTGCCGCGCTGAAGGTCGCGCCGCCCACAAGGGAAGTCGTACTTGCCGCCCCCGCGGACGAAGTCTTTTCTTTGGCTTGGGCCCCACCGAGTCCCGCCGTTCGTCCGCCAACTCCCCCGTTTATGAGGCTAGCCTGACCGCCGCTCGCGGCCGTTTTGGATGCCGGTGGCGTCCCTGCCGGATTGGCACCTGACACGAACGTGGTGATCGCCCCACCGGCACCCAAGTCTCCCACCAGAACGGGTTCATTTTCCCCGCCAGCCACGGCCCCGAACCCAGATGGTCCGGGGGGTGCGACCGGTCCGGAGCAAGCCAGCACAAGGAAAATTAGAGCAATGGATGATCTCGATGGGTCTGTTCTGAACGACATGGCCAGAAGCTCGGCCTCAGGTCGTTTCAGTTGCGCACTTTGTTGAGGCGCTCACTTCCGGTTAGCCGGTTGAATTTCCGCTTCGGTATTCAGCAAAGTCAAAGACAGCTGGCGCCACTGAACGCGTGCCGTTGCCGGTGGCATACAAACCCAGGTACACACCGGTAAAAGTACCCGCCATTTCGCTCGACAAGAAGCGCGTCTCCGCTGGGACTGAACAGAAGGGCGCCTGCTCGGCGTTCGCTCCCGGCAGGAAAGCCTCTAAGAAGTAGTGGCTGGGTTTGGTGCGAATCTTTAACAAAAGAGCTCCCACCGGCACGACGGCGTCCAGCGCGACCACCCTGAGCGACCCCACCACCTTGCGCACCACCAGGCGCTTTTCGCCAGCACGGCAAAGAATCGCGATTTCGTAGTGGTGGCCTTCACTCATCCTGGCAACAAGCCCGGCTTCCTCGCCTTCGTTCACGGGTTCGAACGCTAGGAGTGCCGAAAACTCACAACTCAGGTGCCGTTGACGTTGACCGATCAGGGCCGGCGCCAACTCATCCAACGTAGTTTCATTGCCGTAGAGGTGCAGCTGTGAGTTGACAAACTGATAGCGAGTCGCAGCAGGCCCTCGCAAGAAATTCCAGTGCAAACCCAGCTCGGGGGCCTCGAAATCATCGTGAATGTTCGGCTCGACGGGTGGCAGCTCGCTGGCTTTGAGGACGCTCGGCCCCTCCATCTCAAGCTCAATCGGAGCGCCCGCGTTGATGCGCGGCCAGCCCTCAGCATCCCAGGTTACCGGGGCGAGAAATGTCTCACGCCCCAAGTGGTGCGCTCCCGCTCCCGCCAAGGACTGCGGTCGAATGCCGAGAAACACCGCCCAAAAGCTTCCGTCTTCTAACTCCACCCAATCGGCGTGGCCAGTTGCCTGAATGGCCGAGCCCAGGCTCCGATGCGAAAGGATCGGATTGTTGGGGGCGGGCTCAAAGGGACCCCACGGGCTCTCACTCCGAGCCACCGTGACCATGTGTCCATAGCTCGTGCCACCCTCCGAAATCAGTAAATAGTAGATCCCTTTCACCTTGTAGAGATGCGGCCCCTCGGGAGCCATACCGCCCGTGCCAGCCCAGAGGAATTGCGGCGCCGAGAGCTTGCGCCCGTTCTTAATATCTAGCTTGCTCTGATAGATGCCAAGACCCTTCGGAGCATCCGCTTTGCCATTGGTTGTAAAGTAGACCTTCCCATCATCATCGAAGAAAAATGACGGGTCGATGCCGTATTGTTCAATCCAAATCGGATCTGACCACGGCCCGCTCGGGTCCTTCGCGGTCACGTAAAAGTGTTGGCCGTAACCTCGCCCCATATGCGTCGTCACCATGTAGAACGTGCCGGCGTGGTAACGGAGCGTGGGAGCATAAATGCCCTTGCTGCTCGGACATCCCGTCAGATCCAGTTGCCCCGGGCGATTCAGGCAGTGGCCAAGCTGCCGCCAGTGAACAAGATCACGACTGTGAAAAATAGGGACACCCGGAAAGTACTCAAACGTACTCGTCACCAAATAGAAATCGTCCCCCACCCGACACACGCTCGGGTCAGGGTAGAAGCCTGATATCACAGGGTTCCTAAAGCGCATGCCTCTCCCATAGCCCAAAGGTATGCCCGGCTCCTACTCGGGCCGACCAACAGTCCGTGCCGAGCTTCCTCAAAAAGGCTTAACCCAAGGCGTTCAGGATCCGTTCCCTCTTCGGTGGGCCCAATAAGTTCAGGTGCAACAAGACCGTACGCGGGCTCCCTACTCGTGACCAAAGAAGACGTCGCGAGTCAGGTGGGGACGTTGCCAACCCTACCTGAGGTGCTCGGGCGCTTGATGGCCTTGTTCAACGACCCGCGAGCGAAGGCGGACGACTTCGAAGCGGTGATTGCGATCGACGCCGGGCTCTCCTCCAACGTGCTGCGTGTGGTCAACTCAGCTGCGTTCGGCGTGCGCGCTAAAGTGAACAGCGTGGCCCATGCCGTCATGTTGCTGGGCTTGCAAAGAATTCACGAGATCGTTGCCTCAGCTTCTTATCGCTCAATGATCCCGCGTTGGCTTCCAGGTTACGGCATCAAGGCCCGAGATTTCTGGGCCCACAATGCCGCCAGCGCTGTGATTGCCTCCAAGCTTTCCGATCGCCTACGCCTCACGACGCATCAGAACGCCTTCACAGCAGGTCTTCTGCACGATTGCGGTAAGCTTGCCATCGCGACCTTCCTCTCGAAGAAGAAAACTTGGCCGTCTCTGCGAGCCGAAAACGGAGGCGATCCATTGACGGCTGAGCGCCGGGCCATCGGGACCGATCACTGTGAGGTGGGCGGCGAAATCGTCAGGCGCTGGCAGCTGCCTTCCGACCTTGAACTGATCGCCATGTGGCACCACCAGCCGCTGGAAGCGCCCGACGAAAACTTCGGCCGCCTGATCGCCGCCGTCCACGTTGCCAGCAGCGCGACTTACAATATGGGCTTTGGCGCTGACTCTGGCGAGGCCGAGCACGCCGTCAGCGCTGAAGTGTACGATCTTTTGGGCCTCGCCCCAGACGCTGTGAACGAGATCGCCAAAGGGTCCCTCGCCGAAATCCAAAAGCTCGTCCAAGTCCTCGGTTAACGAAGCAAGCTTCCCCTTCGCCGTCTGTGCCCGAATCGGGTATGAGGGAAAGGCTATGCGTGTTTGGCCTGGAGACGGCTCCCAACTGGGAGCAACATGGGACGGAGAGGGCGTCAACTTTGCTATCTTTTCACAGAACGCCACGGGCGTAGACCTGTGTTTGTTCGATTCACCCGACGCCGAGCGGGAGTCGATCCGGGTCCCGCTGGCCGAGCGCTCAAATAGTGTTTGGCATGCGTACCTGCCAGACGTCAGGCCCGGGCAGCTCTACGCGTATCGCGTGCACGGACTGTACGCACCTCTGCAAGGGCACCGTTTCAATCCCAACAAGCTCGTCGTCGATCCGTATTCCTACGCCATCGCCGGCACCTTCGAGTGGACCGACGAGGTGTTTGGCTATCCGCTCAACGGCCCCGAGCTCGACCTTGGATTTTCCGAGACAGACAGTGCCAAAGCCGTCCCCAAGTCGGTCGTGGTAGACACAGCCTTCACCTGGGGAGATGACCGGCAACCGCAAACGCCGTGGAGCCGCAGTATCATCTACGAATGCCATGTGAAGGGGATGACGATGCTGCACCCCCGTGTGCCCAAGCACTTGCGCGGCACCTACCTGGGGCTTGCCTCCGATCCCATTCTGGATCATTTACTTGAATTGGGCGTGACAGCCGTAGAGCTCTTGCCCGTGCAGCATTTCTCCTCCGATCGTAGGCTCGCCGACCTCGGATTTACTAACTACTGGGGTTACAACACCATTGGTTTCTTTGCGCCAGATCCGCGTTATGCCAGCGACGCCCACGGCGCCCAAGTCAACGAATTCAAGACGATGGTTAAAGCCTTCCATCGTGTTGGCATCGAAGTCATCTTGGATGTTGTCTACAACCACACCGGCGAAGGCAGCGAGCTCGGGCCAACGCTCTGCCTGCGTGGCGTCGACAGCCATTCCTACTATCGACATTCGCCCGAACACCCTCGGCACTACGAGGATTTCACGGGTTGCGGCAACAGCCTGAACGTCTCACACCCGCGCACCTTGCAACTGATTCTGGATAGCCTCCGCTACTGGGTCGCCGAGATGCACGTCGACGGTTTTCGCTTCGACCTCGCTCCCACTCTGGCCCGTGACCGGGGCATTGAGTTTGATCCGTACGCGCGCTTCTTCTCAACCATCCAACAAGATCCCGTTTTGTCGCGCGTGAAGCTGATTGCCGAGCCTTGGGATTTGGGTCCGAACGGCTATCGTCTGGGCGCTTTCCCACCTATCTGGACCGAATGGAATGGACGTTACCGCGATTGTGTGCGGCGCTTTTGGCGCTGCGACGAAAGCATGGTCCCTGAACTCGCGTCACGCGTCACCGGTTCAAGCGACATCTTTCAACCGAGCAATCGCGGCCCGTTTGCCAGTATCAATTTCGTCACTTGCCACGACGGTTTCTCGCTACATGATTTGGTGAGCTACGAAGAGAAGCACAACGAAGCGAACGGTGAGCATAATCGCGATGGCGCCAACGACAACAATGCGCGCAACTGGGGAGTCGAGGGGGAAACCAAAAACCGACAACTCTTGCGCGTGCGAGAGCGCATGCAGCGTAATTTCCTCGCCACGCTCGCCTTCTCACAGGGCGTGCCGATGCTCTCGCATGGGGACGAGCTTGGCCGCACCCAGCGCGGCAATAACAACGCCTACTGCCAGGACAATGAGGTTTCCTGGATCGATTGGGAGCTCTCCGAGTCACAGAAAGATCTGCTCGATTTTACCAAGCTCGTCTTCCAAATCCGAAACAGCAACCCCGTGTTTCGCAAGCGCCGCTATTTCGTAGGTAATCCAGTTGGGGATGACGGAGTCAAAGACGTCTCCTGGCGCCGCCCGGACGGCCAAGAGATGACCCTCGAGAACTGGCATGACCCGACGAATCGTGCCATTTCAGTCTTGATCCCGGGCGATGCCTCAGATGAAATCGACGAACGGGGTCGACCCAACAAAGGCCGCACGCTGCTTTTGATATTCAACGCCAGCAGTCGCGTTCAGCACTTCGACTTTCCAAAGGTTCCGCTCGCAGGCGATTGGTACCAACTCGCTAACACAGCCTCTGTGCCCAAAGCTTCCAAATTTGGCATTAAGGCTAACCGCATCCAAGGAGTGAACGTTCCCCCCCACGCGGTTCTGCTCTATGGTTTGGGGCGAGCCTAAGCGCGTTCTTCCCCATTTTCTGGGAGGGCACTCCCCTCGGGCAGGCAGGCACTCTAGACTCACGCGATGCGCGGAGCGAGCCTGGTGATGGGTGGATTGGTGCTGGGACTGATCTCAGGCTTCCTTCTCGGCGGCGTACGGCCACGGCTTGAAACCCAAGATCTGAGAGAACAGCTCGCACGCGCGAATGAAGAACTGAAAGGTGGCCGCCGCAGCTCTGGCCGGTCCAGATTCTTGCCTATTCCAGGCTTTGGCGATTTCGGGCAACAAGCCACCCCAAAAGTGAGCGGCTCAAAGTCAGCCGGCAGAGATGGCGAAGACAGATCCAGACGACGCTGGTGGAGCCCTCCGCACGCGACTGAAGGCACCCAGGCGCCCTCCGTTCCTCCGCCACAGGTTTCAGAGAATCGAGGCGCAGACACGGCCCACCATGACGAAAGCGGGCAGCGGCGTGAGGGGTTTGAAGCTGCTGTTTCGCTTCAGAAGTTACGCGCTCAGCAGTCGCGTGCCGCCCTCAAAGAGAAAGCGCAGCTGAGCGATGAGCAGTTAGCACGTGTGGACCAAGTAGTCCTCAAGATGAACAAAGAGCTTTCTCCCTACGCGGACCAACTCATGCAGCTATCGTCCGCCAGTGAGGAACCGCAGCCACTTGAACTCTTGTTCGTGAGTCAGGAAGTGAGCTCTATCCTGTATAAAGGCCAATCCGAATTTGAGGCCACCGTCGGGGCGGAGCCACTCGCCAAGGTAGATCCTCCAAGCAAACAAGTCTGGAATTACGTTGACCTGGAGATGTTCAAAGGCGCCGCTGAATCGCTCCGAGCTCGACATGAAGCCGGCGATGCCGGCACACCCGTACCAACAGCACCCGCCACGACACCGTCAGCCCCTGCGCCATGAAGCTTCGCTCGATAGCCCTCGTGGCGCGTTTTGAACTCTGGGATGCCATCCGCTCAAAAAAAGCGCTGGCGCTGCTCATTCTCTACTTAACGGCATCTCTGGCTGGTACGGCGTTATTCATTCGCACGGTCGAAGCCATCGAGGGCGCACTCGCGGACACGCTCGCCGTGTCCCACACCGCTCAGGCGGGCACCATGACCTCCACGCTGTTTCAGAGTGACCAATTTCGAAGAATTTTGGAAGGGATGGTCGGCAATGGTCCATTGGCTGCCAAGCTCGTCAGTATCCCTCCACTGGCGCTTTTCTACGGCGCTTTTGCCCTCGGATTGGTCCCGCTCCTCGTGGTGTTGAGCGCTAGTGACACGATCGCACTCGAGGTCTCCACCGGCGCTGTTCGCTATTCGCTGTTTCGCTGCGATCGACTGAGCTATGCGCTCGGAAAATTCTTCGGCCAGGTGGGGCTGATGGTCGTCGGCGTGTTCACTGGGGCGCTAGCGAGCACCGTTCTGGGCGCCCTGAGCTTCGCCTCGTTTAACGCCTGGAGCACAATACAGTGGATGTTTGTACTTTCCTTGCGGACTTGTTTTTTTGGGTTTGCCTTTCTTGGGGTAGCCTTTCTGGTTTCCCAGCTCACCGCGTCGGTCAATTTGGCGCGAGCGGGCGGCATCATGCTCTGGTTCTTCCTTACGGTTGGGCACCATTTGCTGGATGTCGAGAAAGTGCGTGCGTGGGCACCGGTGCTCGTCCCGAGTGTTCAGGAAATTTTTCCTGGAGCACACCGGCTGGATCTGTGGCGCCCCGAATTTCTGCCGCGTTTTTCGGCTGAAGTGATGTTGTTGGGCCTCGGTGCCGGATTCTTCTCGTTAGGTTACCTGCGATTTGCGAGACGCGATGGTTGACTCTGCCGCAACCTCAAAGTTCGCGGTGCGCGCCCACGGAGTGTTCAAACGCTACGGGAAATTGAACGCACTCGATGGCCTCAGCGTCGACATCCCGCGCGGTAGCATCACGGGTCTGATCGGGCCCAATGGCGCCGGAAAAACGACCGCTTTCAGCATCTTTGCGGGACTCATCCACCCGGACGCTGGCAGCCTAGACATCCTGGGCATGGGGCCATTCGATCCAGCACGCCATGCTGGGAAAGTCACCGTGGTGCCGCAAGATTGTGAGCTGGCGCCGCACAGTACTGTGCGCGAAATTCTGGTCCATTTCGCACAGCTGCAGGGCCTCACCCGCGGTGCGGCGGATCGAGACACCGATCGGATCTTGGCGCGCGTAGGCCTCGGCGATCGCCAACGGGCTAAAATGCATCAACTCTCGCACGGCATGAAACGCCGCGTTGCGGTTGGGCAGGCGTTACTCGGAAAACCGGAGCTGGTGCTGCTCGATGAACCGACCAACGGGCTAGATCCCGAGTTAGTGCTGCAGATGCGCGAGCTCATTTTAGCTCAACATGGCGAGCGAACCTTGATTGTGAGTTCGCACAATTTAGCCGAGCTTGAAAACGTCTGCGATCACGTCGTCTTCATGCAAAAGGGTCGACTCGTCCTGTCCGGCTCCTTGAGCGAAGTCACCCAACGCGCCGCGCGCATCAGCTACGAACTGGAAACACCGATCGCCTTCGAGCTCCCGGGAGTGCACATTTTGGCCAGGGGAAACACACTTCAAATCGAGGGTCCCAGCGGCATGTCGGTCGCCGACGTTAACCAGATGGTGATCCCGCGCCTGCTCGAAGCAGGCGCTCGGCTCGTTGAAGTTCGCCCTGGAAAGAGCTTAGAAGAGGCGTACATGGCGACGCGTCCGTCGAGTTAACGCAATCCCCCGAACGCCTGCTCCCCCGCCTCGAGCCGGCAAACCTGGAGGACTCGCTCACTGGAAACATATGTCACCGGTTCCCTCATTCCCGTCGCAACCGGTGATGAAAACATGCAAACTAGGCTCCGTTAAAGCTGCGTTCAACACTATTATGCGGATCCGTTGAGAGGGTATGGTCCCTCCAAATCCAGCGCATCATTTCTGGCAGGATGGCGCCGCCCTGCTTTTGGCCGTGGTTACCAATGCCAAAGGTGTAGTTGAGGTCGTAGCCCTTTTCAGCGAGCGCCTGCACCAGGCGGTAATTTTGCAGAAACCAATCGAGCTCGGGATTGTGGGTACCGTCCTTCAGGCCACGGTGATCATTGCGGGCGCCCTGGAGGAAAACACGCAACGGTTTCCTTTCGCTGGCTCGCACCTTCTCGGGGTAAACGTGGCCGCCGCGCAGGTTCGTAAAGCTTCCGATCAAGCTTATCACTTTGCGAAGCGCATCTGGCCGTTCCCAAGCCACCGTGAACGCGGCAATACCGCCCGAGCTCGCACCCGCCATGCAACGCTGCTCAGGATCGGTCGTCACGTTGTATTCGGCACTCAGCGCCGGCAGCAGCTCTTCAACAATGACGCGCGCGTATTTGTCGTTGGGCGGATTGTATTCCTCCACTCGGTTGGTGTCGGTATCGCCCCAATTGGTGGGCGTAGGTTCCGGTTGATCGGGGCGGCGGCCCGGGTTGATGAACACACCGAGCATCACCGGGATCTCGCGCCGCCAGATCAAATTGTCGAGTACGTTTTGGGCGCGCACGTCTCCGTCCGCTGACATCATCGCCTGCCCGTCGTTAAAGATAGTTAATGCCGTCGGACGCTCAGCGTCGTACTGCGCAGGCACATAGATTGCGTAAGTGTGTTGAGTGCCCGGAAACACCTGACTTGGGAGAATGCGTGGGCCAACAAAGGATCCGCGCGCTACACCCTCTTGCTCTAAGGAGTCCGGCCCAAGCTTGTAGTACGCGTCCATGTTCATATGGGCGCCTGCCAAGCCTTGCCGTTTGGAAACGCAAATTCCAGAAGCGTGGCGGGCAACATCGTGGCGCTGTAGCCCGGAGCCTTGGGCGGCATGTACTTGCCATCTTTGGTGACAATCGGATCGACGAAGTGCTCGTGCAAATGGTCTGCATACTCGGTGAGCCGGCCCGTGAGATCCGCGCTCACGCATACGTAGTCTATCACCGATAGATGCTGGACGTATTCGCACAGGCCCACGCCGCCGGCATGTGGCCAGACCGGGATGTTGAACTTCTTAGCCATCAAGAGCACACTCAAGATCTCATTTACTCCACCCAAGCGACAGGAATCCAGCTGGCACACGCCCATGCCGCCCGCTTGCATGAATTGCTTGAACATCACGCGATTGTGGCACATCTCGCCCGTCGCCACGCGGATCGGAGCTACCGCCTTCGCGATCGCCGCATGCCCTAAAATATCATCTGGGCTGGTCGGCTCTTCAATAAAGTGCGGCATATAGGGAGCGAGGTGCTTCATCCATTCGATGGCTTGATTGACGCCCCAAACCTGGTTGGCGTCCACCATCAGAATGTTTTCCGGACCTATTTCTTCGCGCAGAATGGCGCAACGCCGAATATCATCCTGCAGATCACGCCCCACCTTGATCTTGAAATTCCTCCAGCCCCGCGCCATCAAGCTTCGGCACAGCGTCCTCAGCTTATCGTCGGAATAGCCAAGCCAGCCTGCTGAGGTCGTGTACGTGGGGTAGCCATTGGCTTCCATCTCGGCGATGCGTTCGGCTTTGCCGGTCTGATTCCTACGCAAGATCACAATCGCTTCTTCACGCGTGAGCGCATCTTCGATGTACGTGAAATCGATACACTTCACGAATTCCTCGGGTGTGAAGTCCGCGACCATGCGCCACACCGGCTTCTTTTCCACCTTCGCCCAAAGATCCCAGACCGCATTCACCACAGCCGCCGTAGCTAAGTGAATCACGCCCTTATCCGGCCCGACCCAACGCAGCTGACTGTCGCCGGTGATATGCCGCCAAAATTTGCCCATGTCTTCGGTGAAAGACTCGAGCGTGCGCCCGACGATCAGGGGCCGCAGGGCTTCAATGCCAGCCACGCAGAGCTGATTGCCACGCCCGATCGTGAAGGTCATGCCGCTGCCCTCCAAACCATCCGGATGATCCGTCTTCAGGGTGACGTACGCCGCAGAGTAGTCTGGATCAGGATTCATCGCGTCTGAACCATCCAATTGCCGAGAAGTTGGGAAACGAATGTCGCGTGCAACCAGGTCGATGATTCGAGTCATCCGGACGCGATAATCGACCCAGAGTTGTCTCGGCAAGCGAGAAAGCCTGTGTGCTCGTGGGCTCGACCCTATCGGTGCCAGTGCACGCGAACACGCGCCAGTTTCCCCGAGCATTTTTGGCCGTTTATTGACGCCGCAGGACCTTAGACTTAGTCTAAATGGGTGAGCTTATCCCAGGTTGAGCTGTTGAAAAGTCACGGCATCAGTCCGTCTGCACAACGGCTAGCCGTTGCAGAGTACGTGCTGAGGACAAGCGAGCACCCGTCTGCCGACGAAGTCTGGGCGCGCGTGCGTGCGCGATTCCCGATGGTTTCCCGCGCCACCGTTTACAACACGCTGAACCTGTTTGTTGAAACAGGCCTTCTGCGCCCACTCGTTCTCACCGAAGGCCGCACCATCTTCGACCCGGTGCTCACCCCGCACCACCATCTGATTGATGAGGAAACGGGCGAAATCGTCGATATTCCCTGGGAACGCCTCACGGTCAAGCAAGTCGAACAGCTCGAGGGCTTCGAGATCTCTGAATACCAGGTGGTCCTCCGCGGCCGACGAAAGCCCACTTAACGCCGCGGGCGCATGCGACTTCAACGCCAACAACACCAGCTTGCCAAGACGCCGGTACTTCAAACAGAAAATCATCCGACGGCAGCGTCCAAATCTTCAAGCAGTAAGCCAACAAACAGGGCTTCGCGCCTCGCAACGATTGAAGTAGGGTGCCGCTCCCTTTTGAGGAACGAACGCTATGTCACAATCAGCAAACGGTCGCATCCTGCACGTCGCCCAACGCCACCCGAAGGCCAACGATCAGAACCCGGGCACGCTTGAGAGCCCCTTGCTGACGCTCAATCGAGCCGCAGAACTGGCGATGCCAGGCGAAACGGTCCGCGTGCATGCCGGCATCTATCGCGAACGCGTCGATCCCCAGCGTGGCGGTACACCAGGTGCCCCCATCACGTACGAAGCGGCATTGGGTGAAGAAGTTTTCCTGCGCGGGTCCGACGAGTATCGCCCTGTGTGGCAAGCGCTCGCCGGCCATCCCGGTATTTTTCGCGGAGCGATTCCGGCTTCCATGTTTGGCTTGACCGCTTACGCCGGACATGTGGATGTCGCGACGTTTGGTGACTGCAATCCCTACAAACGCAACTTCAATCGCAACCACGTGGTTCGCCCCTTCGTCGCTAATCAAGAAGTGCGACCGGCTGACACTTCTTCTGGGCTCGTGCTCAAGCACCGAAATATCGAAAATCCGGACCTTTTGCCCACGACACTCGGCCAAGTCTTCGTCGATGGTAAACCTCTGACGGAGGTGCAAGAGCTGAAGGAGCTGTACGAACTCCCTGGCACCTGGTGCGTGGATCTCGATGGTGAGAATCTGCTCGTGCATTTTCCGGAATCGGACCTTGCGAAAGAGCAACGCCTCGTCGAGATTGCCACCCGCCACACGGTTTTCGCACCCCTCACCCGGGCGCTCGGCTATATCACGGTGCGCGGTTTCACGATCGAGCACGGAGCCAATCATTTTCCCTGCTGGGGCGACAATGCCTTCGCCCAAATTGGGATCCTCTCGACTCGCAGCGGCCACCATTGGGTGATCGAAGGCAACACGGTGCGTTACGCCAAGAGCGTCGGCATCGACTGTGGCTCCGAAGGGCGTCGTGAAATCATCGAAAACCGCGGCCCGGAAGGCGATCTTTGCCACAAAGTGAACGAGTGCGCCCGGCTTGGGAAATATCCCGAGGACATTCCTGGCAATCACATCATTCGTGATAACCACATCTGTGACAACGGCCACTGCGGGCTCACCGGCATCGGCCATTACCGCACACAGGTCCTTGGCAACGTGATCGAGCGAAACAATCGCACCGGCTACACCTCGCCGTATTGGGAGTTCGCAGGGATCAAGTTTCACCAGATCTATGATGGCCTGATCGAGGGCAATCTCGTGCGAGACAACGAGGCCCATGGCATCTGGATTGACAATCAATGGCGTGGTACGCGCGTCACCCGCAACATTATTTTGAACAACCTGTGGTCAGGGCTCAATGTCGAGCTGGGTCGCGGCCCGGCGCTGGTGGACAACAACATCATCGCCTACACGCGACAGGGCAACGGCATTTACGGGCATGATTTGGCCGATGTGACCTTCGCGCACAATCTCCTGTACGCGAACGCCAATTTCGGCTTCTGGTTCTCGTATTGCACGCCCCGTGTGAAACCTGAAGATGGTTGTTGGGATCTCAAAATCTTCAACAACTTGATCTTGGGCAACCGTGTCGGAGCGATCGGCTACCCGATCCCCTATAGTTGCGGTGGCCGCAATGTTTCGAATGGCAACCTTTTCATGGGCGGTGGTGAGTATCTGGATGAAGGCTCTAAAGCTTCACGCCCCCTCTTTCAGGTGACTAATAAATCGCACATGGGCCAGGAGCCAGAATGGGCTGTCGGCCCCGCCATGACGCCAGATCACGTGGCGGGCATGATGAAAGCAGAGCTTGAAGCCAAGGGCGTGCCCGAATCAGATTGGCCCAACTTCAAATGGTGGAAGGAGAATTTCTTACTCCCATTCGAACTCTGGAAAGTGCTCGGACACGACGCAAACAGCGGCGAGATGAAAGCCAATCGCGATGGCTTGCAGAGCCGTAACGTCTCATGGCAGTTCGATTTCGATGAGAATCTCTTCTCAGTCAAGTGCGAGCCAGTGCCCGGCGTTGATAAGGACTTCCGCGGCCAACCCTACGATCCCAGTGCGCTATTGCCCGGACCCTTCCAAAAAGCCCACCTCGGCCGCACCCACATCACCCTGTGGCCCGTACGCGGAATCCGAACCACACAGCTTTTGGAATAGCCCTCCCACCAAACCCGTCGCGAACACCAAACCCGTCGCGAACACCAAACCCATCGCGAACACCAACGCGCTCAGACGGAATGCGCCTGAAGCTCCCCCTCAAGATAGTAAGCATACGAACTATTTCGATCGTTCGTTTTTGGGCTGCCCGACGCGACTTACACCACCCGGACGCGACGTAATGTTGTGGAAGCATGCCCTCAAGGTGTGTGCTCGCCCCCAACTTGCAGAGTTAGAGCTTAATTGTAGAGTGTTGTGAGCATCAGCGATGTGGAGAACGCGGAAGCACTGGTTTCAACGTTGTTCTGGCTGGCTGACGTGAGCGCACCCGCAAAGCGCAGCAGAGCACCCATGCTGAATTCATCTGCGACCCAAAAGTCTTGACCGATCCAGGCGGCTCCACCGAAACCGCCGAGCGTGTCTTTGCCGAGGTCGCCCATTTGTTTTTCGATCTTTACTTGGGCCAAACCGAACGCACCTCCCAAGTGAAAACCACCGGTAGCCTTTGGAAAGCCATCGACGAAAACGCCCAGCATTCCAAAGCTCGCATTCCGATCTGCTTTCTGGCCGTCACGCTCGAACGATGACGAAAACGCCGCGGAGCTGATCAGTGCACCACCCACTGTGAAACCAGGCGCGGGCGACCCCCCCGCGAGCAGATCTAAGTTAAAAGCAAATCCGCTGCCGCTCAGGTCTTTGTTTGTGGGGCTCCCGTCATCAAAACGGTTAGAGAGTGAGCCAAGCCCGAGATTTCCCCTCAAGTAGAAGCCCTCGTGCAACTGATACTTGCGCTGCACTTCAGGTTGCGGCGCTGGCACGCTGACGTCGATCTTTGGACTTGAGGCAGGCCCGACGGGCGGTGTCGATTCGGCTTGCGCTGGCTGGGCACTGGCTGGAGCGATGCTGCCGAGCAGGCTGATCACGAAAACACTGACTGGGGAAACAAGACGAAAAGGGTTCATAGGTTGACTCCGCGTTTAAGCTACCCGCGATGGACGACCAAGTCACGTCGCCTATTCAACTCGGCAAGGAAAACTCGGGCCAGATCGCCCCATTCTCTGAAAGGTTGTAACGCAGAGCCCAGCTCAATAGCCCCAATAGCGGTCCACTTCGTTGCGGAGCGGTTCGCCCGCCTGAAATCGCTTGAGGTTGTCGAAGAAGATCTCAAAGAAGCGAGCGGGGTAGTTAGAGGTGCGGCCGGCGAGGTGTGGCGAGATGATGACGTTGGGTAAGCCCCAAAGCGGGCTCGTTTCGGGTAACGGTTCGCTCTCAAAAACGTCGAGCCCTGCGCCGCCTAGGCGTGCGCCGAGGATCGATTCTGCAAGCGCTGCCTCGTCGATCGCATTGCCACGTCCGATATTGTAAACCATGGAGTGCGGCGGCAGAAGCTTGAGACGGCGCGCATCCAACACGTGGCGCGTGTGGGGACCACCGGGGAGCACGAATAGCAGGTGATCTGTTCGCGGCAGAACGGCGTCCAGCTCGGCGATCCCAATGACTTCGTCTGCGCACGCGGGCTTCTCAGCCGCGCGCCGCTTCACCCCAATCACCCGCATCCCAAAACATTTGGCCCGCTCCGCAACCGTTCTACCGATGTTGCCGAATCCCACCACGGTGAGGGTCTTTCCAAACAATTCCCCACGCACGCTTTCTGAATTCCAAATGGTCTGGGCTTTCGCTTGCACCATGCGATCCACACCACGCGCGAGCGCCAGGATGAGCGCCATCGCGTGCTCCGCCATCACGAGATCAAAGACACCACTCGCGTTCGTTAACAGAACTGTTTCCGGAAGTTTCCCGAGAACTGCTTCGGCGCCTGCACTCCCCAGCTGAAGCCAACGCAGCTGCTTGCAGGCGGCTAATGCCTCGACGGGCACCCAGCCAGCGATCACGTCAGCAGTTTCAAGTTCCGCCCTAAGCTCGGGAGCGTTCGCTGACAGAGCTAGGAACTCCGCCTCAGGGAACCGCTCAACAATTCGAGCTTTCGCACCTTCCGGCAGTCGTGGTGTGTAGATAATTTTCATGTTCGGTTGCCCAACGTTGCAAAAGCATGCTCAAGGCGACTCGTCCAGGGTGCAGCGCGGGTGCCACGGCCGAAAGGCTCACTTTCCTGGTGTTCAGACGCCCGGCTTTACCTTGCCGAGCCCACCGCGCAAGCTTTCCACTCAATGCTACGTGCTCACTCCGTACTTGGGAATTCGCAGCGCCTGGATGGAGGCGCCATGTTCGGCAACGCTCCGAAAGAACTCTGGCAAGGCTGGCTGGCTCCCGATGCGCAGAACCGTTTGGAGTTCAGTTGCCGCGCTCTGCTCATCGACGACGGCCAACAGAAAACGCTGCTTGAAACCGGGATTGGTGCTTTCTTTGAGCCCAAGCTCGCGCAGCGTTACGGCGTTGTGGAGTCTGAGCACGTGCTTCTGAAGTCATTGGCTCAACTCGGCTTGACGCACTCGGATATCGACAACGTGGTACTCAGCCATCTGCACTTTGACCACGCTGGTGGACTCCTCTGCCCATGGCGTTCGGGTGAGCCACGCCGCCTACTTTTTGACAAAGCCCGCTTCATCACGAGCCGTACGGCTTTTGAACGCGCGGTGGCACCCCATCCCCGTGACCGGGCCTCGTACATTCCCGAGTTGCCGGAGCTGTTGAACGCGACGGGCAGGCTCTGTCTTGTGTCTGAAGACAGCGACGCTCAGGCACTGCTTGGCCGAAAGTTTCGCTTCACCACAACCGAGGGGCACACGCCCGGGATGCTCCATACCGAGGTTCAGGGGAGCCGGCGCAGCCTGTTCTTTTGTGCCGATCTCGTGCCCGGAGTTCCCTGGGTCCACCTGCCGATCACGATGGGTTACGATCGCTTTGCCGAACAACTGATCAACGAAAAATCTGCTCTTTTTGAACGATTTCTCGCCAACCAGACCTGGCTCTTCTTCACGCACGATCACGAGACGGCCGCCGCGCAGTTAAGCTGCGACAATAAAGGCCGCTACTCGCCTAGAAACGGCGTTCCCGCACTTGATTGGGATCTCGACACTTCGATCTAGCTGGGATCGGCCGGGCACAGATCAGCTGTAGTAGGGATTCGTGCCGGCGTTGTGATCGGTGTCGTCAATGATCTGATCCACTTCGGGGATCTCTTCCTTGATTCGGCGTTCCACCCCATCGCGCAGCGTCTGTGCGGCCATGCCGCAACCTTGGCAGCCACCACTCATTCGAACCCGCGCAATGCCCTGCGTGAAATCCAACAAATCAACCCGGCCACCGTGCGACGCCAAGCCAGGATTGATCTCGGCATCCAATAACGCTTGGAACTTCTGCGAGATCGGATCTGTCCAACCTTGCGGCTCATTCGGATTGTTGAACTTGAAGCCCTCTTTGCTGCCCTCTTTGAGGTAGTCGATCGTCGCGCCCCCCAAGAGCTCTGCGCTATTGGGATCCACCCAAATCTTGATCCCCGTCGCGTCAATCTCAAGGTCCGCTGCGCGCCGCTCCTCGGGCCCCTCGATGAACAAGCTGTACTCGTACTTGATGGGCGTGAGCTTGCGAGCCTCAACGCGAATCGCAAAATCAGTCAGGTCTTCGGCCTGAAGCGCCAACAACATGTGGCGGCGGGCTTCGTCAGTCAGATGGATCTCAGGGGTTACATTCATGGCTAAAATTCTGAAAAATGTGCGCTGAAATCAGCGCCACTGGAACTAGTACTGTTTTAGTCCTCTTTGTCAAGGAAGCAAGGGTTTGCGGCCCAGCTCGTCCTGAAGTTTTCCCCAGCTTCGATCATGTGCACGCCCGAAAAACAACGCAGCGCCCATAGCACCCACTAAAGCCAGGAGCATGTCCCATTGCGCGTCCCAAACATCACCCTGACTCCCCAGGAAGGCCTGGCCAACATCCGAAGCGACCAGCACGGTGACCCACCATTCAAGGATCTCCCAGAATGCCCCAATCGCCAGGATCACGGAGAGCACCAGGAATGTGAACCAACCGCCGCGACGTAACGGCGTTACGGCGAGCAGCACTTCTTTGATCACAAAGTATGGAAAGAACCCGAGCGCCAGGTGCCCCACGCGATCGTAGTTGTTCCGCTGCCAATGAAAGGTCTCTTTCGCCCAATTGCCGAGCGGCGTGAGCGCGTAGGTGTAGTAGCCGCCGTAGATCAAGATCAGAACATGGAGAAATACGCCAAAATAAGCCCAGTGCGTGAGCGGCACCCGACGAAAGCTGAGTACCAAAGCGAGCACGCCGAGCAACCCGGGGCCGACCTCCAAGAGCCAGCTCGTTCTCCCCGCATCTGGCTTCACGAGCGTGAGCGCACAGATGACGCCAAGGAGTGCGAGCAAGCTGAGGGGTAGCCGGGCGTGGCGGCGGATCAACGGGTCAAGTGCGGTCGGCATGAGCAAGTCGCACATTCCCAGGCGACGCGCCTCGTGGCAAGTGATAGGTCTCAACGGAGCACATCGTTCCAAAGCATCTCGCATGCAGTATCCACAACACATCGCACAAGCCGCGCTTTCAAAGAGCGCTCAGCGAATGTACGAAGAGCTCGCGCCGCGTTACGATCAGCATTTATTGCGCGAATGCCACTACCAAACACCCCCCGCGGCAGCCGATTTATTGGCACAATACTTCCCGACAGCGAGTGGGTTCTGGCTGGATGTCGGAGCGGGCACCGGACTTTTAGGCCGAGAACTGGCACGGGCGGGGATTGGTGTAGAGCTACTTGCCCTGGACTTGAGTCGCGCCATGCTGGCGCAAATGCCTGAGAGCGAGTTCTTCCAGGCGGGCGAGTCTGCGCGGGCTTCGCCGTATGTCGCGTGCTGCGAGGCGGATGCTTCTCAGGGACTGCCCTTCGACGCTAGTGCTTTTGCCGGCGCGTGCGCGATCGGTTTTTTTGAACACATCGTAGACCCCACCTGGATCCTCAGCGAACTTTACCGAACGCTGAAGTCAGGCGCGCCCCTCTTGCTCAGCTTCTGCGCAGGTGCTGGGGGCGTACCAGTTGAGCTGTTCGAAGCGGCGAGCGGACTTATGCGGCACTCTCCCGATGAGTTCAGAGTGTGCTGGGAGGCAGCAGGGTTCAAACTGATACATGCGCGAACCGTCCAGGCCTACGAATCCTACGGAGAGCCCGTGAATCACCAACTGACGCTGTTACAGCGACGTGATTAATTGGGACCATCGAGGAGAAGATCGATTCGCGCGTCTGCTCGCCTGCACGAAATCGCACGAATTAGGGAATACCCTTGCTAGAAAAGCCAGGCGAAAGCGGCACACAGCGCGTACGATTCCGGGATGTTGAGCGTTCGGCTGTGCACATTGGGTCTTGGTCTATTGGCACTCAGCAGTCGCGCTGGGGCTCAGACGGCGGCCTTCCCGCCCGCCCCCGAGGTGGCGCCTCCGGCTCCACAACCCACGCCTCCAACACCGAATAACGTTAGTCTAGCCGCGCCCCCATATTCGTATCCCTCGCGAGCACTGCCGCAACAGGTTCCCTACTCGCCGGCTGCAACACGCGCCCCGGCGTTTGCACCGCAAGGTGGAGCATCAACGCAAGCCGGAGTCTCCCCAGCGAGCTACGGCTACGTGCTACAAACGACGCGCAACACGGGCCTGCTCTGGGCGGGTGGGCTCACATTTGGCGGCGGCTATCTCGGCGCAGTCGGCTACGCCACTTCAGCTTCCGTCGGCAGTGGCGGGGGTTGGCTTGTGGTGCCTCTGATTGGTCCTTGGATTGCCATCAGCGGTCGGCATTTACATTGCGAGAAATCGGACCAGCTCTCACAGGCGGCAATCAATGACTGTCTGAGTGCCGCTGCGCGTGAATTGAAAACTGTCACCGTGCTGACCTTTACCGGACTATTTCAAGTGGTGGGTGCCACACTGCTCACCGTGGGCTGGACGGACAAACAACAGCAATGGCTCCCGCCCGACATGAGCGTGGATGCAGGCCCCGTGGGTGCCTCGGGCCATGGACTGCTGGTGCGCGGCACCTTCTAGTGATAACCAGCAGGCTCAAGCCCGAAGTTCCGAGAGCCAGCCGACCATGCCGAAAGACCACACGAGCGACAACCCGAACGTTGCCCCGATCGAAAAGCCTTCACCGAAAAAACCAGCTTCAACTGGCGGTTTCAAACGGGCGCTCATCAAATTTGGGGTACTCCTGGCACTGCTGGGTGGCGCGTACGGCTTCGGAAGGTGTCAATCAGCACAAGCGAGCAGCGTGCTTGAGCAAGTACGCCTCCGAGCGCAGCAGCTTGAGGCCCGACGTCAACTCCACCTGGCCCTGATGGCGCTTGAAGATCGCAACTTCGGCACCGCGCAGAAGACCCTATCGTTGGCTGGCTCGATGTTGGCGAAGGGAGAGCCCTCTGAAGGGCTGGCCAAGCTTGCGGGGGAAATCGCGAACTACAAGTTCATGGCCGGCGAAGATATTTCCACCGATCGCCAAAAGCTCATAGGCTGGACGCTTCGTTTCGACGAACTCGTCAAGCCCGCCCTTTAGCTTCAATCGAAGGCGAGCTTCCAACCTCGGGCCGGGCTGCTAGAGTCTTGTCACCATGCCCCCCGAGATCTTGGTGCCCCTTGACTACTCAGACACCTCCTTAAACGCGTTGTATTTCGCCGCATCGTTGGCGGAAAAGTTGGGGGGAAGTCTCACGCTGCTCCACTTCTGGGAAGCACCGCCGGTTGCGCGCCACGCAATCGTCGCGGCCGGAAGCACCGGCGCTCAGCGTGGCTTAGCCGAACTGGTGATTGAGCGAGCGGAGAAGGAACTATCAAGCTTCATCGAGAGAGCACAGTTGCCGCCCTCGCTCCCTGTAAGACATGAGCTTCGCGAAGGGATTGCCTTGAAGGAGATTGTCGCGGCCAGCGAAACCGGCCAATACTCACTGATCGTATTGGGCACGCACGGTCACACCGGCCTTGGCCATTTGATGCTGGGCAGCATTGCTGAGCGAGTGGTTCGCCTTTCACCCATCCCGGTTATCAGCGTCCCGCAGCACAAATCTTCATAGGGTTGGTACCGAGCTCTGACACAGGAGCTCGGTGAAATAAACCTGCCGGGTGCCCGTCAACCAATCTTCGTACAGTATCCCAACGGCGCCTGCGGACCCAATCGCGACGTAGGGATTCAAGGTATCGCTCGGGCTCGTGGTGAGGCGGGTTTCGGGCGTGAGTCCGAGGAGCGACGGCGAAATCTGCTTCGACTCCAGCTCATAGTT
>JBBRRP010000069.1:0-32723 GCA_038246305.1 Polyangiales bacterium | reverse complement strand
TACAACCGACGGAGAGCACCTCTTGGAACTGGTCTCCGCGGGGCCAGGTTCGGTAAGAGCTTTTGGTGTTGTCATGGAGCGGGAGGTCCCTGGTGTCGTGCTCGATGCGATTGGGATCTTAGGCGCTCGTATCCGTTTTCTCGATAAGCAAGAGGACCTTCACTATCTGGAGCAGCTGCGCTGGCGCTCACCCAGTCTCGTTGTTTACCAGTTTGGAGCGAACGAAAGCGGCGACGGCTGGGCCTATTCGATGGAAGATTTCCATCGAACCATGAAGGACGTCCTCTTGCAGGGAAAGAGCGCATTGCCTCATGCGAGCTGCCTCATTATCGCCGCCATGGATCGAGCTCGTGTGCGCGATGGCCGCACCGAAAGCATGCGCATCATCCCCTTGATTGTGAAAGAACAGGAGAGCGTGGCCAACGAGGTGGGCTGCGCATTCTTCAACACGTTCCTCGCCATGGGCGGATCAGGCGCGATGCGCCGCTGGGTAACCAGGGGCTGGGGGGCGGGCGATCTCACTCACCCCACCAGCTACGGCGCGCAGGTGATCGGAGATTGGATCTTCTCAGGAATGATGGACGGCTACGCTCGCTACAAAAAGACGCCTGTTCCCCCTTAAAACGCCAACTCAGCTTTCAATGCGCTTCGAGTGTGTTGATGAACTGTTCATAGCCCGCAAGCAGTGCTTCCGCCGTGCGCGCTCCCAGGAGATGATAACCTGAAATGGTAAGATGGATGCCGTCGTTTTGGGCCAGCCTCGGGCTCGCGGCGAGCCAACCTAAAAATCCGCCCTCGCGCTGCATCGCCGCCCGAGCGTCAAAAAATGCGCAACCCAGGCTTTTTGAAGCTTCTTCCTGAACCTTCCCGATCTCGGGCACACGCGGATGGGGCACCCCTTCGGAGGTGAGTGCGTCAGGCAGCCCAATGATCAGGCAATCCGACGCTGGCGCCGCCGCTCGCGCGCGTTCAATCAGGCGCGCATAATGTTCCGCGTACGCCCGAGGAGCCAAATTATCAAACACTTCGTTCGTGCCATAGGCCAAGACCAACAGGCTGGGCTCCCGTTCGCCCAGCTCCCGTTTCCAAGCGGCTTCGTCCCACGCCAACGCGGTTTCCACTCGGGCTCCGTCGACGCCCAAAGTATCCAAAATGAGGCCCGGAGCGCTGGCCTCCAGAGTGCCACCAAGAAACCTGGGGTTGCCATTCAACACATGAATCTTCAAGCTCACACCCGGCGCGCCCGCGAGCTCCTGTTCTTGAATGTCATCACGCGGCGTTCCCCGCAAGGTGTGGCGCTCGTCGCCAGCTTCAAACTCCACGGAATCCGTCGGTCCCAAGCGCACACGCACGCGCCACTTCGCGCTTCCTAGCGTTGAGTTCGGCTCCGGGCTCGCTTCGAACGTAGCACCCGCTGAATGGGCAAAAGTCCTGATCCCTGCCAAGCCAAACACACCGTCGCCTGAACGACTTCGGAGCGACGGTGGGCTCGGCTCCCGGCTCCAACTGCCCGTCTGTTCAAAGTGCAAACCCCCGTGCCGATACGCTTTAAGCCCCACATGAAAGAAGCCCGGCCCCGCACTACCAAACCTGGCTTGAAGCTGCGCGCGAACTTCATCTGTCCAGAAATCCGCTGCCGTGTGCGAATCGCCCAACCACGCGATGCGTACAGGCCCCGTGTGGCGCTTGGTTTCGAGTTCATGCAGGGCCCCAAAGAAATGGGGCAAAGCGACCAAGGCCGGGCCCGACTCTGAATGCTCCAGCGGCCCACTGGCAGCGCGCTGAGCAAGCTTAGAAGCTGAAATAGGTTGTGGGCTATAGGGCGCTACTGGAGCCGACCCCGGTGCCAACGGGCGTTGACCTGACGCGCAAGTGAGCCCCGATGCAGCAACCAACGCAAGCGAGACCCACACCAGCGTCGCATGAGTGCGACCCGCCCCTCGGTTTTCAAAAAGGAATATCGTCATCCGAGCCGCCACCGTAGTCGGCATCGTCGTAGTTGGCGTCAGCCGCGGGGGTATCGTGACCACCGGCTCCATGCTCGTCGCCGCGCGCACCAGCACCACCACCACCACCACCGCCACCCGAACGTGCCCCGCCACCGGACAAGATGATGTTGTTCGCGACGATCTCGGTGCGATAACGCTTCTGCCCGTCCTTGTCTTCGTAACTGGAAGAGCGGATCCCTCCCTCAACGAACACTCGGGAGCCCTTGCTCAAGAATTTGCTGAGCGCCTCGGCGCGTTTTCCCCAAACCACCACGCTGTGCCACTCGGTGCGTTCTTGCCACGACTTATTTCGGTCAAGATAGCGCTCGGGTGTTGCCAGGCGAAGCTTCAGCACTGACTGGCCGCCGCTCGTCACCTTAAGCTCGGGATCTTGCCCAAGATTGCCCAACAGCATCACGCGGTTTAAACCTTCTGCCATAACCTTGCTCCTTCGATGAAGCGGGGAAGGTGTGACGTTTTGCGGATGAAAGCAACCGGTGCTCGGACTTTGTTTGTCCGCCACGGGTGCTCAATGGGGGACTCAACCGGCGTGCTCAACCGGGACCGCTCAACCGGGGGTTCTCGGCCCCTCCAGCTCTTTGAACAGCGCCTGGGCATCGGCCCTCAACGCTACCAAATTCGCTCGAATTCGACCGAGTGCTGACCGCGTGGGATCTTCGGCGGCCTGGGGCTCATCGCCTGCGTGGCGGAGGCGCTTGCGAGCGCCAGCGATCGTGTAGCCGTGGGTGTAGAGCAGATCTTTCACCTTCAGCAGGCGTTCGACGTCCTTACGCGAATAAATGCGCTGACCCTTGCGAGATTTCTGCGGCCGAATCGAGCGAAACTCGGTCTCCCAGTAGCGCAGAACGTGCGGCTCCACGCCGACGATCTCAGACACTTCGCCAATGCGATAGTAGAGCTTAACCAGCGGCTGCTCGGTCAATCCTTCGGACAAGCTGCCTCACTCCTCATCTTCAGATGTGCCGGCTGTTGAGTATGCGCCCACAGGCCCATCTGAATTGAGCGCCTGTTTTAGGAGCTGGCTAGCTTTGAAATTCAGCACCCTGCGCGACGTGATGGTGATGGGCTGCCCCGTCTGCGGATTGCGACCTTGCCGCTGGCGTTTATCTCTGAGCACGAAATTCCCAAACCCCGAAACCTTAATCTTCTGGCCACGCGCGAGCGTCTGCTTGATGGTCTCAAACACCAAGTCAACCAAATCGGCGGACTCTTTCTTCGAGAATCCGCCCAACTTCGTGTACACGGCTTGTACGATGTCGGCCTTGGTCATGGCTTGACGGAGCCCTTCACTCCCAACACTGCCGCCAAGCGCAAGCACCCAACGAGCAAAGAGGATGGTACCCGGAACCGGCCAAAAGTCTAGGCCGGGAGTGAGTGCTCAAGGTGCCCCAAGAAGACCTATGCCGCGCGCGCCATGCTGTCCACGCCGGCTTCGAGAGCCTCATGAAGCTCAGGCTTGGCGACCTTGGCCAACGAAGCTCGCCGGCCCGCAGAAAGCTCAAGCGAGAGCTGAATGGCAACGTAACCGTAACCCAGCGCAAACAAGAAGGCGAACGGGGTTGCAAACCAGTGACTCGTAGTGATCGAAACCACGACACTGACCATACAGTAGGCACACAGCGCAAACTCAACCAGCGGCCACTTCACGCCTTCCTTATAGCGCGCAGCATCAGAACCACGCTTCGGGGTCCGAACGAACTCACCCGCCATCGAACGCACACCGCCCAGGACGGCCACGGTGAGATGCGGTGCGAGACCTGCACCTAGCGCGATGAGCGCGGGCAGGCGCACCAGCGCAGCCACGGCAGAGCGGCCTTGGCTCGTCTCAGCCAAACAGTAAAACGCTACCAACGAACCCGTGGCTCCGATGCAAAAAGGAAGATCCACCAGCAGCATCGTGCGCAGATCAACGGCGGGCAAGAACACCAACGAAGGCAGCAAAAACAGCGTGAGCAGCAACATCAAAGGATACGCAAAATGGGGCAGCATATGAAAGCATGCTTCGATCTTTTGCTGCGTTGACACGTGGGAGCGAAGCACTGTTCCGAGCAACTTGCGCGCCGTTTGGACGGTGCCCTTGGCCCAGCGATACTGCTGGGCGCGCAGAGCCGAAAGATCCTCGGGAAGCTCGGACGGCGTCAGCACATCCGGACGGTAAATGAACTGCCAACCTCGGAGTTGAGCGCGGTACGATAGGTCGAGATCTTCAGTGAGCGTGTCGTGCTGCCAACCGCCGGCGTCCGCTATCGCAGCCTTGCGCCAGATGCCTCCAGTACCAGAGAAATTGAACATCAACCCAGCTGAGAAACGGGAACGATTCTCAATCAAATGGTGGCCATCCAGCATCAAAGCTTGAATGCTCGTGAGCAGGCTATGATCGCGATTCATGTGTGCCCACCGTGTCTGCACCACAGCAACCTTGGGATTACGAAAGTGCGCAACAAGCCTGCGCAAGAACGTCGGTTGGGGTACGAAGTCTGCATCGAAAATCGCGATCAACTCACCCTGAGCGGTCTTCAGTCCGTAGTCTAGAGCTCCGGCTTTATACCCAACCCGGTCCGGACGACGAACGTACTTGGCATTGACGCCACGCTGAACGAGACGCGCCACTGCGGCTTGTGCCAGAGCACAGGTTTCATCTGTGGAATCGTCGAGAACCTGGATTTCAAAAAGATGGGCGGGATAATCGATTCTACCCGTCGCTTCAATCAAGCGCTGCACCACCGTGGCCTCGTTATAGAGAGGCAGCTGAACCGTCACCCGCGGCAAATCAGCCTCTGGCGTGGGACTGATTTGGGCGATGCGTTCAACGAACTTACGCGTCCGCCAGCACATCAGCGCCAAGTGCGCCCGGTGCAGGCCGTACGTGCAGAGAGCCAAGAGAACGACCAGATAAACGCAAACGAAAAGTATCTCCATACGGTGCTTGGCTTTGTTACCAGCCAGAAAAATCCCGAATGTCACCGAAATGTAATTCTTTGCACGACCTTGTCTTACTTCCGCTCTGCCTGTATTTTTGAGCAGTGGTGGGTCTTCTGAGTGAACCCGCTCTCCCCAGATCGCCCCATCTGCTAACAGGCGGGCAATGGCAACCAGCCTTTTCCCTGTTGGCGCCGACGATGTCCTCTACATCGTTGATCTCTCCAGCTACGTCCTTCGCGCCTACCATGCCATTAGTGAGCTGCATTCCCCGACCGGCGAACCCACCCATGCTGTGCACGGAATGGTCAACATGTTGGACCGGCTACTCCGGACGCAGAGGCCCCGCCTGCTGGCGGTGGCCATGGACTCCGGGCGGGACACATTCAGGCGGGACATCTATCCCGAGTACAAAGCGCACCGACCGCCCTCGCCACCCGACCTGAGACAACAGCTGATGCGTTGCGAACAGATCGTTGAGGCCCGCCACTTTCCTATCTTCAAACAAGTGGGCGTGGAGGCTGATGACCTGATTGCGAGCATTGTGGAAAGCACGCTGTCGCAAAACCTGCGGATCGTGATTGTGGCGGCGGATAAGGACCTGATGCAGCTCGTGAGTCCGCGCGTGATCCTCTGGGATACCATGCGCAATAAGGTGTTTGGGCCACCGGAGGTGGAAGAGCGCTTCGGCGTGCGAGTGGAGCAACTTGGGGATCTTTTGGGTTTGATGGGCGACACTTCCGACAACATTCCCGGAGTGCCCCATATTGGCCCCAAAACAGCGCGCGATCTGCTGGTTCAGTTTGGAACGCTGGCTGAGATCTACGCAAAACTGGACCAAGTTAAAGCGAAGGGCGTGCGCATAACGCTCACGGGCCATCGCGACCAGGCATTCTTAAGCCGGCAGCTCGTTGAGCTCAAACGTGACTGCCCCGTCAACGTAACCCTAGAAAACTTACAGCTTGGGCGACCCGACGAGGCGTTGCTTGCCAAGATTTACGAAGAGCTGGGCTTCGCACGCCAGTTGAGTCTCCTCGACGCTCCCCACCCAACCGCCAAGACAACAACAGCCGCTTCGAATACGAGCTCCGAACGTAACGCACCTGTTGCGGCGTTTCCCGAGCCCAGGCTCACCACCGTATTTCAAGAAGAGGACTTGCAGCGGCTTGTCTTGGCAGCACAAGCGAGTCGCAAGTTGGTTCTTGAAACGTTCACCACCGAGGTCAATCGAGCCTCAGAATTGGTGGGCCTGGCGCTCTTGGCTGACCTGAGCGAAGCCTTCTATGTGCCGCTTGGGCACCGTTACCTCGGTGTACCAAAGCTCCTCGCGCCCGATCGGGCGCGGCAAATCTTAGGTCCACTCTTCGCTGACCCAACGGTCCGCAAACAGGCCTACGATCTGAAACGTTGTGCCGTGGATTTGCAGGCATTCGGCCTGAGCTTTGAGGGCTTCGACTTTGACGTGAAGCTCTCCAGCTACTTGCTCGATCCCGATGGAAACCACGACGCCGCCGCCATCGTGAGCAGCGAACTCGGTCGCGTCATACCAACACGTGCAGCACTTCTGCATCCCGGGCGTGGGCAACGGCGCGACGCGGCTGAGATCTCAGTGGCCGAGGCAGCTCAACAGCTCAGCTCAGACGTGACACACACCGCCGCCTTGGTTGAGCGCTTAGAACCGCGGCTCAATGATGCGAACCTGCAGAAGCTGTTGGATGAGATGGAGCTCCCATTAGCTCATCATTTGGCCCAGCTCGAAGCGGTCGGAGTCTTGATCGACACCGCAAAACTGGCCGAACTCAGCAAACGTTGTGAACTACTGATCGCTGACCTCGAAAAACGCGCACACGAAATGGCGGGCCGTGAATTCAATGCGAATTCTCCCCGCCAACTCGAAGCCGTACTGTTCGATGATTTTAAGCTCAAACCCGTCAAACGCACGAAAACTTCACGCTCCACCGACCATGAAACTCTCGAGTCCCTAGCTGACGAACATCCGTTGCCAGGTCTGATTCTAGAGCTCCGGCAATATGCCAAACTAAAAGGCACCTACATCGATGCCCTGCCCCAGTTGGTTCGGCCGACGACAGGCCGCGTGCACACGCGTTGGGAGCAAGCCGTGGCCGCCACTGGGCGACTCTCATCCATTGATCCGAATTTGCAAAACATTCCGATACGAACTGAGCTGGGACGCGATGTTCGCGCGGCCTTCATCGCTCCGCCTGGATTTGCCCTGGTGAGCGCGGACTACTCGCAGATCGAATTGCGCGTTCTTGCTCACCTCTCCAACGACGCCGTGCTGGTAGATGCCTTCCGAACGGGTCAAGACATCCACACTCGAACCGCTATGGAGATCTTTGAGCTCGGCGAAGACGAAGTGACGCGCGAGCATCGAACTCGGTCCAAGGCGGTCAACTTCGGAGTGATCTATGGCCAAGGGGACAGCGGCTTGGCCAAATCACTGGGTATCTCGCGGGCCGAGGCGGGCAATTTCATCGCCGCGTACTTTCGCCGCTACGAAGGCGTTCGCCACTTCATGAATCAAACGCTGGAGCAAGCTCGGGCAGGCGAAACTGTCCGCAGCCTGCTCGGCCGCCGGCGCTTGGTTCCGGAAATTTCAAGCGGGAATCGCGCCAAACGCCTGGCCGCCGAACGGATCGCGATGAACATGCCGATTCAGGGCACCGCCGCGGATCTCTTGAAACTTGCAATGCTGGCTCTGCGAACTCCGCCGACTCCGGGGACTCGCATGATCCTCACGGTGCACGACGAATTGGTGTTTGAAGTCCCGGAAGCCGAGCTTGCTGAGGCGAAACTCAACATTCAAAAAACCATGGAAACGGTGTACCCGCTGAATGTGCCACTCGTGGTGGATGTTGGCCATGGAAGGAACTGGAAGGAGGCGCATTGAGCTCCAGCGAGCGCGCGATACCCGTCGCCATTCTGGGTGCGGGGCTCACGGGCATGAGTGCGGCGCTTACCCTCCAGCGTGCACAAGTTCCTTTCCGTATTTTTGAGAAACAAATGCAGGCGGGGGGACACGCCGTCACGCTGGAAGAAGACGGATATCGCTTTGACCGCACGGGCCATCTGTTGCACCTTCGACACGAAGAACTGAGGAAAGAAATCAGCACGTGGCTTGCCGGCGAAACCTTGAACATCGAACGCAAGAGCCGAGTGTTTTCGCACGGGGTCTACACCCGCTATCCCTTCCAGGCCAACACGTTTGGGCTGCCGAAAGCCATTGTTTACGCCTGTTTATTGGGTTTTGTTCAAGCCAGCACACGAGGCGCGCAGCCCAAGCCACGGAACTTCGAGGAGTTCTGTCGGCAACATTTCGGTGATGGTATCAGTGAGCACTTCATGCTGCCTTACAACGCCCGACTGTGGGGCGTGCCACCAGCAGAGATCACGAGCGACTGGTGCCAGCGCTTCGTCCCCATCCCTAGCCTCGAAGAGGTACTTGCGGGTGCACTTGGCCACCCGACACCTGAACTCGGTTACAATACTCACTTCATTTACCCCCGACTCGGCATCGGACAGCTGAGCCTTGCCATGCAAGCTCAAATTCCGAACCTGGAGCTTGGTCGAGCCCCACAGCGGATCGACCTTGCGCGACGCTCACTCCAATTTGATATTGAAAATGTTGATTTCGGTGTTTTGATCAGCTCGCTTCCGTTGCCTAAGCTCATCGAACTTCTCGATGCGCCACCCAAAGTTGTGCTGGATGCGAGCCGCCGGCTTCGCTGCACTCACCTGTATTACCTCGACGTTGCGCTCCGCGCGCCCTGCCCTCAAGATCTGCACTGGGTCTATGTTCCTGAGCCCAAATACCCTTTTTATCGCGTCGGATGCTATTCCAATTTTTCGAGCGAGATGGCGCCGCCCGGCTGCGCGAATTTGTACGTTGAATTGGCGTCTCGCGAACCGCCGAAGCTCTCGGAGATCTTGCCGAAAGTCATCGAGGGGCTATTGGAGCTCCAATTGATCGGCAGACCGGAAGATGTCGCATTCGCCCGTGTCCGCCGCATCGATCACGCTTACGTGATTTTTGACCACGCCTACTTTGACGCTCTCTCTGTGATCTCGCCCTTCCTAGAACAAGAGCGTATTCTTTCGACGGGGCGCTACGGCGGCTGGAACTACTCTTCGATGGAGGATGCGTTAATGTTCGGGCGGGATGCCGCAAAGAAAGCGTCTGAGTGGCTCGTATGAACGGGCCGCCTGAAGTTTCGATTCTGATCCCGATCTACAACGAGGAGGGGCTGCTGCACTCCTCCGTGGTGGACCTGCACGATCGGCTACTTGCCTTCAATTTTGAGTATGAGCTGCTTCTGATGGAGAATGGCTCAACGGACAAAACCGCCCATGTCGCCCGCGAATTGTGCCAAAAATTCCCGCAAGTTCGGCTCATTCAGAGCCCCAGCGCCAACTACGGGCACGCACTCCGGACCGGAATTCTGGAAGCGCGGGGGCGCTACGTGATCTGTGATGAGATCGATCTCTGCGACACTGACTTCTATCGCGAGGCGCTCGATATCTTGCGACAGCAAGCCACCGTACTGGTGATTGGCTCGAAGCTGATCGGCGGAGCCCGAGATGCACGGCCATTTTTTCGACATGCCACAAGCCACGTCTACACGGCGTTGCTAAGAATCTTGTTTGACTTTCGCGGCACTGACACTCACGGGTTAAAAGCCTTCCGTCGCGAGGAACTTTTGGGCGTAGTGCAGGCCTGCGTGGTCGACCAAGACGTGTTCGCCAGTGAGCTCGTGCTCAGAACCTACAGGGCGGGCCTCGCCGTGCGTGAGATCCCCGTGCAGATCGCCGAAAAGCGCCCCCCATCGATCAACTTGACGCGACGGATCCCCGCTGTGCTGAAAAATTTGGTCAAGCTCACCTGGGCTATCCGTATGAAGGGTTGAGCGAATGGCGGAAGGTTCCAACCGAACGGCTTCTCGCATCGATTTGCCCATCGATCAGGTGTTAGGCGAATTGGTGAGTTTGCTGAAACAGCAGAAGACGTTGGTGTTGGAAGCCCCGCCCGGCGCCGGAAAAACGACGCGTGCGCCGCTGGCTTTGCTCGAGGTCGTTCCGCCGGGAAGCGAGATCCTAATCGGTGAGCCACGGCGTGTCGCTGCCAGGTTAGCAGCTGAGCGCGTGGCAGCTGAGCTCGGCGAGCGGCCCGGGCAAACCGTGGGTTACAGCGTGCGCTTCGAGGAGGCTCGCTCAGCCGCAACTCGCGTGAGGTATGTGACCTATGGCCTGTTGCTCCGCGAGCTCTTGCGTGAAAGCGCACTCGGCAATGTGGGTGCTGTGGTTCTCGATGAATTTCATGAGCGTAGCCTGGCGAGTGACGTTTGCCTGGCCCGCCTCGTGGCGCTCCAACAGAGCATGCGTCCAGAGCTCCGCCTCGTCGTGATGAGCGCAACTCTCGAAGGCGAACGGCTAGCCAGCGAGCTCGGCAACTGTGCACGGATCCGCAGCGAGGGCCGCACCTTCCCACTCAGCATTGAACATCTCGACAAGCCCGACGAGCGCCCCCTTGATAAACAAGTAGCGAGCGCTGTGCGCCAATCGCTCGCGCGAGAGGCCACGGGGGATATCCTGGTGTTTCTGCCTGGTGCCCGCGAGATCCGTTTCGCCAGTGTGGCGCTTGAAGCGCTCGCACGCGAAGCCGGTGCCGCTGTATTTCCGCTGCATGGCGATCTCCCCCTGAAGGAGCAAGTGAGCTTGCTCGGCTCTAACTCGCGCCGCAAAATTGTGCTCGCCACGAACATTGCTGAAGCTTCGGTGACGGTTCCTGGAGTGACGACCGTCATCGATTCCGGTCTCGTGCGCCAAGCCGAACACGCTCCGCATACGGGAGTTTCTCAGCTCAAATTAGTCAAAGCGAGCCAAGCTTCGGCGATTCAACGTGCGGGTCGTGCGGGCCGTACGCGGCCAGGACACGTACTGCGCCTCTACACGCGCGGTGATTTCGAAACGCGCCCAGAGCAGCAGATCCCTGAGATCCGACGCTCCGATCTTTCGGAGATGTGGTTGCTCCTGAAGTCCATGGGTATTCAGGAACCCGAGAAGCTGGTCTGGCTCGATGCCCCAGAGCCAAAAGCTGTGGTGGCGGCGCACCAGCTATTGCGTAGCCTGGGCGCATTGAATGAAGAAGGCGCCATCAGCGATGTCGGGCGAAAGCTGCTAGCTTTCCCCGTGCATCCACGCCTGGGCCGAGTGATTTTGGAGGGTCAAGCGCGCGGCGTGGCCGAGCAAGCCTGCCTCTTAGCCGCTCTACTCACGGAACGCGACGTACGCCTGGAGGCACGAGGCGTGCGAACCGGTCCTGGGCCGAGCGCTCACCTAGAGCCGGGGCCTTCGGATGCATTAGAGCTTTATGAGCGCTTTGAATTAGCGCGCCAAGCTAACTTCGAAGCCTCCGAGCTGCGCTACCTTGAACTTGATCCTGGCGCGATTCGCACTGTTTCCCTACTAGAAAAACAATTATTGCGCGCCCTCCCTCGAGTACACCCCGAACGCGCGGCTCCGAGCCCCGCCGAGCTTGATAACCTGTTGCGTCGCTGCTTGCTGAGCGGTTTTTCCGACCGCGTTGCACGTCGCCGTGCCCCGGGCTCCCGTGAGCTTATTCTTTGCAATGGGCAAACGGCCACCCAGAGCGAAAGCAGCGTGGTGGCCATTGAGCCTCTGCTGTTGGCTTTGGATATCGAAGAACGGCGCGAAGCCCAGCGTGGACCGCAAATCCAAGTTCGGATTGCGAGTGCCATCGATCCGGATTGGTTACTAACGGACTATTACTCGAGCTTAGAGTTCGCCGACGCCGTCGTGTTCGATGAGGAACGCGGTCGCGTCGAAGCTGTTAGCAAAATCAATTATGGCTCCGTGGTGCTTGAAGAGGTTCGCTCGCCTGCCGCACCGAATGAGGCTTCCGCAGAAGTTCTGTTTCGGTACGCCACCAAACGTGGAGCACTCACCACGAAAGTACGCGAGGCCACCGCAGTTCTTGCCGGCCGCCTGGAGCTTGTTGCGCGTTTTTCAGGCGCTGTGCTAAGTGAGGCGGTTCTCGATTGGCCCACGCGCGTGCTCAAGAATGCCTGTAGCCTCACCACGCGCCTCGCAGAGCTTGAAAAGCTTGATTTTGCCCAACTCGCGCTCACTTTTCTCACGCCCGCCGAACGCGAAGCACTTGAACGCCTCACCCCTGAACGCCTGCACCTCGGCCCGGGCCGAAGCCTGAATGTTCACTATGAAGTAGGCAATGCGCCGTGGGTGGAGGCGCGTTTACAGGATTTTTTTGGGATGACACAGGGGCCGAGTGTTGGTGCCGGAAGCGTACCGGTGACTCTCCATTTGCTCGCGCCCAATCAACGTCCCGTTCAAGTGACGACCGATCTTGCTGGGTTCTGGGAACGCCACTACCCTGCAATCCGGAGAGAACTCATGCGCCGTTATCCCAGGCACTCCTGGCCTGAAGACGGCGCAACAGCGACACCCCCGCCACCGCGCAACATGGGTCGGCGGTGAGTCAAGACCGCAGACACTCAGTGTTGTCCCTAAGGCAGCAGGCTCTCCGCGTTGATCTTGACGGCTTCCGTGTCGTGAAATTTCGTCAAATCAACGACGATCGTGCCTTCTTCTGGCTCCGAAAGAATATCCACGTGGCGTACGCCCCACAGGATTTCATGGCCGTAATAGCGATGGCTCGCGTGCACTTGGTGCATCGTGATGTCGTCAAGCCCGACCACCATCATGTGTAATTCGGCTTCCTGTTCTAGCGCGAGCTCGGGGGTCATGCCAAATAGCGGGCTCTTTTCGTCAACGGTGTGCATCACGGTCCAAGAACGCGAGAGTGAGTGGGCTCGCTCCCGCACCAACTTGAGATCCACGCTTCGGAAAAAAGTACCGCCTTCAGCCAATGTTTCGGTGCGCACCAGTGCCACGCGAAACTGCGTATCCACGATCGAATTGCCACGTTCGTTACCCACGCGAATCATCAACGTGAGCACGCCGTTCACCGGAGACACCACAGCTTCTCGACTAAACACCATACGCGCTGTTGAGCGCGAGAACTTGGCGAAAACAAGGCCCGTAAGCAATGCCGTCAAGGTCAGGCTAAAGATCGCTTCGACCACCACAAGACCATTGGCAAAGAGCGTCTCGGGATACATGGCACCATAACCAATGGTTCCCATCGTCTGCACACTAAAAAAGAATGCCGACAAAAAGGAGCCTGGCTCTGCGTGCGCAATGCCACCACCCCAAAAATATCCGAGCGCAAAAATCAGATTGACGAGCACAAAGCAGGAGCTGATCACCGCCAACGTCACCCACCATGAACGCCGCAACAGCACGTGATAGAAATCACGCAACGGCGCTCGTTTAACGCCTAACACTTGAAATTTGTAGTTTGCCCGCGGGAGAACGTGCACTTCTTTGCGTTTCACGTCGGGAAGTCTGGGCCTCAAGGGCGAACAACTGCAAGTGCACCCGCCAACGAGCAGCGCACGAACTCAGTAAGCGTGGGGTTTTGTATCCGAACCGAGCGGCCTAGCTGCGCCCCGGTCAACGCGCGTTGCTATTTCGTAGCGCACGACAGCTCGCTCTGGCTGCTCAACACTCAACTCATGCGGTCAACGCGCCTTGGCTATTTCGCAGCGCACCAGCTCGCGATGGCGAGGAGAACACCCAACCCTCAGCAGAGCTCAAATCTTCTGCTTCAAACGCGCCAAGAGCTGCAAGGCATCGAGCGGGGTCATATTCTCAATATTCACGGCGCGGAGCGTTTCAATAGCTTCGGCGTGTTGGCGTGAGACGTGTGCTGAGTCAAAGAGACCGAGCTGCGTGCGCGCCTCTTTCGACGCGGGGCGTTGCTTGGGTCCCTCCCGCCCATCTTCGAAAGAGGCCAAGAGCGCGCGTGCCCGTGCGAGCACTGATTCAGGAAGCCCGGCCAACTTAGCAACGGCGATGCCATAGCTGCGGCTGGCAGCACCTGCGACGACGCGGTGCAAGAACACGATGTTTTCGCCCTCTTCGCGCGCACTCACGCTGAAGTTTGCCATGTGACGGGAATCAATCGCGAGGCTCGTGAGCTCATGATAATGCGTCGCAAACAGCGCTCGGCATTGCACGGCTTCGTCTAGGTATTCGGCAACGGCCCAGGCAATCGCCAACCCATCAAAGGTACTCGTGCCGCGACCAATCTCATCCAAGATCACCAACGAGCGACGTGACGCGCGCCGCAGAATTTCTGCCGTTTCACTCATTTCCACCATGAATGTGCTCTGACCCTGCGCCACGTTATCACTGGCACCCACGCGCGAAAGCACGCGATCGACCAGGCCGATCCGAGCGAAACGCGCCGGCACGAAACTGCCCATCTGCGCCAGAATCACGGTTAACGCCAGTTGTCGCAAGAAGGTGCTCTTGCCGGCCATGTTGGGACCCGTGATGAGCCAGAAGCGTTGCGTCTCAAGATTGAGCTCGACGTCATTGGGAACAAACCGCCCTGCGGCCGCCAAACGTTCGACCACCGGGTGGCGACCATCGCGAAGCTCGATCACATCCGAGGCCTCCACCACCGGCCGACAGTAATCGTAGCGATGCGCGACCTCAGCCAAAGCCCCCGCGACATCCCAGCGAGCCACTAAGCTGGCTAACTGATACAAGCGTGCCCCCGCAGCAGCTGTTTCAGAAACCAAAGTTGCGAAAAGTTCGAGCTCACGTTCGCGGTGTTGATCTTCGGCTGTCGTGATTCGGTGAGCGAGCTCGTCCAGCTCATCCGTCGTGAAGCGTTCGCCGCCGCTCACCGTTTGCTTGCGGCGCCAGGCCTTCGGAGCCTTCGCCGTGTGGCTGCGGCTTACCTCAATATACCAGCCAAATACGCGAGTAAATCGCACTTTTAAGGTGCCGATATCCGTCTCTTGGCGCAAACGCGCTTCAAGCTCCAGCATGAGTTCGGCGCCCGTCTTGCGGAGCGTTGCCAACTCATCCAACTGAGCGTCGTAGCCCACCTGAAATACGCTACCCTCCTTAGGCTGCGCCGGCGGCCGCTCCACTAGAGCGCGACTGAGCAGCTCCTGAAGGTCGGCCACCGTATCGATCGAGTCTGACACATGCAGGCTCTCTCTTGCAACGAGGTCCCGCGTCTCTGAAAGAAGCTGGCTGGCTCGTTCGGCCGCTATTAAGCCATCGCGCATCTTCCCAAGGTCGCGAGGGTTCACCTCGGCGAGTGCCGCGCGCACGCTCAAACGTTCAAAATCGGCCACCTCACTCAAGCAAGCGCGCAGTTCCGTACGGAGCGCAGAGTTCTGGACAAAAAACTCGACCGCATCGAGCCGGCGGCGGATCCGTTTCAGCTCCACGAGCGGGGCCAAGATCTGTCTTCGTAACAAGCGCGCACCGAGCGGCGTTACAGTCTCGTCAATCACGTGAAGTAACGTCGCTTCATCGTTTCCGGAGAGTGAGCGCGTCAGCTCCAGGTGCGCTTGGGTTCGGCCGTCGAGGTGCAGACACTGGCTCGGATCCCAATGCACCAAACGCCGAACGGGGAGTTCGCTTCGGCCGGGATGACACTCCTTCACGTATCGAAGGGCACGCGCAGCCGCCGAGCGGGCGCATCCCTTCAGTGTCTGGGCTTCAAGCGCCAAATCACCGAATAAATCAGCCGTGACAGCCGCTTCCAAAGGTTCATCCAACCGGATCACGGCAAGCCCGAGTGATGGCCGAACGCTCTCAGCGAATTCCGCGATCATTTCGGATTCACCGCCCAAGAGCAGCTCTTCGGGCTGTGCGTGCGCAATTTCCGCGAGCAGCACCGATAAATCCGGGAGCTCGGTCGCGCGCATTTCACCCGTGGAAAGATCGAGCAGAGCAAAGCCAATACCGCTTCGCGTCGCCTCCACACTGCAGAGCCAATTGTTGCAATTGGGGCGCAGGTGCTCCTCTGCAGTGACCGTACCCGGCGTGAGCACGCGCACGACCTGCCGTGGAACGATCCCCTTCACGGTGGAAGGGTCCGCCATTTGTTCGCAGATGGCGACCTTTTGGCCCTTGGCCAAGAGCCGCGAAAGATAGTTATGGGCCGCATGATACGGAACTCCCGCCATGGGAATTTCGTCGGGTTTTCCTTTGTTGCGGCTGGTCAGCGTCAGGTCGAGCAATCGTGCGCCCAACACGGCATCGTCGCCGAACATTTCATAAAAATCACCCAAGCGAAAGAAAATCAGCGCATCCGGATAGGCGCGCTTGGCCTCCGCATGCTGCTGCATCACCGGCGTGTTCGGCCCTGCCACTCCCCTTGCCTAACAAGAACACCAGCAGAAAGGTAGTGAGAACAGGCAGCTCAGAAGTAAGAGACGGAACCACGCTGCGGCGTCACCAGATCAATCAGTGACAGCCCGAGCGTGCTGCCATCCACGATGCCTAGTTCGCCAAGGCCTGAAATGTGCTCAAGCGCCACGGGCAAAACGCGGCCCGAGCTGGCTTCGAGTCCGCCAAAACTTAGGAACATGGGTGAGAAGCCACCGATGGTGCGCCACGCAAACAGCATGTCACGCTCACTTGGGCTGGTGCCTCGATACACGGCGAAGCGCGCGGTGAGGCCATTGAACACGCAGGGACTCTCCGCAGGCAACGGACCGCCTACAGCGCCTACAGTGGTGCCCGCGACGGGATTGACGCACACCTCACCCGGGGTCGCCGCACTCCCGAACGGGGACACCTCGAATGCACGGCCTTCGAAGAAAGCCTTGCCGGGATCGGTACTCAGCACACATTCAAACCTGCCATCTGGGCTTTGCTTCCCCACAACGCGGTGACGAACGCCCCCGCTAGACCCTTGCAACACCCACTGTTTCCCGCCGCGCACGACATAGGAAACGGGTCCCGGAAAGCAGCAGGCCGCCTCGGAATTTATTAAAGCCACCTCGCCCTGTCGGGGTGCCACCAAGAGTTCTCCTTCGTGAGCTTCTTCGATTCGAAAGTCACGGCTGACTTCCAAGATTTGGCTGTCTGGTGCGCCGAAGAAATTGCGACAAGTCGCGTAGCTGCAGGAGTTAGCTTGTGCTGATCTCCAGTAGGGGTCCTGGGGATTGGGCACGTCGGATACGAGCTGCACGTAGTCGGCATACTCCGTCGCAAACCCGCTCAGAGCGGGTCCGGCAAGCGAAAACTTCTGCGCTCCCAAGACCTGCATCAAGGCTCGGCTCTGCACGCCTTGTGCGCAAAAAAGCCCATTTTCGTCCGAAAGCACCCGTCGATCCCCGGGCCCCGGCCCTATGACACCCGTTGAGCTCACTCCACCCAAGGCTCCCTCGAAGGTCAACGCCACATTCTCTGCGTAGGGAAACGAACGCGGTTGATTGAACGGCAGGGTGATGGCGTTACGGTCAGCCCTGCCTGGATCGCGCTCGAGCAGGTTGGAGGTGCTCGACTCGGTCGAGTCAGTGGATGTGGAGTAAAGCGTGGTGTTGACGAAAACTTGCGCACATGTATCACCATTGCACGGTGCGGACCCTGAGCCTGGATAGTCGACGGGCAGGACCTTTGGATGAGTCTTGCCCGAGTCCGTCAAGTTGGTCGACAGTCGAACGCCAAACCGGGTCAACGTTGGAAACTGCGCGAGGGCTGGGGCCCGCACTCCAGCATCCGTCCGATTAACCATCGTTTGCGCTGAGCGAACTCGATGTGGCTCCACCACGTGACAGCTGACCTCGTTTGTGACGGTGAAAGCTCCGGTCGACGTGCGGTCGTTGCTGAGAAAGGGGGGCAGAACGGCAGCATCATTTTTGCAACCCCGGAAGTTTTCGATCGAAGATTTCTCAGTCGCGCCTGGGCGGCGACAGTCGGCGTCGGCGTCGTCCACGTCTAGCACCGCGACCTGGCCACTCGCCAGCAAAACGAAGCCAAAAGTGCCTCGCAACGGTGTCGGGCCTGCACCCGACCTGAGGTCCGAACTGGGGCGATATTTCACTTCTGGTAAATCCGGGCTGCTGACAGCCGGATTTGGATTGCAGCGCGTGCCCCAGACACCGATGCCCGTGGGGCCGGTGGTCGGAACGTCGTGATTTGCAAAGACCACATCCGCCGCTGGCGCCGTGAAACTGATCCGATCAGCATCCTCAAGCGGCATGCGTGTCGACCCGGGCCGCACTAATGGTGTTTGCGCGGGGGACTTTGCACTGACGTCGAAAACCATGACGCTCGCGGCGGGCTCATCCCCGTCGTCAATTGCGTATAGGAAACGCTCAAGATTTGCGGTCAACGGGCTAACAGCTACTTTGGTGGTGGTGACCACGCGCTCCGGATGCCGAAGCGACGTTGGCAGAAGCGGCGCCTGCTCAATGGGCAGGCAGGGGTCCGTCACATCGAGGCGATGGATCACTGGTGCACTGCTATCTGAGATATAAAGCGTGCTATCCGCCAGGGCCGCATCGGAGGGGCGAGACACAAACCCCGTGCCTAACAAATCGTAGTGTCGCGCACTCGCGGTGCCGGACACGGGCGATAAATCCAGAGGCAAAGGTTGCTCTACCCCTCCTGTCGGGCGCTCCGAATGGAGTGGCAGCCAAGCTTCAATCTCACAGGGCGCAAAGGAGCCAGAGTCTCTGTCTACGATGGCTTGTGCGTCGAGCACTGCTACGGCTCCCTGATCCGGCAAGAGCACAAGTAGCTTGCGACGACCAGCGAACGGAACACTCGATCGGGTGAGATCGGCGGCGCAAGCTGCGCGCGAAGCGGCTGCTGGCGGTCCAACCTCGGCTTCGGCGCTGAGGCAACTCCTACGAACACTGCCGTCTGGGCGTGCAGGGTCCGTAACCAAGAGCAACTTCTTGGGAGCGGAAGGGAGCGCACAGGCCGGAAACTCCGAGATATCCGAGGAGTGTTCGATACACGACGTGGGCAGCGCAAAGATCCCCTCGCGACCGGGCTCGGCAACCGAAACGAAGCTGGCCTGGCCGTCCGGAGTCGAAACGATATCCGTTGGGCGAGCACCGACGGGCAAGAACGAAAAGCCAGGCACCGATGGATTAACGTCAACAACGCCACCGCGAGTGACGTCAATCACGGCAACTTCGCCGGTGAGCGTCTGCGTCACTAGTCCCAAGATCCGATTCTGCAGCGAAAGCGGGCTCGTGCGATCGGGGCATTCCCGCATGTCTTTGCCGCCACCAGCAGGCCCAACGCAAACGAATGAAACGGCTCCCGCTGCTTGGAGTGAGCGTAGGGGCACGTCCCTCGCATTGTTAGTGCAAGCTGACAACCAACACAGACCAAAAACGGCAATGAGGCTTCTAATCAAGGGGCGAATCGAGAATTTCATTTTGAAGCTCTTGGCGCGCTAGGTTGGCCAACAGAAAGGACAATCTTCGCGTAATCACCCGTGTGGGAGCGATCTAGATCAATGACTCCGATGTAAGAATCCGTGAAATGAGCCACGTACGCCACGTGGCGCTGTTCGTCGACAACCAGGGCGTGAGGCCCCCGGCCAGTTCGAATCTCGGTTTCCAGTTGTCCACGAACCGGGTCGTATACAAAGATCAGTCGCGAATCGAAGCAGAGCACAAACACTCTGAGTTCGAGCTTGCCTTGTTCGTTCAAGATCCGACCGAGCACCACCCGTGATGGGCCGAATGAAAGCGGGATGGTTTGTTTAAATGCCGGCAGCGGAAGTCCCGCCTCACCCGTTTCGGGCTGCTGAATTTCACCGACCAAAAGGCTAGCCGGAGTCCGATTGGCCATGAAAACTGCGTCCGGTATCCGGGCTGCAGTGCTCGAACACCCGACGTCACCTTGGGCGCAGCTTTCTTCAGCCGTGCGACGTTTCGAACTATCGAGCACAATGCCTCGAGAGTCACTCCCGAAGGCATTGGCGTTCACAGCGACACGCCCAATCTCCCGGGCCTGAGGAGGCAACGGGGCAGACGCTTCGGCGTCAAGAAACTTGACCAGGCGCACCTCCGGAGAGGTTCGCGCCGTTATTAAGAACGCGGGACTTTGTGATGCCTGAGCGGGAGCCGGCGGAACCAACGCAATCGCACTAGGCAAGAACGTTCCCCCAAATGGCGTGGGTGCAAGAATGCTAAGTGAGCGGAGTGTCAGCCCCCCAGACCAATCGTGATCGAACACAGAGAGCTGCGCTCCGTCACTCTGCTGATGAATGCCAAGCAGGGCGCGCCCGTCGAGTGTCGCTGCTAGGCCCACCGGCTCCCTCGGCAACTCGATCGCTCGTCCAAGTTGATCAATGCCCCTCTTCACGGAGTACGATGCCGCGCATTGGCGCTGTCCGTCCACATCGCATCTGAGGTGCCCATCTTCATCGGCATCAACGAACTCCACCGATGCACTCCCACGCAACGGTAGGAAAATTCTTCCAGGAGCTCCGGCTGACTCATTTGCCGGCCGTGTTAGGAAAAGGAGACCGGTCGCAAACGCCCCGATCTTGAGTGCGTCCGTGAGCAGTGAGCCACCACCCCCTTGAGGTGAACGAATCACGACAGGCGCGCAGGGGCCGGGCACGAGGATCTGATCTGCCGCACTCGCCTCACCCAGTGCACCACACCGACCCCGACAATCCATCCCCGGCGCGCAGTACGCAGGCATGAATGACAAGATTCGTGCAGTATCTAAAGACTGAAGCGTCCCACCGTTAAACTGCAGATCGAAATCGCTATTCGCGACGAAGAGGTGCTGACCTGCCGGATCCAGTGATAGGCCGACGGGAAAGTAAAGCCGGTCGGGTGGTGGCGTGATCCCATCACCCGTGCCTGAACATCCCATCAGAATGCCGCAAGCGGCGACGAATAGCTTCTTCGTGAACGGGTTCATCAACGGGGCGCGAGCCTAGTTGCACAACCCACACATCGCAATGTTAAGGGGAACAGCCGCTGGTCTAGAAAGAGCGGCTGAGAAAACTCACCTTACCGAAGCACCAAAATGGGCCCGGGCCAGCTCCTTCAAGTTTTCTCAGATCTCGAAGATCACAACGCCACGCTCCACATCGTCTTTCGCAGGCTTGGGATCTGCTTCAGGACGATGGGGATAGACGTCGATCGGCAGCTCCAATCGAGGCTGCTCAGCCCGACGACTGCGGCGATCTTCTTCTTCTCTGCGACGTATCTGTTCGATGATGAACGGGGGTAGCATTCGTGGCCTCGTTTCTGGGCAACTGTGCCGACCTATTAAGAGTAATCTAGTCGCGCGTTCCTATTGGTCAAGTTCGGTCACTTCCGGCAATCCTTTAGCCCAAACGCCCGCCACCACCGAAAGGGCGTAGGTCGCTGTGCGTGCGCTGGTCTCGATCTGGCCAATCTCCCTGGAATTCCGAGATTGAACCGGCTTCTGCGTGGGTCCACCCAGACCGCAGGCGTGCGAGGAAGGGTGCTTTGATGATACGTTCGAAGCGTGACGGGCGGTCGCAGAAGATGGATGAGTTGCGCGGCCGCGGCCCTCGGGTTGTGGTGGCCCGCCGGGGCCCATGCGGCCTTTGCCTTCAACGACTCCAGTTGGGAAGGCACTAGCGAATTTCTGGCGGCTGCTCGGGAGACGCTCGGGACCCAACGGGTTCAAATCCTATCGGCACTGGATTTTGGAACACTAAAACCGGCCGATGGGCTCCTCATCCTGCACCCCGAATCGGATCTCAGCTACGAGCAACTGAGCCGATTCATGAGCGTTGGCGGACGCGTCGCCATCCTCGACGACTACGGAAGCGGTGCACGCCTACTCAAACGTTTTCAGATCACTCGCGTGAATGCTCCGCTCGACCCGGTGGAGACCCTGCGCAACAACACTGAGCTCGCGATCGCCGTTCCAGCTTTTCAGAGTTCTAAGAATCACGTGGGGCGGCATCCAACTGCGTTGAACGTGACTCGCCTCGTGACTAACCATCCGACAGTGTTTGTGCATGAACACCTCACCCCGATTTTGTCAATTCGCACCAGAGGGGGTGAGGAAGCTGCACTGGCCGTCACCGGTGTCATTGGGGACCGTGGCCGGCTGCTCGCGATGGGTGACCCGTCCGCATTTATTAACCTTATGCTGCGGTACCCAGGGAACCGCCAGTTTGCAAAAGGGCTCGTGCAGTATCTCGTCGGCCCTGACACTTGGGGCGCACGCGGCGGAACGCTGTACTTGCTCGCTAACGCGTTTCCACAGGTGGGCACGTTTGGGCAACCCGCTTCGGTGCTCGAACGGGTGCGTGAAAGTGTTGATAGTATCGTCGAGGGACTGTCGCGCACTCGCGAACAGGGACTGCCCGATGTCATGGCTTACATGCTCGCAGCGGCGTGCTCACTCGGTGCCCTCGCCTGGGCCCTACTTCGCGCCACCAAGCCCTATCGCAGGCTGACACCACGCTACGCACTCGCGGCTCCCCTGGCAGCCCAAGGTGGAACAGCAGGGCGGGCGGCGGTGTTGGCTGCCCCGAGCACTCACGGGGCGCTCACACTGATTGAGCTCAAGGGAGCCATCACCGAACGCTTTACCGAACGCTTGCGACTTCCGCCCCACCCCTCTGCGGCTCAGATACTTCATGAAGCCGAGCATCAAGCCGTTCTTGATAAGTACGCTTTGGTGGAATTGAGAGCGCTGATTTCCGAGCTCGAATCCGCGGAAAACAACCTCGTTGGGCAGAGGCCGAGGCAGATCCGCGGCGGCGAGGTCGATCGCCTACGGAAGCGGGCCCTCAAACTCTTGAAAGCATTGTAAGCTCGAAAACTTGGAGTGGTGCATTGAGTCAAGCCCTACAGATCAATGAAATTGAAGCGGCGCGCGAGCGCTTGAACCGCGTGCGAACCCAAGTGGCGCGTGTCTACGTGGGGAACCCCGCTGCCGTCGATATGCTGCTGGTTGGCCTCCTCGCGCGCGGGCATGTGCTGTTGGAGGGTGTCCCGGGTGTCGCCAAGACGACGCTGGTCAAAACCTTCGCGGCAACGCTTGGGATGACGGTGCGTCGCGTGCAATTCACCCCCGATCTATTGCCGGCGGACATCACAGGCACGTACGTGCTGAATCCCAAGGATGGCACTTTCGCGCTGCGTGGCGGCCCGATCTTTACGAACGTTCTTTTGGCGGATGAGATCAACCGCGCCCCCGCCAAAACTCAATCCGCGTTGCTCGAGGCCATGCAGGAACACCAGGTTACCATCGAGGGAGATCGCTTCGTATTGCCGGATCCCTTCTTCGTCCTCGCAACCCAAAATCCAATTGATCTGGAGGGCACTTATGCCCTGCCCGAGGCTCAAATCGATCGCTTCCTCCTCCGCGTACGGATGGGCTATCCAAGCGTTCGCGAAGAAGTGAGCATGCTCCGCACGCACGGTGTGGCTGCACCCGAGGTCGAGCCGGTGCTCTCAGCAGAAGACGCGACGCGACTCCAGTCGATCGCCGCTCGGGTGCACGTTGAGGACGATTTGTATGAGTATGCAGTGCTTCTCACGAGCTTCACCCGTAGCCACACCAAGGTCGTCCTCGGAGCGTCGCCGCGCGCTTCGCTCAGCCTGTTGCGAGCTGCAAAAGGCAGCGCCGTGCTAAAAGGACGCCCTTTCCTCACCCCTGATGACATTCAGGACGTCGCTTCCGCCGCACTCGCGCATCGCTTGATCCTGGTGCCCGAGCTTGAGGGCGACGTGCGCGCGCGCACTGGCATCATAGAAGAGGCGCTCAGCAAGGTTAGCTATCGCAGGAACGTGCGGCCGCTCTGAGGCCACGCTGAATAGACTGAAATTCGAAACGGGCAGCCCTCCAAGGCCGTCCGCGGATCGCCCGTCTCGCACGATAATTCACCACTTCGTGGCGAATTTGCATACTGAATCTACGCAAATGCTGGCTATTTTTGGCTGACAATGTCTTCAAACGGTCCAGGCTAGTGCCCGAGCAGCGACCTCCGGTGAGGCCAAGGCGCCAGCCAAGCCGTCGTCTCATTCACAGTTGAAATCGAACAGAAACGTCCGTGTTCAGGTGCTCCACCATATGCCCCAAATGGACATGTCCCCTGGCGTAAGCCAGAGCGCTCGTCACAAGTAGTTGTCGGGTCATGAGGGCGCGCAGCCTCGGTGGATCTGCTGCCCCCTCTCGCTCACTCAGAGGGGACCCAATGCCAAGGAGTTAAGCTTGATCGCAGACTTTAAAGTTCGCCGCGAGCGCATCCAGCCCCAGCACGCGCGGCTTGAACTCGTGCCCCACGAATCCGGCATACGCGGTTGCGGCGATGGCTCTGCAAATGGCGGGATAATACATCTCCTGCGCGTCATCCAAATCTCGCCGCTCCGGATTACCTGCTGTATGAAAATGCCCAATCCAGTCGAAGTTCTCTTGGATGGTTCGAATCACATCACCCTGCATGATCTGCACGTGATAGATATCAAACAGCATCCGCACACGCGGGCTGTTCACCAGCTCCAGCACCCGCCGCGTCGCCGCGACGCTGTCGCATTCGTAACCGGGGTGATCGATTTTGCTATTGAGAACCTCGAGATTCAAGTTGACGCCCAGCCGCTCCGCGAGCGGTGCTACTCGGGAAAGCACGCGTGCAGAGGTCTGAGCCGCCTCTTCAGGCCCTTGCCCGGGAATTCGATTGCCACTTAGGCAGATCAGGGAGCGGACGCCATGTTTCGCCGCAATCTGCAGGCTTTCGCTCAGCTCTTGCAGAATCCGCGGATGCTCTCGCACATCGTTAGTACCCCGCTCCAAATTTCCGTGGCCACTCATGCTGGCAATTGTGAGCTCATGACGGCGCGATAACTCTACCACCTCGTCGAAGTCCGGACCCCGATCCCAGAGTTCAAACGCACGATACCCGATGCGCCGTGCGGCACCCAAGAGCTCATTCAAGGACATGCCGGCGGGTTGAAACACAGGATAACAGAACGATTGCTGAATGCGCATAGTCGAGCCCTCGCGACAGCCTGCCTGCCCGAGGCCCACAGACCCATGGCAGGCCTTCACCGACGTATGTGATTTCTTCTCCTCCCGTCCCGATGCGTTCGCCTGGGCTCACCCTGCCGGTCGCCGGATCCGACTGGGGCTAACGCCCATGTGTTTCTTGAAGAGCTTCGAAAACTGGAAAATATCCGAGTACCCGACACGCACTCCGATTTCCCCCACGCTCAGATTCTCATCTTGCAGCAAATATTGGGCCCGCTGCATGCGTTGACGAATCAACAGATCGATCGGCGTCACCCCAAAATAGCGCTTGAACACGCTGCATAAATACTGGGGAGACAAAGCCGCGCGCTCCGCCAAATCCGCCAGTCGCATGGGCTCTTCGGAATGAGATTCGATGTAATTTTTGACCTTAAGTAGGCGCTCGGGGGGTTGCGCACCAACCCGATGCCCCTCACGGCGACGCTGCACCTCGCGCAGAAAGTTTTCGAGCGTATTTTTGGCGATCACCGCGTCGGGTGTATGTGGCCCCGTCAGCTCGCGGTAAAGTGCGAGAAAATAGTGCTCTGCAACCGCCGGATCCGCATCGTAGATCGGGACGCCCAGCGGCAAATTCAGCGTACGTATCAGAGGCGTGATAACCGTCCCAGCGCAGTGCATCCAAGTGTGTTTCCAGCGCCGCTCGCGATTGCCGTAAAGATGGGCGTGTTCCGGTCCCCATAGGATGAGCGTTCGGGGTGGCACCAAGTTGCCAGCCACATCCAGCTCGACGCTCTCGTAAAATAACATAAAGAGATAATCTTGAGTGCCGTTCGGACGGTGCACAATCCCGGGCAGGATCTGCTCCTGCACCCCCATTGCGCCTATTTTTAGCTCCGGTGTGTCGAGTGGCTCGGAGAAGATCGTCTTCATGGTGCGAGAAGATACCACATAGTGAGGCCAGCTTATGGCTGAAATACCTGGCACTCCTCGGTTCCAAGGTCAGGACCCAGAGCCATAGCGTAAGATATAACAAATCTCTCCAAAACGCTGCCATACCCTGTTTGCTCGCAAAGCGACAACCTGTAGCGATATTAGGCACCGTCGCAAGCGATGCCTGCATTCCCAATCGGGCCCAATGCCGTGAATCAGCAACAACGCTAATGGTCAATTTGGACAATCCATCTCAACGGAGTGGTTTTCGCCATGCTGCGCTCATACCTCAAGCTACCTCTGATGCTGATCACGTTCACCGCGCTGGGTTGCTCCTCTGGGGATCGAGGCGCAGCGCAGGATACCTCCTCCCTCAGCCCGTCGATGACGTCCCGCGACGCATCTATGGCGCCGGCGGCTGGTGGTGCTAGTGGAGGCACCAACAACCCAGCCAGCCCGACGGGCGGACGTCCGAGCACAGGCGGTGCTCCCGGGAATAGCGGCGGAAGCACGGCCTTCGGTGGCGCCTCAGCCAGCAGCGGCGGTTCGGGAGGCACTGCTAGTTCCGGCCTGGGCGGAGGCCTTGGCCAAGCAGGCGCCGGAAGCTCGATGACCAACGCGGACGGCAGCATCACACCCACCACCACCACAAAGCTCTTCAACGGTGTTGATCTTACCGGCTGGACCGCGGACGAACCCTTCAAAGATGACATGCCCACCGCACCAGACGCTTTCATTGTGCGCGCGGGCGTCATCGCAACTCAGGGGAAGTTCAACTCGCACCTACTCACCAACGCGAAGTATCGAGACTATCACCTTGAAGTAGAATGGCGTTGGCCCGCCACTCCCGGAAATGCCGGAGTTCTAGTACACGCCTCCGATTTGCGCGCACTCTACGGTCAATTCCCCAAGTCGATCGAGGTGCAGCTTCTTACCGGCAATGCCGGCGATTTCTGGTGCATCCAGGAAAACATCGAGGTTCCCAACATGGACGCCAGACGCCCTCACGAGGTCGGACAGGCCTACGGTGGTGCCGAAAACGACGCGCGACGGATCCTGAAGCTGATAGATGGCTCTGAGAAGCCAGCAGGTGAATGGAACAGCATGGTCATTGAAGCCAGAGGACGCGGCATCACGGCTTGGGTCAATGGCGTCCTAGTTAACGACGGATTCAACTGTACCGCCGATCACGGAAAGATCGCGCTCCAAGCAGAAGGTGCTGAGGTCGAGTACCGGAACATCACGATTGGGCCCTTGATTCCAAAGCCTTGAGCTTAGAGTCGATGGAGCTATCCGGCCAGCACGAACGCGTGCTTGCGCTAACTGGAACGTCCCCGCAAGTTAACGCAGCAGCGGGGCATGATCCAAAAAGAGGACCGCGGAGTGAAAGTGTTGGATGACAAGCATTCTTTTGGCTGTCATGCTTGGTGAACTGGAACAGTGCGCAGGATTGCCGCGCACAGAAGGACATATCTCATGGCCCGAGTACTTGAGTTCGAGCTGCTGCGCGGTTGTTTTTTTGCATTTGGCCTGGGCCTTGTTGCCTGTAATGGCTCGGCGGGTGCACCTGCTCGAAAAGATCCCAGCACGAGCGGTTTGGGTCCAAAAGGCGAGGTTCTAGGGGCAAGTGGGGGCGCCAACGCAATGGGTCCGGATCGTTCTGGCTCGGGAATTGGGCCGGTCGGTGCGTGTACCACCCCCGCTGTCACGTCGCCGGGTGCCTCGCCGCTACGCCGGCTCACGCACACGGAGTACGACAACACCGTTGAGAGCCTGCTAGGCGTTACCACCAAGCCAGCCCGGGCGTTTCCGCTTGAAGAACGAGCCTACAATTTCGACAACAACGCGACCGTTCGCAGCGTGAGTCAGATCCTCGCGGAACGGTATGAAGCGGCTGCCACGACGATGGGGACCGCGCAAATCGCTACTCTGACTGCTCTTCTTGGATGTGACCCTGTTGCTGCCGGTGAAGATACGTGCGCGGCTCAGTTCATGGATGCCTTCGGATTGCGGGCGTACCGGCGTCCGTTAAACCTCGCGGAAAGGGCGCGATTGACGGCCTTTTACCAAGCTTCAAAGACGGCCAACGGATTTGCCAATGCCATCCAAATGGTCGTGTCTGCTGTTTTGCAGACACCGCAGTTCTTGTATCGAATGGAGACTGCGGACACAGCGGGTGCACCCGTCGCTGCAAGTCCGGGTTTGCTCGAAGCGGGGCCGTATGAGCGTGCCAGCCGGTTATCTTATCTCCTGACTCAGAGCATGCCGGATCCCGAGCTCCTGGCAGTTGCGGCGCGTGGTGAACTGGCGACGAAAGAGCAAGTCGCGGCGCAAGCTCAGCGTCTCCTTGGAAGCCCGAAAGCCAGGAGCAATGTGGTGAGTTTTCACTCCCAATGGCTGGATTTTAGCTCGATGGGGCAACTCACCAAAGATGCGAACCTATTTCCGAACTTCACGCCAACCATCGCAGCTGCCATGCGTGATGAGGCCACCGCTTTCGTCGAGCACACAGTGTTCGATGGCGCAGGAGACATGGCGTCGCTCCTCAAATCTCCCCAATCTTACATGAACGACGCGTTGGCAGGCTTTTATGGCGCTACGGCACCGGGCTCAGCCACGGCACCTGCTTCCGTGTTGCTCCCAGCCGCACAGCGTTCCGGATTGCTCACGGTGGCGGGGCTCCTCGCGGGTCACTCCAATCCCACTCAGGGCTCACCTGTGGTGCGAGGCTTCTTCATTCGCGATAGCTTACTCTGCCAGAAACCTCCGCCTCCTCCGCAAAACGCCAACATCCAAGTGCCGGCATTCGATCCAGCGCTCACCACTCGCGAACGCTTCGCCGCACATAGCGCCAACCCCACCTGTAACACGTGTCATCAGTTGATGGATCCGATTGGTCTCGGCTTCGAGCACTACGATGCCGTCGGGATGTGGCGGGCTGACGAAGCCGGAAAGCCGGTGGATGCCAAGGGCGAGCTCACGATGACGGACGTCGATGGTCCGTTCGATGGTGCCGTTGAGCTGGGACAGAAGCTAGGGAGGAGCAAGATTGTCACTGATTGCACCGCAAGCCAGTGGTTTCGTTTCGCGTATGGGCGCCTCGAGTCTGGGGAGGACTCATGCACCTTGGATCAACTCAAGACGGCTTTCACAGCGTCGAACGGGAGCGTGAAAGACTTGCTGGTCCAACTCACCCAGACAGACGCGTTCCTGTATCGAAAAGCCCCTTGAGATTGGAGTAAACAGATGACACACCCACTTTCAACCACAGCACGACGTAGGTTTCTCAAGGCAGCCGGGGGGCTCGCCGTCGGTTTGCCTTTTTTGGAGGCGTTGGATCCGAAGAACGCGCGCGCCGCTACCCCGGCGTCGCGTTTCATTGTCATCTTCACGCCGAATGGATCCAACAACCTCAATCTATTCGAACCGCAGGGCCTCGGCGCCAATTTCACGTTGGGTACTGAATCTGCGCCTGTGCTGCCCTACAAGAACAAGCTCTTGGCGCTCACCGGCGTGGATATGCAAAGCGCCTCAGCGGGCGACGTGGGGGACCAGCATGCGGTCGGCATGGGCCACATGTTAACCGCACGCAGTTACATGGTGGATCCCAACCTTGCGACGGCCGAAGGCGACAAAAACTTCCCGGTGGGCTTCGCTAACGGCATCTCGGTAGATCAAGAGATCGCCAACGCGATTGGGGCGAATAGCCGCTACAAATCCCTCGAATTTGGCGTGCAAACGAGTGTGCGTTACGGCAATCATCCGTTCAGTCGCATGAATTATGCAGGGCCTGGGCAACCCGTGTCGCCCGAAGATAGCCCACTCGCAGCCTACAATCGCCTGTTCAGCAGCGTCTCGACGCCTCCCGGGATGCTGGATGCGGGCCTGGCCCGGCGACGCAGCGTTCTCGACTACGTGCTGAAGGAGTTTGAAACCGTCAACGCTTCGGTGCCGGCTGCCGACAAAGTTCGGCTTGATCAGCATTTGAGTATGATCCGGGAAGTGGAGCGTGGCTTACAAGCTGGGGGTGTTGGAGGCCCGGTGTCTTGCGACCAAGCAGCCGGCATAACTCCAATCGCCGATGACAATCTGCACGCGAATTTCCCAGCCGTTGGGAAACAGCAGGCAGATCTTCTCGTGCTCGCACTCGCTTGCGGGCTCACACGTGTGGCGTCACTCCAATATTCCTACGCGCGTTCCCTCGAGCGCCTGGAGTGGGTGAGCACGCAAGGTTGCGCGCCGTGTGGCACCATTACCCAGGATCATCACTCGATTTCGCACCATGGGGGTGATCCACAATCGGACGCGCAGATGGCGGTGATCAATCGTTGGTATGCAGAGCAGGTTGCCTATCTGGTTGGAAGGCTGGACGCCGTCAATGAGGGCAGTGCCACGTTGCTCGACAACTCCCTGGCATTCTGGTGTTCCGAGATCTCGTACGCTGCGACGCATTCGTACGCTGGCATTCGAGCGTTTTTGTTTGGTACGGCTGGTGGCAAGATCAAGACCGGGCAACATCTCGACTTTGAGGGAGCAGCGCACAATTTGCTGCACGTGACCTTCCTAAATGCCATGGGAGTTCCCGCTACTAGCTTCGGAGATCCTGGATTTGGCAATGGCCCTTTGCCCGGGATTCTCGTCTAAGCCGCAGGTATTCGTATTGTCATCGTAGGTTAACTCTAGAGAGCTCAGTTGAATGAATAAGCTATATTTCTTGACGCCGGTCCTTTTGGTTTTGGGTTGCAGTTCGGAAGCCGGGCCTGGGTCGGCGGTCACAGGATCAGGTGGCGGAAACAGCCAGGCTTCGGGTGGTGCTAGGGCGAACAGTTCGGGCGGCTCGCCTGCCTTAGGTAAGAGTGGCGGAGCCGTTGGTTCTGGGGGAAAGGCCTCGGGGTCTACCTCAGGAGGCGCACCCGGCAGCGGAGGCACGGGAGCGGCCGTGGGTGGTTCCTCGAATGCGAACGGAGGCGCACCGAGCGGGGATTTACCGATTGCCGCGGTGCTCAATTATCGCTGGGAGGCGCCTTGCAAGGGCGCAAACAACAATAACGAGCTTTGCGGCTCGGATAGGACGTTGCCGGATCACGTTGTCGTTGTTGGCGGAGATCCGCAAACAACTTACAAGATCACCCTCCATTTCCGTGGCCTCACCGAGGCGCACACATTTACGCCACAGGTTCCGGACTCACCGGCTCCCCACATGATCAAGGGCTCAGTAGGCACACCCAACGTAGACGCCCACACGAAATTTTGGCTCGAAGTTGCCCAGCCTACGGAGAAATACTACGCAAATGCGTTCTCCTCGATCGAGGGCGAATTTGACCATCGCTTGTTCGCGCTCGATTACATGGCAGACATTACGGTCCAAGGTGGCGCCACGGTCGCGTTCAAGTACACCGACGACAATACCGAGCAGAGCCGCAATTTCAATAACACCGTCGTTCCGGGCGTGCCGCCGGATCCCAATCCGTTTGATGGTCAGTTTCTGCAGGTTGACGTGGTTTCGGTAGCCCCGATGAACTAGCTGCGTAGTGCTGAAGCGGAGCATAAGCGCTCCCGCGCATAGCAGCTGCGCAGCTGAACATATTCTGCGAATTCCTTTCGCAGAATGCCAGCCGCAGGGACGTGGTGGGTCGATGCCGACGCGCTGTCCGATGGGCTCCGTCGGTTTATTGGCGTTGCCGAATTCGGCATGGCATCGTTTTAGATGAATTTGTCATATCTAATTTGAAGCAGCACCGGAGAGTCTCATGTTGTGGTATCTAGCTGCACCTTGGGCGGCGGCGTGCATTTCGGGCTATAGCACTCTGCCCTCCCCCACGGCCCGCGCCTGGGGATCGGAACGCAGCACCTGCGTGATTGCTGTCACCGAGTCGCTGCGGGCTGGGCACACTCGTGCCGAAGAAACTCGAGCCGAAATTAATGAGGCCAGGCCCTAAGATAAGACAAATTATCCAGAGGCCGCGCCATACCGATCCGACCTGCCAGCTGGCAAGCTCTCACCTGTCAGATGCGCTTGCCACTACCGATAGTCGTGTCGGACTAGCGGCCCGCCGGAGTTCTATTTTTGACCTATCAGCCATCATTTCTGCAGTTTTCCGGTTCGAGCCTCGTCGCTTGTGGGTTGCTTCAGTTGCTGACCAGTGGTTGCCAGCCAGCCGTAACGCGAGCGCCTGGGCCGGACTCGTCAACCACAACAACCGCATCGGGAGGCGCCAGCTCCGGTGGCTCCCCGGGAGTAGGGGGCACGTCGGAGCTGGGCGTAGTTGGAACCGGGGGAGCATCGGAAGTCCCAGGTGCGCCTTTTGAGCATTTGAAGCCCAACAATCTTGCTTGCGCTTTGGGCGGCGTCGATCCGGCGGGGCCTCGGCGCGTGATCAGGCTGGCCCCTTCGGAGTTCATTGCATCGCTCAAGGCCGCGGTGCCAGTCGACCCTGCGAGCACGAACGGCTTCGATACGACCGTTCTGGGCGAGACGCCCAAGTCCGACGACGCTGTCTCCAAGGATTGGTACACGAAAGCGGATGCGGTGGCTCGCGCGAGTGCCGGGCAAGCTTCGGCGATCCCAGCGGGCCTTGGCTGTGGCGTTGCCGAGTTTGGAGTCAACGCCACGTGCACCAGCAGCTATCTCGAAAGCATGGCGCGAAAGGTTTTTCGAGGCCGAGTGGACGCAGAGGATGTGAGCTCGTTGGCGAGCTTAGCCGCGGGCGTGGCGGCTCGCTCGGATGGGAAAACGGCGTTCGAGATTGTCATTCGAGCGTTGGCGTTGTCGCCAAAATCCATTTACTTGACGGAGGGTATGGATCGCAGCGTCGCCGCGACGTTACCTGCAAGCATGGGGGCCGCCGAGATGGCGTCGTTCATTTCATTTCGGATCACCAAGCAGCCCCCCTCCGAGAATCTACTGCAAGCGCTGAGCACCAATCCAAGCCTGGACCACGCCGCTCTCACTACCTTGCTGGATCGAGAGTTCACCCCTGATCAGCTCGCGAG
>JBBRRP010000068.1:0-32794 GCA_038246305.1 Polyangiales bacterium | reverse complement strand
GCCTCATCCACCGCTGCGAAGTCATCCCCATCGAAGGCCAAAGCTACCGCGCCAAAGAAGCCAAGGAACGCGCCCACGCAAAGCGCGTCAACCCCAACTAACCGCGCTCAGATTTCCGCCCTTTTTCACGCTCGCTAACAGGAGGCGGCGGAGCTCGCCATGGTTCGAGAAGGGCTGACTGCGCCATGGGCACAGTGTAGCGGCGCGGGAGAGGAGCGTGCGGAAAATCACACCGGCGCTGTTCGTTCCGCCTGGATGGCGACGAAGGAGCCAAGCCAAAACGAAGGCGTTGAGTCGTGGGTGCGCAGCTAACCGCCTCCCGCACAGCGAGTGACCTCTCAATCCGTGTGCAAGGTAGTAAGCATGCTTACTATCTCTTCGCTCTCCGATACCCCTTTCGGTCGCGACACACTCGATCGATCAGCGCTCGTCGCGCCAGGCGATCGGCAACAATCAACTCATGATTCGCGCGGCCCGGGTGCCGACGAAGGCTCATCCAGGCGGAGCAGCTGCAGATTAACGAGAGCCACTCGTTCAGCAGGCGCGGAGCCTTCAATGATGCGGCGAAGCTCATGATAATAGGCAATATGCAGCTCTCGGAGCCTCTCCCAATCGACCTCTGAAACCGTGAACACGTTGTACGAAAAGAGATCGTTCTTATTCGGCTCGAGGAGCGGGAGGCGTTCGTTCCCCACTTCGGCCCAATGCGACTTTAGCAGGCGCCCCGCCTTTGGATCCCGGCGCGTGTCGATCGTGGAAATCTCGCGAGCCACCCATCGGCCCTGACGCTTAACGATCAACTTCGAAGCCGCCAGTGCTCGCAAGCAACGTTCCTCCTCGGTGGATGAGATTTGCAGACGCTGAGCGATGAAGCCTGGCTCATGCCGCTCGAGTGCCCGGTAGCTTTCCAGCTCCAAGACGCGAAGCACCGCGTGGCTCCAGGGCAAACCATAAGCCACCGTGCGCTGCGCCTCGAGCACTGCCCACGCCGATTCAGCTCCCGGCAACTGCTGCACATCGACCAAGAGTCCTAGAAAATCCAAGACTCGTAGCGAGGCGGCATCGATGAAACGCAGGAAGTCCGGCAAGCGCGGCTCGGCCTGCCCCAAGAGCCAACGCCCAACACTCACTCTGCCTCGGCCCATACTGCGTGAGAGCTCAAGAATGCTGCGCCCCTCCTGCAGGTGTCTCATGAAGAGCGCGACGGTCGCTCGGTCCTTGAAATCCTTGCCTTCAAGCGCCTCCGGCAACGTCCCGACGAACTCCCGCACCACTTCTTCCGGCTTGATCCCGAGGCGCTCCAACAATTCAAAAAACACCGCAGCGGTTGGAAAACGCCGCCCCGATTCCCACGTATAAAGGACATTGCAGCCGTAACGCAGGCGGCGGCTGAGTGCGACTTGCGAGCGCGTGCCCCGAAGCGCGTGAATTAGCTGACTTGCTAGGTGTTCGTAGTCCAAATCGAACAGAATCGTACACTGGAGACCACTTCTGCACCAGAGTATGTGCGTTCCTGTACTGGTATTGGGAGCAGTTGCTCGGCATCATCAAGACATGTGGAAGACGACACGCCTCGGAATCAGCCTACTCCTGCTCGGGGTTTCAGCCGGTTGCTCCTCTTCGGTGTCGTCCGGCACTCCCGACCCGTACGGGGGTCAAACGGGCTCCCTGACGCCTGATTGCGGCGTTGCGCCACTCTCGAAGAAAGCCGGTGCCAGTGTGCCGGCGGGAGACAGCGCGTTCGTGGTGTATTCGACGGCTTGCGGCTCAGCGCCTACACCCGAGTTCGACCTGCGTGATGCGCTCGGCATGTTGGTGAGCCACCGGGTGGAGCAGCTAGACACGGGCGTGTATCTGGTTCGATCGGACTCTGCGTTGTCTCCTGGCAATTACAGCATCACCCCGGCTGAAACTTCTAAACCCACGCTAACTGTGGCGCCTGTCACGCTCACAGTGGCTGATGCTTCGGCGTTGCCCAGCCGGCTCGGCACCTTCGAGCTCGCTCAACAACACCTGAGTTGCGACGGCTTCGCTTTCGAATTCACGCTCGATCCCGCAGCACTTGCCTACGCTCCGCTGCTCCGCTTGAAAGTGCAAATCGACAACGAACCGCCGGTCGTTTGGATCAATTACGGCACACTCGCCGTGGAAGCCGGGAAGGCCAAGCTCGTACTCCCGAGCTGCTTTGCGGGTTGTTTGCAGAACGGCCCGCTCAGCCTCCGGATCACCGGCGACATTGCTGGCGAAAATGTCGAACTCGCGCCCGAAGTGCTGCAAATCACGCAGAGATGCCCCCCTGAAGGAACGAACTGCGCGTTTCAGCCACGGCGGCCCCAAAGCCACCCTGAGGCGCTCCTGGTTCTATTCGGATTTCTGGCGTTAGCGTTAGCTCGCAGACGCAGAGCTTCCCAGATTCTCTGAACTTCACTCACCACTCATCATTAACCAATAACGTCATGGCGGCTCATTGGCTTGAGTCGCAAGGGAGACATTTGTCATGCGATCAACAATTGTGCCACTCAACCACACTGCTTACACGCAAATAGCGCGCTTCTGGCTCGCCTTGTTAGGGTTACTTATGGGCGGAGGCTGCGCCAGTGCGGTCGACAGCGGAAGCGGGTACGCCGGCCCATACCCTGCGGCCGCCAGTTCCAGCCCATCGGCCACGCCCGCCAATTCAGCCTCATCCACGTCGGGCAGCGTCGCCGTTCCCACGGGCAGCAACATCAATCTTGGCGGCTCGCAAGACATCGGATTCTTTCGTTCACAGCTCAACAGCGGAGCGGTTCCAGACATCGGTGCACTCGATGCGGCCGGATTCTTCGCTGAACACCACCAAGATCTCCCGCCGCCCGCCTGCGGAAACCGAGTGTGCTTGCAGCCGATGCTCGCGGTCATGGGCAATCTCTTCAATGGCAGCAACTGCACGATGCTGGAGCTGGCCCTCAACACCACTGTCACCGCAGATCCTGCGGCCCGTCCGCCGTTGTCGCTCGCCGTGGTGGTCGATGTATCCGGGTCGATGCAGGGAGAAAAGCTTGCGTATGTGAAGCAAGGTCTAGAAATTCTGATCGATAAAATGCGCGATGGCGATCGGTTGGCGCTCGTGAGTTATAGCGACTCTGCCAGGGTGCTGGCGCCCATGGCACCCGTTGAACTCCAACGCGTCACACTGCGCGCTCAGGTGCGAAGCCTGGTTGCGAATGGTGGAACGAACATCGCTCTCGGTTTAGAGACAGGTTATCACGCGGTATTGGACAACATCGATCGCAGCCGGCAAAATCGCGTCATTCTTCTGAGCGATGGCGTACCCACGGTGGGCGTCACGAGCACGAGCGCTATTATCGGGACAAGCCGCAGCTACAACTCCGAAGGCATTGGCATCACCACCGTCGGTCTCGGTCTCGATTTTAACGTCGATCTGATGCGGAATCTCGCGTTGCAAGCCGACGGCAACTTCTACTTTCTGGAAAACACGGGAGCGATTCAGGAGGTGTTCCAGGAAGAACTGGATTTCTTCACGGTGCCGGTTGCCTTCGATCTCTCGATGCAGCTCACCACAGGTGACGCTTATAGTTTTGGGCGTGCTGTAGGCTCGCCTTTCTTCAAGACCAACCCGAACGGTGGATCTCTGGAGGTTCCGAGTGTCTTTCTCGCGCATCGCACCTCGGATCAAGACGTGACGGCTCAAAACGGCAGACGCGGGGGTGGCTCTGCACTGCTCGTCGAATTGCTCCCTCGACCCGAGGCTGCCAACACTCCCGAAACGATCGTAGCGCACGTCAACCTCTCATTTCGTGATCCACTGACTCAACAGATCGTGACCGATAGCATCGACATCAAATACCCCTTCGCCGCTGGCTACTTGAGACCGACCGGGCACTTTCAGGGCGACAACGTGAAGACCGTTCAAAAGAGCTTCGTGATGCTCAACATCTTGACGGGCATGGAGCGTGTCATCCAAGCGTTTCACTCGGGCCGAGCAAACCAAACCAGCATCACCGAGCTGGACCGCCTGATCGCTGCGGTGACGGACTACAATCAGGAGGTGGGCGACGTCGATATTCGGCTGGATCTTGACCTTTTGGGACAGCTCCGTGCGAATCTGCTCCGCGCCGGCGTGCCAGCACCCGTCAGTGCAGGTCAGTTCGGCGATCCTTGGCCGGCAGATTAACGCCAATATAACGGTTTCAGTTTCTGCCCTTCGGCTAGACCGGCTTCCTCAAAAGCCGGTCTTCATTTTGCCTGACCTCAGAGATCGATCCGCTCAGTGCAGAACGCCCGCTATCGACTGGTACCAAACACCGCCCATGACGGCGTATCCCGCGTCGTTGGGGTGGACCTGGCCGCTCAGATATTGAGTCTTATAGGAGGGGTTAGCCGTAAACGCTCCGCCCATGTCAACATAGGCAATGTGCTTCCCCGCTTGAGCACGTGTCTGCACCATGCCTGGGATGGCCGCATTGTAGGTGACCCATGTCGACAGAATCGTCGAATCGGTCACGTTCATGGGAATGATCTGTGCAACCACCAGCAGAGCATTCGGTGCAGCTGCCAGTATCTTGTCCACCAAAGCCGCCAGGGAGTCCGGATGCGGGGTTGTCTGGCCACACTCGAAGTCATTGGTGCCGATGTGAAGTAAGATGATGTGGGGTTGATTGGCTGCGATCGAGGCATCGACGAGATCTGAGATGCCCCCGATGGAGATCCCGTTGTGACCCTCGTTTTGTTGGGGAAACACTTGCCCACCCACCATCCCCGGACCTGAAGCATCCGAAGAACCAACGAACGTGATGCTGTGATTGTCCGTCACTGCCTTCTGAAAAAGCGAGACTCGGTAGCCTCCGCCGGTCGAGGAATCAGCGCCAAACGTGATCGAATCACCCAGGGGCATGATGCGGCACGGTGTTCCCGTCGGAGGACACGGATCGCCCATGGCGGCAGGGGCGCCACCGGTCCCTGTGTCGCCACCTGAAGCCGAAGGACCGGAGCCTCCAGCACTGCTTGAAGAGCCTCCACTCGGCATACCCCCCGTTGTGGTTGCAGCCCCGCCCATAGCATCCGTTGTGGATGCACCACCAGCACTCGTCCGGGTCCCACCAACGCCTGTGGCACCGCCAATTAACGCTCCTCCGGGCACTTGCACGCGTCCTCCCGTTCCGCCCCCACCCCCAACGGCGCCGCCTACCTGGGACGCGCCTCCCGAAGCCGTGGTTGCCATCGGCGTGCGCTCCGGAGCGCTAGAACAGCCGGCGCTGGCGAAGATGCCCAGCGGAAGGCCCGAGATTAAACCGCTCCACACGACTCTACGCACAAAAAACATCGCGACCCGCATAGAAACCCTTTCGGTCCTGCGACACAGCCAAACTTGAATGGCACTTTAGCTCGGCTAGGAGTCCCGCAGTATGCGGCCAATGCGCGCAGATATGTATTTTCTAACCAGGCAGGCCGACGCCCGTGCTCCGTGTCGCCCGGAACCGCTCAGACCTCGCTCCTGCCAATCTGCCGCCGATACGCGCGCGGTGACACACCCACGTGTTTCTTAAATTGTGCCGAGAAATGCAATTGATCGTCGTAGCCCACCAGGGCGGCCACTTCCTTGATGGACATGGATGAATCCGACAGCAGCTTCTGCGACCAAGCTAGCTTTTGTGCGGCGAAGTACTTCAGCGGGGCGACGCCAACGTATTGCTTAAAGAGGCGATTCAAATGCGTGGAGCTCAGCTTCGTCAGTCGGCAGAGGTCCGCAAGCGTGAGCTGCCGATTGAGATTGAGTTCCAGAAAGGAGATCGCGCTCGTGAGTGCGGATGGATGGCGCGGTGTCAGATTTTTCCCTAAGAGCACCAACAGTTCATAGGCCACTGCCGAAAGCCTTTCGGGCCAATCTGGGTCAGTTTTAGCGAGAAGCTCGAACGTTTTACGTAGGGCTCTCGCCACCGCATTTGGGTTTTCCACCTTAATGGTGTCTCGACGATCGAGCTCAAGCAGCCGCATCAAAGATGGCAATGCAGGCCCCACGATATGAACGAACTGTTTCTTCAGAATACCGGAGGGGCCCGTCTCGTACTGATGCGCACCTTGCTTGGTGAACAGATAGACATCGCCAACATTCACGGGATATTCACGCCCGCCTTGCGTGAAGATGGCATCACCCGCACTCACCTGCTCCACGACCAAAAACGCGGGGGCACTCGGATCGTAGCGAGACTTTCTTTGGTCAGCCAGCGTGCCCTCGATCAGCACGTGTTCGATATATTGCTCCCCTTCGATGGAGCGCTGCACGGCAACCCCACGGGTCCATTGCGAGGTTCCCGCAACGATCACAGAGAGTGGCAGATTGCCCATGGCCTCGATCAGGCCGTGATTCACACGGACGGTCTCCTTCCGGCGCGGCGTTTCGAAGACGAAATGGTTAGAACTCACATCATCAGGATAGCCTTTGACCGCGGATTCGGCATGCAAGAAGGCACTTCAGGCGTTCAAAGGTTATAAATCACCTATCTGAGCCTGTCTGACGCATACCCGTGAGAAGCGGATTCTTCCAGATTGGAGTCCCGTGGCACTTATCCAGCGCGACTTCTTCTCTGAGACACTGGGGCTCCCGACCTCGCTGACTGCGCTCGTGTCGGACAAGGCCAACAGCTGCGACACGCTCTATCTTCTGCATGGTCGAGGCGACGACCACACCTCCTGGCAAAGGAGGACGGAAGTTCAACGGTACGTCGAAGCAACGCGCCTAACCGTGATCATGCCCGACCTAGAGCGCAGCTTTTGTACCGACATGAACGACGGGCAAAGATACTTTACCTTCATCACCGAAGAGTTGCCGACTCTGGTGAAAAGATGGTTCGACGTTTCGCCCTTGCGCGAACATACCTACGTTGCTGGCTTTTCTATGGGTGGCTACAGCGCACTCCGACTGGCTATGCAACGCCCCAACCAGTTTGCCGCCGCCGCCGCCCTTGCCCCTGTGACCGACCTTTTGACCCGCTACGTGCTGGACACGCCGGAGTATAAAGCTGAATGGCGCCAAGTTTTTGGAGATCCGAAACAGCTTCGTGCGCCTCAGGAGTTGTTCGCTCTAGCTCGTGAATTTGCGCGTATTCAGGGGCCGAAGCCGCGCCTCTATCACTCGTGCGGGGGTGATGATTTTCTATATGATGAGAACCTGAGATTTCAGCGCCACGCACAAGAACTCGGAATATCGCTGACCTGGGAGGCACGTCCAGGGCTCACGCACAACTGGGAGTACTGCGACCAAGAACTCCCGCGCGCACTCGAATGGATGGGCTTTCTGCCCAACGCCTAGTGGCCCGCATGTCACAGAACTCGCAGTTGGCATCGAGTTTCTCGGCGCAGAGGTTTCTGTCGACCGAGGAGCTACTTCCTCACTTGCACCACTTCGCATTGGGCACAGTCGTCCTTAGGCCGCACCCCGACGAGGTTCCGTGGCATCGGCATTTCAGCTGCACACAACTGGTGGTGGTGACGGAAGGAACCGGAAAACACCGCATCGAACAGCGCGTGCATGCCATTAGGAAAGGGGACGTTTACATCGTCCCGGCAGGCTCCGGGCACGGGTACATGGCGGGACGAGGGTTTAGGACTCATCAATGTCCTATTCGACCCAGATGCGCTGCCGCTCCCTCGCCCGTTCTTCCGTTCGCTCCCTGGCTACGATGCGTTCTTCCCGTCTGAGGGGTCCAACCGGCAACGAACGGAACTCAAGCTCCAGATGCACTTGGAAGAGCTCAATCAGCTTCATTCTGGAGTGGCTCGAGCAGCACTATGCGGGGCCGATCAGTGTGGAATCCTTAGCCAAACTTGTAGATGTGTCCCCGCGCACGCTGCATCGTTCTTTCAAGAAGACGCTGGGCATGTCTCCGATGAATTATGTGATTGACCTGCGCCTCCGAAAAGCCGAGGAGATGCTATGTGGCCCGGGCGCCCGAGTGAAGGAGGTCGCCGCGAGCGTCGGCATTCCCGACGCCAGCTATTTCTCGCGGCTCTTCCGCAAACGCACGGGGCATGAGCCCAGCGCTTACCGAGCCGAGCACCTTCAATCAGTGATGAAACGCGCAGGTTAGGCCAGAGAAGACAATGGCAAACGTAGGATTGGAATATCCCAGTGCCGTGTTCCTGTAACCGCATGAGCTTCCTTAACACCTTCGAGCACCACATCGGCAGATACTCCCTTGGGAAGGGCCAGCTCGACGTGATAACCGGTCGCCGTTCGTTTCCAATCACTCCTGATAGCACCGAGCGGTGTGGGCACGGTCGCGCCGCCGAAGCTGCCCGTGAAGAATGGCGCGAAGCGGATTCTTGACCAACCCGCTGCCGTTTGGCGGATACCACCTACGATCTGCATGGTGTGGAAGAGCGGGTGGGCGGACCAGGCGTGAGAGTGGCTGATGTGCCCGCGTAGGGGGCGCCAATCTTCCCAAGTTGTGCCATGCGCCACCATCGGCTCCCAACGGCGTCGGATGCAGGCGAGCACGTCTTCGCTGTAGCCTTGTTCAGCCAAGGCGCTGAATACGTACGTGATCCAATACGCCGAAGGCTTGATCGCTGTGCTTTCGTCGGTTCGCACGTACGGCAAAAGGACGTCCTTCAGCGCAACTTCGACACTGTGCCCTCGCAGCTTGAGGAATAGCGCGAGCGTCTGGGCGTGCACCGAAGTTGCTGCCACTGGGCGACGCTGCCAATCGAGCCCATCTCGGAGGAGGCCCTTTCGATCGATCAACTTGCTGAGCGCCTCGCGCACACGAGCCGCTTGTGCGCGCCACGTCTTTGCAGATTGCTCATCACGCGCTGCGTCGGCAAGCTTGGCAATGGCTTCGAGCGCGAGCAAGTACCACGCGTTGTACACTGCTGAATAGCCCTCCCTGTGGAGCGGTGCCCAGTCGAGAAAGAGCCAGTAGCGCTTGTCGTACGGAAGCAAGTTAACCTTGGGATCGAGCTTCGCCGAAAAATACGCTAAGAGTTCGTCGAGCCGCTCGCGATGCGTCACAAAGGGCTCAAGCGAGCCCGTTTGCCAGTAATAATCCCACAAGGTGAGAATCCAAATCAGGCTAAAATCAGGCAAGATGCAACTGTGTGCAATCGTCGGAGCGTGCCCGTAGGTTAGACCCTCTGGTGAAGTACTCGCGGCGATCTGGCGGATCCCACGGCGGAAGAGCCGAGCGTCGCCCGCGAGATGGAACGTATTCCAACCCTGAACGCGCGCATCCCCCCACCACTGTGCTTGCTCGCGCCACGGAGTGTCGACGTAGGCATCCAAGCTGCAACACTGCTGCGTCCACGCCGAGATGCGCCAGATATCGGCCAGGAGCGCGTCGGAAGTACGTAAGGCACCCACGGGGGCTTGGGCGTTGTCGGGCTTCAGAGGATAGCCCATCCAATCCAGAGCCACACTCACCTTTAGCGTCTTGGTCGAGCCCCGCACAGTCAGCGAGAGGTACCGAAACCCATAGGAATGAAAGAATGAGTGGCGCGTCTCGCCCTTGCGACAGATCAAACGGCTGCCGATCGCGATCCGACAGCTATTTGGAAACACTACGTCCGGCCTCAGCGTCTTGGCGTTGATGGTTTCGACGTAGTTGAGGTCGATGATTTCGCCGCCAAGCCCGCCGTTAACTGTGAGCTCCGGTGTGCCCACTACCGTGCGCCCAAAATCCAACAACACCCTAAAATACCCGCTCTTTCCTGTCGCAGGCACGCTGAAGCGCGGCAAAGGGAGTGCACCCTCTGTGTGCTCCAAGGGCTCGCACCACGCGAGCTTGGCCACGTCTCTCGCGTCACGCCAACCTGCTGCCGATCTTCCCGCGTGAGTACCGAGCACGACCACAGGCACGACGCGCTCTTCTTGCAACATCGGGATGCCACGCGCGCTCACGCTGTGCCACGGCATAGCGCCAAAGTTGGCCATGGAGGTTGCAGGTTCCCACGCTGAATCATCGAAGGAGCGTTCAGCCCAGTTAATGGGCTCAAGACGGCAATCGATATGCTCTTGTAGCCCGAGCTGAACGCTGACCTGAACGGTGTCGCGCTGCACCCCCGCCTGACGCCGGCATTTCCAAGACGCATCCGAGACGATCAAAGTCTTTCCAAAGCGCGCTCCCACCAGCAGCCCCGCTACGCCTTGATAGATGTACTGAAAAGAACTGGTGCCGCCGTTGTAGGCGCGCACCGCAATCACATTTTTCCCGCGCACCAGATACTCCGCGATGTCGACCTCATCATACGGCCACGTTGCTTGGAATCCGCGCGCTGGACCCCGACTGACAAACTTGCCGTTAACATAAAGCTTATACAGCTGATCTGCTGTGATGAATAGCGGCGCCTTTTTAGGGACCACAGCCAGCGTGAAGCTCTTTCTAAACTGGGCAAAACAATTATGCAGGTCCCAATAATATTGATCTGCCCAGATCCAGCGGGCCTGCGTGAACGGTTCAGGCGTCGCTGCATCTGAGAGATCCGAAAGCAATTGAACTGGCATTTGGTTCTAGGCCAAAAGGAAAATCAGCTAACTCGAAGATGCTATGCGCGAATTTGTCAGGTCAGCGTGGTTTCGGACTGGCGCGAAACGTCACCGTGGGCCCTCTCGGCCGCTGACGCTAAGCTAGCGGAATCACATTCGCGTCATTCATGGCCGCATCGCCGATACTCGCGCTGTTGATTCCGAACGGCTGCATAATGCTGCGAAGCGCATTGTTGTGCGGAATTTCCGGATACGTCACCACTCGACCTGGCGTTACCTTTCCACCGGCTTTGCCAAAGGTGAGCAAGGGCAGGTAATCGTGGTTGTGGTTGCCCGCGCCGGCAAATTCCGAGCACACCAACACTAGCGTATTGTCCAGCATGGACCCTGCGCCTTCGGGCGTGGACTTCAGTCGATTCAACAGGTTGGCAAATTGTCCCATGAAGTGAGACTGCACCTTATCGATATCCGCGCTATATCCGTGCTCCAACGTGTGATGATCCGGCGAGACACCTACGAACGGAAAGGAGATCCCGCTTTGCGCAGAGACCAGACCCTGAAGCGACGCGACACGACTGAGATCACACACAAGCGCTTGATACAGCAAATCCAGCTGCTGACTCGCGATGGTGGGAATATCATCGGGACTTCCAACAGTCGGCGCCGCACAACCTACGCCCGCAACCGGCGGAGGCACCGCGACACCACCGACGGTACCGGTGCCCATGGCCGGGGGGGGCGGAAGCTGCTGTTCCAGTGCGCGCAACGATTCGAGATGTTGGTCCAGCTTCTGTTGTTCGTTCACGCCGGCTAGCGCCTTGAGCGCCGTCACTTCTCCGATCAAACCATCCAAGATGCTGCGACCCCGTGCGCCAGAATCGACCCCAGGCGAGCTAACAGGCGGATTGCTTGCTGTGGAAGTGGCAGGAGTCGCCGGTGCCGTACCCGGCATGAAATCCGAGAACAAGCGAGCGAACATCGTAGCGGGAGAATCTACGGGCGGGAGCGCGCTTCCGCCTTTGATGCTGAGCCGCATCTGATCGATTTGTGAGCCCGTTGTCTTGACCCCAAATTGGAGGGACTGAAACTTGGTGCTGCCTCCGATCTTGGCAGCGATCTGTTGGTCGATGGTATCGGTGAGCGCCCACTTGGCGATGCCGTCCATCCAGACACTGGAATCGCCTGTTAATAGGCCGCGCAAGGCGGCGCCGTGCGGCTCGTTGCTTTGAGTCGCCATCGAACGACCCGCTTCGTTGTTGCACCCCATGATCTGAATCGAATCAGCTTGCAGACCCGCCAATGGACTGAGCACGCCATCGAAACGCCAAGTTCCGTAACCCTCCACGCCATCCGGGACATAGACGCCACCCGCTACAAACAGCACCACAAACCGTTGTGGAAAGCTGGCGGCTTGAGCTTCCACGAAGCTCTCGCGAAAGAGAGGCACGGCTAAAAAACCCGCCGCTCCCAGGCTCAACATCAACTCACGCCGCTTCAAAAGTGCCTTCGACAACATGTTCGTCAATCCTCTCAGTGTGCAGAGTGTGATGCAGCTCTCAGTTGTCCGACCGAAATGCGTAGCTGTCGCTACTCACGAGCGCGGTTAAGAGCTCCCGCATATCAGCGTTCGTGTTCGCCATTTTCGTCTCCATCGTGTCGATGATAGATTTGTCGCGAAGGTACTTCGGGTAGTCAGGGCTGGTCATATCTGTGACGGGATCCAAACTCACCCGCCCAATGCCCCAACGAAACGCTTCTCGCGACACGCAGTTCTTCAACACATTGCTCGAGGCGATCCTGCGAGCAAACTCCACACCGTTAGTGAACGGCCCATCCACCTCGGGGTCGATACCCTTCACTTCGCCCGACGAATCGATGGGTTTTCCGTTTTCGGCGGCTCGATACGCACCCACAGCATCGTAGTTTTCAAAGCCAAATCCCAAAGGATCAATCAGGGTGTGACAGCTTGCGCACACGGGATTGGTCGAGTGGGCAGCCACACGTTCGCGCGTGGTGAGCGTCGCTGAAGGGGGCACCGGATCGATCTTAATGCCTGCCGGCGGCGGCGGCATCGCAGTACACATCACGCGTGTGCGCAGGATCTTTCCGCGAGTGATAGGGAATGAATCATTCGTCTTAGAGTGTCCCGTCAGGAACGCGGCCTGTGTCAAAATTCCAAGCCTCTCCGCGGGCAACGTTACCTTCTGCCAAGTGGCACCCGTTGGGCCCGCGACTCCATAGTGAGCAGCCATCGTGCCATCCGCGTAAGACCAATCGGCATTGAACAACGAAACCACCGAACCGCCAGCCTCATTGAAGATCGCGTCAATGAAGCGATGCGATTCTTCGACGATGGCAGCGTGAAGCCCGGTATCGTAAGTTGGGAAAAGTGTTGCGTCCTTGGCCGCGTCCACGGACTTTGAGATCCCCAACCAATCCAATACAAACCCACGCAGCCACGTGGTCGATTCGGGTGTCGCGAGCAGCCTGCGGACCGCCGCTTCTCGCCCAGCTCCGGTGCCCAGTGAGTTCGCCAATGCCGCAGAAAACAGCTGATCATCAGGCATGTTGCCCGTCACCAGATACGAGATCTGCGAGGCCAGTTCGTACGACGTCAGCTGCCGATCGGGACCGGTTCCGACTCCGATCTCAGTCTTGTAGAGGAAGTGGGGGGACTGCAGCATCATTTCCACGATGATGCTGATGCCTTCGGCGTAGGTAGTGCGTGCGCGCTCGTCGGCAAACAGCTTTCCGTAGAAGGTCACTTCCTCCTCGCTGAGCGGTCGTCGATAAGCCTTCTGCCCGAAACTCCGAACGAAGGTCGCTGCACACGCAGCCTCACCCGCCGGATCAGCGCAGGGAGCCCATGTGGTCGCATTGGCCGCAACGCCCGCCGCCAAGCTCTTAGCCGCACGTTGGTACTGCTCCGCCACGGCCTGCGGCACACGCAGTGCCACTGACATGCTCTTGAATCCGGACGACTGATCGTCAGGCAAGAATGTGGATGAACTGCCCGCGGGCACATTCAGCAATCGCTGTACGGAATTTTCGTATTCTGGCGTCGTTAATCTACGGAGTGCAATCGGGCCCAGTGCACCCGCCGGCGGCAGATTTACGGAGGGATTCGACCCTCCGCTCCCTGGCGTGGCGCCACCGGCCCCGGTGTTGGCATTGCCGCCACCGCCCGCGCCGTTTGCGCTGTGGGTTGAAGTATTACCGTTGCCGCCGCTCAGGGCCGTTGCACTCCCGGTGCCCGAGTGACCCACGACGGAGTTGCTGCAGCCTGCGAACGTGAGCGCGCCGAGCAAAGAAACCGAACCCAGCACACGCGATGAATAAGCGAACGCCCAATCCATACCTAACTTATGACTCTGAAACACCCCATCGCCTATGCGTCCAAGAGAACCGAGGTATGTGATTTCTAACCATGACAGGTGGGCCTCATGTCAAAAACCTTGCGCGAGGATCCTGGGCCTGCTTTGGGCATCCCCCACCAACGACAAAAGCCCCAGTTTCCCAGGGCTTTCGCTAGGCCGGCTCCTTCTTGAAACCGGACTTCGTTTTTTAACTGACTTCAGGCACCTTCGCTCAGGTGGTAGCCGCGCTCACCGTGATCGGTGATATCAAGACCACTTTCCTCATCATCCGCAGACGGACGCAAGCCAATGGCGAACTTGATTCCGTATCCGAGCACCACCGTGCCCGCAATGGAGAGCGCCAATGTTAAACCCATGGCTTTCAGTTGCTCAAGCCAAAGCGTCTGACCAACGATATTTTTCAAATTGAGGTTGAGGTTGGCGTTCGCTTCGGGAGTTGCGAGAAGTCCGGTCAACAGCGCGCCCAGAGTTCCGCCAACGGCGTGGACGCCGAAGGTATCGAGAGCGTCGTCGTAGCCGAGCAGGCCCTTCAGCTTGGTGCAAGCGTAGTAAGGGACAACGCCGGCAAGCACGCCGATGATGACCGCACCATTGGCAGTGACGAAACCGCAGGCGGGCGTGATCACAACGAGGCCACCCACGATGCCCGAGCAGAAACCGAGCACACTGGGCTTGCCGTGCGTGATCCACTCGATGCTGGCCCAAGTGAAGCCAGCGATTGCAGCTGCGAGTGTGGTGGTCATGAACGCCTGGGAGGCCACACCGTCAGCAGCGACTGCGCTACCCGCGTTGAATCCGTACCAGCCCACCCAGAGCATGCCGGTGCCGACCATCGTGAGCACCAAGCTGTGCGGAGCAAAACTTTCGGAGCCGAAGCCTTTTCGCTTGCCGACAATCACAGCCAAAATCAGCGCCGACCAACCCGAAGACATGTGAACTACGGTGCCACCCGCAAAATCGATCGCCTTGATCGAAGCGTTAGCATTCCAAACGCCATTCATCATCCCATCCGCGCCCCACACCATGTGGGCCAACGGGAAATACACGACGACCATCCAACCAGCGACGAACAGCATCAAAGCACTGAACTTGATGCGCTCCGCGATCGCGCCCACGATCAAAGCGGGTGTGATGATGGCAAACATCAGCTGATACATGGCGAACGTGTCTTGCGACACCCATGCGGCGTAGGCTGTATTGGGCGCGGCTCCCACGCCTTTCAGGAACAGATTGGAAAAGCCTCCAATAAAGGCGTTGCCGGCTGAAAAGGAGATGCTGTAGCCGAACGCCCACCACATGATCGTGACCATGCCGGCGATGCCCATGCACTGCGCCATGATCGACAGCACATTCTTCGTTCGTACCAGGCCGCCGTAAAAGAGTGCGAGGCCGGGGAGTGTCATAAAGAGCACGAGCGCCGCGCAGACCATCATGAAGCCGTTGTGGCCGGGGCCTGGAGCGGCGATCTTCGAGGTGGCCTCGTCGGCACGCGCCCCGTTGTTCACGTAGGCCTCGAGGTCAGCAATGCGCTTCTCCAAGGCCGCGGCGTCGACGGGCGCAGTTGCTGCTGCGGCGGCGGTATCTGCGCGCGCAGGTGTCGGGCTGGCGGCAAACGCCAACGAGCAGAAGAGTGCGGTTATTAAGGCAAATATCACTTTTTTCATGGGGGTGGTTCCTTGTGAGGCACGCCTATGGGGAGCGACCGGCTAGGAGAGTTGGTTATCTCTCGGCAACCTGGGGATGCTGCCCCGGGTAATGTTTCCGAAATGAGTCAGAAACATTGCCTTTGTGTCTGGAGTATTTCTGACGATATTTGGAGCCAAAAATCCCTATGCTGGCTAGATGGCGTTGGCTGGAGGTACTGAGCAACTGGATAGGTCCAGCAGCGGAAGGCTGATTTCAGCCGATGCCTGGGATCGGAAAGAAGCGGTCCGTGCCGCCGCCCATCGCGAGTTGCACGCCGACGTGCTGGGGCCTGCAGTCGCGAAACTGCGGGACATTTCGCTGTCCACAGCGTGCACGCTGCTGCTGTTGCTAGTTTGGATCTGGAGCAGCGCGCTCGCAGCCACGGGTGGTTCCGCGCCTTGGTTGGCGCTTCAGCTCGGTTCGTTGGGATCGGCGATTGGCCTTTCTGTTGTCATGTATGGAGTAGCGGTGGTGGGCGCCAAACGACCGCAAGTGGTGCATGACCTGGGACACCTTTATTTGTTGGGGCTGTGCTTTTCGCTCGCGCTCTTTCGACATGCAGCGCCGTGGAGCGGCAGTGAAGTGGCTCGCCAAATCTCACCCGTTGTCATTCCAATTCTAGTGTTTGCGTCTCTGATCCCCGCTGCACCCAAGACAGCGCTTCTGGCATTCTTTGCAGCGGCCGCAGCCGATCCTTTGGCGATGGCCCTGCTCTATTCGCATAAGCCGCTCCCCTCAGCGCTTGAAGTCGTGTTGTTGGTGGCGTCCCCTTTGTTAGCGGCGAGCGTGGGGTACAAGATATCTCGCTCGGTGCACCGGCTAAGTGAAGGCATCGTGAAGGCACGAGAGGTCGGTAGCTACCACCTCGTGGAACGCTTGGGCGTTGGCGGTATGGCCGAGGTCTGGCGTGCTGATCATCGCATGCTGGCGCGCCCCGCCGCGATCAAGCTGATCCGCCCGCAAATCCTGCTGCAACACGGGCCGAGGGATGCCGAACGCCTGCTCCGAATCTTCGCTCGCGAAGCCCAAACGACGGCGTCCCTTCGCTCACCGCACACGATTCAGGTCTACGACTTTGGCCTCACGCGTGAAGGAGCTTTCTTTTATGTGATGGAGTTGCTTTCAGGGCTCGATCTGAAGACGCTCGTGGAGCAATTCGGACGCCAGCCCGCCGAACGCGTCGCCTACATGATGGCGCAGGTTTGTCATTCGCTGGCTGAAGCACACGATCGCAACTTCGTGCATCGGGATGTGAAGCCCGCCAATATTTTCACCTGCCACTCGGGCAACGACTACGATTTTGTGAAAGTGCTCGACTTTGGCTTAGTGATGGACCGCCATCCCACGCCCGAAGAGATTGAGGATGAGCAGCGTCTGGTGGGTACGCCCATGGTGATGGCGCCCGAGATGGTGCGCTTCCAAGCGGCGGTGGACGCCCGTGCGGATCTGTATGCGCTCGGTTGTGTGGGCTATTGGCTGCTGACCGGAAAGCCGGTGTTTGAGGCGACGACACGCCACGATATCTTGATCATGCACGCGCACCAGAGGCCCGTGCTGCCTTCCAAGCGTATCGATGTGGCACTGCACAGCGGTCTTGAGGGGCTGGTGATGGCCTGTCTCGAAAAGAACCCCAATCGTCGCCCACAATCAGCACGTGAACTCAAGGAAGGGCTGCTCGCTCTCAGCTTCAAGCATAGCTGGAGCGCGGAGCGCGCGCGCCTGTGGTGGAAAAAGAACCGGCCGGACCCTGAAGAAGCCCAGCCGGAGTCTTAAGCTACAACTGGCTTCGTTACTTGGATCCAGCGGCGGCCGGCTCGTTGCCCGTGGATTCGGAGCGCTCATCATCCGAGCGGATGCGCATCGCGTAGAAGCTGCGCCAGACGAAGAACAACATCGCCCCGAAGAACGCCACCGCGAGCGCGATGCTCACCTGACGGTCGAGCTCAATCGCGAGCTCAACAGCGAGCAGGCCAAAGAGCGTGGTGAATTTGATGATTGGGTTGAGCGCCACGGAGGTGGTGTCCTTGAATGGATCACCCACCGTATCGCCCACGACGCACGCCGCGTGCAGATCGGTTCCTTTTTCCTTGAGATCGACCTCAACAACCTTCTTCGCGTTGTCCCAAGCGCCGCCGGCGTTAGCCAGGTAGAGCGCCTCAAACAGACCAAAAAGAGCGATTGAAATCAGATACCCAATGAAGAAGAAGGGCTCGACGCAGGCGAAGGCCAAGGTGCCAAAGAACACGCCCAAGAAGATGTTAAACATGCCCTTTTGCGCGTATTTCGTGCAGATTTCGACCACGCGCTTGCTGTCTTCAACTGAAGCTTTCTCGGCGCTGCCGTCGAGGCGCATGTTCTTTTTGATGAACTCAACGGCACGGTAAGCGCCCGTTGAGACGGCCTGCGTGGACGCGCCGGCGAACCAGAACACCACCGCACCACCCGTGACGAGACCCAACAAGAAAGGAGGATGCATCATCGAGAGCTTCTCCATGTTCTGGGTGAGGCCGTGCGTGAGCACCATGATAATGGAGAAAATCATCGTGGTAGCACCCACAACAGCCGTCCCGATCAACACCGGCTTGGCGGTTGCCTTAAAGGTATTGCCGGCGCCATCGTTTTCTTCGAGCAAGTGCTTGGCGCGCTCGAAGTTGACGGTGATGCCGAAATCCTTCTTCAGCTCGGCCTCGATATCGGGAATGGTCTCGATCAAGCTGAGCTCGTAGACGGACTGAGCGTTATCGGTGACGGGGCCGTAGGAATCCACGGCGATCGTGACAGGACCCATGCCGAGAAAGCCGAACGCAACCAAGCCGAACGCAAAGACGGCCGGGGCGATCATGATCGTGTCCACGCCAGCAAGGCTCACGACATAGGAAACACCCATCAAGGCGACGATGATGATCCCCAGCCAAAAAGCCGCGAAATTGCCGGCAGTGAGGCCCGCTAGGATGTTCAATGAGGCACCACCTTCGCGTGAAGCCGTGACAACCTCTTCAACATGGGCAGAGCTCGTGGAGGTGAAGACCTTGACCACTTCGGGGATGATCGCACCGGCCAGAGTTCCGCAAGAGATGATGATCGAGAGCTTCCACCAGAGCGTTCCGTCGCCCAACTCAGGAATCAGGAGATAGGAACAGAGGAAGGTGAGCCCAACCGAAACGATCGAGGTGAGCCAGACGAGCTGCGTGAGCGGCTTCTCGAAGTCCATCTTGTCGGCAGTGCCGTAGGTGGCCTTCTGAACCAGCTCATTGATCAGGTAGCTGGCAGCGCTTGCGACCACCATCATGATGCGCATGGCGAAGATCCAAACCAAGAGCTGCACTTGGACCGCTTCAGTGGGGACGGCGAGCAAGATGAACGAGATGAGAGCCACGCCGGTGACGCCGTAGGTCTCGAAACCATCCGCGCTCGGTCCGACGGAGTCGCCCGCGTTGTCGCCGGTGCAGTCCGCGATCACACCTGGATTGCGCGCGTCGTCTTCCTTGACACCGAACACAATCTTCATCAGGTCAGCGCCGATATCGGCGATCTTGGTGAAGATGCCGCCTGCGATGCGCAGGGCTGAAGCGCCCAAAGACTCGCCGATCGCGAAGCCGATGAAGCACGGCCCAGCCAGATTTCCCGGCACAAATAGCAGAATACAGAGCATCAACAGGAGTTCGACGCTGATCAACAGCATCCCAATACTCATGCCAGCGCGAAGCGGAATGGCATACACCGGGTAGGGCTTGCCGGCCAGACCGGCGAACGCGGTGCGCGAGTTGGCGTAAGTGTTAATACGAATCCCGTACCAAGCCACGCCATAACTGCCCGCGATGCCGACTAAACTGAAGCCCAGAATGATGAGCACACGCAGCGCGTCGTTGTGCATCAGGACGCCGAAATAAACGACAATGATGCTGCCGATGAATAGCTCCAGGACGAGGAGGAACTTGCCTTGCGTTATCAGGTAAGTTTTGCAGGTTTCCCAGATAATCGCGCTGACTTCCTTCATCGAACGATGCGCTGGCAAATCGCGGATTTGGCGTAGAGTGACGAAGCCGAACACTAGCCCGAGCGCGCACACGATGAGGCCGTAGCTGAGCAATCTGCTGCCTGGCATACCGAGCATCTCAACAGATCCCAGATCAGGAACCACGAGGTTAGACTCACCGCCCGGAACGGGAGCTTCACCTTCAGCGGCTCTCGCGAGCGATGGCCAGAACAACGCGACGCCAAGGACAGCGCCGAGCACCTGCAACGACCGAGGGAACAAGGAAAAGAGCTTTGAAAACACTAAGAAACCTCCACGCAACCAGCACCAAATCAGAACCTGCCCGTGGCGGCCCGGGAAGCGTGCTTCAGGGGCCTGCAGCGGTGGTTCAGGGGGCGGACTAGAGCAGGATCGGGGCAGGGTGCAAGGGCTTCTAGGCTAAATTCTGACGCGGCTGGGCGAATTCTGCGAGAAGCCGGTATGTGTGCGGTACGACTGGCGGGACCTAGAGTCCGAGAATGAGCACGCATCAGGAACTGGACCCCACCGCCGAGGTGCTCCGCGTTGTCGGAGCTGAACCGCGTGCCGCTCTCCGAAAGCTTATCCCCGCGATCGTAGTTCTGGTGGTGTTGGCTGCTGTTACGCTCGGAGTGATCACCTGGCGCAAGAGCCAAGCTGCGGCAGGGCCCGTCTTTGAAAGTGCGCTTGTGCAACGCACGGACATTCAGGTCACGGTCCGCGCCACGGGCACGCTGCAAACTTTGACGACGGTCGAGGTCGGTGCCGAAGTCACAGGGCGTTTGCTCAAAGTGAACGTTGAGACGAATGATGTGGTGAAGCGCGGGCAAGTACTGGCAGAGATTGACCCCGAGCAGTTGCGAGCCGCCGTCGAACAATCAGCCGCTCAGGTGATCTCTTCGGAAGCGGCAATCCTCTTGGCGAAGAGTAGCTTGACGGAGAGTCAGGCTTCGTTTCAGCGCAGCCAGCGCATGCTGAAAGAGGGCATCGCTTCGCAGTCCGAAGCCGAAGCCTCAACGGCGGGCCTTGGGCGCGCTGAAGCGAATCTGAAGAGTGCAAAAGCGAATGCCTCGTTGGCACAGGCCTCACTGAGATCCGCGCAATCAAGGCTCGGAAAGACCACGATTGTGTCCCCTATCGATGGCGTCGTGCTCTCGAAATTAGTGGAACCCGGTCAAACGGTGACGGCGGGATTTTCAACGCCAGTTCTCTTTCGCTTGGCTCAAGACCTCACACGGATGCGCCTCACGGTCGATGTCGATGAAGCCGACGTCGGGCGGGTCCATGAGGGGGCACACGCGACGTTCACGGTGGAGGCTTACCCGGAGCGGACCTTTGAGTCTCGCGTGCTCTCACTCTACAACGAGCCGAAGACTTCGCAGAATGTGGTGACGTATCAAGCCGTGCTCGAGGTGGACAATCGGCTGAAGCTCCTGAAGCCTGGCATGACCTGCACGGCGACCATCATTTCAGAAACCCGCCCGCACGTGCTCAGCGTTCCCAACGCCGCTCTCAGATTCACGCCCCCGGCGCCGCCTGCAGGTTTCTCCGGACCGCTGAAGAAGGTCGGCCTGGCGGGTGACAAGAGCCACCGCGTGTGGGTCCCGAGTGCGAGTGGGCCAACCGCGATCACTCTCAGCATCGGAGCCTCCGACGGCGCACGCACGGAGATTATCGAGCCCGTTCCGGGGCTTTCTGAGGGCAAATCGGTGCTCGTGGATGTGAAGGAAACCCATTGACGTCGAGTGCTCCAGGGGCTGCGCCGTTGGTGGAACTCCGGGCCGTCTCCCGAATATACGGCAAGGCGGATTCGGAGGTGCGCGCGCTCGATGCCGTCAGCTGCACTGTTGAAGACGGAGAATTCGTCGCCGTTACCGGGGCGAGCGGCTCTGGAAAGAGCACCTGCCTGAACATGCTCGGTTGTCTCGATGTGCCGAGTGCCGGTGAATACTTGTTTCGGGGTGTCAACGTGGGTGCACTCACCGCCGATCAGTTGGCGCTCTTGCGCCGCAATTATCTGGGATTTGTATTTCAAGGTTTCAATCTTTTGGGGCGCACGAGCGCGCTTGAAAATGTTGAGCTGCCGTTAGTTTACCGCCGCCTTGGAAGCAAAGAGCGCCGCCTCCTAGCACTTCAGGCTTTGGAAGAAGTGGGGCTTCGAGATCGTGCCTCACACACGCCTGGCGAATTGTCTGGAGGGCAACAGCAACGCGTCGCCATTGCCCGGGCCATGGTGAGCAAGCCCCAGATGCTGCTCGCCGACGAACCCACGGGCAATCTAGATTCGGCCAAAAAGGCGGAAATCATGCAACTTTTAGTCAAGCTCAATCAGACTCGCCAACTCACGATCGTGATGGTGACGCACGAGCACGACATCGCACAGTACGCAACGCGCATCATCGTCTTCAGCGATGGCCGTATCACCGACGATAGGAAGATCGGCCGGTGATTTGGGCAACCATCATCATGGCCTTGCGCGAGATCCGGCGCAACACACTGCGCTCCGCGCTCACGACCTTAGGCATCGTGATCGGAGTGGCTTCCGTAATCGCGATGGTCACTCTCGGACGCGGCGCGACAGCCAAGATCACCCAGGAAATCTCGGGGATGGGGACCAATCTCCTGATCGTGGCTCCGGGCAGTGACAGGCGAGGCCCCACCGCTGCCTCTGCGACCGCGCTGAAGCTCGACGATGCCAACGCAATCCGACGCGATGTGCAAGCGGTGGCGGAGGTCGCGCCCACCGCCAGCCGTGGGGTGTTAGCCGTGTTTGGAAACAAGAATTGGAATACCGTGGCCAATGGCTCAACCAATGAGTACTTCAGCGTGCGGCGTTACGTGCTGGCGGAGGGTGAGCTTTTCTCAGAAGCTCAACTCAAAGGATCTTTAGCGTGTGTGCTGGGCGCGACGGTTAGAAAGGAGCTATTTGGGGCTCTGGATCCGATCGGCGCGTCGATTCGCGTGGGGTCCGCAGCGTGCTTGGTAACGGGTGTGTTGGTTGCCAAAGGGCCTTCCACGTTTGGTCAAGATCAGGACGATTTTATCGTCATGCCACTTTTGGCATTCCAGCGTCGCATCTCAGGGAACACGGACGTGGGCACCGTATTTGTAAGCGCCAAGAGCGACCAACTCACCATCAAGGCCAAACAGCAAATCGAGTTGTTGATGCGCGAACGGCGTCACATCGCTGAAGGGCAAGCCAATGATTTTATGGTGCAAGACATGCAGGAGATCAGCAGCATGCTCGGCCGAATCACCGGATCGCTCACGGCACTCTTAGGGGCGATCGCCGGAGTGAGCCTGCTCGTCGGCGGGATCGGAATCATGAATATCATGCTGGTGTCGGTGACGGAGCGCACGCGCGAGATCGGCATTCGCCTCTCGATTGGGGCGCGTGGCAGAGAAGTGTTACTTCAGTTCCTGATTGAGGCGGTCACGCTTTCGATTCTGGGGGGCGCACTTGGGGTCGCCGTGGGTCTCCTCGCATCGTTTCTGGGCGCGCGCGCACTCAACCTGCCATTTGCCGTCGTGCCTGAGATTATCGGTGTCGCATTTGTGTTCTCTGCGACGGTCGGTGTCGCCTTTGGCTTCTTTCCCGCACGAAAAGCCTCGCGCATGAATCCGATCGAGGCGCTGCGGCACGAATAGGGCCAAGTATGGTGATGGGGTTCCGATTCAATAGGTCGGTGCTGGGAATGGGTCGGTGCAGGGGGTTCGAGTTCAATGGGTCGGTGCAGGGGGTTCGAATGCAGATTAGGATAGTAAGCATGACAACTATCTGGATCGCGCCACGAGAGAGCTACGCTCGCTTCGCCGGGGTGGTGTCGCGTTTCTCAGTGTCGCGTTTCTCAGTGTCGCGTGCCGGAATGCGTTCGTGGCTGGCGCTGGCCACGCTGGGTGCAGCGTGCAGCGCATCCCCCACCCAGCCGGCAACTGTTGTGGCGCCGCCACCGAGTTGTTCCGAGCTGCAGAAAACCTGTGGCGCACTCGGTGCTGGAGATTGCTGCGAGAGTTTGCCGGTTCCGGGTGGCAGCTTTTTTCGCAACAACGATGCCACGCTGCCGGCAACTGTTTCTGCCTTTCGCCTAGACAAGTATGAGGTCAGCGTTGGCCGTTTTCGGAAGTTTGTGGCGGAATATGATGCGTGGCGGGCGGCGGGGAATCCGAGCGTTGGGTTCGGGCAGCATCCGCTGATCCCAATGTCGGGTTGGGTGGCTGATTGGACGAAATTTCTGCCGGAAAGTGCCGAGCGTTTCAACATGGCGCTGCGCTGCGATAGGCAGAGCCAAACTTGGACGGTCGAGCCCGGCGCCAACGAAACACGGCCGATCAATTGCGTGAATTGGTACGAAGCCTTCGCCTTCTGCGCTTGGGATGGCGGCCGACTGCCAACGTTAGCAGAATGGAATTTCGCGGCGGCAGCCGGCGCTGAGCAACGAGAGTATCCGTGGTCGGTGCCTGCCACCGACACCACCATCACTCCCGAGTATGCCAGCTACTATTCCATGGGGGATTGTTGGGGTGATGGGCAGCCAGGCTGCGGCCTCAGCGATTTTCTGAACGTGGGAAGTAAGCCTTTGGGCGATGGGAAATATGGACAATCCGATCTCGCCGGAAATGTGCGCGAATGGGCCTTGGATTGGGCACGCGCCTTCCCGACGCCCTGCAACGATTGCTCGAATCTCGAATCCGGCGAACTGCGTGTGTTGCGCGGTGGCGCGTGGAACAATGTGGCTGAACTCGTGAAATCCTCAGCCATTTTGGAGGATTATCCAGCAAATCACTATTTTGTGATTGGGCTACGCTGCGCTCGCAACAAGTAAAAACGCCACCCTCCAGATTCATCAATACGGCATTTAGCTGGCAATCGCACTATAGGTTAACCGCTTCTCCGTGCCTACTTTGGCTCGCCCGGAGGGCGGCCTCGTACACCTGCATCAGATGGTGGGTTTGCACGAGTGTGCCTTCTGTCGCGGCTGTCTTGCTGAGCACCGAATCGCAGAAGTGCTTCAATTCAAAATACAGACCTTGGGTAAACCAGGCGTTGTTCTCTAAGGTTGAGAGTGTGTTCTGTGGCTCCCAAACGACTGCGCCGTCATCCACTCCCGGCGGTGCAAAACTCGTAGTGATACCATATTGATACGGGATGCCGCGTTGCAGCGTGACGCGTCGACAATCATCGACGGTGACGGTGCCACGCTCCGCACAGCACCGGTAGCGCTCACACGGCTGAAATAACGACGCACCGTCGGCGAGGTGGAACACACCCAGCGCGCCGGATGCAAAATCTAAGAGGCAGGCGCCTCCGCCATGTTTGCCGCGCTTCACGGAGACTTCGTCGACGTTGCCGCCCACGGCGAGCAGAAAGGCGAGCGGGTGCACACCATTGCCAAGCCAATTGTTGAATTCACCACGCTCCAGCACGTCTCTACCATCTGCTGGAATATCCATCGGATATTCCGCCAAAATCGTCTTCAGCTGGCCCAGTCTTGGCAACAGCTCGCGCACTTTCGTCGTGGAAGGCATGAAAGCTTTCTTCAGCCCCACCACTACCACTTTGTTCGCGCGCACGCGCGCGGCTTCCATAGCCTGCACCTCGCTCGCACGCATGGCGGGTGGTTTTTCCAACCACACATTCAAGCCATGATCGAGCGCAGCGATCGTGAGCGTGGGGTGCAGCTTGGGCGAGACCGCGATCACCACCGCATCAAGCTTTTCACGCTCAAACATCTGACGATAATCACTGTAGCTCTTCGCTGCATATTGAGCGGCCGTCTTCGTGGCTCGGGCTTCATCGGTATCGCAGATGGCGCGCACCTCGATCGGCAAGTACGTAAATAGCGGCAACAGGTTGCGATAGGTGTGGCCGCCCGCGCCGATCACCCCGACAGCCAAGCGCTTCTCGAATTCGCGTTGGTAGCTCATCCTGTTATCCAAAATGTTGGCGCAAGAAAGCCACATCACGCTCCACTTCACTCGGCCCAGATAAAGGCTCCGGCGGCGCGGCACCGTGCGAAGGATTGAGGCAGATCACTGGGCTTACGCCATCCGCGATCACTCGGCGTGTGATCGCAAGGACCGGCCAAGAGGCATCTTCCAAGCACGCGCGATAGCGGAGCGCACCCCCCGTGCTGTCGCTCCGACCCCCCTTCAAATGAAAAAACCCGATCAAATGCCGAATACGCGCATACACTTCGAGCGATGGGAAGGTGCCCATCTGCCACATGTTTTGGATATCCCAAGTGAAGACGGCCGACTTGGGTCGTTCAAGCCGCGCGAAGAACGCGAGAACATCCTCGGCGTCGGCGATCAAGCAGCCGTGTGCTTCATTCTCGAACGTGGTCTGAAAGCCAGCCTCGCTGATCGCGTCGACAGCTTCGCGATACGCCGCGAACAGCGGCTCAAGCTGGCTATCGCCCGTGCGGAGTGCCTGCTTAGCTTGGGGCAATTCCTTCGCGCGTGCGACGATCAGCCGAATAAATCGCGGCTTTAAGATCTTCGCCGCTTCGATCAACCCTGTGAGCTTCCGAAGCTCCGAAGCTCCGCCGTCGGGGAGCAACTCCTCAATCGGCGAATCGAATAACACCGAAGATAAGCTGTACACCGTTTGCCCGTGGCGCTGCGACAACTCCAACAGGCGATGCGCGTCGGCGGGAGTAAGATCGGCCACGCCTTTGCCGAACAAGTGATCTTTCAGATCGAGATCCGTGATCCCCCAGTCCGCCTGGCGAGCGAACGAGCGCTCCACGTCGCTATCGTCCATGCTGTTTAACATCGCAAGCCGAAGCGCCATTTGATTAACGCCCTTCAATTTGGCGGTCAGCCGACGAAAAGGACAGGAGCAACAAGGCATCCGTGCTGCCGATATTCCGCGCATGGTGCGGCACGCCGGGCGGAATACTGACCGTGCTTCCCGCGCTCATCTCAACCTCGGAGCCGTCCGCGGCGGTGTGCATTATCATTCCCTCCAGAACCACCAACACCTCGCTGCAGTTCGGGTGCACATGGTGCGGATTCTCTTGGCCGGGGCGCAGGCGGCAGGTTCCCACCGTCATGTCCGAACTATTACCGAGCTTGCGATTCGCAAACCATGTCAGCTCACCAAAGGATGTTGGAATCTTCTCTGCCTCGTTGGAGGCCCGCATGACGATCTCTGTCATGTGGGAGAGATACTGCGTTAGGCGCCCGGTGCAAAGCCCATCCATTCGAGCACATGGCGGATTTGGCGATCCCAATAGTCCCAGGTGTGCCCAAATCCGGGATGCTCCTCATACGTTAGCTCGACGCCGAGTTCTTGAGCGTGGCGCTGAAAGCGTACGTTCTGGTCGTAAAGAAAGTCGTTCGTGCCACAGCACTGGTAGAGGCGAGGCTTGGCACCTTCGTGGGCCGCAAATTCACGGGCGAGTGCAAATAGGTCCTCCGGTGCTGCCAGTTGCGCGATGTCCCCAAAAATACGCAGATATTCGGCTTTATCGAGTGCCGTGCCATCCTCATAGCGCTCCCGAATATCAGTCGCGGGCGAGAGCGCGGCGGCTGCCGCGAACTTGTCCGGTTCCAACATGGCGAGCTTGAGTGCGCCGTAGCCGCCCATCGAAAGCCCGGCCACAAAATTATCTTCGCGTCGTCGGGATAGCCGAAAGAGCTCACGCGCTACCTCGGGCAGCTCATCGTTCACAAACTCGAAATAACGCCCACCTTGATGCATGTCGCTATAAAAGCTGCGGTGCACATTGGGCATCACCACCGCCAGGCCCGTGGGGCGTACGTAACGCTCGATCGCAGTCCAGCGCTGCCAGACCGTATGGTCATCGGAGCGGCCGTGCAAGAGATAGAGTGTCGGATGGCCAGCAAAATCCGAGCTGTTTGGATTAACCAGTGCTTGCGAACCATCCCGGGATATTTGCGGCCCCTGGGGCAGGATCACGTCCATTGACGTCCAGAGGCCTAGAGCTTCAGAATAAAAATCGCACCGGATGAACGCCATTTGAGGCAGGTGGCTTAACGCACTCGGCGGCTATCACCAAGTGAACCACTGCCCGGGCATTCTTTGCCACTCAGTGGAACGCGCCCGGGCTCCCCCGCGCGGTCGGGTGGCCGCCTTACACCGTCTCCGCAGCAAAGATTCCGACATGTTGATTTCTTGGAGTACACTCCGCGCCCATGAAACTTGGATCCATTGGTTCGATCATAATGCTTGTGGTTTGCGGGGCTCTCGGGTGCGATAAGTTGTTCGGAAAGAAGGATGGCGGAGCGGCCCCTTCCGGATCAGCTGCCGTGGCCCAAAGCGCTCCGGCTGAAAAGCTAGGAGCCTTAAGTTCGTTCGAGGGTGAAGTTGGCATCTTGATCAAGAGCCAAAAGCCCAAAGAAAAACCGATCCCACCTTTTAACCTTTTGATCAAAGCAGGCAAGGTGCGCGTCGACTTGCCGCTCGATGCGGAGATGACTCAACAGCTGGGTGGCAAGGCTTACGTTGTACTGAACGCACCAGATAAGAAGCTTCACGCCGTGCTGGAAGGTAAAAAGCAAGTGGTGCTGCTGGACCTAGATAAAGCTGGCGAGCAAGTGAAGTCATTGAAGTCTCGCTTCGCTCCAAGCCACGAAGCTTCTGCTGAGAAGGAAGAGCCACCCAAGATTGTAAAAACGGGCCGCAAAGACCGAGTGATTGGGCGCGACTGTGAGGAGTGGGAAGTCACCAATCCAAAGAAGCAGAATAAGATTGTGGCCTGCATTTCCGATGAGGGGAGCTCGTGGTTCCGGCTTCCGATCACGGCCGCGATGCCCGCAGATTATGCCTGGATGGCGGAGCTCACCGATGGCAAGCATTTGCCCCTGCGGGCGGTGGTCTTTGAGCAGGGTAAGGAAGCGATGCGAATCGAACTCACCAAGCTTGAGCCTAAGCCGCTCGACGCGGCGCTATTCGAGATCCCAGCCGGTTATCAGGTTCTCAGCTTAGAGCAAGCCATTCAGGGGTTCATGGCTCAAGCCATGGGTCGCAGAGGAATGCCTGGTGCTGACCTCGGATCTCCAGCGGGCAGCGGCTTGCCACCTGCCACGCAGTTGCCACCCGGTGCGCAGTTGCCACCTGCCACGCAGTTGCCACCCGGCATTCAATTGCCGCCTGGCATGAAGCTCCCCCCAGGTTTCAAACTCCCTCCAGGTTTCAAGTTACCTCCAGGCGTTAAGTTGCCTCCGGGTATGGAACTGCCCCCAGACGCGCCCGCGAAGTGAGCCGCCCGTCGCGATGGCAGACACAACGCTTCTCATACCGGGCACGGGCGGCATCAAGCTGCTCAACAATGGCGCTGATTTGGGGTATCCTGTGATGCTCCAGGGCCAAGCCTTTCTCTTGAGTCAAACCGGCGGAGGCTTGGGTGAGATCGAACCGCTGCTCAGCATGCAGCATCGACCGGGCCAAGCTGCCCCCGTGAAAACCTCGCTGCTTCCCGGCGTGGAGGTCACACCCGGTCCCGTGCTGTCACTCGCCTACCGCGAGCTTCCGTCCAACGTGCTGCCTTTCCGCTACGATTGGCGCGGCGACATTGTCCACAGCGCCGCGCGCCTGGTCGATCTCCTCACCGAACGGCGCCCCCAGGGTGGAAAGTGGCGCATCGTGGCGCACTCGCAAGGCGGTCTGGTAGCTGTGGCGGCGAGCAAGCTCTTGGCGGCGCGGCATGGTGGAGATGCCACGGCCTTCTCCGATCTAGTGCGGCGTTTGGTGTTGGTGGGGGTGCCCCTGTACGGAACACTCAACGCCGCCCACGCGCTCGTGCGTGGGGAGCAGCTCGGAGAAGCTGTGAGTGCTTCATTTCAGAAAATTTCGCGGACCTGGCCGGCGCTCTATCAGATGCTGCCGGATTTCCGCGCGGCTCTTCGGCAACAGAATCAGGAGCCGGCCGCTACAGGTTTTCTGGAGGCTGCTTCGTGGCAAGCCTATCCGGATATTTCAGCTGATTTGTTGGCGCGCGCGCTCGAAACCAAACAGCGCTATTTGCGCCGCCCATTAGAAAAGATGGCGCAGGTCAAAGTTTCAATCGTGCTCGCCACCAATCGTCCCACTTGGGATCACGCCGTGCTCAATCCTGATCGGACGATCGACTTTGCTAATCGCGGAGCGCCCGGAGATTCCCTCGTGCCGAGTGTTCCCACACTGAACCGACTGACTCCCGTCGAACGGCAGCTGGTGGATCAAATCGGGCCCCGCGAAACGATCGCAGAGCACGCCTTCCTCTTGAGTGATACCTACGTGGGCGAGCTCACACGTCGCCTCTTGACAGGATGACGATGTCGCCCTTCACGCGCTCCAGATTCACAGCCACCCTGATGGCGCTCAGCTTGCTCATCGTCAACGAGCCTGTACTCGCGCAAGCGCCCACGTCCAAAGTGGCGCCAGCTGCGCTCAGCGATGCGCAACTGCTGGAACTCTACGCCCACCAGGCGTGTGCACGGGCGAGCCATGAGGGCGATGATGGAAAGCTCGAATATTTGCCTGCGGATGCGAGCTGCAGCCTGCTCGGTTGCTTGCCCGGTCCGCTTCCACAAGCGCCGGAAGCCGGCGAGTGCGGCGTTCCAACCAGACCCGAGCATTGCCCGAATGGTCTGGATGAAACACATCCTGGGCGCTGCAACGGCGTTCCTGGCCAGATCGCTTTAACGGGCAACACCGTCTGGCCTAAGCGCTTTCACCTGTTGGCCTCGCCGTGGGTTTCTTCGGGTGACACTGGCTATGGCGGGTTGAAGTGGGACATCGCAGCTGGCGGGCGCCTGGATCTCGCGCTCAGTACCTCCACGATCGTGCGCGGTGATTTGGGGCAGCGCGTTCATTTGAATGTTCCCAACTGGTATTTCACGACAGCGGCATTCGTGTCCGATAGCGCCTTCGGTGCCGATCTAGGGCTTTCGCTGATTCGCAACAGCACCGTATTCACGCGCTTCGGCGGCGGCGCCGCCAGCTATGGGCTCCTCGGCGATCCCGAATGGACGGCGCGTGCGGGCGGCCAGCTGTACGTCGAAGTGATGCACAATCTAGTTTTAAAGGGCACCTGGCTGCCCGTGGGCGACAAGCTCGGCCCCCGCTACATAGTGGGGCTCGAATACATGAAATGCCTCATCGATGATGTGCTGCCCTTTGCGCGCGAATGCGCCGAATAGGGGCAGGCCGAGGTGCTTCTCCGTGTCAGCGAAGAGCTAAGCCACCAAAGGGTTGCGCGTCGTGAGCTCCGGAAAACGTCCGAAGTCTCGATCCGCAGTCCATAGATCGCTGACCCGATGATGCAAACACAGCGCAGCGATGCGTGCATCGTGGACTTTTGGGCCCGTCACCTTGGCTTTGCGCAAGAGCGAATTCAAGACAGGCCAGTAGCCGGGTCCTTCGGACAAGACTTCAAGACTCGGAGATTTCAAGAGAGCGCTTACAAAATCCAGCGCGATGTTAAGTGGCGTAGGCGGCGAAAAGATACGAGGGTGCGTGGCCACAGCCAAGAATTCATGGATGCAAGGAGCCGGGATCGCCCACGCACCTGGAGCTTCTGCCAGCCCGGTCAATGCTTGACGTGCTGACTCATGCCAGACCGATTCCTCTCTGAGCGCATACACGAGCAAATTCGTGTCAACCGCAATCACGAACCATGGCCTTCATAGATCAGCTCGCGAACCGACTCCCAGCCGCCCTCCGCTATTCCCGGCTGAAGACCCTCGCCACGAAATGTGACGAGCTCAAGCTTGAACTTGGGGCGCACTTTTCGTTCAGCAAGGACCTTGCGAAGCCCTTCCTCAACCAGCGCCCTCACCGTTGTGCCCTCCCTTGCAGCCGTGGATTTGGCAGCGCGCAGCACTGAATCTGAGAGTTCGATAGTGGTTTTCATGTAGGATATGGGTATCCATATCACAGATCCCATATTGCTGCAAACCCTTAGCGAAGATCACAGCGTGAAACCCGCGGCGCTCCTCCGGCCCTTCGATTCCGGCAATATCCACCACACGCTCACGGCTAGGCCCAGCGTGAGCACTCCACCCAAAAGTGCCGGTGATTTGGGCCCCCAATACTCAACCAGCCAGCCCGAGGCAATGCTTGAGAACATGCCTCCAAGTCCCGGTCCCACAACTGAAACCAGTGACTGTGCAGTGGAGCGTTGACTCGATGCCACTTCTTCGTCGACATACGCAGCTCCCCCAAGGACGGCACCCCAGACCGTGATACCGTGGAGTGCCTGGACAGCACTGATCCAAACTAGATCGGTGAGCCAGGCCGAACATAGCCAACGCACAGCGCCGGCGCCTAAGCCAATCAAGATCATGCGCCGCACGCCGAGCCGCTTAACGCTGAAGCCAAAGTTCCAGACGAGCGGCACTTCGAGGGCGAGCATGATCAGCCACATGTGACTGAGAGCCAAGATCCCGCCCCCATTGGCTTGGATCAAAACCGGAAAGAAAACGGTTGGCCCGTGGAGACCAAGAAATGCAAAAAACATCACCAAGAGCAAACGACGAAATGGCTGGTTTTTCCTGAGCGCAGCGAGATCTGCGAAGCTCGCGCGTGTCGAGACATCTCCGGTGCGTGGTAAGGCACGGAGCGCCAGCGCTGCCAAGAACATGCTGAAAGCCGCCAGGGGGAGTGTCCACGAAAGGAGCGGTATGTTTCGCCAAGCAACCACACTGCTCGAGAGCAACGAGCCGAGCAGCGGAAAACCAATAACGGCAACACCGAAGCCGACTGTTCCGCTCGCCCTTGCGTAGCCCATGGCGCGGGGACTGATGGGCGCTGCAATCGCGAAAGATACCGCCCAAAGTCCTGGCGATAACGTCACGGAGCAAAGGGCGAAGAAAGCCGTGCAAGCCAGCACTGACCAAAACCCCTGCGCGAAGAACAGGAGCATCAAAGCGGCCGCTGATGCCAGCGCAAGCCCCGAAAGAACTCGGGTGCGCGCTCCGCTCGCATCAGAAAATGCAGCCAGTATCGGCTGAAAGAGCACGGACATCACCGGAATGACCGCCAACGCAACGCCCGCCTGGCTACCGCTCAGCTTGGCCGTGTCCACCAGGTACAAACCAAAATATGGAAACGAAAATCCGATGCTCCCAAGCAAAAGGAACCAGGCAATCGCGAGCAACCACATTCGGGCGCGCTCTTTAAGCGATGCCTGGGAGCGCTGTTGCGGCAGACACCACATGAACGCCGTTCTTCACAAATGAGTGTCCAGCCGCCGCAACCAGCTGATAACAGAACGGGACGTTCAATCGCTCACGAAAATAATGAAGGTG
>JBBRRP010000067.1:0-33395 GCA_038246305.1 Polyangiales bacterium | reverse complement strand
TTGCTCGTCGGCATTGCCGGCGCTTGGCGTTTCAGTGGGCCAAGTGCGGCAGGTGCTTCGGCAGCGGGTGTGCCAGGCCTTGCGACCCTCCCAACTCAGAAGGCCGTGCCTGCTCAGGCGGTGATGCCGGCGCCGGTGGTCGCCGAGCTAGCAGTCGCGCAGCCAGTCGTCGCGGCGCAGCCAGCCGTCGCGCAGCCAGTCGTCGCGGCGCAGCCAGTCGTCGCGGCGGTTCAAGCGAAGCCGCTTCCGCCAATGCCTGCGCCCGCCGCGAGCCCACTTCCGGTTCACGCCAAACACTCAGTGGCAGCGAAGCGCGCTCAGAAGAAAGCAGAGAAGAAGCTTCAAGTCGCGGCCAAAGAAGCGCCGAAGAAGCCGGACGTTGCTCAACCTGAAAAACCTGCAGAGGCGAGGGCCTCCGGTGGTGGACTGCTGCACATGGGGTTGAAGTAGGGAAAATATGAAAATCTATGGATATTTCGGCCTAGGGCTGCTCCTTCAGCAAGTGGCCGTACCGGCACTCGCCATCGCCGAGGAACCGCCGCTGGCTTCAGCACCGGAAGCGCCATCTTTAAATGACTCGCTGCGAGGTATGCCGCGCGCCGACTACGTTTCCGGCAAGGTGCTGTATGAAGACGGCGACTTTGCTGGGGCGGTCGTGAAATTTGAAAGCGCTTATCGGGCCTCGAACGATCCTCGGCTGCTTTGGAATATGGCTGCCTGCCACAAGGCGCTTCGCCACTATGCAGAGGTGCTGCGCTCGTTGCGGATCTATGAGCGAGATGCCCACGCCTATCTCACGCCTGAGGACCGAGAAGATGTTGAGCGGCTCACGGAGGCGATTGTCCCGCTCGTTTCCAGCATCAGTGTCGTGAGTAACCCGGCCGATGCTTCTCTCTTCCTGGATGGAGTCTCAGTGGGTCCTCTGCCGCTCAAGAGTCCGCTGCTCGTGGACATCGGCAAACGCCAGATCACGCTGCGTAAAGCGGGTTACAAAGACTTCACCCAGAGCCTGGATGTATCCGGCGAAGAGCAGCTGACGGTGAACGCTAGGTTGGAGAAGATTGTCACTGAAGGCACGCTGATTGTGCGAGCTGGCCCGGGCGATAGCATCGTCGTGGATGGGAAGGCCCTGGGTGACAGAAATTGGCAGGGCAAGTTGACGCGAGGCGCACACTCGCTGTCGGTAAAAAATCCCGAAAAACACCCGTTTTACGCCGAAATCGCGATCGAGCCGGGTCGCTCGCGCACGGTCACCGTCGAGCTTGAAGTGGACTCCGGTGGCGGGTTACCGACCTGGCTTTGGATCACAGGTGGCGTATTGGTGGCGGGCGGCGCAGCGGCCTCTGGCTACCTCGTGTTCGCGCAGCCTGATACCAGCACACAGAAGCCTGTGGTTGGCACGATCAAGCCTGGCACCGTTCATCTGCCTTGAAGAGGAAGCGCATGCGGCGAACGTTATTCATTCTTTTGGTTGGCGCTCTCACTTGGGTCGGTGCTTGCGCCAAAACAAACGACGAGAAGATTGGTCAGCTCATGCTCACGTTGCAAACCGACATGAGCATCCCTAAAGACATTGACTCGGTGCGGATAGAGGTCCGAAGTTACGGGATGTTGCAGTTTGCGAGTGACTTCGATCTTGGCCCCGGCGGCCTGAAGTTGCCAGCCACGCTCGGCGTTGTCGCCGGCAAAGATCCATCAGCGCCGGTTAATATTCGGGTGGTGGCGTATCAGAACAAGGTCGCGCGCGTCCTTCGAGAGGTCATCACTACGGTGCCGAGTGACCGCGTGGCGACGCTGCCTGTGCCGTTGCATTGGCTGTGTGCTGATGCGCGCTCGGTGAAAACCGATCCCAAGGGAGAGGTGGTTTCTGCCTGCCCCGACGAACAAACCTGTGTCGCGGGTAGCTGCGATACCTCCACGGTGGAATCCACCAAGCTCAGTGAGTATTCGGAAGCTTCCGTATTTGGGGGTGGCACAGCGGCTGGAGACGGCAAGTGCTTCGATCTCGCGGGCTGCTTCAACACGGCCTTCCCGCTTAACGCCATGCAACCTGGCTGCAAGCTCGGCATTCCCCCAGGTCAAGATACCAGCCTGATGAATTTTGGCCTTCGTTCTGGCAAAGATGGAGCCGGCACGTGCAACCAGGACAGTTGCGTGGTACCGCTCGATTTCGGGCCCACCGATGGCTGGCGTGTGCAGGGCTCAGAAATCGTTTTCCCCAAGGCTGTGTGTGATGTGATGTCGCTCGGCGTCAGCCTCGTGGGTACACAAGGTTGCCCCTCTAAGCTCGCATCCATACCGAACTGTGGAGTTGGTTCTTCTGTTTCTGGAGACATCGTCGGCATCGCCGGCCTACCAACCGCTCAGCCTACGACGCCTCCCACCACGAACCCAACGGGAATGCAGGGAACCGGCGGCGCACCTGCGATGCCCATCATCAACCAGGAGCAAATATTGGCGTCTGGCTTTCAGTCGCTCGGTGCGATCGCCGTTAACCAATACGGTGTGTTTTGGATCGGAGAGCGCGGGGGTCAGAGTGGGGTATTTCGCTGCGGTTTTGATGGCTGCGGCATGAATCCGGTCAGCGTCTTTTTGGTTTCCGGCAAAGTGCTTGCCATGACGTTCACCAGCAATTTGCTCGTGCTCAGCGTGGCGCCGGCAGCGGGTTCCGGCAGTCAAATCTTAAGTTGTCCGTTGCCGGATGGCTGCAGCCCGCAAACACCCGCGAAGGTGATCGCTGTCAGTCAGGAGGCCCTGCGCCTGTTGGCCGCCAGCGAGACCGAGATCTATTGGCGTGATCCAACTCGCTTCTTGAAGTGTCCGATTGGGATGCAGTGCGACGTTGCGCCATTTCTTTTTGCGGCTGAGCCCCAACTGGTGGCGGACATGAAATACTCGGAGGGGCGAGTCTTTTGGACGGAACCGATGACGGGCGAGATTCGCTACTGTATGACGCCCGATTGCTCCGGTGGCCCGCAAGGTCTTGCGAGTCAGCTGGTGCTACCGTCACGCTTAGCCGTGGGTGGCGGGCATGTGTATTGGATCGGTGAGAGCAAGCGTGTCTTGGATTGCCCCATCCAGTCGTGCGGCGGTGGTGGGCTCAGCATCTATGAGCAAGCATCGATCTCGGCGTTGAGTGTGGACGCGGTAGATGTCTACGCCGCGGACGAACCTCGACCCAACACCTGGGAAATTGTCAAAATCGTGCGGAGCCAGCCGCCTTCGGCACCCGTCACTGTGTGGTCCGGCCCCTCAGCAACGGTGGATATGGCCATGGATACCTCGCGCATTTACTTCACGTCCCAAGACGGCAACGTGCGACGCACCCTGCGGCCCTTTATTGCGCCCTAGAGTTGCGTCCGCGGTTACGACGTCACAGGCTTTGGGGCGAGCTCAGCAATAATTGCTGGCAGCTCGTGCTTCATCTTCAGGCGTTTGACCTCAAGGTAATGCGCTGAGTACGGATTGGACCGTATCTGAAGCGGCAGGCGTTTGGCCACGTGAATTCGGAGTGCCTCGAGCGCGCGAACCTTCTCAGGGTTGTTCGTCAAAAGCTCGATGGATCGCACATCCAAAGCACGCAGCATCGCAGCGGCCACATCGTAAGTTCGGGCATCTACCGGGAGATGCAGCAGCTGGTTCGCTTCAATCGTATCAGCGCCCTCTGCCTGAAGTGCGTAGGCTCGCACCTTGTTGGCAAGCCCGATACCTCGACCCTCCTGCCGCAGATAGAGAATCACTCCGAAGCCACGGCGTGCGATCTCGGCTTGGGCTCGATCCAACTGTTCCCGACAATCGCACTTCAGTGAGCCAAACACCTCGCTCGTCAGGCACTCTGAGTGGACCCGCACGGGCACATCGTTTCGACCGGCCACGTTCCCCATCACGAGCGCTAAGTGCTCAGTGCTGAGGTCCCTGTGCGCGCTCGGATCGTCCCAGCGATACACGTAAAGCTGAAACACGCCGTGCTTGGTGGGCAGGCTGGCGTTCGCGAGGGGCTCGAGTTTCATGAAGGTTCTGGAAGCAGCCAATTTCATAGCGTCACGCAGGGTTTTCGCTGAGTTATTTTTCGAAGGAAGGCTCTTTCGGCCTCGACGCCGCCCTTAGCAACATACATGGGCCCGTATGGGGGGTCGGTCAAGCTCTGGCGGAGCGTTGTCCGGGGCGGCCCCCAGCCTGACAGAGCCGGATGAGCGCATGTTCGAGCACCGCTTTTGGAGGTCTTTTGCTGCCCCCTTTCAAATTGAGATCGATATCAGCCAGAGCCACGAGCCAACGTTCCAGATCAGTTCGAGACAGTCTTTTGATCTGTTCGGCCAGGTCGCGCGCCTTGAACGGCGGAGCCCCAGCCTTCTTTGCGGCATCGGGCGGAGGCAAGCCATCAGCGATGGCCGCTTCAAATCGAATCAACTGCCGCGCGGACCAAGCCAACACGGACACGAGGCGGAGCCCCCGGTCCGAAGGGTCGTACACCTCCGTGAGCGCCTTCAATGCGCCGCCCACGTCTCGACGCCCCACCGCATCCACCAACGCCCAGACATTCGTTTCACGCAGACGCACCACACACTCGGTGATGGCAGCCTCCGTCACCGGCTGCTGGTTTCCAACAAACAGACACACGCGTTCCAAGGAATCAGCGACGCCGGAGAGATCTGGACCCGCGAGTTCGCCGAGAAGCTCCGCTGCGGGGCGACTGATCGTATTCCCAAGCTCAGCCGTGGTGCGCTCAATCCATTGCCGCAATTGCGCCCGATCTAAGGCGTCGCAGCTCACCAAGAAGCCTTGCTTCTGCGCCCGAGCCACCAGGCGTTTTCGTTTATCGAGCTTGCTTGCGACCAAAATGAGCACCGTCGATTCCGAAGGCTTCTCAGTATAGTCGGCGAGAAGATCGAGGGCGTTATCCTGCTTGGATTCTGTCTGCCAGCGTTCCACATTCTTAACGATAACGATGCGGCGCTTGGCCATCATTGGCAAAGTCTTCGCCGCCGAAAGTGCCGCTTGCACCGTGCTCTCCCCAGCCACCAGCTGATCATCATTCAAGCCCGGAATGCCACTCCGCGTGATCGCTTCCCGCAACGCTCTCACCACATCGCTCCCCAGGCGGGATTCCTCGCCGAGCACCAGATAAACGGGCCGCAGAGTCCCAGATTTGGCTTCCGCCATGGCTTGATCGGGCGTCACGCGCGCACTCTACGCATTTGCCCCGTCCAGCGGTACTTATTCCTTTCTTCGGGCCTTCAACCGTTTGGGTTCTGCCTTCAACACCGAATCCGCAAAGCGGCGTTCGGAATCCGAAAGAGGGCCTCCCGTCTCCTCAAGCGCTTGAGCCAACATGGCTCCCCAACCCCGGACATCGGCCAATCCCACTCGAACGGCATGCTGAACAAACCCCGACACGCTTCCGGTCGGGCCTTCCGCCACGAGGCTTCGAATTTGCTCCAACTCCTGCGCGCCTAACGTGACAGTCATCTTAACACTCGCCATACCGATCATCACACCGTACGAGTGCGGCTGGGGAAAACGTGTCTGAGCAGTGTGACGATCCGCCGAGAAGGTTTGTTGGCCGCAAAGGGACCCAGCGTACGACACCGGCACGGAAGAATGGGCAGCATCCCGCTTGTTGCAGTAGATGCTTCCGGTTGCTTGGCAGCCCATTCGAACCACTTTGAGGTGCCAAGGAAGAAGGCGGCGGATCATGAATGTTTGCACCGCGTCACCTGCGATTGATCTCGGTAGCCCTCAGAGCAACAGCGAGATACCGCCCTGGATGCCTAGCGAGACGCGCGAACTGGTACCGGTCTCCACGCCATCAGCCTTGGACGTAGCGCTGTCGGCGAACAGGTCTGGGCCAAATGTAAAAGCGGCGTGCGGCGCCGGCGAAAAGATTATCACTGGATCGACCAAGAAGAGCACAGCGCTCCCACTAGACGATGAGTTCCCAGCCGTCGAACGATCACTCACCGAGCTACTCGCTTCATAGCCAATGCCCGCCCGCAGCCAGACCCCGAAATTTTCAGCGTCCCCGAGGATCACGCCACCTCGCGGCAGGAACCAGACACCGCGTCCCGAGGACGAGGATTGGCCATAACCCCAAAAATTGGCTTCCGCTCCGACCGTCCAGAGCGACCTCTTCCCGAGGAGGATATCGATGCTGGGCCGGGCTCCGGTTAGAAAATCGAGCGAGTAGCTGGTTTCTTTAGACGTCGAACTCGAGCCGTGCAACTTCGCGCGGTACCAATTTAGGCCAAGGGAGGCAACGTTCTTCGCATTCAAAATGACCCGCGCATCACGTATCCTCCAAGCGGGTTCGGAAAGCGTGGGCGCGGGTGGAGTGGGGGTATAGCTGGGCGGCAGCACAGGCAGGGCAACGGCTGGAGCTGGCGGCGGTGGGGCAAAAGGCTGTTGCGCTGCCGGTGGGTTGGCCGGAGGTGGCTGAGCGCTGGGCGCCGGAGCGAAAGCTGAAACCGTGGGCGCTGGCGGGGGTGCGAACTCTGCCGTTTGCGCACGTGCGCTTGCAGCAAAGCCAAGGGGGAGCAGGAGCAATAAACCGGGTAACGATGTGCGCATGTGAGTCGCTGTCTCCTATCGCAATTGGAAGCACACGCCAAGCGCATCCCACGCGTCGCACTTTCGATTTCTCTCAATTCAAGCCGCGCGGCCACTACACCGCCGAGCCGAGCCTCGAACAATATTTCCGGGCGATGATCTGGTTGGGGCGTGTGGATTTGAGGCTCATGGAAACTCAACTCTCCGGTGAACAGGTCTTTCAGCGCCGCCAATACGACGCCATGCTGCTCTTCAACGAGCTTCTCAGCGGTCCAGCGCTTGGTTATTGGCAGAACATCGACACCGCCGTCGAGACGTTCGTGGGCGAAAGCGACACCATGCGTGTGCCCGAAGTGACTTCCCTGAGGGAACTCCAGCTGCTTGAGAACAAGCGCGCAATTGGCCAGTCTTGACGAAGTGGCTACTTGAAGCTACCTTTGTCATGTGCGCTCGGTCGGCATCAAAGTCCTGAAAAACAAGCTCAGCGAGTACGTGCGCCTAGCTGCCTCGGGCGAGACGGTGCTGGTGACGGATCGCGACCGCGTCGTCGCGGAGCTCATCCCCCCGCGCGAAGGCCGTAGCCCTGCGGTGGCGGATGCTTTTCTGGCGGACGCAGTGCAGCGCGGCTGGCTGACTCCGCCAACCCTCGTCGAGCAAGTGCCGCCGAAGCGATTGCCCGTTGCGCGCGCGAAAGAGATCCTAGCTGAGCTGGCTGCTGACAGAGGCGAAAGCTGATCTACCTCGATACCTCGGTGGCGTTGGCGCATCTGCTGGCGGAAGATCGCTGTCCCGGTGTTGGGTTGTGGAGCACCACGCTCGTTTCGAGCCGCCTGCTGGAGTACGAAATGTGGACGCGAATCAACGCACGGGGGTTAGCCAAGAGCCATGGCGATGCCGTTCGTGGGCTGCTCGCACGCGTTGCATTTCTGGAGCTCTCACCCGCGGTGCTTCAGCGTGCCCTCGACAAATTTCCGGTACCCGTGCGAACGCTGGACGCGCTCCATTTGGCCTCTGCAGACTTCCTGCGCCGTCAAGGCCAAGCGGTGGAGCTGGCAACTTACGACGAGCGCCTGCTCCACGCAGGGCGACACATGGGTTTCGCGATCTCGACCTACTGAGACGACTCTGCGCGGGGAGTCAAACGCGTACTATCGCGGTTCGCGCTTGGATGTTTGGTTGGGTGAAAAATGGGACAAGCGTTGGCGGCACCGGCACGGGCGGTGCGGCAGCGACAGGTGGAGCGACGGGAACTTCGGGTGGCGAGTGGAGGCGGCCACGCACGTGTGATAAGATTCGCTGGTGACGCCCCAAGAAAAATGAGTCGCCCGCAGGGTTCGGGCTGCGGCACGACGCGTCGGCATGACGATCGAAGCCGTGTCGCTCGGCCAACCGAAGCCTTCGCGGTATGCGAAGAGTACGCCGGAGGAGAGGCTTGCCGCAGCGGTGCGCCTCATCCAACATCACCAGGTCCTTCGTGGCGAGCAGCGTCCCGCGATTCCGCGCTCAGAGTGGCCGGGAGAAACCTTTGCGGTTGGGCCGTAATCTTGTACGGGCACGTGCGTGCTACGGACGACATGGACATCTTCGTGAGGGCGTCTAAGGCGAACTCCGAGCGAGTCGTTGCCGCCCTTGAAGCATTTGGCGCACCGTCACAGGCACACGGCGTCGCTGCGAGCCACTTCGCTCAGGAGGGTGCCGCTTATCGCTTCGGCATGGCGCCTCTGAAGGTCGAGGTGCAGGCCGCGGGACGCCACAAGGACCTCGCAGACGTCGAGGAGCTCGAGCGACTAGAACCGACCGACCCCCACTCGGGTTGGCCCAATTTCTGGCGCCTTAACCCCGCGCAGAATCTGGGCTCGGTTAGCGCGGATAAATAAGCTTAGACGCTCTTCCGCTCAACTAGCCGCGGGTTTTGATGCCCACCGACACTCCCATTCGTGCGAGCCCAAGCGAGCAGGGATAAGGGGAGAGACCGGCCGCCCGCAGGCGCGCGAGCTACCGCCCCCGAGCGCATTCCGCCGGTTCGGCGTTTCTTGTGTTATTCCCAGCGGAGTGGTCAGTTTTGGCGGAGTAGCTACCTGAAGGCTCTTGCAAGTATCCTACCATGGTAGTACCGTTTCCGGTATGCCAAGAGGGAACCCCGCGGTAAAGCTCGCTGTGACGATAGATGCCAACGTTCACGCCAAAATGCTGGATGCAGCGGAAGCCGAGGGGACGAGCATCTCCGCTTGGCTGACAGCGGCGGCACGCCGTGCACTCCTCGTGCGCGATGGGCTCAGGGCCATTCGAGAATGGGAGGTGGAGCACGGCGCCTTCACGGACGCGGAACTTGAAGCCGCGCGCGTTCGCATGAATCAAGCTACCATTCGGCGGAAGCGCGCTGGCCGATGAGCCCGGTCGTCTACGACACGGGCGTGTTGATCGCTGCTGAACGATCTCTCCGCCGTACGTGGGCTGACCACCGGATCCGCCTGGAGGCTGGAGTTGTCCCGCTGGTGCCTGCTCCTGTGGTGGCGCAGGCCAGCCGCTCTCCGAAGCAGGCACAGATGAGGCGCTTCCTCCGTGGGTGCGAGGTCATCCCTTTCGACGAGACAGCTGCCCACCTTGCAGGGTTGCTGCTTGCCAAGTCCCGCACCAAGGACGTCATCGACGCTTCGGTGGCGGTGCTAGCGGCTCAGTTTCAAGCGACTGTCGTGAGCGATGACGCCGATGACCTGCGTCGGCTGTTATCGGCCGCCGGCGCGAAAGTGTCGATTGTGGACATTTGAGGTGGCGCTATAGGAGCTTGGCGGATCTCCCCAATTGGGACGCGGGCGAGCGCCTGTCCGGTTGTTGACCGACGCATTCAAAAGGGTAGGAGCGACAAGGCCCCCGCGCGAACGATCGGGGCTGCCACATAAGACGGAACATACAAAGCTGCTCCTTCAACGCCCCAAGTGATGGACCCCGAGCGCACGGCGATCCGAAGCACCGGACCTAAGTTCGCGGCCCAGTAGCGATCCCGAATGTCGGTCGGCGTCACATAGGTCCCACCCCAAATCCAGGCCGCTCCTACCGCAGTGCCGGGCTCGAACAGCAAGCGGCCAAACTGGAAACGCAGGGCCACGTCGAACTCGCCTGCGTAGGCGCGGTCACGCGCGCGGTACGTGATGCCCGGTCCGTCGGCCGCTGCGCGCGATCCGGAGTACGAAAAGAATGAACCGCTGAGCCACAGCCGGGCGGTGGGATTGGTGCGTACGCCGAGGCCGACGAAGCCCCGATACGGCGAGAGCCCCGTGGTAAATGTTGCCGCATATCCAAAAGTGGGCTCGAGCTCGAAGTGATTGGGTGCCGCCAAGGAATTCTGCGACCAGAACCAACCCGCGAGCACGACGGCGGCCGAGTGCGCTCGCCGATTCACGGCTGACACGTGGCCTCGCCGGCGTCGAGCGCGTGGCCGTCGTCGGAACTCAGAAATTGCCAGGAAAAAGAGGTTTTTCGAAGCTCCAAACTCAAGACGCCAAAGTGTTCGTCGTCCGAAGCTTCCAGACCTTCGGGAGACCGTACCGATTTGGCAAGCTCATGGCCGCCCGCGCCTACGACGAACGAGCGAATGCCATCGGGTGAAGCATGCCCGTCTGCACCGAGCTTCGCGAAGCGGTTGTACAGGTGCGCATGGCCGTTGACGACTACATCCGCGCCACCTGCTTGCAAGAGGCCCCACAGGTCACGCATGCTTCCGCCGTCGTCCTGCTTGCCACTGGTGATGCGCGGATGGTGCCACGCAACGAGGGTGCACTGCCCAGCGTGCTCGGCGAGATCACGCTCGAGCCAGCGAGCTTGCGGTGAGCCTGCGTCGCAGCTTTCGAAGTCGTCCGGCACGTAGCTTGGGACGTCGAGATCTTGGCCGCAATTGCTGTTCAGCACAATCGCGTGCCAAGGCCCGAGCGAGAAGCTGTAGTAGCCGCGAAAGGGGGGGCCACTCGCACCGCAAAAGTAGGCCCAAAATGGGCCCGCATGGGCCGTGTGGTACTCGTGATTGCCAACCACAGGGTGCGTCAGCGGCCTGAGTCGTCCCCAGGTCGGCGCGTAGCAGTCGAGGTATTCGTCGATAGTTCCATTAGGGTAGACCAGGTCGCCGAGCGCCAGCACTGCATCCGGATGAAGTGACTCGGCGAGCGCCGCTGTTTGTTCCTGGGCGCCCCCCGCGCAGTCGACCAGATCGCCCGCAGCAACAACGCGCACTGAAGCCTTTCCCGTCGAGGTAACGCCGTCGTCAATGCAAGCCGGCAGCACCCGAGGAGATGGCGCGCACGCCGAGACGATGGCCAACGACACCACCCCTGGCCATGCGCGGGCCGAGATGTCTGGCCGTGCGACACGGGGACTCGAACTCAATTGCACGGCACCTGCCGGGCGACAATACAGCTCATCGCCGCACCGGTCAACAACGCGGTCACACTAGTTCGATTGTCTGATGCTCCAGCGCGTTAGCTCTTATGCTCTTCCAAAGAGGCTGGGACGCGCTAGACCGCAGCCTCTGTGCGAGGTTGCCAAAGAAAACGCCGCCTGCGGAGCGCCTTCGCAGCATTCATCGCCTTACTCGTTTGCGATGAACCCAGCGCCGTAGCCGAGGAGCTAACGCACGCGTCGGAGCGCAAACCGCCACGCTACTTCTATTTCAATCGCGACTACGGGAGTGAGTCGCTTTACGGACCGGCGTACGTTTTCCTCAACCGCGGCTACGACGTACTCCAGCTCCGACCTGGGCGTCGTAACTTGCTCTCACAGCCGTACCGCCGTGACGGCGCGGTGGTGCTCCGAAACCTAGGGAACCCTTTTCCTGCCATTTCTGCAGACGGCTGGGGCCGCTTCCTCAGTACTGAAATACTGCCGCTCAGCTTCACACCCGAAACTGCGTTTTGGGTGCCGAACTACGGCCTGCACCTCTTGGGGGGAGGCCGGACCTTTCGTGCACTTTCAGAGTGGTACGAAGATCGGCGAGTGCCGCTGCCCTGGCTCTGGTCCGGCGCCACAGTGCTCCTTTCAGCGCTGGTCAACGAGACGCTGGAAAACCGAGGCAACCCAGGGTTTAGCACGGACGCGATCGCGGACGTCTACGTCTTCGATCTCGGAGGGCTCCTCCTCTTCAGTTCGGACAAGGTTGCTCGCTTCTTTAGCCACGACGTCATCCTGTCGGATTGGTCCCGCATGCCCGCGCTCACGTTTCCCGGCGGCAACTTGAACAACACGGGCAACGATTTTTCCGTCAAAATACCAGTTAATTCGGCGTCGCGGCTTTCGCCCTTCTTACACATGGGGCTCGGCACGCTCGGGAGCGTTTCCTACCGAGCCTACAGCGAATACGCGGTATCTGTAGCAGCGGGCGGCCGCTCTTACCGCTTAACCAACGTCTCGCTCGACAGCCTAGAAAATCGCGTAAAATTCGCGCCGAGCGTCGCACTGTTCGTGGATCGCAACCAATCTTTGCTCGCTTCTTTACAGCTCAGCGACATTGACGACTCTTGGTTACAGATTAGCATTTTTCCAAATGCTTTTTACCGCAGCAAGCCAGGCGTCGGCTTTTGGTACAACGTGGGCAAGCACGGTGAATTCGCGACAGGCGTTTCGCTCACCCACACACTAGAAGTGGGCCTCGGCTATGAGCGCCCTCTGGCCAACGCCAACCACTGATTGACGCCCCCTTTGGGCTCTGCTCCCCCGACAAGGGTTGATGAACACGATGGCACACCGTACACTCGCGTTGGTGCGGTTACCAATTCTCAATACTGAGCTCGCGGTTCCTCCGCTTGATAGCGTGACCCGACCCGTAGATAAGCTGTGGCGTCCTGTTGTGGCGGTCTGGGAGCTGACATTACGCTGTGATCTCGCCTGCAACCATTGTGGATCGCGTGCGGGACACGCACGGGCACGCGAGCTATCTACCGAGGAATGTTTAAAGGTCGCCGACGAGCTGGCTCGCTTTGGCGTGAAAGAGGTTTCACTGATCGGAGGCGAGGCTTACCTGCATCCTGGCTGGCTAGAGGTGGTGGCGCGGCTGGGCTCTCTTAGAGTTAGAATGGATGCCCAGCGTGACGGGCGGAAACACGGGGGTTGCTGGCAGCGCCGGCGCCTCAGGTTTCGACGCCAACGCTGGCACGAGCGAACCGCAATTCGTACCCGACCCCGGAGGTGGCACGCGCATTTATCGGGCTCCCCCGCTTCCGCTGCATGCTCCCAAGCCCATCGCGCCGTCGCATCCAACGTCATCGTCTACACCAGCGAACCCATCAGGTAAGTCCTGATGGGTGCTCCGCGGTGGGAGCCGGCCGCATCGCTCGACCACTTCAACTAGTTGAACTAGTCTAACTTATGAAGATCAGGCCGGTGGGTGCGTTGGCCGATTGCCGAGCTGCGACCTCTCAGCAAAACAGAGTGGCCTCGCTTTGGGTCGGCCAAGGGCAAGGGCTTCAAGCTCGATGCTCACTTTGACGACGCTCTCAGCGATTTCGAGGGGCTAGCGGGGTAATTCAACCAGCGGATTGCGCGTCTTTAGACGGGGGAACCGGCTGAAATCCCGGTCGATGGTGAACAGCACGTCCACCCCATGAATCAAACAACAGCTTGCGATCCGTGCGTCGTGGATCTTTGCCCCGCGAATGTTTCCTGCGCATACGAGATCCGCTAGGAGTGGCAACATGCTCGTGTCATCACACAGGATGCGTAGGCTTGGGGATCCCCGCCACGCGGTGAGTTGATCGAGCGTCTGCTCCGGCGTGGAGGGCACACGCCACAACCGCGGAGTCGTGACCACTCCGTAGAACTCGACCAGCGAGTGCAAGCAAACGCCCCAGGGGATCACGCCTTCGGCCATTTCCAGAAGGAGGCTCTTGGCTCGAACGTGCATCTCCGCCTCGCGCCGGTGCGCGTGGACGAGAATGTTCGTATCGACCGCGATCACAGGGACGATTCGCCGAGATCTTCGATCGCTCGATTGATAGCATCGCTGCCCACCCGTTCCTCCGATTCCGACCGATGACCGACACTAGCATCACGCAGTCGGAAGACTGGTGACTCTGGCTGCAAGAGGTGTTCGAGCGCATCTACCACCAAGGCTCGGAGAGTCATGTGGCGCTTGGCGAGGGCCGGCCTTGCGCGCTCCAGGAGCCCGTCAGGTATATCTATGGTAGTTCGCATGCATATAGGCATATCATAAATGCGCACACGCGCAAACGCCAATAAACACGCCCAGCCCTCTGGCGCCACCAGCCTCTTCCCGTCCGGGGCAAGGAACACGTTGCGCTCCGCGGTGGGAGCCAGCACCAGCGATTCGTTCGGCACGCGCGCGCCTTAGCTCTTGGGCCGCGTTCCGTCGAGTGTGTTGAGTCGAAAGGGCCAATCAGGCATCCACTCCGCCGCTCTCAGCGCTGGCCTCAGGTGGGCCTAGCTGCTAGTAATACTAGTAGGAGTAATACATGCGCGTTACATCTAAAGGGCAAGTCACCATTCCGATTGAGGTTCGGGAAAAACTGGGGATCCTCCCGAGCACAGAAGTGGAGTTCCAGGTTCAGGGGAACAGTGCGCGTATGGTGAAGGTGCGGGGCAAGCCCTCCGCGGGCAGAGGGGCGAGCGTGATCGGTAGGTTGAGGGGAACCGCGAACGTGAAGATGACGACGGACGACATTATGGCGCTAACGCGAAAGTCGGGATGACAGGCATCTTGGTAGACAGCAACGTTTTGCTAGACGTAGCCACCAACGATCCCGCTTGGGGAGAGTGGTCGTCCCACGCGCTTTTGACTGCGGCCAATGAAGCTCCGCTGATGATCAATGCGTTGATCTATTCAGAAGTTTCGATCGGCTACCACCGGATCGAAGAGTTGGAGGCGGCGCTTCCGGTAGGCATTTTCCGACGTGAACCCTTGCCGTATGAGGCTGCTTTTCTAGCTGGCAAAGCCTTCCTTAAGTACCGGCGCCGTGGCGGAGTCAAGAGCTCACCGCTGCCGGATTTCTACATCGGAGCGCACGCCGCCATTTCTGGCTTCAAGCTTCTAACACGCGATGCGCAGCGCTATCGCAGCTACTTTCCGAGCGTTGTGGTGATCGCACCCAAGTGAATCTGGCGCTTCCGTTGCTCGGTGGCAACGCGGTGATTGGGCGTTAGCCATCAGTCGCCACTAGGGGTTGGGGTAAGTTCCGTGCCGGCGAGCACAGCACCGGCACGGAGCGCCAACCAAAACTCTCACCTAGTCAGACACGGATTCGCACTTGAGCTTATGGGGTCGGTCTGGTTGCAGGGCTTTCGTTGCGGCGAGGTAGCCGGACATCGAACACGGTGACTCCCTCGGCGGAGCGCACCGCGACCTCGCCCCCATGCGCCCGGGCGACTTCGCGCACGATAAACAGTCCCAGCCCGAGGCCGCCGTCGGCGTGGAACGGCTCTGCTGCGGAGCCGCGCTTGAGCGGGTCGAAAATCTCGCCCAGTGCCGATTGCTCGATCGTCGGCCCGCTGTTGGTGACTTCGAAGCGGACACCGGCCGCCTCTCCGACCACGACCGTCCGGATCGGCGAGTCCGGGGTCCCATACTTGATGGCGTTCGAAATCAGGTTGCGAAGCACCCGCTGCAGGAGCGGACCGTCCCAGTGCCCCCGGACGTCGCCGAACACCTCCAGCTTGAGTTGGCGACAAGGGTGGGCCCCGCGCAGCTGTTCGACTTCGTCAGCAAACTCTGCCGCCAAGTCGATGTTTGCCAAAGCGATGTTGAGGCCCAACCCAAGCATGGTTCGATTGAAATCAATCATGTCGTCTAGCAGGGCCGTCATGGCATCAGCGGCGCGGGTCAGACGGGACGCCGCAGCGGACACGTTCGCTCCAGAGTCCAATGCCGCCAAGTACGACGCTGTCATCGCTATGGTATTGAGCGGGCTGCGCATGTCGTGACTCAACATCCCGAGCAACAAGTTGCGCGCCCGGTCCACTTCAACGGTGAAAACCTCGATAGATTCGGCAAGCGCCTGGTCGATGGCCTCGTTGAAGCGGACGACATCTCCGAGGCTGAGCTCGTCGGGCCGATAGGCTTCCGTCCACCGTCGGAGAACGCTGGCACGCAGGGCGCGGTACTCGGCGGCCAGTTCGTTGATGTCAAAGCCGCTTTGCGCCCGGAGGACAGCATGCTGCTCCGCTGGCGTTTCCGGATCCGCGATCGATTCCGGCGCATTCCCCTTAGATTTGTCCGTCTGGGCTTGCTTCGTTTGGTGGGTTATTAAGTCTTTCGCGACAGTCGTCAGAATCTGTTTCGCGTGGTCCCGCACCGCCGCGGGCGTCATTCTGGCGGCGGCCGGGATATGGGAGGTAGCAAAAGCATCCCACTCCTCTAGGATGCCTTCCATGTCACGCAGTATGAATTCGGCTAGTTGCATGCTGGATCCTAAGGCAGGCCGCTCGCGTTCTTGAGCCCGGTTGGTACCCCCGCAACCTAGCGTGCTCCGCTCGCGGTGTCACTCCCCGACGAGAAGCTAAAAGCGACGTTCCGGGCCATCCAGCATGGCACATTCTCCGCTAAATCTCACTCTATCGAGCTTGCCTTCGGGCGAGCTGCCGCTTGACGGTGGGGTAGGCTTCGCCGAGCTCGGCGCCGTTCCAGAGTTGGGCGTGGCGGTGAGCGAGCATGGGCCACAGGCGCCGCAGCTGAAAGCGGATGCGCGCCCGATGAGCCTTCGCTTCCGGGAAACGCTCGAAATGCACCCGGCGTCGGGCCCGCAGCACGAGTCGAGACTCGCTTCACTTTACTAACAGGGTAACGACGAACGGAGTGACGATATGCGGAGCGCCTCCGATACCTTCTCCGGTGCGTGGGATGGTGACGACCGCTTCACCGCTGGCTACGGTGTGGAAATGAAAGATCTGCGTCGGCCCTCCCGGCACCTGCGCCTTCGGGAACTCCATGCCGTCGAACCTCACGGCGGCCGAGGAGATACCCGGATCGCCGTATTGGCCCGCGCCAACCATAAACGTTGTCATGTCGACGTCCTGGTCCTCAGCGACGCTGAATGACTTGCCGTTGTCCTCCATGTGGAGCGAGAGCGCTGGATCGCTGCTGCACCCGTACACAAATGCCGTTGCCGCCAGTAACACACTCATCCTCAGGCTACCCATATTGCCTTCCCTTTTGTTGTGTCCTTCAGAAGAAGAGGCCCCCGAGCTACGCCCAAGCGCAGATTTGCTCCCCGCAGCTCAACGAGCCCCCGCTTGCCCCGCGCTTCCGGCAGCGGTGTTACCTCCTGGTTGCCCCGCGGCTGCCAAACCAACTTGCCCTGCTTGGCCCGGGCCCGGTAAGGCGCCCCCAATCCCGACGATGGGTCGTGGACTCGGGCTCGGGAAGCGTACCATTCCCGGGTCTCCGGTCTGCCCACCTTCACAGCCCGGCGCGTAGCCCCCCAGGATTAACGCAAAAAATCCCAGGATCTTGAGGGGCCGCCGTTTAAGCATGGCTCCAGTTGAGCACGGCGTAGGGCTCGTTGCCAGTGGCGTTATGCACAAATACTCATCCCGCTGGGCACTGCTATGTGCATAATGCCACTATATGGACTACCCAGCGTTGAGTTGTGAACTTGTTCGTGCGATTCGCGGCAAGCAATCCCAAGTGGCTGTTTCGCGACGTCTCGGGTACCGCACCAATGTGCTTTACGCCTGGGAGGCCGGGCGAGATTTTCCGACCGCGGCTTGTTTTTTTCACTACGCACGACGGCGCGGGCAGGATCTCAAGAAGAACCTGGAAAAGTTCTTTCGCACGCTCCCACCTGAGCTTACGGACGTAGACCTCACGCAGCGTTCGGGAGTTGCCTTGTTATTGCGTCAGCTCCAGGGAGACACCACCATCGTCGACCTCGCTGAGAACACTGGATTTTCCCGCTTTGCGATCAGTCGTTGGCTGAAAGGCTCCACCGAACCCCGGCTTCCACAGTTCCTGACCCTGCTCGAAGCAACGTCTCTCCGCTCCCTAGACTTTGTGGCGTGCTTTGTTAACCCGCGCGAGCTTGCCTCGGTGTGGCCGGCCTACCAAGCGCTGGAGGCAACACGAGCCGCCGCCCACGATGCACCCTGGACGCAAGCAATCCTGCGCTGCCTTGAGCTTGAAGATTACCAGAACCTACCGGAGCATGCGGCGACCTGGATCGCCAAGCGCCTCGGGCTCCCGACGCGTGAGGTGGAAGCGTGCCTTCGAATACTCGACTTGAGCGGCCAAGTGCGTTGGAATGGCTCCCACTACGTGCTCGACCGCATTCTGGCAGTGGACACACGTCGTGACGCCAAGACGACTCGCAAGCTTCGTAGCTTCTGGCTTCAAGTGGCTCAGGATCGGTTGAACCAGCAGAGCCCGGGGGTGTTTAGCTTTAACGTATTTACCGTCTCGAATGAGGATCTCGATAAGCTCCGCGAACTTCACGCGAATTATTATCAACGGATGCGAAGTATTATCTCCAATTCCAAACCAGGGCAGCGGGTGGTTCTGGCATGCCAGCAGCTTCTAGCGTTGGACGGGTCCGTGCCGCCGCCCCGTGAGATACGCGCTTGAACGCGGCCCTTCTCAACGCTTTGGGAACTCATCTGCTTGAAGCGCTCTCTGATGTACCGGCGCAATTCCCTCTTCTTTCGCACCCAACACGGCGCAGACATCGGTGGCATGTACACATCTATCATCCACACTGCACGCCTCAGCTCGATTCCCAACCTGACGCCGGGCCCCCCTTGCATGTTTCCTCCGGCGTTGCACACACGCTTGCCGAAGGCACATGACTTGAGCTATTCTAGTGTCATGGGCGATCCGCTCACTGCCAGCGATTTTTGGCCCCTGATTCTGAAACTGCCCCACGGCGAGCGTGTCCGATTGGCCAAGCTCGCGCTGCGAGCAGCTGCTACCGATGACTCCTCCGCTGCCTACGCTGCGGCTCCCCCCGCCCCAGACGAGTTCTCTTCGGACGACGAGCCGCTCGCTTGGGAAAGCCAAGGTTGGGAGGAGTTCGGTGCGTCGCGCGGAAATCCGCCGGTACACGTTCGCGCTTCCCGATAAACGGCGCCCCGTGCTCCTCCTGTCGCGCGATTCGGTGCTGGCGAGCTTGAACGAGGTCATCGTCGTCCCGGCCACGCGCACCATCCGTGGCATCGACACGGAGATCGTCCTCACCGAGGACGACGGCATGCCTACGGCGTGTGCACTCAACTTTGACCACCTTTCGCTCGCGCGGAAGGCGCGGCTCGGTGCAACCATTGCCCGATTAGACGAGAGTCGTTGGCCAGAGGTCGAGCGGGCTCTGCTGGTCCCTTGCGGCTTTGCGCCCACCCCATAGCGAGAGAACCTGGCCGGCATGCGCGAACGCGAGAAGGCTGTATTTGCGATCAGGATGGTCAGGCTCGTTGATCCGAGCCCTCCCGCGAATAGCCCATTTTCCCAGCGGTTCCGTTAAGTTTTTTCTCCTAAGCGTTGCGTCAGTTGCGGCGGAAGCGTAGCCTCCGCGCCGTCATTTTGGGGGAGCTGCTACTTCCCCGCTTACGATTTGCGGTCACCCTATGCAGCCTCCGAACATCCCTCCACACGGATCACCCTTTAATCAACCAGGCGCGTTGGGCTTGCCGAACGTTGTTTGCTCGCAATGTCAACGCTTGGTTCCGAGCCACGAGACGGTAACCTATCAAGGCATGGCCGTGTGCGCGCAGTGTAAGCCCGCCTTCTTTCAGCGCATTCAAGAAGGCGGCGGTGTCGCCAATGTGGATTTTGGACAGCAGAGGTACGCGGGCTTCGGTGTGCGATTTCTTGCGAAGCTTGTCGATGGGATCTTGCTGGCCATTGCTCAGCAGTTGATTCAGATCCCCGTGGCGCACACGCTCCCGCTCACCAATCCGACTCTTGGGATCTTCGCCGCATTCGGCCCCGGCATGTTGGTAACGTCCGCGCTCGGGCAATTGATGTCGCTTGGGTATCAGACCTATTTCATCGGTCGGCGTGGTGGGACACCTGGCAAACTCTTGATGAAGCTGAAGGTGGTGGCGCCCGACGGCTCGGCGTTGAGCTACAAGGGCGGGGCGCTGCGCTCCTTGGCGGAGCTGGTGACAAGCCTCACGTGCGGCATCGGCTACTTGCTCGCCATCAATGATCCTGAACGCCGCACCCTGCACGACCGCATCGCCAGTACGCGCGTGGTGTACCGAGGCTAAAGGTGTCGATCTGTTGCGCTCGTTGCGCGCTCCCGCTCGATCCCAAGGCGTTCCAGGATAATGGCCTTTCTCGCTGCGTTTGCGGCGATTTAGTGCACGCCTGGGCGTTCCCGGCGGTGTTCCGTGGTGTCGCAGTGGGTCGCAATGCGACAGCTCGCGTGGAGTCCGAGGCCAGCTGCTTCTATCACCCGATGAGTCGCGCTGAGGTTCCCTGCGTACGCTGTGGGCGGCTCTTGTGCAACGTGTGCGATATTCCCGTAGGCGGTGAACATTGCTGTGCGGTCTGTCTCGAACCTGGCGCAACGAGCGCGGAAGCCAAGTACGCGACTGACCTCGTGCTGCATGACTCAATCAACCTTTTGTTGGCAGCTGGGCCGCTTGTTTTGGGGTTGTTTCTTTGGTGGCTGATCCCGCTCACCGCGCCGTTCGCATTGTTTCGAGTGTTCCGCCACTATAATGCGCCGCTCGGCCCCGTTCCCCGCACCCGGGTGCGCCACGTGATTGCGGGCATCTTGGCAACCCTGCAGCTGCTCGCGCTGGGCCTGCTCGTCGCATGGGGTGTGACGAAGGCCGTGGCGCCAGCAAGCAGAAGACCTACGCCAGCGCCGGCCGTGACGACCGAGAAAGACTTAGGCGACTGATGTACGAACGCCTCCCGGGTCGCGGGGTCACCATGCAGGGAAAATCAGCGCTTTATCTCGGCGATGACCACCTGCTGCTGCTGCAGGAGAGCCTGGTGCGCCAGACGTACCGGCGGTTCGCCTATATGGATATCGTGAGCTTTCAGCTTCACCCCAATCAACGGCAACGCATTGCCCTTTTCAGCTGGGGTACGGCTTTGGTTCTTTTTGGTGTGCTCATTGCAGTGACTCCCTTCGAATTCAAGATTGTGTTCGGAGTGCTCTTGGCCTTGGCGTTGGTAGGCTTCGTGATGGAGATCGTGCGGGGTCCGCGCTGCCGGGTCTGGCTGTCGACAGCGGTGGGTGAGTGTGAATTGCCTTCGCTTCGTAGGGTGCGCCTCGCAGAGCGGGTGCTAGGTCGGCTCGTGGCTCGCGTAGAGTCAGTGCAGGGGCAACTGAATCCGGATCAATTGCGCCACTTGTGGCCGGTGGGACCAGGAGTTCAAGTACTGTGACCATCGCAGCTCAACGCTGTTTCACGCACAACGAGCGCGGCGCCTCCGGGCGCTGCCCTACGTGCACACGCTTCTACTGTCGGGAGTGCCTGACTGAGCATGAGGGGCGAGTGCTCTGCACGCGCTGTCTGCACGCGCTGGCCAAGCCTGAGGACGTGAAATCCTTCGACTTTCTCCGAGGCATCACGCGGGGTGCGGCGGGCCTCATGGGAGTGGCCTTCGCCGCAGCTTTCTTCTACCTGGTTGGCCTCTTGATGGCTCGGCTGCCCGCGAGTTTTCACGATGGTTCCGCCCTCTCAGGGTTTTTCAAGTGAGCCGCGGGGATGGCTTGAGATGGGACTCGGACACGCGTGAACTCTAGATTGCCTTCACGCGACGGTTTTCGGAGCGCAGTCGACCTTCTCGATCAGGCGGCGCATGAGTTGCGTGGTGCGCCAGGCAGCGCGCTTCTTTATTACTATCTTGGGACGGCGCCCTTCGCGCTCCTGTGCCTCAATTTTTGGGTGCAAATCAGCGCGGGCGATAACGACAAGGGGTCGTTGGGGCCATCGGCATGGGTGCTCGCGCTCGGGTTTGTTTGGATGAAGGTTTGGCAGGCGCGTTTCGTAGCCACGCTGCTCACGGGTCGTGGACTCGCTCCTCCCGAGAGGTCGCTGGCTGCGCGCTTCGCTCGGCTCACCCAAGCGGCGTGGGTGTTTTCGCTGGGGCTATTTGTCCAGGCTTTTTCAATGGTTCTGGTCTTTCCGAGCGGCTATTCGGCGGCATTCTTTCAGCACGCGCTCAGCAACGTGAACGGATCATATTCCACTCGCGAAGTGTTCCGAAGGTCCGCCCAGCAAAGCTCCTATTTCCCGTTCGAAACTCACAGCCTCTGGCTCCTCGTGTTGGTGTTCTGGGGGTTCTTAGCGCTCAACATCTTGGGCCTCGTGGTCCTCTTGCCGGGGCTTGTGTTCGTCTTCACGGGTCAGCACGTGCTGGAATTGAGTGCTCCCGAGCAAGTGTTGAATTCAACGGTAGGGTGCGTGGTCTTTTTGGCCAGCTTCCTTGGCGTCGACCCGCTGGTGAAGGCTGCGTTCGCACTTCGCTCCTTGCGCTGGCAGTCGGAGGGTGATGGGCAGGATCTGCGGTTTCTAATTAACAGCTTATCGCCGGCCAAAGGCTCGAAGACCCGCGGTCAAGGTGCGGCCCTGGCCGGCGTGGCACTGATGGGCGCGCCGCCTGACGTCCAAAAGCTCGATCGCTCTTTGGACAAAGCTCTGAATCAAGCCGAATTTGGCTGGGGCACGCCAAAGTCCGGCCAGGAGCGACTCGCTCGCCCGGGCTGGCTACAACAGATCTTTGATTCCATATCAGATGGGCTCCACGCTGTGGCGCGGTTCGTGTGGAAGATTCTGAAAGCGATTTTCGGTGGCGACACAGAGGGGGCGAGCCCGTCGAGCCGAGGCGGCTCCTCGCTGCCATGGAACACACAAGACACGCTGACGGCGCTCACGTTGGTGCTGTTGGTGGCGCTCCTGGCACTCCTCGTCGTCAGCCTCATCAAGAGAGCGCGCAGAGCCGAAGTCGTTCTCGAAGGTCCCGTAGCGGCTAAGGTTCCGGATGTTGCGAACGAATTCACCAACCCGGACGAACTCGAAGCCTCGGGTTGGCGGGAGCTCGCCGAGCAGTTGTGGCGCGAAGGGAAGCCCAGGTTAGCGGTGCGCGCGCTTTATCTAGCTGGGGTTTCGGGTTTGAGCCGAGCCGGTTTCGTAGCGGCCTCGGGAACGAAGTCGGTGCTGGACTACAAGCGTGAACTCGACCGACGCCAGCACACGCACGCCGAGCTGGGCCCTATTTTTGAGCAAATTGCTCTCGAATTTGAACGAGTTTGGTATGGTGACCATGCGGCAACTCACGATTCTGTCCTGTCGCTTTCCGAACACACTGCGAGGTTGATGCAGCATGTGGAACGCTGAGAAAAAGCACTGGCTCGGCTTGCTGTTGCTACTCTGTGGCTTGGTGTTCGGACTATTTCAGGTGCTGAAGCATCGGCTCGCTCGCGGGGATGCCTTTCCTTCGGGCTCGAGTTTTCGCACCGAGCCAACTGGCCTTCGCGCACTTCACGACGCGCTCAGGGAACAGGGCCGGCTATCGGTAACTCGTCAACGCACGCGCCTGCGAGCTTCCGACGCGCTTCTTCGCACCACCCTGATCGTTGCAGCTGTCTCGCCCGAGGACTTGTATGATCCTGAGTTCAGTCTCGCGGGCGTGCTTCCAGAGCTCGTGGAGAAAGGGCTCCGCGTGGTCGTGCTGCTCGACACCGAGCAGGCCGTGAAGTGCGCCAAAAATCGCTGCGCCAGCATGGGGGAGAGTGATGAGTCCGAGCACCCAGAGGCTCCACCAGTTCAGGTTAAGAAGACCCGGACGAAGAAGGCCAATGGGCGGCTCAATTTGGCTGAAAGCTGGGGCTTTGAGATTTCTGGAAGCGCCGAGAAGAATTCCAGTAAAGCACGACGCACCAGCGCTGTCCCCGAATGGGTGGAACAAGCGATCGCCTGGCGGGGCCAGGCTTTTTTCTCTTGGAAGGGTTCCGACTTCAAGCAGCTGTTCGTGAAGGGCGAGCAGCCTGTGGTTGCCGAACGGAACTTTGGTCTCGGGCAGGTGGTGTTGGTGGCTTCCACATTCCCACTGAGCAACGAATCGATCGCCAAGGAGCGCTCAACCAGTTTTCTTTGGTGGCTGACGGGCGAGCGATCGCGGGTGGTCTTTGAGGAAACGCACCTTGGGCTGAGCGAGGGGCGCGGGGTGGTTTCGATGATGCGAAATTACGGCCTGGAGGGCGGGCTCTACGGCCTCGTGTTGGCCGGGCTTGTTTACGTTTGGTATGCTGGTAGCCCGCTGATTCGGCGCGCACCGCGCAACGCTCGGGATCGGGTCACTGCCTCGGCAAACGATGCGTTTTCTGCCCTTTTGATGCGCGCGGTCCCCCTCGACAACCTGCTCGATACCTGCGTGACCACTTACCAAGGCTTTCTGCCTCATGCCCGTAAGTCCGCGTTGGTCGAGGCACTTCCACGCAAAGCGCCGCCGGGATTTTTTCGTGAACCGTTTCCAAAAAATGCGGTCGCAGAATACAACCAAATCGTCGACAACCTCTCGCTTCAGAGGTCCGCCCCCGAACCTAAGGCTTCCACTCCATGATCAACGACGCAAACTTTCTTGAACTCAAAACCAAACTCGGAGAAGCCAAGAGCCAGGTATCCAAGGTCATCGTTGGCCAGGCGTCCGTTGTGGACCAGGCATTGATCGCAATCCTGACGCGTCAGCATGCACTGATCGAAGGCGTGCCCGGAGTCGCCAAAACGCTGTTGGTGCGGACGTTAGCGCATGTGCTGGGCACCGAATTTGGGCGCATCCAGTTCACGGCAGACATGATGCCGAGCGACATTACAGGTATGAACGTGTTCGATTCCAAGCGCGGAGAGTTCTCGCTCGTGCGAGGTCCTGTTTTTACCGAATTTCTGCTGGCCGACGAGATCAACCGCTCGCCGGCTCGCACTCAGGCGGGCTTGCTAGAAGCCATGCAAGAGCGCTCCGTCACCATCGACCGCCAAACGCACCAGCTTTCCGACAATTTCCTCGTGTTTGCGACCCAGAATCCGATCGAACACGAAGGGACCTACCCGCTCGCCGAGGCGCAGAAGGATCGCTTCCTCATGCAGATCGATATTGGGTTGCCTGAGCGCCAGGAGGAGCTAACGCTGGCACAAAGAACGCTCGGTTACGATGCGCCCGAGGAGACACTCAAGCAGGGTGGCATTCTGCCGGTGCTTGGTCCTGGAGCGCTCGCAGGTTTGCGCGCTCAGTTGCACAGTGTGGTGGTGAGGCCAGAGTTGCTCGCGTATGCCGTGGACATCGTGCGTCGCACACGCTCGGACGACGCGGTGCTCGTTGGAGCGGGGCCACGAGGCACGCAGGCACTCTTGCTGGCGGCACGTGCTCACGCCGCGATTTCTGGTCGCGATTTCGTAACGCCCGACGACATCCGAAGTCTAGTGGGGCCGACTTTGGGCCATCGAACCGTGTTGAAGCCCGAGTACGATCTCGAAGGATTGACGGTGCCCGAGGTGCTTGGCCGGGTCACCTTGGAGGTTCCCGTTCCGCAATGATCGCACCCTCCGCACGGTTGGTTGGCGTGGTGCTGGTGCTCTTGGTACCGGCTGCAACTCTCTTGACGTTTAGCACTGGGCTCGCGGTTCCAGCCGGAGCTCTGTGCGTGTTGATCGGCGGAGTGGCGGCCTTGGATGCGGTTTTTTCGCTTGGCAAGCTCGATCGCATCACCGCTAAGTTGCCGGAGCGCGGGCACCTCGTGCATCGACGCGTGTCACCGCTCCTGTTGCATTTGGAAAATAGCGGTCAGCGTTCGCTGGAGGTGAACATTGCACTCGAAATTCCTGAGTCACTCGAGCTTTCCCAAGCTGTCGTCCGAGCACGGGTGCCCGCGGGTGTTCCCGCCTTTGCAGAATTCAACGTGCGCGCTCGTCGGCGAGGGTTGCACTTGATTGCGATGTGTCGGCTGGAGACAACGTCTCTTCTTGGCCTTTGGCGGATTCGCGCTGCACGAGCGGTGTCGCTTTCGCTGTCCGCCTATCCCGATCTGCGAACCGAACAACGCTTGATTGCAGGGCTTTTCAGCACACGCTCCTCGTCTGGCGTGCATCGTTTTCGACAAGTCGGCAGGGGGCGAGAATTTGAACGAGTGCGGGACTATCTGCCAGGAGATCCGGTGGAGCATATCCACTGGAAGGCCAGTGCTAAGCGCGGGCGCCCGGTGACCAAGCTCTATCAAGCGGAGCGTTCTCAGCGCATCTACGTGGCGATCGATGCGTCGCGCACGTCGCTTCGCGCGTCTTCAGAACAAGAGCCCGTGCTAGAGAAGCTGATTCGGTCGGCGTTGTTGCTCGGCAAAGTCACGGAAAGCCTTGGTGACCAATTTGGCCTGATAACGTTCAGCGATCGGGTGCAAACGTTCGTCCAAGCGAAGCGCGGGCCAGCGCACTTCCGCAGGTGCAGAGAAGCGTTGGTGACGCTTGAAGGTCGCAAAGTGAACGCTGATTATGCTGAGTTCTTCGCCTTCGTCGGCAGCCGCATTAAGCAGCGTTCGCTCATTATCGTGTTGACCAGCCTCGATGATCCGGCGCTCTCGGAGGAATTTTGTGAGGCCGTTCGCCTGATCAACCAACAGCACTTGGTGTTGGTCACGTCCATTTTGGAATCGGGAGTGGGGCCCCTCTTTGAAACCGGAGCGGTTCAAAGCGTGAATGAGATCTATGGCAAGCTTTCTGCTCATTTGATCCTTGCACGACTCGATGGGCTCAAGCGGCAGCTTGCTTCGCACCAAGTGACGCTCAGAAATGTCCCAAGCGTCGGTCTAACAACGCAAGTGGTCGACGCGTACATTGGGGTCAAAAGGAGGCAGGTACTATGATTGTCGATCTGCGAGGGTTTGTGGCGCGGCACACGCCGTGTTTCGAAGAGTTGTCCCAGCTTCTTCAGCGCATCGAGGAGGCGCCCGACAAGAGTTTCACGATCGAAGAAGCCGAGCGCGCCCACTATCTCTATCAGCGTGCGGTCAGCGCACTCGGTCAGATTTCGAGCCTACCGGAAAGCAACGAGCTCCGTCGTTACCTGGAGGCATTGGTGGCTCGGGCGCACGTGGAGCTCCACGATTCGCGCCGCCGATCGACGCCCTTTCGCCCGCTCCGCTGGTTCACGGGCGTTTTCCCGCGGACCTTTCGGCGCCACTTGCGGGCTTTTCTGGTTGCCACACTGGTGACGGTTTTGGGAGCTTTGTTCGGTGGTTTTGCCCTTTCCGTCGACGATACAGCGAAGGAAACGCTGCTGCCGTTCTCGCACCTGTTGGGAGATCCACGGGAACGTGTCGCAGCCGAAGAATCAGGTGAGGCGAAGGGTGGGCCGCACGGCACCTTCGCGAGTTATCTATTTCAGAATAACTTGAGTGTGAGTATTCGAACACTGGCATTTGGCTTGTTTTGGGGCATCGGCTCGATCGTGCTTCTCTTTTACAACGGCGTGATCTTGGGGGCGGTCTGCTTTGACTATGTCCGTGCCGGTGAGAGCTTGTTCCTCGCAGGTTGGCTCTTGCCGCACGGGGCTACGGAGATCCCCTCGATTCTAATAGCGGGCCAGGCGGGTCTTCTCTTGGGTCGAGCGTTGATCGGCGGGTCCGACGCAACACCGCTCGAAGACCGACTGCGCGCCCTGGCTCCAGATTTGGTAACGCTCACGGGCGGGCTCGCGATCCTTTTGGTTTTCGCTGCGATCGTCGAGTCATTTCTTTCGCAGTACCACGCGCCTGTCTTGCCTTACAGTTTGAAGATCGCGTTCGGTGTCGTGGAGCTGCTGGGTCTGATTGCGTTTCTAACCTTTGGCGGTCGAAACACCGCACTCACCGGTACTCCAGAGCAGCCGCATGTCGGATCGCGCTGACTCTTTGACCATCGAAACCGGTGACGGCGTGGTGTTTGCGTTGCCTTTAGCTGGCGTCATGACGCGCTTCCTGGCGTGGTTGATGGACCTGTTCGTGATCCTGGCCCTGACGGCATTCGTCTCGAAGGTCGTGATGCTATTTGCCTTGTTCTCAGCTGACATCGGGCAGTCGCTGCAGATCCTCGGTTTTTTCGTGATTTTCACGGGGTACACCTTCACTTGCGAATGGCGCATGCGGGGGCAGACAGTGGGTAAACGCCTTTTCGGCATCCGCGTCGTTGATGCTGAGGGGTTGCGCCTTCGGGTGTCGCAGTTGATCCTTCGGAATCTGCTGCGTGTGGCGGACATGTTGCCGCTCGCGTACGCGGTGGGAGGAGTCTCCTTGCTCTTGAGTTCCAAGGCGCAGAGGCTTGGGGACTTGGCAGCGGGAACTGCCGTGGTGCGCGTGGTGAAGCGAGAGCTACCGGTTCTCGCCGGAGTCCTCGGCGACGAGTTCAATACGCTGGCTGAGCATGGCGTCCTCGCAGCGCGCTTGCGGCGGGAGGTCGAGCCTCGGGTCGCTGAGGGTGCACTAGCGGCCATTCTGCGCAGAAATTCGCTCGACGCTGAGCACCGCGTGCTCGTATTTAAGGACTTTGCCGACCATCTGAAGTCGGTGGTTCGCTTTCCCGAACAAACGACGCTGGGCATGAGCGACGAACGCTTCGTGCAGAACGTCGTCGGGATCCTGTTTTCCTCGCCTCGGCCTTAGTGTATGAGCCGCCCGCGTGCCGATCTCGCTATTTCCCAACGCCCAAGTTTTCGAAGCGCCTGAGTCTGGAACGGTCGTTGTGATCGGCAATTTCGACGGGGTGCATGTGGGGCACGTCGCGGTTTTACGCCGGGCACTCGAAATTTCGGAGGCAAGCGGGCTCGCTCCCGTGGTGCTCACCTTCAATCCGCACCCTGCGGAGGTGTTGGGGCACAAGAAGCTCCCGCAGCTCACGACGCTGGAATACAAGGCCGAGCTGATCGCACGAGTCTCGGGCGCCATCTCGATCGTTGCCGAACCATTCACTCTCGAGTTGGCTGCCAAATCGCCGGGCGAGTTTGCACGCGAGCTGTTGGTTCAGAAGCTGGGTGCACGGCACGTCATGGTGGGCGAGAATTTTGCCTTCGGAAAGCAGCGCAGCGGCAACTTCAAAATTCTGAGAGCGTTGGGCGACGAGCTGGGATTCTCGGCGGAAGCGCTGACGTTAATCGGTGACGCTAATGGGCCTTACTCGAGCTCGCGGGTGCGTCAGGCATTGGATCTTCCCAGCTTAACGGAGGCAACGGTTGTTTTGGGCCGCCCGCATGCACTCTCCGGTTTAGTGGTCCACGGCCAGGGCCGAGCTCGCACGCTCGGATTTCCAACGGCTAATCTGGCCGAGGTCTCTGAAGCCTTGCCCCGTTACGGCGTGTTCGCGGTGCTGGTGGATCAAATCACGCCTACGGGGCCGAAGCGGCTCGGGGGCGGCGTTGCCAACATCGGCGAGCGTCCCACGTTAGGGGCGGGATTCAGTGTGGAAGCTCACATTTTGGATTTACACCAAGATCTGTACGGTGAACGCCTGCGGTTACATCTGCTCGAGCGGCTCCGCGATGAGTACAAATTTGCCTCTTTCGATGAGCTGAAGGCCCAGATTGAGCGGGATTTGGCGACAGGGCGCGAACTCTTGGCGCTGCCACGGCAGGGCTGAACCGCGCAAAATCTCGGCGGATTTTGGCGCCCTCTGGTGTTCGGCAGCGCAATGGAGCTACGAACCGGGGCGCTCGATGGTCACCTTGCTCGAACTCGATCAGCTTTCACGCGAAGAAATCATCGCTAAAGCGCGAGTTCTTGGGGTGGGAAAGCCTGAGCTGCTGACGCGGGTTGAGCTTGCAGATGAAATCCTTGGACTCTCGGCACCGAGCGATGAATCCCGGAAAAACCTAAGAGGGTGGTTCGGGGTGGCGCGTGACTTGGTGGCGAATGTCGTCGAGGCAGGGCTGCACTTGCCGGATGCCGCCGCTGTGATCCGAGGTGAGGCGTGGGTCGAGGGAAAATCGACCACGAGGAAGCCGGTCGCCACCGTCACTCTCGCAGAAATCTACGCCACTCAACGCCACTACGCTCGTGCACTCGCCATGCTCGACGAAGTGCTGAGAGCCGAGCCCGATCATGAGGCGGCGCGCGAGCTGCGCCAAGAGATCCAGCGTAAGACGGCGAAGGCTCCAATCGAGGCAGTCATGGAGGGAGTGGTGGACCCTGCTGGTGAGCCCGTGGTGGTGTCCGCAGGGGAGCCCGCGGCTGACCCCGCCCTGCACCTAGATGTTAATCTGAACGCGGAAAAACCCACGAAAGTTCCCGGAGTTGAATTCGAGACAGACGCCGCCTTTTTCGCGTTTCGGGAGGGGCAGGTCGAACTCTATTGGGAGCTCTCGGAGGCTTCGCTCAGTCGCCTGCGGGCGCGCTTGCCCGATGGCCGTTTGCTAGCGCGGGTGGTGGGCGTTTCTCCGGCCGAAGGTCGACCCGTTCGCAGCTCTCAGGATCTGGTCTTGGAGGGGCTGAGCGGGTCATGCGCCGCGCGTGGTTTCGAGCCGAACGCTGTGGTGCGTGTGGCGTGTGGTTGGCAAGCCGGAGCCCTGTTTAAGCCCATTGTTGTAGCGATCGAGCTGGACGCGCTGGCGCTGCGCGAAGGCCGTCCTGTTCGGCGTTTTACGCCACCGGCTGTGCGCTTAGAAGAACTCGCGGCAGGTCAGCAGCGTGCCGTAGATGTGCTCCGCGCCCAAGCCATCTGAGCATTGGGCGCAAGCCATCCGCAGCACGTGCAGGTTTTCACGCCTTCCCCTGCGAAGAAGCGGCTCTGATCGTAGGTTGGGTGAGTCCGAGTGGGAGCCTTCGGGGGCATGGGGGTCAACGCTCCGCGGCGCCGCGCTCCGGAGCATACACCGTGCCTCCGCCGCCACTTGCCGTGCGTTACGGCTCCAACCCAGGTAGGCGCTTGGCGCGACTGCTAGCTACAAGCTGAGCTTGATGCGCTTGTTACCGACGACGGCGGTCACCTCGAGCTCGCCACCAAGCGCACGCACGGCGCGACGCAGCGTCGAGACCAGGTGGTCGTCACGGTGTTCGAGCTTCGAAAGCTCGCTTTGGGTCATATTGGCCGCCTTGGCCATCTCGACCTGTGTCACGCCAAGCTCCTTCCGGAGCTGGGCCAAGCTCAAATCGAGCAGCTCCGCTTCCACGCGGCGGGCCACGCGCTCCGCACGAGCCATGTCCTTGCCGGACCGTTTGATGTCACTCCACTTGTGCAGTTTCATCGAGATACTCCTTCCAGAGCCGCTCACAGCGCGGGATTAGGGTGTCGTAGAAGCGATTATCACCAGTGTTTGTCCCCGCCCAGAATCAGCACGGCTTGGCGAACCGGATCAAAAGCGTAGAAGACTCGGATGGGGCGGCCGTTCGACTGGATTCTAAGCTCACGCAGAGCAAAATTTGCTCCCTGAATGGAGCTCGATCGCGGATGCCCGAGGGCAACGCCCACGACCGCCGACAGGTCAACCGCGGCGTCAACGTCGTCCGACGCGGCGTCGTCCAGGTCACCGTACCAGGCTGCGAATTCGTCCAGGGCGATGACTTCGACCACCAGCTATATATGCCATGAGATGACTATTCAGTCAAGAGACTATTGGCGAGTCTCTGCTGTGCCGTCGGCGTTGGACGTAGATACCCTGTTCGGGCTGGAAAAGGGGGCGGGACCTCAGAAAATCGAGCACCAGAAACGTGCCATCTTCTGATTGAATCCTAGGGCCTGGAATGCCGCGTGCGCTTCAGCGTTGAAGGACCAGGAGCTGAGTTCAAGCTCGCGAATTCCGCGCGAGCGTGCGTCCTCGAATGCGCACGCGATAAGTGAGCGCGCAATACCCATTCGTCGATACGCTGGCAGAACGGCGATCTGATCGATCTCGCAGGTCTGACGCGCGAAGCACAAGGCTGTTTCGATGCGTTCATGTGTTACGGTTAGCGTGTAGCCTACCGCGAAGTCGTCAAACTCAGATATCCACGCGTGGACGTTACTCTTTTGCAGCATCGAACCGAACCACCCCACGACCGCATCGTGGTCGAAGGGTTTGAAGATATCGGGGAAATGAGCCACGTGCAAATCCTGCACGGTCTGGTTCAGCCTCGCGAGAATTTCAGCGTCATCGAGACCGGCTTTCCGAATAGTGCGCTCCATCGCGTGGCCGCTAACTTACCGCCGTTCAGCTGGGAACGCTAGAGGGATCACGAGATCAGCCTGTTGCACGGACGTTCGTCCACAGGGCGTCAATGATCTAAGACGGCGAGCGGACGAGGTGGCGCTCCGTAGCCAGAAACGCGGCGAGTGTTGTTTTCCCGGATTGGCATTGCCTGTGATGCTGATGCGCATCGTGGCTGCCATTGAGCGTTAGCTAATTTCGCCCTTGGGATTGAGTACGAGCGGCCGATAAGAATGCCGTTGTTCGGGTGGCCTATGACTGGCGAGCAGGAGCCCCTGTTTAAGCCCAATGTGGTGGCGATCCAGCTGGTCCCGCGCCCAAGTCATCTGAGCATTGCGCCGAAGTCATCTGAGTTCCGCAGTAGGCCAGAGTCTTTGTTTTTTTCACGCAACCTGTAGGCGCGTTGGGCCGAAGCGAGTGGCATGTTGAAGATCCTAGGGGTTGCCCTTTTATCAAGCCTACTGCCACTTCGCGAAGCCGCGGCACAATCCGCCACCACCCACCCGGGTGGCCTCGACCTATCACTCCGAGGAAGCGCAGAAAAGAGCCCTGAACACACCGAATACAAGGCCTTGGCAGTCCTCGAACTGCCGCTTGAGAGAGCACCTGCAGCACCGGCAGCGCCCGCAAAACAGGCAGCGCCAGCAGCAAAGGCAGTGCCAGAAACACAGGCAGTGCCACCAACACCAGCAACAAGTAGCGACTCGCGGCGCCCTGTCGAGCCCGCCTCGATGCCTTCACGCCAGCTGCTTCGCTTAGCGCGGCTGACGGTGAGCGCTGGCGTCCATGCACTCGGCTACGCAGCCAGCGACGAACGTCTGGAAAACATGGGCTCGCGTTCGCGTTCCTCCGCTTGGCTCCCCGAACTGCGCTTCCGTGGTCAAACTTCGCAGGACCAAGCTCTCAGATTAACACCCACCGATACGGACCCGTTCCGTTACACTCAATCGGGCCAAAATGCCCTGCTTTTCGAAGGCCAGCTCACCTTTCATCTGGCGCGGCTTGTCTTCGCGGATGAAGAATTGGGGATTGAGAAAACAAGGCTCCAAAAAGAGCAAGAGCGGCAAGAGTTGGAGCAACAGATCATCAAGCTTGTTTTCGAATGGCGACGCCAGCGCATGAAAAGCGTGGCCACCGAAACCCTGGAAGAAGACCAAGCACTCGCCGCGCTCGCCGCACTAGAAGTGGAAGCTCGCTTGGATGTGCTCACTGCGGGCTGGTTTTCGGCGAATTGGGCCAAATTGGACTGACGGGTGTGTTCGCCGGTTGCCCCTGAAAGCCCATGCCCCAGTCACGCCAAAGATTCAAGCCCGGTCCCTTTAGACGAGCAGCACGCGCACAGCACGGAAGTACGTTCCAAGCATACGCATCAAACTGACCGCGGGTGCAACCAGTAGCCGTGACCATTCTGGAGATTTGGGCGACAGCACCATGACTATATATTGTAATAATGCACGACTTTTTTACAACATACAAGACAGAATGCGAGCCCCTTAACCGATAACCCCGCGGAACCCTGCCAATGAACCTTGCCTTCACTCCCAGAACAAAATCTTCAAAAGTGGCCAACACTTCGCCCAGCGTTCGATCTTGGTGTCGTAAATCTGACGTGTGATCTGGAGCTTGTTCGTGGAGTTTCCCGGATTTTCTGGACAGAGTGTTGATGAGATTATGCGGCAAGCTGGGCGGAGTACGCCAGCTCGAAGTTGATGGGTGATTGGTTTCCTGCGGCGGAATGGCGCCGCTTCGCGTTGTAGTAGTTCTCGATGTA
>JBBRRP010000066.1:0-33397 GCA_038246305.1 Polyangiales bacterium | reverse complement strand
CCCGTCGCCTCGTAGAATTGCTTCCCCACCGCTGGTCACCGGGCCTCACCCTCTAAATTCAAACTCCGTAAATCTCGCCCCTTTGCTGTTTATCAGAGTTTCCCACCCGCTGCGGAGAGGTGCTCCGTAGATGGCTTACCTGCCGGACGGTATGGTTGCCGTCGCGGCTCCGGTGCCCGACGAGGGCCGGGGCTGCCCCGATGAACCACCGCTCCCAGAGGTCGAATTTCCAGCTCCACCAGCTGCGGCAGCGGGATTGCCCGGCATTCCTCCGGTTTTACTGCGTCTTTTGGCCCCTGTGGCTCCCCCGGTGGCGGGTGGTGGAGGTGGCGACGGAACGGGACCGTCCATCAACTCAGCTCCAGCAGGCAACGGACTATCGCCCACTTTGAACGGCGCGGCATGAAACACACTCTGACCACTACCGGTGGCGACTGCGATCACAACAGCACTACTGGTTAGCGTTATGGGCCCGTTGTAGAGAGTCCCGCTGTTGGCGCTGGGGATAGTGAGATCGGTCGTGTAATGGATCGTTCCACCAAAGCTTGAGCTCAATGTAATCGTGACAGGCGAACTCACCTGTCCGCCTTCAGGTGAAAACTGCATATCAGGCGGGGATGTGGCCGGAACGCCACGACGCTGTGCGTAAAGCCAAGGCATGAAGTTCGGATTGCCGCTATTACCCCCGTCTGTGTGCCCCCCTGAGTCGCCTTCAGTGTATGTCGGGCGACTGCCGGCTTTCGCAAGCGCCGCGAACATTTCGCGATCGCCGGAAACTGGCACAGCACCGTCGTCCGCATTGTGGAAGGGCCAGGACGCCATATTTTTCATCATCGGTGCAGCATCCGGTGCGCCGCCGCCCACCGCGTGCGAACCCGCAGCAAAGATGTCCGGATGCCGCGCGATCATGTCCCACGCCCCAAAACCACCCATCGACACACCAACCACGTAGAGCCTGTCGGGATCGATATTATATCTCCCGCGCAACGCGTCGATCTCGGTACGCACTTGGATCAAGGCAGCGCTCTCTGGAATCGCAGCCATCGAATAGGCACCCATTCCCCAGGGCCAATTGACCCATTTCTCCGTATCGAGGTTGCAGTTGCACTGGGGCGCCATCACGAACACCGGATCTTTGGGGCGACCGGTATCTTGGGTTAAAAAGCTCGTCAAGAGTCCGGCGAAGTTCTGGAGATGTCCATTCGTCGTCCCTGATTCGCCTGCACCATGCAGGTAAATGACGAGTGGGTACTTCATCTGTGGGTCGTAACCCACCGGCTCCCAGTACTTGCAGTTCGAGCCATTTTGCGAGCAATCCATGGCTGTTAGCACGTGCGCATCGACGTCTTGCGCGACAGCTTCCGAAGCAACGGAAAGGATAAAAGCGAGAGCCGTGACGACGTGAAACGAGCGAGAACGCATAGCATACTCCTATAAGGAAAATTGCGACGGGAACGGCCGTTACTTGGCTAACGTTTCCGCGCAGCGCCCATCATAGAGGAGCCGCTCGTCGCACGCCAGCTGAACTTCGCGCCTTACGTTAGCGAGCGTGTTCAGACGGGAACGTGGATACCAGCACGCGCGCGGTTCACGTGGACGCTCGGTGCCGCTCCGTTAACTTGTCAGGATTGCGACCGAGAAGCGCAAAAATGCGACATTAGAATTGTTGGCCAATAAGGTCACACAGTTTGGTGTCTTTCGGGTCACTCCGCGGGGCGTGTGGTCGGCATGTGCGTGTTCCAAACGCCGACGACGTGTCAGTAAGCGTGTCTCGTGGAGGAGTGGGGGCCTGAGTAGGGCATTGCACCGTTCACTGACCTGTTGCTGGCTCGCTTGCTCGTGGCCGGCCCCGACCGTGCAGTTCACTGTCAGATTGCCGGTCGTCACCAGGTTTCATTTGGCGTCTCAGGTTAACGTAACAGTTGGGAGGTCTGTTTTCGGGAGGGAAGGTGATTTCGTGCACGGCAGGCTTGCAGCCTCCACTCGCACCGGGCGTTGCTCAAGGCGGCTCAGATTGCTAGCGCTCGCTGTTTATGCCAGATATCGGCGCGTGCCAGGTATCATCGCGTGCCAGGTATCATCGCGTGCCACCCGTCATTTCCCGACGCCGCCGCATGAATCTGGAAGTTCGCATGATCGTGCTCACCGCCGACGGCGCGACCGCGCTGACTTGAGTCGCGGTCATGCCTCAGCCGGCGTTTCTTCTGCCTTGCATGGCCCGCTCGGGGCTGCCATCCTCTACATCAAGATGAAGCTTTGGCAGTTGTCCGCTCTCGGTGCATTGGTTGTAAGTGGCGTTCAGATCTTTGCGGGTTGCTCCAGTGTCCCCAGTGAAAGGGCCCCAGTCGTACGTTTAACGCCTAATAGCGGCGGCTCCACAACGGGTACCGGCGGTAAGCAAAGCTCGGGCGGAAGCGGAGGAGCTACAACGGGCGGCGCCAATGGCAGCGGCGGCACAGGGGGCAAGTCGGGCGGAAGCGGAGGAGCTGCGAGCGGTGGAACTGCTACGGGCGGGGGTAACTCCGGAGGCACAGGCGGGGGTCTCGATCTGAGTAATTGCAATGAAACTAAGGTTGCGGCCCTTTTCAAAAAGAAGTGTGGAGACTGTCACGAGGGACTCGCCGGGTTTGACACCCCGGCAGCTCTCTTAACTTGGATTAATAAGACGGGCGTGAAGGACAGCACTGTCATGTGCCCCAACCGAACCGTGGTTGTACCCGGCAGTTCGCAAGACAGCCTTTTGTACATTAAATTGGCTGGAACACCACCGGAAGGTTGTGGAGTTCAAATGCCAAAATCCGGTCTCGTGCAGAAGATGCTTTCTGTCGAAGAGTTACAGTGCGTCGTGGATTGGATCGATGGGCTGCCTGGCGGCGCTGGCGGCGCTGGCGGCGCTGGCGGCGCTGGAAACTGAGTTGGAGTAGGCGAGCGGTTATTCGTCGTCCCCTGGGGAGCCCCTCCCCGACCCCATCATCTGTTGTTCGATTTCCGTTTGAGCGCGCTGAGCGCCTCAAGCATTCGCCGCGTAGCAACTTCAAGCGAGCCTGAATCCAGCGAAGAAAAGCCAAGCCGCACGAAGGGGATCGCGTGGCCGTCATAGGTGAATTGCTGCCCAGTTTGGAAATGAACTCCTAGCTTCCGGCTTTGCGCTTCCCAACGCGCAACATCGACGGAGGGGGCCACGCGAGCCCATAACGATAGGCCACCTGCCGGTCGCGAGTACGAAAGAATGCCTGAAAAATGCGTGTCGACGGCTTCGCACAACGCATCCCGACGCTCCTCATAGATGCGCCGCGTTCGACGCACGTGGCGCTGAATGTCTCCATCTTCGAGCAGCTCCGCGACCGCGCACTCGAGCACCGCGTCTCCCTGTCGATCGATGAGCACGCGTTCATCCGCCATGCGCTCAACAAGCGGAGACGGCGCCACCACGAAGCCCAGTCGCAATCCAGGTGCGAGAACTTTAGCTAAGGTGCCGACATAGATCACGTTGCCGTATTCATCATGACTGGCCAGGGGAAGCACCGGGCGGCCATCGTAATGAAACTCCTGATCGTAGTCGTCTTCCAGAATGGCGATTTGTTTTTGGCGCGCAAGATCGAGCAAAGCTAACCTGCGCCCGGGTGAAAGTACCACGGTGGTCGGATATTGGTGATGCGGCGTCACATAAATCAGGCGGATCTTCCTTCTTTGAGCGACCCTTTCGAGTGCGGCCATATCAAGCCCATGGGCGTCAACAGAGATCGGAATCACTTCCGCACCTGCGCGGCGAAAAACATTGAACGCGGACAAGTATCCTGGCGATTCGACTACGACCCCATCGCCGGGACGCAAGAGTGACCGGGCCACCAAATCCAGGGCCATTTGGCTGCCACGCGTGATGATCAGATTATCTTCGCCAACCGCAATTCCGCGCGTGGACGAAAGAAACTGCCCCAAGGCGGAACGCAAGCGAGGGTGCCCTCGCCCATCGAGATGATAACCCAGCAAGGTCTGACCGTAACGGCGCGCAACCCGACGATAAGCACGAGCCAACAGCTCGACGGGCACCAGCCTGAGATCAGGCACACCGCCCCACATGAAAATTGGATCTCGAACCGAAGCCGGTGGCAGCGTCTTCACGTGGATCGGTGAAGCTTCGACGACAAAACCAAGCTGAGATCCTACGACGTGGAGCTTCTTTCCGCCCTTGACCCAACGACGCGGTGTGGGCTCGGGACTTTCGGTGGCAACGTAAGTTGCTCCCCCTTGACGCGTGCCTGTCCAACCTTGGGCCAGCAATTCCGCGTACGCGGCGACCACGGTGCTCCGATGAACGCCGAGTGCTAACGCCAGCGAGCGTGTCCCCGGCAACGCCACACCAGGCTTCAAGCGCCCGCGCGCGATATCAGCGGCAATGGCCTTTGAAATCTGCACAAATATCGGCGAATTACCGCTTAAATCGAGCTTTAGTGGGAAGGGCAGAGCGCGCACGACTGGTATGCCAAACTTTACAGAACCGGATGTTTTAAAGCTACCAGAAAAATCCGACGCTCGCCGCATGGCAAAGTCCACTCAGTTCACCCCAACGCCACACACCGTGGTGCATCGGAGTCCCGCTCGAGCGTCGTACGATCGTGCGCTGGCCTACAGCATACTGGATGAAGCGCTGTTTTGTGTGGTTGCGTGGGTGGCTGATGGGCAGCCCTACGCGATCCCGATGGCCTTCGCACGGTTGGACGATAGCGTGATCCTGCATGGCTCCACGGCAAGTCGGTTGCTCAAGCTGGGGCAAAGCGGTGCACGCGTTGCGATCACGGTAACGTTGGTGGATGGTCTCGTGCTGGCGCGTTCAGCGATGCACCATTCGCTCAACTACCGCTCAGTGATGATCCTCGGAGAGCTGACCGAAATCGTCTCACGAGCTGAGAAGCTCAAGGCGTTGGCGCGCGTCGTCGATCACGTTTTGCCGAATCGCTCGAACAGCGCTCGTCCCCCCAACACGAAGGAGCTTGCCGCAACACGCGTGCTAGGGCTTCCAATCGAAGAAGCCTCCGTCAAAGTACGGTGTGGTGGGCCACTCGATATCGCAGCTGACCTCAGCTATCCGTGTTGGGCCGGCGTGCTACCCCTGGGGTTGGCTGTATTTCCCGCGATCCCCGACGCTGCACATCCGCCACTTTTGCCAGAGCCCGAGGAGCTTAGACGCTATTTTCGCGGAACCTCGAATGAACACACGCGCGTTGCCCGCGTATTGAGCCATTCGCGCGACAGTTGACGCCACCCATGACGCCACCTACGAGTCGCACATCAAGCATGCTCGCGCGGCACACAGTTCCTTTGCTTCTTCTGCTGCTGGCGCCACCACTCCACGCCGCAGCCACTCCTCCGACTGGCGAATTACAAAAAGCGCCGCCGGCTCGCTCCGAATCGTTCATTGGGATCAGTGCCTTCCCGCTCGCTTCGGACGAAACGTTTGGAGCAGGCTTGAGTTCCGGGTGGCGGCCGTCGTGGTGGGCACTCACCGTGCGCGAGAATTTTTTACTATCACCGACTCGTTACCGCTCAACTGAGAACCTGGAACGCATCACACGGCGTGTCTCGTTTGAGATAAGCTGGGAAGCCGAGCTGCATGCAGGTCGATTTGTGCTGTATGGGGGCCCAGGTGGGGCAATCCGCGCGGATAAGTTGGAGCACATTTCCGTGATGGCGAACGCCTTCCAGCAAGCGACATCGAGTCATACTTTGGTTCGCCCTGTGCTGAGCCTGGGCCTCCTCGACCGCTTCGTCGACGTCAGCGTGAACGCCTTTTTTGACGGCCACGGTGTGGATCTTCGATTTGGGCTCGGTGTCGTGGCTGGACGCTAAGGACCGAGCGCTTACCGTCGGGCGCGTCGACCGAATCGAACGCTATAGCACAGGTTTCGCCTCAAGTTTTCGCGCCTGACGGTGGGTCACCTTTCTCGTGGAAACAGGTAGTAAGCATGCTTACTATCTGTCGGAGACGCACGGATGGTACTTGCCTAATACGTGGAGCCGCTTAGAAGCAGGAGCAGTCGACGTCAGTCGCTCTCGGTTTCGGGGTCGCCTTCCCGATCTGGGCGCTCCCTATCCGCTTTACCCGCCGCCCCGGCGACGAGAGCCTACGATGGTGCGCAAGCCGCGTTGCCGAGGTTGGTCTCCTGAAGGGCGATCCGCGCCGTACGAAGGTTGGTGGTGTCGGGGCCGCACCACCCGGGCTATGCTACTGTCATGCAAAAATGGCTGACGCTGGGGTGTGCGCTCTGGGTTTGCGCACTTTCTTCGGGCGCTAAGGCCGACCCACCGACACCCAAGGATCAAGGCGCGCAGTCGCAACCCGGCAGATCTCGGCGTGTTCGCGTCGAGATCGCCGTTTGGGGAAAGCTCCAGGAACAAGATCGCTTGACGTTGTTCAGCCTGCTGGGACAGGAGCTCACTGGCCGCGGGCTTGCCCTCGCACGCACTGAACTTCCACCCAATTGGAACGGAGAGTTTTCCCTTGTCGGGGGCTCACCATTGACGTTAATGCGTGTAGCCGTTGATGTTCGTTCGGCATTAAAATGGAGAATTCTGATCGTCGACGTGGAACGAAACCGAGCGCTCGTGCGCGAACAGCCGGGCCCCTTGCGCAACGCCGCCGCGCTGGAAGCTGCCGCAAGTGTCGTCGGGGCCGCAGGCGTCACTCTCTCGGAGGGATTCGAGATCACTGCACTCCGACCGGCGCCCCCCCGGAAAACACCGAAACCGAAGCCAGCTCCGCTTCCCCCGATTCCATCACTTCAGGTATTCGGCATACTCGGCTTGGGCATGGCAACCTTTGATGCCAGTGTGCCGCTCGAGATCGGTCCGGCCGCAGCCGTTGGCCTCCGCTTTCCGGAGCGGGTAGCGCTGCGCCTCTCCGCGAGTCATTTCCCTGCGCGACGTTTTGAGTCTCGCTTCGGCCAATTCGATCTGGATCGCAATCGATTGAGCCTGTCCGGTGCCCGGATCTGGCGAATTGCAAGGTTCGAGGGCCAGCTGAGTTTAGGGCCTTCGGCTGAAGTGTTACAACGGCGAGATACCATTCCGATGTCGGGAGTGGCCGCGCAGGGCAGCTCGACGACCTTCCGCGCAGGAGGCGAAATGCAAGCACAGGTTCGCTACCTTGCATTGCCTTTCCTATCGCTCGAGCTCGCGGTTGGAGCGGCCTATTTTCCTAAGCCAGTGCGTTTTACCGCGGCCGTCGCAGACGATCCCGTGCTGCTGGAGCCGTTCAAGCTGGTATTTCTCGGCGGCGTGAGCGTGGAAGTTCACGCGCCTTGACGAGGCGATGAACGGGCCGCTCGGCACGGGGATGATTGATGATTTCGTTCCAGCGTGTGGCGGATCTTCTCGACGCCTCGCATCACATGCCTTGAACCCGGGATTGAAGCGTTTCGCTTGCCAAAATATCGATGAAGAGTCCGCGAATACTGTACCCGGATGTAACAAAGGCATCGAAGACTTTGCGCATCAGCGGGTCGTACCCAGCTGGAGCAAGCCCGGTGGCGTGGGTAAATGCTTGTTTCGCGATGCACTGCCAATAGATGGGTGACGTGGCCACTGTCTCAAATATTTCAGACGCGTTCTTATAATTTTGAACTGGAATAAAAATCGAATTAGATAAAATGACCGTGTTGACGTTCTTGCCGTTGGACTCGTAAACAGTTCTCACCTTCCCGATGGCATTATAATTTTCCATGCTGAGCCCGAAGGGATTCAGGTTCGCATGGCAGCCGCCGCAGGATGGCTTCGCTGCGATCGCATCAAATTGTTCGCGTAGTGTGTTTGCAGGTATGTTGGCGGCTTCACCTCCTGCTCCGGGAGGAGGCGCCCCGAGGTCTTGGCAGAGCGCGTTGGAAAGAAACGTCTTTCCACGGTGCATAGCCAGTGAATCAGTGCCTCCCGCTAAAACGGCTTGGATCCCCGCCATGCTCCAAAAGCCTGCCCGCGTGGCTGAATCGACTTCCGCAAACCCGTCAGCGGGGAGCGTGCCTTTGTAATCGTAGAGCTTTGCGAGTTCCGGGGACATCCAGAATTTTCGAGTTTTCATGAGTTCAACCGCACTTGCGCCGTCTTCCTTTAAACTGCGCTCAAGCGTGCGTTGAATTTGCGTAGCCATATCCGCCTGAAGCGAAGGCGTGAAGTCAGGAAATAATTTAGAATCTTTCTTGAGCGATGAAATGGCGGAAGCGTATCCCAACGACGCATAGAACTTAGCCAGGAACTTAATGCCGTCTGGCTTATTGAGGGCGTCATTTAAAAACGATTTTCTTTTCAATTCATCCGACAAGTCCGGTGCTGGCTGCGTCATCGACTGCATCGCACTAAGAATAGTAGAACTCGAAATAGCTAACAGAGATCTCGACTCTACGTTGGTCAGCTTGGTGGCGACCGCAGCATCGCTTCCGCCCAGGTCTCTGACAAAGAGAAAGAGCGGTGATCGCAACGCCGTCGTCACAACAGCGAACACGGCCAAGTCCATAGTCGCGTCGACTGACGCGGACTCATCAAAAATAGTTCTGTATTTACTTTCCTGATCCGCCGTAAAATTTCCGAGGAACAAAGGCTTTAAAAGCGCCTCGTTCAGCCGCCCAAAGCACGTTGTTCCGTTTTCGCCAGCTTTGCACGAAAAGACAGATTTTAAGTGCACTCTGCTGACAGCAAGTTCGGAATTTGATTTGCTGACGTCTAAATACTTAGCATACCAATTTTGAGCCAAAGGAACGAGGAGACTTTCTCGGCCGCGCAGGATCCCCCTGCTCTCGAAATCAACATCAAGGTCTCGTGTCATGGCTGCCCCCGCACCGAACAGCCATTCGTAGACCTCCGCGATATCTGTTGCGGGAAGACGCCATAATGTCGCTGGAACAGTAGCAAGTGTGGTTCCAGTAAAATATTTTTGTGCTTCTACGGAAGCCGAAGCGAGAGGCGCGCTGTCCGGATTGCGTGTTACCGTTCCCGGAGTTCCTTGGACCCCGGATGTTCCTGCCGTTGCCGTGTCTGAACGTCGGTTAACAATGGGCGCCCTGAGCTCTCCGGAGCATCCGGAGACCATTGCTGCAAACAAAACGACAGATATGGTATTTGAGTACATCACTATAACCTCGGTCGAGAAAAAGCAAAACTTCAACTTCGTAACCGCCTGCTTCTTTCAAAACAGTCCGGCATTTCTGTGCTCAGGCGTGGAAATTGCCGAAACTGCGAGGCCGAAACGGGGCGCCAAAGCTGTAAAAATACTCGCATTCGAAGGCATGTTGTTAAACGTCAGCAGCTTGCTTGAGGGCATATTGTCCAGAGCCTTACCACCGATGAGGAACATGGGCGCATCGTCGGACGTGTGCAGAACTTGATCCGTTCGACCAGCAATATCTGATCCCCAGTTGATGACGGTTTCATCTAACAAAGTTCCTTGGCCGAGAGGAAAGCCTTGTAACTTTTTCGCAAGCACTGCGATTTGTTGCGCGTGAAACTTGTCAATGCCGCTCTGCATCGCATGACGCTGCTGGTTGCTAAAGCCTATTTCGTGAGAAAGGCCATGCAAGTTTAGTCCCGAAGGCGTGGTTAGATTTTGGCCGTTCATAACGTAGGGCATGTTGCCGTACCCTGGCGAATCGATCTCGCCCCCTGCCGGGGTGAAGTCCAAGGTGGCAGAATCCGTAATATCAAGAACCATAGCGAGGGTTATAATATCGAAAATAAGAGAGGCATTCTGCGCCAACATCCCCGGGTCGGGAGGCTGCCCTGCTCCCTGATAATCAGCCATTTTCATTCGTTCGCAAAACGGGTCAATTTGAGATGAACTTGCAACAAGAGGCGCGCCGCTTGGTCCCGCGGTGGTTTTTTCAAGGCTTCTCAATTGAGCCATCATATTTTGAAGAATCGTTTTTTCGGCGGTGCCAAGTCGAGGTGAATTGATAAGGCTATTAAATTCAGAAATATTTGCATCCATGCGGCTTTTTTGATCATTCGTGGCCGCAGGTGGCGCTGCCACGGGGGGCGGCATGCCGCAGTGTGAAAAGAGGGCGTTCCCATCGGCACCTAACACACTTCTAAAAATATCCCTGGCCGACTTGGATGGGATTTTGGCGTCACCGGAGGCAAAATACGATAACCGAGTTGCTGGACGGCCTAAACCGTAGTCGGGTTGGTAACCGAGTAACGCGTTTATTTCACTCGATTTTCCCTTTCGTTGCTCGACAATTTCATCAAATGAAGCGGCAGTCGCATACTTCCCTGATGTCGCGCCATCGTCGCCCCCTGCGTAGGTGCAGTCAGCGCCAGTCGCAAACCACACAGTGCCCGTATTGTGAGTATTTCCGGCATCGCCATTGGGACGGCCAGAGAGACCTGATTCATACAATCCGGCGCCGCTAATGCAAACTCCGCGCAGAACAGTCAGGTTATCTCGAAAAGGGATCAACGGCGAAAGGCTCAACGGCATCAACATTTCGTCCGTGAGAACCGTCGTCCCGACCCCACCCGCGGGCGAGATATTCGGAATGGAAAAACCATGAGGGGTGTGCATTGCAATGTATTTGCCTCGTCGTGTCGCACTCAATCCTCGTTCAGCGCGCAGGGCGGCCATGAGGAACAACGATGCAGGTCCATATTTCGCGAACAGGTCCCTGCGTGTCACCTTATGAAAAATTTGCATTTTTTCTCCGTATCGAAAAATGGCTCGTTGGGTCCGGGAAGAGGACTCTGCTTCGTCGCCGTCGAGATGCTGCGATCCATTGTTAGTATTGGTCTCGAGCATTAGGTGTCGGACGGCGGAATCTTCAAAGTGAGTCGAATCGCCTCAAAATAGCCCCTACCAATTTAGTTCCGACCGAATACCTAGGCCAGTGCCATTATAAACTTGAACCCGTGCCTCTGCCCAACCAGCCCAACGACGACGAGGACCAGAGCCTGATGGCGGCCGTGGCCTCAGGCGAGCATCGTGCGCAGGCTATCTTGGTGAGGCGCCTGGCGCCGCGCGTTCGTAGGCTTACGGCGCTTCTGGCTTGCTCCGAGGCTGACGCGGATGATGCCGCCCAGTTGGCATTGCTTGAGATCCTGCGCTCGGCGCAAAGCTTTGAGGCACCCGGCAATCTGGCGAGGTGGGGAGATCGGATCGCGGCTCGCACCGTTTTCCAGCTGCGCCGCCGAGAACGCTTGCACCAAACACTGCTCGCACGTTGGCTGAGTCCGGGAATGCTCCCCTGGGGAAGCCCGGCCGAAACCTTAGGCCGCGAGAGCGTGGGCTTGGAAAAGCTCTTTACTCGACTGTCGCAGGACCGACGCGAGGCCCTCGTACTTCGTTACGCTCTCGGCTACAGCCCGGAGGAGATCGCGAAGCTTACGGGGGCACCGCTTGGAACCGTCAAGGATAGGTTGGTGGCGGCGCGCAGGCAGCTACTAACCATGTTGGAGAAAGACGCGCTCAAGAGCGAACGGGGAGTCAATACATGAAAAACCTAGAACGGAGCTACGAGGCTCTTCAAATCAGCTCGTTGCTCGGCGAGCCCCTGACGGACGGCGAAGAGCTACGGAGGCGCACCCTCGCGTCGCAGAACCCTCTCTCCACTCACGAATGTGCAGTGCTTACGGAGCTCACGCAGTGCTTGGATACCACACTGGCAAACCATGAAGAGACGGCGCTTGATGAAGCGCTCATCAACCGTGTTCTAAGCCGTGCCAGGCTAACGCTTAGACCTGCTACGTTGCACCTCGTTAAGGATGAGCCTGATTTCAAGCGGCCCACGCGGCAAAACACCCGCTCAGGGGCCACGCGATTCATGCCATGGGTGCTCACGGCGGTGACGTTACTGGTTGCTGGCGGCGCTTGGGTTTTAACTAGAGAAACTCGAGTACAGGCCCTCACAGGAACAACCCCGGTGCAGTCTGCGCGAGAGATGGGCTCCGTTTCACTTGCGCGCGCAGAGCTGGTTTTCGTGAGCGGCCAGCTGCAAGCGGGCGCCAAATCCGCCGCGGTGGGTGGACTCCCGCTAACGCCTGGTGCGGTGATCGAAACGGGGGCGGGGCAAGCCTGTTTCACCATCGATCCTGGCGTCGATGTTTGCCTGGCAAGCCGGAGCCTGGTTGAGCTCGGCTCGCTCGACGAACACCGACTTGAGGTGCGGGTAAAGCGCGGTTTGGTCCTGGCAACACTGAGGCATCGCGCAGCTGGCCAAACCTTCTCGCTGGTGTACGATGGGGTGAGGGCGACAGCAAAAGGGACGACCTTTGGTGTGGACGCTCGGGGTCAGGCGGCGGAAGTCGTTGTGCTGGAAGGAGCGGTGGAAGTGGCTTCGAGTAACGGCGGAGTCCCCGACGTGGTGCGTGCTCATTGGCGCTTTAGCCCGCCCACGACACGGAGTCCTTCGCCGTCATCCCACTCAGCCATGGGTCATGCGGAGGAGGCGCGTCTCTGGGCACAGCTGGCGCCACGCGAATTCTGGCGAAAGAGCGAAGTCATCGGCACCCTGGAACTGCTAACCACTGCGCACGATCTGACGGCGGCAATTGACGATGGTCAGCGTTTTGCGCTGCCACTTGTAACCTTGCTGCCCACGGGGACGCGCCGGCTCAGCGTGCGCAATGCTGCGGGCGAGGAAGACACCTACGTGCTGGAGGTTGCGGCGGGGGAAAAACGTTCCTTGGAGGTGAGTGAGCCGGCAGCTAGAAAGCCCATAGAGCCAAACGTCGCAAGCACGGCAGCGCCAGCGCAGGCCTCGCCTTCCACGAAAGGGCTCTTGGATCGCGCACGAACTGCGCTAAAGCTAGGGCAAGTGAGCAAGGCACTGAAGGCCTACAAGGATCTGCGGCAGGCTTTTCCAAGCAGCCCGGAGGCCCGGACTGTGCTGCCGATCATCGGCAGGCTGGAGCTGGAACAGCGAAAAGATCCGGGGAGCGCACTGAGCTACTTCGACACCTATTTGAAGCAACCGGGACCCCTATGGCAGGAAGCGCTTTCCGGGAAGATCCGAGCCTTGAATGCGCTCAACCGGCGCGCGGACGAACGCTTAGCCATCCAGCAATACCTCGCCCGCTATCCGAGCAGTCTTGAGGCCAGCGGCTTGACTCAACGCCTCCACACGCTTGGCTCCCACTGATCCTTTGGGTACCTCCTAACGCATGGTCGGACGTACCCGCCTCGGTTATGCAGTGCTTGGAGTGACCCTGCTGAGCGGGTGTTCCCCTAGCGATGATCTGGTGTTCTCGCCGATCACGCGGCCCCTGGGTGACCGCGCAGCGGGCGGCATGGCGGCAGTGTCCTCTGGAGGTACGGGCGGCGCCATCTCTCCCGCGTCTCACCTGAAGTACTTCGGGTATTTCTCTGTCGATGTGGAACATGATGACCCGAACGACGCCGAAGTGAAAAGCAATTTTACGGACGAAGTGGGCAGCTTTTCGAACATTGCACATATGGCTGCCTATCAAGCGACGCAAGACCTTAGATCCCAAATCGACACGATGAACAGCTACTGCATGAAGCCGTTCGTTTCCCCTCAGGAGGTGCTCTATCGTCAAGTTGATACCTTGGCTCCGAGCGGCCATCACTATCAATTGCTGGCGGATTATCAGGCCAATTGGGCAACCTTCAAAGCGATCAACGGTGCCTCCTTCACCCCAGCCAAAGTCGCCGCGTTTTACTTGATGGACCAACCGATATGGAACGGAGTTTCATTTGATGCATTGAATGTCGTCAGTCAGATGATCAAGGCCGACTATCCGGATATTCCTGTACTGCTGATTGAGTCATTCGCGGAATTGACTCTTCTACAGGTGCCGCCAAGTGTGGATTGGGTCGGTTTTAATCGCTCCGCAGTATTCGATCCGCTCCCGTCGAAGAACGCATCGTTCCTGGCAAACATCGAGACGCTCAAGTCCAAGCTATCGAACCCCGCTCAAAAAATATTCCTGACTATCGACGACCGTTGGGAGCCACTCTACGCAACGCTCGGCATCGCGACTCCCGAGCAAATGCTCCCCGTGATTCAGGACTACTACGATCTAGCGGTTTCGGATCCCGCGGTCGTCGGCCTGGTTGGGTTCTTGTGGGCCGCAGGCACCGGTCCGCCAGGAGAGCTTGGGGTTCGCGATATGCCTAAAAGCATCATTGATCTCAACAAGCAGATCGGTGCAAAAATTAAGGCCAATGGTCCCGGATGCGCTAATTGACTTTGCTGTGAGCTTGCTAACGCGAAATCTTCCCGGCCCGCGGCCAGCCGCGTCAGTGCACGCCCGCGTCGCGGTAGGCGCTGCCGGTCTGCGTGATCACGGCGTTTGGCTCGTAGAGAAAACCCGTCTCCGTCGCCACCTTCGTGTACTTCGGCAGGGAGAACCAGGCAAAGCGTTCGACGAAGGGCAACGTCTCGAGCATCGCCACCGACTGGGTTGCGAACGCGGCGCTCTGTGACCAAGTGGGGAAGGCGGGAGGTGCCGACCAGAGGATCACGCTGTACTCCGTTACCCAGATCGGCAACCCAAATCTGTTGTGAGCCGCTTCCAGAAAAGACTTAAACTCACTGGTCGCCGTGGCCACCTCGAAATGGTTGCCATACCAGTGCACGCAGATGAAGTCGACGCGGTAACCGCGGGTCTTCGCGCCTGCCATGAACTGCTCCAGCCAGCTGCCGCTCTGGGCGGGATTGTCTGCGGTGGCCGGGCTGCCGAGACGCATCCCGGTGGCCTCAAGCTGCGGCCACAGATCGAGGGCCTCAGCGACGGTCATGTCCGCCTGGTCGCTGCGATCGGGTTCATTGAAACCCAGCAGGATGTTGCCGTGCTTCTTCACCTCGGCCAGCTCGCCGGCGGTCACGTGTGTTTCGTCCCAGATCATGGGCACAAAGGGGATGGCAACCGTGATGGCCTGGGCGTGCGGGCTCGGACCCCAGTCGTAGTACCAGCTGACTTTCAGATCGGTGAGAGCCGCGTCGGCGCCATTGATAGACCAGGTGCCCACACCCTTCTTGGGCGATACCCCTGCGGCAAAGGTACCCCCCATGGCACCCCCCGGTGAGCCGCCCGCACCCCCCGAGGTCAGTCTTCCGCCCATCGGGCTGCCCCGACCACCAGTGCTATTGCCCCCAGAGCTGCCACCCTGGGTTGATGCGTCCTTGGTCCCAGAAGAATGGCAGCTAAGAAAGCCTAGCACCAGAACCGACCACGCCCACGACGAGCAACCACGCATCTGGCAATATTAGGCATCCAGTGCCCACCCGGACAAGGGTGTGGCGCGCCTATAGCGCGTGAGAGGCGGCAGCGATCGGGTCGATCCGCTGAGTTGAGCCGCGCTCCCCCTCAGCTTCAAATTGTCCTTAGAAGGCCCTAGCTTTTGGTCGCCAATAAGACTCCGAGAATCACCGAGACGCCTTGCCCGCGGAATCTGTCAATGAAGTTTTCGCATCCACCGCTTGTTGCAGCTCTGTTGCCTCCTTTAAGTGCTGCTCTACGGTGGGCTTGATCTCTTCGAGATAAGCCTTCAACTCCGGGCTTTTGGCATTGGGCAGCAGTTGTTGGTTGATTGCGTCGAGCACTTGCTGATGGCCGTCGATCTGAGCCGCCACGTAAGCTCGATCAAAGTCCTTCGCCGCGCTGGCCTTTAGTGTTGACAGCGTGTTCTCAGCGTTAGCTTTCATCGCCGTAGCGGTGCCGCTGTCTTCCATCTTCAGCTTGAGCTTAGCTTGCTTTCGCTTGGCATCCCCGTGATGGCTGATCATCATTGCAGCAAAACGCTTCACCCCGGTATCTTTGGACTTGGTTTGAGCAACCTTTGCCTGAGCGATCTCGGCGCTGTTCACAGCATCGGTGATCGCAGCGATTTGTTCGTCACTGAGCGGATCGGCCTTCGGAGTAGCGGGCGCATCGGCTTGCTCAGGTTGTGAACTCGCCGCCGTTGCGTCGGACGCCTCGGCATTGGGGCTCGGCGTTCTGGCGGCGGCGGTGTTGATCCGAGGGGCAGGGTCGAGCGGCGATAGCGTGGCCGCCGATTCCTGGGTTTCAGGCGTCTTTTGCTCACCGCCGCAGTTCAGCGCGAGCAGTCCGGCAGCAGCGATCAAGGCGGGGGTGCGCAAAGTAAGCTTCATATCGATCCTCTTCAGGTAGTTGGTGGGAGGGTGGGAGGATTAAAAGCAGCCTGCCCACCCGTTATCATCAATGCCTTTAGCAATCGCCGTGCCGAGCACGCACGTCTAAAAATGTATGCTGAACGGGCTCGCGGCGAGCCTGATCCGTTGCGGGTGATCGAGGAGTCCCAGCGCCGGGGCTGGGCTGCAGCGCGGGGCGCACCTGCCAACCGTGGCAGCACGCCACGTAGTGCGGGGGATTGAAAGCCGCACCGATCATTGGGTCGTCAAAAGCGGACACTACGAGGTGTGGTGGCAGATTCCTCAGGCTCCGCGAACAACGGCGCCCACAGTCCCATGAAGCCGAAAGTCGATGCGATGGGTTCCCGCCGCGCTAAAGTCTGATCCCCAATCCCTCTTTTTTAACGGCACTTCGAACTTCGTCTTTATTCCAAACTCCGCGATGTATGCTGGGAACGCCACCAATAGCTTCACTCTTTCGACGTGCGCGTCGGTTGATGCGTTAACTGGGACCTGGAGAGGTGTAATTGATAAGGAAAGGCAACCCAGCAACTCACACTACAATGCGGCATCTGCGTGGATCCGGCCAGTAACTGCGTGTTTGTGCCAAACAAATCCGGTAGCACGTATGCCCCCGCGACTCTGCGGTGGCACCACGTCGCTGCTGTACAGCACGCCAGCCAGAACCTCCGGAAAATCTATGTCGATGGCGTGCTGAGCACCAATACCGATGTCGCCACGGATCGCTCGATAGATGCCCCCGCATATCGGGACGGCGTTTGAAATCGATGACTTTTGGAACGGCCGGATTGATGATGTGCGCATTTACAATGTCGCACTCACAGACGCGGAAGTGGCAAGCCTCGCCGCCGGAAACTGAGAGCGGATGCGTTACCGAGCAGGCAAGGACAAGCTCTGTATCGAGGTCTATCGGGATGCGCCGCCGCCGCCCGGCGCTCTAGAAGCCCTCGGAAGGTTCCATTAGCGCAGGGAAAGCCCCGAGAGGACGTCTATTGTCGGGGTTTCACGGCGAGGTCCGACGGGGTAGCCTCGCTGGATGCGTGGCAAGGTGACGGCTGTCAGGTTAGCGACGGTCGCGCTGCTTTGGACCTGCCCATCTTACGCCGACGACAGCTCAACAGGCGTTTCATTGCTGTGGCACGCCCCCAGTACGTGCCCCAACCAGCGCGAGGTCGAGGCGCGCCTGACCCAGCTGCTGGCCTTGGACTTGGCAGACTTTTACGAGACCTCGCGCGTTCAAGCCGACGTTCAGCAGCTGCCTGATAGTTCGTGGGCCTTGAACCTCACCATCGACAATGCTCACGGAAAGCGGCACAAGCAGCTCAAACATCCGTCCAGTTGCACGCCGCTGGCTAATGCGGCTGTGCTGGTTATCGCCATCGCCCTCGATCCCAACGTGGGTGCTCCTGCCGCCGAGGCCGGCTTGACCGATGCTGCTCCAGCGGTTCAACCAAGGCCGGTCGTAGCTGTCGCAGCTAAGGTGGATGACCAAACGCCCACCACCGGGCGGGGCGCTCTCCCGGACTCCGCTCACGTAGTGTTGAGGCTTCAGGCGGGCGCCGCGGCTGGCGAGCTTCCGCGGCCTGGGCCACTATTCGGTGGAGCCACTTCGGTCGTGTTTGCGCGCCTTCGTGTCGAGGGGCACTTTGACTACCTGCCAACCCAGCGAAAGCTGACCACTTCTCTGGCCACTGCAGGCGCAGATTTTGGACTGTGGGTGGCGGGGCTACGGATTTGCCCCACCCTGCCAGTGGCCTCCGAGGTTGAGCTCTTGTTGTGTTTCGGTGGCGAACTTGGGCAGCTTCGGGCAACTGGCGTTGGCTTGGACGCGGCTCGCAAAGTCCGAGAACTGTGGGCGGCACCAGTCCTTGCGCCGTCGCTTCGCTGGCCGAAAACTTCGTCGTGGTCGGCAATGTCAGGTTTGGAAGTGATTCTTCCGTTGCATCGAAGCGAGTTCTTCGTCGAGCATGAAGGCGTGCTTCACCGCCCGAGCGCCATCGGGCTGCGATTTCTCGTGGGGCTAGAACTTGACGTGCCTTGATGGAAGCCACCCCGTTCGGGCACTAAATGGAGTTCCCCACCTGATCCACTAGCAAGACACCTACCCGTGCCAGCCCTCCTCCTCACGACTGTCTTCCGCGGCGCCGCCTTACGGCAGCCCGAGCCAGCGCGGGCAGCGCAGGAAAAGTTGGTGACGCCCCAACTCGAACGGCTGTACCGCGAGCATCAAGCGTTCGTGTACCGAACCGTGCAGCGATTCGGGGTGCCGTATCACGCCGTTGACGACGCAGTGCACGACACATTCCTCGTGATTGCAAGGCGGCTGCACGAGTTCGAGGGGACGGCCAACATCAAGACTTGGGTTTTTGCGATTGCCATGCGGGTGGCGCAGGGCTTCCGGCGCGACCACCGCCGGTTCATCGCGCGCTTCACCTCGATCGAAGGTCCCAACGTGGTCGAGCCCATTGCGCCCGATGTCTCGGCCAGGCGCGAAAGCGCCGAGCTCCTGCACCGTTTGCTCGATCAACTCGATGACGACCAACGCGCAACTTTTATTTTGATGGAGCTCGAGGGCATGACAGCACCGGAGGTAGCTTCCGCGCTAGGGGCGAAGCTTCCCACCATCTACTCGCGGCACCGCTTGGCGCGAGAGAAACTCACCAAGTTGGCGGCCGCCCTCGACCAGCCCAACGCAAAGAAAAGCACGCAACCATGAACGACAGGCTACAGGTTCTGATCGAAGCTGAAAAGTCCATGACTCCGCCCGAGGCAAGCGTCGAGCGTGGCTGGCAGGCTCTCTCGGCGAGCGTCGCGCTCGGTGTTCTGCCAAGGGTCGATGTGCCACACCACCTCGGCCTCGCATCGGCCGGCAAGGGCGGTGCTGCCGCGACACTGACGAGCAAGAGCACTCTGACGCTCGTGGGTCTGCTGTTGGCTGGGGCAGCCGGGGTCTACGCGGTCAAGGCGGGTCATCCAGAGCCGAGCGTTTCGCCCACCAGCGTTAACCACGCGTTCCCAGCGAAAACCCCTAAGATTGTGGCACCTCAGCCTGTAGCCGTGCCGAGCGGTGCGCCACGAGGGCTCGCGCCTTCCGTAGTGACACCCACCACGCCAACACGCCTCGCGCCCTCGACGGGTCACACGGACACTTTCGAGCAAGAGTTAGCTTTGATTTTGCGTGCACGGGCCGCGCTGGCCAGCGGTAAACCAGGTGAGGCGCTGACTGCGCTCGATGCTCACCAACAGCAGTTTCCGCGGGGGCAGTTCGTTGAAGATCGCAGCGCACTCAGAGCCCTTTCATTGTGCGCCGCGGGGCGGATTGACGAAGGGCGCCGGCTCGCCCAGGCCGTCATTCGGCGCGCACCTCACTCTGTCTATGTCGACCGGCTCGGTGCCTCATGTTTGCGCGTCGCTCCCTAACCAGCGCCCTGTTCGCTTCATGTCTCGTGAGCGTTAGCTGCAGCGATCGCGAGCTACTGGGCCGACTGCCCAGCGTGGGTAGCCCGGCGCCGACAGACAGTGGCGTGCGGCGTGGCGGAGCCGCCTTCCGTGGCAAGTTGATTTTTGAGGAGCACTTCGACGACGGTAACCTGACAGGGCGCGGCTGGATCGACCTTCCGGGTGGAAGCATCAGCACCGAAGAGCACGCACCTGGCAGCAGCAGCTCGTTCGACTGCCAATTCAAGATCGGTCAAGTCTCCTGCGTGAACGGACGCCCGGGTCGCTTCGTCTTTGACGGCGTGGGCGCCATTTATGTCGCGTATTGGATCAAGTACAGCGAAAATTTCGTCGCTTCAAGCGATGTGTACTTCCAAACCAACCTCGATCCGGCGATTGGGGTTCCGGGTGAATCTCACCTTTTTACTTCCTTCTCCTACGAGGGCGCGCGGTTCGTCAGCAAGCTCGCCGATAACGCGAACATCGATACGACGTGCCTCAAGCTCAACCCTGGAACTGTGGTGGGTTGCGGCGGGGGGGCGTTCGAAACCTACCCCTTCACTGAAGCTCGCTCGGTTAACGCTTGCAACGGAATTGAGGGTGACCCAGCCGAAGCGACTTGCGCGATCGACAACCAATCCTCAACCGGCTACCTGAGCAGGCGAGGCTGGCAGTCAGCGGCCCCGCCCTTCACTAGTAGCTCACCTGGCAAACCGGGGAAGGCTGACTGGCACTTCGTCGAGCAGTACTTCGCGCTCAACGATGTTGCGGCGGGTGTCGGTGTGCGGAACGGGCAAATCCGGGTTTGGGTCGACGGCGACGCCATCATCGAACGTACTGGCATTCTGCTCAGAACAGGCGCGCATCCCGACATGCTGTTCAACGAGCTGCTCGTGGCACCTTGGGCTCCCGAGGGCGCCAGCAACGACCAGCGACTTTGGATCGACGAGCTCGTCTTGGCCCAAGGCGTGCGCTAGCCGGTTTCACGACAAGACGCCCACAAGACGCCGGGCGGTGGCAATTTGTGAGACCGCCGTGATGGAAGCCGGAACGCTCCGGCACTAAGAAACATGTCGGTCCGATCTCGTACCTGGGCGCCTCCCAATCTCCTCATCGTCACGGCCACGGCGCTTTTCGCGACAGCCTGCACCGGTAGCATTCCAGACCCCAATCCGGATGGAAAACACATCAATCCAGCCGGCGCTTCCATCGCTGGCCCCTCAAATACAGGCACTCCGACTACGCTTCCCGGCGCGAGCCCCACTATCCCCGGGGCGGTCGCCTCTCCGCCCGTTGTAGACAAAAATGGTTTTCAGTTCGCCGGGGACGCGAACCTGGCGCCGCGCTTGCGCCTCAAGTCGAACGCCGAAATCTACTCGGCTGCACGCGAAGTATTTGGCGTCACCGTACAAGACAAGAAAACGCTCCCCTCTGAAGCGGTCGAGTTCCAAACAGGTTTTTCAAACAACTCCAACGCCCACCAAATCGGCGAACCGCTCTTCATTGCGCTGCAAGGCCTGGCAGCGAACGTGAGCGCCGGCCTTTCCGATAGCGTTCTCTTGAAGTACTGCACCGGTGCTAACGCCAGCGGGACCAATTGCGGCCGGGCCTTTATTGCGAACTACGGCCGTGCGCTGCTCGCACGTGACGTCACGCCCGAAGAGACGGACATGCTGCTCCGAGTGCATGCGGTGAGTTACGTTGCAGGAGCTGACCGAGACGCCCTGAGATCGGTCGCTGAAGCGATGCTTCAGCTTCCCAGCTTTCTCTATCGAACCGAGGCTGGTGCGCCTGGCAGCAAAAACGCCAACAATAGGATGACACCGTTCGAAGTGGCCGCGGCCCTAGCCAGCTTCTTTTGGGAAAGTCCGCCGGATGCGGCGCTGCTCGATGCGGCTTCCAGCGGACGACTCGCGATGAGCGATGGAGTCGAAAAGGAAGCTCGGCGCCTTGCCGCAGATCCCAGAGCACGGGCAGCTTTGGCGCGCTTTATGCTTCAGTGGCTGGATATACGCAATATTGAATTGCAGACCCGAGACGTTAAAACGTTTCCGGGATTTTCACCTGCAGTGGTGAACTCGATGCTCCAGGAAACAGCGCGATTTGCCGAAGCCACAGTGTTTGACGGCGATTCTTCGATGAAGACGCTGCTCCGTGGAAAGACCACATTCCTCGACAAAACTTTGGCCGATTTCTATGGGTTTGGCCAAGCTGCCAGCGATGCATTGGTTGAAGTTCCGGCGCCTGCGTTTAAGGCCGGGATCCTCACGCAAGGAAGCTTCATGTTGGCGCACGCGGGCGATTCGCTGACGAGTCCGATCAAACGGGGAGCGTTTGTCCGACGGCGGCTTCTCTGCAATCCAATTTTACCGGCGCCCCCCAATGCGCCCAAGAAGGTTGACCCGCCCTCCGGAGGACAATCGGTGAAAGATGTATTCAATCAAGATCGAACACCGGGATGCATGGGCTGCCATCGACTGATGAATCCTATCGGATTTGGTTTCGAAAATATTGATGCCGTGGGCCGCACCCGGCAGACCTACAACGGTCTTCCCATCGACTCGAGTGGGGAAATTTGGACGCCGGACTTCTCGCAATCTCTCCCCTTTACTGGTGAAGTAGGGCTTTTCGAGACGTTGAGCTCGATGCCCGAAGTGTTGGACTGTTTCACCTCGAGGCTCTACCAATTCGCACTCGGACGGATTGCGGGCAAACAAGACAAAGAGTTCTTAGACCCGCTGGCGGCAACGTTTCGAAGCCCCAACGCGCGCATGATCGACTTGATGGTGGAGATCGCCAAGAGCCCAGCATTCGTGAACCGAAATACCCTCTGATTTCTACCCTGTTTGATTTCAACAAAAGGAACTCTCCATGTTTAAAACTCGCAGGGAAATGCTGAAAATGCTCGCCGTAGCGCCGCTGCTTGCGCCAGCATTTCGAATGGTTCTCGCCGCAGACGCCGCTCCGCTGAAGCGGCTTGTCATCATGATGCGCTACAACGGCGCGCCCACCGAACGTTGGTTTCCCAATAGCTGGGATGATTTTTCGGGATCGTGTTTGGCCTCTCTGAATGATTCGAAGATCAAGTCCAAGCTCACCGTGCTCAAGAACATGAGCAACCACTTCGTTGATGGCAATGGTGACGGACACAACCAAGGAGCAAGAGGCGCGTGGCTCGCGAGAACGCCTGGCGAAGATGGTATTTCGCTCGATCAATACATCGTCGACAAGATGAATTTTCCCACTGCTCGAAAGAGCCTGATGTTGGGCGCCTATTCTGACGGGTTCGACAGCATCACGAACACCTTCTACAAAGCCCCAGGCTCACCCGCTGATATCAACGCGGACCCTTACGATGCCATCGATAAAGTGTTCACGAATTTTGCACCTCAGGTGCCGATGGCAGCTCCCAACGCCACATCGTTGCTCGACAAAAAGAAGAGTATTCTCGACGCACTAGTCAACGATCTCGAGCGCATGTCCAAGAATTTAGTGGGCGCCGAAAAAAACAAACTGGATGCCCATCTCGCCCTGGTGCGCGCCTCGGAGCAGAACCTCGCAGCGTCGATCGGCAACATGACGCCTCTTGCCGCTGCCTGCAAGAAGCTCGATCCACCGACGAACCGAGAAGGGACGCGCGACCTCGCGAAGTTGCCGGAACTCGCTCGCGTCCAAATGGACCTTGCTACCATGGCGATGGCCTGTGACATTTCTCGAGTCTTCGTGATTCAGATCTTGAGCTCCTACACCAACGTGGGAGGTGGCGATGTCGACCTTCCTTGGTGCGGCGCCAACATCGGCCGTGATGTCACTTCAGGCTACTTGATTGGACCTGGGAACCCCATCGTCTCGCTCCATCAATACCACCACTCCCGAAGGGCGGATACCCACGCGCGAGACGTCTACGCCAACATCAACACCACCTACGCAACTCTCTTCGGAGAGCTGATGCAAAAGATGGATGCAGTGCCCGATGGGACTGGCAGCCTCCTCGATAACAGCATCGCCGTGTTGGGCAGTGAATACGGTGGCGACGATCAGGATGGTGATCGACACCTCGGGGCCAATATGCCGATTCTCATCGGCGGTGGAGGCGGCGGGTTTTTGAAGACCAATCACATGTTCGATATGCAGGGCGCATCGCACACGCAGTTCTTGGGAACTCTGTTGGAATACTTTGGAATTGAAGACGGCACTGGCGATCGCACCGCTGATTTTGGAAATCGGAACAGCGGCCACAGCTACGCATCGGTGGCGGGTTTAAAAGTATAGCTCAATGGCCCCATCCATCCCCAACCTTAAGCCCAGGACTAGAACAGATAAGCTATGACTCCCCTATTGCGCTGGCTGCACGCTTCACTATTGTGCGCATTCGGGTTCGTCGTTCTAACAAACTGCGAGGGCGGACACCCTGAACGCACCTCGGTGCGCGTGGTAGGCGGTGGCGGGGCGGATCCGGCACGCAACAGCGGGGGCTCCTTCAGTGCGGGCGGGAATGGGCAAACAGGAGGGCACGCCCCAAGCGCGGGCGGTTTAGGCAACAACAGCCTTGGCGGGAGCGACAGTGGCGCGGGCGGAACTTCTACGGGGGGAGCCTCGGAAGTGTCGGGCAGCGTGGCTCTCGGTGGGAACAATGCGGCGGTCGGTGGCGGCACTGGACAGACCACCGTAAAGTACGAGATCGACGACTCCCAGTTCGCCAATCCCGAACGTGGGTTCTTCACACAGGACTCAATCTTTCCGGGAGGAAGCATCCAAGCGTCGAAAGTGTCTGAAGCAAGGTCTCAGAACATCAGCTTGATCCGCTCCTACTTTCGCATCGACAACTTCCGCGATGCTCCCCTGTCCCAAGAAATGCTGTACTCCTTCGAAAATTCGCTGAACGTTGTGCGTGCTGGCGGAGCCAAGCTCATTCCCCGCTTTTCTTACAACTTTGGCGAAGCACCCGACGCTCCGCTCAGCCGAATCCTCGAGCACATTGCACAGCTCAAACCAATATTGAGGGCGAATGGGGATGTTATCGCGTTCTTCGAAGCAGGCTTTTTAGGATTCTGGGGGGAATGGCACGATTCCACCAATAGCCTCACCGACAACGTCAGCGCGAAGCGGCAAGTTGTTGAGGCCCTACTCGATGCCTTGCCAGCGGATCGCAGTATCGTGCTGAGATACAACTACCATAAGCGCGAACTCTTCGGCGACACCGCGCTGAGTGAAGCCGATGCCTTTGGGCCCAGCTTGAGCGCACGCGTTGGTGAACACAACGACTGCTTCGGCGCGTCCGAGGACAACTGGGGAACCTACAATGGGAGCCCAAGCAGCTACGAGGTTCAGAAAGCCTACTTGAGTTTGGACAATCGTTTTGTCCCGCAAGGCGGCGAAACCTGCAACCTCGACTTTCGGTGTCAGTCGCCCGAGGTGCTGATCGATCTCGAGCGCATGCATTGGGACACCATCAACATCGACTACCACCCGGATTGCGTCAACCAGTGGCGGAGCTCCGGCGCGTTCGGCCAAATCGAAAAATCCCTCGGCTATCGCCTGCGCCTGACTGAAAGCGGCCTGGCCTCGCGGGTTGCCCCGGGTGGTACACTTACAGGCTCACTTTCGGTGGTGAACGACGGTTGGGGCAAAGTCTACAATCCGCGCGATGCCGTGCTCATCCTCCGAACCGAGGGTGGTTCGGAGATCCGTATTGGCCTACCCATGGTCGACGCTCGCCGCTGGTTGAAAGGCGCAACCATTCAAGTGCCCTTCAGTGTGAACATCCCCGCCGACGCAGCTACCGGCTCCTACAGTGTCTGGCTGGGACTGCTTGACCCAGCGAGCGCGCTCGCAGCCCGTCCTGAATACGCCATTCGACTGGCCAACATGGGTGTCTGGGATCCCGTCACAGGCCTCAATAACCTCAAGCAAACGGTTCAGATCGCCCATTAAGGATTCCTGTAGTGCGAGTCCTGATCGAAATAGCCTATCGTTTGGTGTCGCCGACAACGAGGAGCCTGATATGCGTAGTCGCGTGAAAACAGGATTCATCGCCTGGCTCTTTCTCGCTGCCCAAGGCTGCGAGGGTAACCTTCCAGCTCGACACGCGACGGATGCTGAGCCACCCCAGGTTTCACCTGCAATACCCACGATTGCCGAGCCTCCTGTCTCCGTTTCACCGGAATTACCCCCTGAATTCGACCCGCTGCCGTTGCGAATTGGAGCGGCCAAAGCCAAAGATTTATTGACCGGCTTGGCGCTGACGGACGACGAATTGGGAAAACTCGCAGATCCTACCGCGTTCGCCGCGTTAGCTGATGCTTGGATGGGAACGCCGCAGTTTGACCAAGTGATGCTGCAGTTTTTCGCTGATGTTTTCCAGCAGCGCCCCTTCAGCTATCAAGACATGAAGGACTACGCGCTCGGCTTCAGCATGTATGCCTACATTACCAACAATGAAGCCCCCAAGTTGAAGGTCGCCTTGGAGGAGATGTTCGCACGCACGGCTCTTGGTATTGTGCAAGAGGGTCGTTCGTTCACGGAGGTGGCTACCACTACAAGATTCAAGCTGAACGTGCCCCTGATGGCCAGCTTGCTTTTCTTGGACACGAACCGCCGTTTCGATGATGGTGGCTACGCCGAGCAAGATTTCTCGGTGCTCAAGAAGTTTCCCAATTTTAGGTTTGTTGGCACGAAGAACCTGGACCTGGCGGGGGTTTCGACGCCGATCCCGTTCGAGGACACGATCAACCCGAACCATCCCAATTTTACACATTGGTACGACACGAATCCCAATGCGTTCGATCCCTATTGGGCATGCCCCGACAACCCTGCCAATTATTGCAAGACAGGAGCCGCGGGGGTCGAAGATTCCTTTCAAGCGCTGTTTGGAAGGTTCCTCGATGGAACCGATCAGATTTCTCATTTCTCGAAGGAGGATTGGGCAACCTGGAAGTGGGTGACGATTCGCAAGGCCGCTCCGAGCGAAACGCCGACGTTCTTCTTGTCCGTGCCAGCATTTCGCACCACCTCAGAGATTGTCGTCGAGACGCCGCGGGTCGGCTTCTTCTCAACGCCCGCATTTTTCGCTCATTGGCCTACGAATGCTACCAATAGCTTTCGTGTCACCACCAACCAGGCGCTCATCGTTGGTATCGGTCACTCCTTAACAGACACAAAGATTGTTCCAGCGGTTCGTGAATCAGCCAGCGAGAGCGAGCATGTCAAGCCGGGCTCTCCCTGTTATGGTTGCCATCAAACCATGGATCCCATTCGCGATATGCTTCGGCACGACTTCGCGGGCACTGGTATGCCACGGCCAGGAAGCGCTGCGGTGGTTGGAGACGGTGTGTTTGCGTTCGCGGGGAGCACGCCCGTTACAGGACGTGGAGTTGAAACGCTCGGCAAAGCGATCGCTGAGCACCCGGATTTTGCAAAAAGCTGGGCACAAAAGCTATGTGTTTGGGCCAACGCCAACCCTTGTGTGGAAGACGATCCTGAGTTCCTTCGCGTGGTCGAGGTGTTTCGCGCATCTAACCACAACTTCAAGGTTCTCTTGCGCGAGTTATTGACGTCACCGCTGTCAACCTTTGCTAGCCGCACCCGTTCCTCCGACCGCAATGGCGTCGCGATGCATGTCGCTCAGCGAGAAACCTTCTGCCAACGCATGTCGCTGCGAACGAACCGAAACGTCGATCTGTGCGATCTGCACACTGCTTTTGGGGAATATGATACCAACGGCCACCCTCAAACCGTCTACACTCAGGGCATTCCTCAGACGGACTACGCTCGGGGCGTCACCGTAGCGGCGGTACCCGAGGACCCGGGCATTCTTTTTCAACCATCGGTGACTCGCATGTGTGCGCACTTAGCGGAGCACCTCGTGGATGCCGGCGACGAGTTTGGAGCTGAGGGAGATCGTTTCTGGGTGACCAGCGACGTGCCCAAAGCGCTCGATGAGTTCGTGACATTGGTGATGGGCGTTCCCAAGAGTGATCCGCTGTTTGCAGAGCTTCGGGCGCCACTTGCCGTGCACCACGAGAAGGCGCTCGCCCTCGCTATCGAGCTGCCCCACAACACCGTAGCCAAGCAGGCATTGCGTTCTACGTTCATCGTGGCGTGCAGCTCACCGCTCGCAGCAAGTAACGGCCTCTAGGAGGATGTATGAGCCAAATATTACGTCGTGATGTCCTTCGCAGCCTCATCGCTGGCCCGACCGGATGGGCCCTGCGCTCCGCCGCAACTGGTTTGCCGGTGGCGTTTCTCATGAATCCTCAGGCGCTCGCTGAGGAGGTTATCGCTGTCGATCCTGCCAAGGCGCAGTTTGCCGTGATGGCCCTTTCGGATGCGGGGGAGCCCATCAATACGAACTGCCCGGGCTCGTATGATTTTGCCGACATGGTTCATCCTCCCATGGGCGGACCAAACGCCGATAACTTTGAAAAAGCACCCATTTTATTGGGCGGAAAGCAATATACTGCGGCCAAGCTCTGGACCACGCTGCCTCAGTGGGTGCTGGATCGTTCCATGTTTCTGCAGCACGCCACCTACGTGGACAATCATGGAATGATTGCCAATGTGATGCGCCTGATGGGGCGAACCAAAGCCCTCGAGATGATCCCGGCCATCTACGCGCGGCATCTTGCTGGGGCGCTCAAGACCGTGCAATCCACCCCGATCTCCGCGGGAAGCGACGACATATTAACCGCAGGCGGCATCCGCATTCCGAATACACCGCCCACGGCCTGGCGCGAACTGGTGGGGCAGTACGAAGGCATGCCAAGCGCCATGCAAAACCTTCGCGACGACACTATGAACGATTTGTATCGAGTGCTGAGGCAGCGCGGGACCCCGGCTCAACTTCGATACCTTGACCGTTTGGCGCGTTCCGGAAGCGACGCCAAAAAGCTTGGCGGAGATGTGGGAAATCTTCTGGCAAATATTACCAACAACGAGGCTGATGGACAGTTGCAAGCCGCCGTTGCCATTATCAAGATGAACCTATCGCCTGTGGTAGCGGTGCGCCTCAATTTTGGCGGGGATAATCACAACGATCCTCAGCTCAGCCTTTCAGAGGGGCCTCGACACATCGAAGCTATGGCCGCGCTCGTGAAGTTCTTCGCCGCGCTCAAGCTGAACGGCCTTGAAGATAAAGTGACGTTCGTTTCCTTCGGCGTCTTCGGGCGCAACTTTCGGCCAGATTTATCGAAAGGTCGGGACCACTGGGGAAACCATCACACGACCGTGGTGATCGGAAAAAACGTGCGCGGCGGGATCATTGGCGGCACAGCCCCGCGCAACAACGACTATATTGCAACCAGCATTGATTCGATCACCGGTGCAGGAATCGCAGATGGGAGTGGCGATATCAAATTCGAAGATACTTTGGCGGCCGCAGGTAAAACCATCGGCGCTGCGTTGGGCATCACCCCAGCCACCTTGGATCAAGAAATCAGCGGTGGGAAAGTCGTAGTGGGTGCGTTAACATGATCGGAGTGCATTGCTCGCTGAACAGACTGGTGCTGGTTACGGTCTTCGCTGCCGGGGCAGTCGCATGCACTGGCGAGCTCCAAGGCCGTGCCAACGGCGGCCCTACCGCAGATGGCCCAGCCGCTAACACCGGTAACACCGGGGGCTCAGGCATGATGGGCAGCGACGCGGGGCCGAACGCGGGCGGTAACATTGGGGGCTCAGGGATGATGAGCGGCGGTGCTGGACCTGTCGCTCCGGCAGCAACAACGCGCTTTGCTCGCCTCACCCACCGTCAGTGGGAAAATGCCGCGCGTGATCTTCTCCGGCTGCCATCTGTGCCGGGGCTGTCGGCCACGTTCACCGGTGATCACGCTCCAGGCCGTTTCGACAACAACGGGTCAACGCTGCAAGTCACGCCTCAGTTGGAGCTCGACTACCAAGGCGCAGCGGAGGTGCTCGCCGATCGGGTTGCGCTCGACGCCACCGCTCTCGCTCAAATTGCCCCGGCGTCGAACATCGCTGATGCAACAGCCCGCGGGGCCGCGTTCATCCGAGAGTTCGGGCGGCGTGCCTACCGCCGCCCCCTCGAGCCAGCTGAAGCAGCTGCCTACGACAGCCTCTTCACGAATGGCAAAGTCATCTACCAGAGCGGTGATGATTTCGTCGACGGTGTGCGCCTGGTGCTGCGTGCGTTCCTGCAATCTCCCCATTTCCTCTATCGGACCGAGCTCGATGTTGTTGCAAGCGGCGCCACCGTCACTCTAAGCCCTTACGAGGCTGCAGCAAAACTATCGCTCGCTTTGACCGGCACGATCCCCGATGACGCAACCCTCGACGCGGCCCGAGACGGTCGACTCGCGCAGCCCTCGAACATCAAGGACCTGGCGCGGTCGATGCTCGAGAGTCCGTCGGAGGCCGATCTGATGACTGATTTCCACGCGCAAGTCATGCGGGCCAAGCTCTATGGCGCGATCGACAAGGACACGACTGTCTTTCCAGCCTTTGTACCGAGCCTGGGCAGAGAGATGGCCACCGAACTTCAGATGTTCAGCCGCGAGGTGACAATCGCGCAGAAGGGCGGCCTCAACCAACTCTTGCTTTCGCCGTTCACGTTCGTGAACAGTCGCTTGGCGGCAGTCTACGGCCTGAAGGGTACGTTCAGCGACACCTTCCAAAAGGCCGAGCTCAATCCGACGGAGCGCGCCGGCCTGCTCACGCAACTGGGGTTTCTAGCCGAAAATGCCGGGCGTGGCACGGTAGGCACGGGCACGATCCATCGTGGTGTCTTCATCATGCGCAACTTGTATTGCCGCGAAATCTCGCCGCCGCCCAACATCGACTTTGCGAACCTCCCGCCGGGTGTGGGTGCTACGAACCGAGAGCGGATCGACAATCTCACGAGCGCACCCGCCTGCGCCGTGTGCCACCAAACATTCATCAACCCGCTCGGCTTCGCGCTCGAGTCCTTCGATGCCCTCGGTCGCTTTCGCACGACTGACGAGAATGGAATCGCGATCGATTCGCACGGCAGTATCTCTGCCGGTGGTTCGAGTGTTGCGTTCGCGAACGCGCCGGAGCTGAATGCGCGGTTGGCTGCAGATCCGGACGTACACAAATGTTACGCGGCGGGCTGGCTCGAGTACCTTCAGGGTCGCTTGGCCGCAGCTGCCGACGAGCCCTTGCTCTCCGATCTGGCGGCGCGCTCGCTAGCGGATCAGCTTCCAACCCAATCGCTCGTACTTGAGCTCGTGACGGCCAATTCATTCCTCACGCGGAGCCAGTGACTCACATGAAGCCATTCAAGGATTTGGTCGGTAGAAGAGCGCTGCTTCGCGGTGTCGGCGGGGTTGCGGTGGGTCTGCCTCTGCTCGACATCATGACGCCGAGGCGCGCGCACGCTGCCACGCCGAGCCCGGTTTTTGGGGCAGTCGTGGTCGAGATGAACGGAGTCCAACAAGGCCAGGCGGACGGCTCGGGCGAAGCCGAACGCTTTTGGCCCGCTGCTCTGGGCGCGCTGACCACCGCGAGCATGACGGCAGCGTCCGACAGGGCCACCAGTGTGCTGGCAGGCTACGCCGACAAGCTGCTCATGATTCGAAACATTCGTCTCCCCTTTGGGACCGACGGCTGTGCACATTCGAGCTCGGGGAATCAATTGCTCACCGCAGCGAAGTACGGCCCGGCAGGTGCCAAGTCGTTAGCCTTTGGCGAGTCGTTCGACAACTATGTCGGAAGAAGCCTCGGTTTCGAGCCGCTCAATCTGTACGCCGGACCCAAGGGCGGCTACATCGACGACCACATTTCTTTTCGCGGAACGAGCGATGTCCGAGTCGGCGAGAATAATCCCTTCACCGCCTACCAAAAGATCGTCGGACTCAACCGTAGCCCGCAACTAGCCGCCCAGGTCGCGGCCGGCAGAAAGAGCGTCAACGACTTCGTTCGACTCGAGCTCAACGCGCTGCGCGCCCGCACCGATCTCAGCGCAGCCGATCGCCACAGGCTCGACACGCATTTCGAAGCCATTCGGGACATCGAAATCAAAATCGTGTCCGAATTGCCGGTTGCCACACAAGACGAGATGAAAGCCATGGACGGCAGCGCGGGAACCGATCAAAATCGTCTGAGCGCCGTGCGGCTTCAGTACGACGTCATGGCGTTTGCGCTGGCCTCTGGCTTCACGCAACTCGTCGTCATTCAGGTCGGCGACGGAACCTGCAGCATGCAATACACGCTCGACGGCATGATTCTGCCACGATTTCACCCGATTTCGCACCGCGCCACAAGTGACAGCACCATTGGTGACAGTCCCGATAAGGACAAGATGGAGATCTGGCACCATCGAATCGACATGCTTCGGCTGGATCTGTTCAAGCACCTGCTGGATCAGTTGGCGGCCTTCTCGACGCCCGAAGGCAACCTGCTCGAAGTGGGGTTTGCGCTTTGGACTAACACCGTTGCGACAGGCTTTCATCGGCAGACCAACATTCCATGGATCATCGGCGGCAACGCTCGCAAGTTTTTCAAGAACGGCTTCCACATGACCGCAGACGGCGGCCCGCTCAACGACAGCATGGATCAAAACGTCGCCAACAATCGGCTCTTGAATACGCTGATCGGAGCATTCGGGGTTCGCAAAGCGGATGGGAGCCCGGTCGATGATTTCGGCGATCCAACCCTACCGCACGGCACGCTTTCGCAAATTCTCGCCTGAAGCCTGGCCATTCTCGTCGCACGCCGCCAGATCACCCACGAACGAGCACGCTGGCCTGGGTTACCTTTCTCGTGCAAACAGATAGTAAGCATGCTTACTATCTATTGAGACGCACGGAAGGCACGCGTCGCCCATGCCTGCAACGGCATCCGAGGCCTAGCTGATGATGGGCCGAAGTGGTCCTTTTATCCCCCTATTGCGTCACCAAAACGACATCCATCTGTGCAAATTGGTCCATCCCGTTCGAAGCGACGGTAGGGATCATAATGGGCGCAGTGACTCCCGGTGAAACAGAGCCGGCTACGTTGGGAATGGCGTTACAGTTGGGGTCTTGGCTGAAGAGGTGCAGCGTCGCACCTCCAGCGATCTGAATCGTGACCGTGTAGTCCATCCCGTACACCGTGTCATCGAAGATCACGTTGGACTCAGCGTTGTTCAGGTAATAGGTTTGCATCGGTGCGGACACCGTAAAGCCTACGGTGTTGTAGTTTGGCCAGGGGTCGGTCGTTCCGGGCATCCCTCCGGTGTAGAACTGAAGGCCCTGACCTTGTGCCGTTCCGCCCACGTATTCCTTGCCCTCGAGCACACCACGAAAACGCAAGGTAACGTTGTAAGTTGTCCCAGGCGTGCCGCCGAACTGTGCGTCCATATCCTTGTAGACGCAGTAGTCTTTGCCCGGGGCTTGCATTGGCTGGTGCGGGGTGTCCCAGCGCTGACCATTCAGTGCCGCACCAGGATCTCCGCTCACGGGTTGGCCATTCGTACCACCGGTTGCTGCGGTCGCTCCGCCAGTCGAACTGCCTCCACCGGTTGCGCTGGTTCCTCCACTTGAGGAGATGGACCCTCCGCTCCCTGAACTCGCACCTCCGGACGCAGTGTTCGCAGAGCCGCCGCGCGCCACGACGCCTGAAGCTCCGCCCGTTTTGGGGGCGGTAACGCCTCCAGTATTGGCGTTGGGGATAGCGCTCAAACCACCTGCTCCGTTCATCGAAGCTCCGCCAAGGCTTACCGAGCTGTTAGGTACAGCTTGGCCGAAAGATGTGTTCTTCCCTGGCTCCGAGGAGCAGGCAAGAGCGAGCAAAAGGGTGAGCGCTGGGCTGACAGTCAACGTCTTCATAGATCTTCCTTGTCATGGGGTTCATGCGACCACCCGTGAATTTCGCATTCCGGTGGCTATGTAGGT
>JBBRRP010000065.1:0-33413 GCA_038246305.1 Polyangiales bacterium | reverse complement strand
GTTCATGACCTCTCGCCGATCCTGAGCGCGCCCTTTGACGATCTGGATCTCGAACGCGACGAGGACGAGCAGGAGTGGGAGCGCCGCGTGATGGTCCTTGCCGCGACGCGCATCACTGCGGCTCGGGTTCGGCTCCAACGGCTTGGAATCGTCGATTCCAATGGCAAGCCTCTATCGACCGAGTTGCCAGTGGACACGCTGCCTGACTCGGATTCGACACTCGAGCCCGGATGAGTCCGAGCCCACTTTGCGGTCAATGCCTTCGGTATCGACTCGTTAACATCGACGGCGAGCCAAGCCGCTGGCTACGTGGCTCGCGGTCGCCGTACGCGCACCTTTCTATCTGTCACGACGACGAGGCAACCCGCCCAAGCTTCGACCGACTCGGCGGCAAACACCGCTAGCACGCGGGTTCGAAGGGCGGACAGACCAGGTTCTCTCATTCTTACAAGGACAAGGCCAGGATGAGTGCCGGGAGCAAAGACTCGAACATCAGAGAAATCCAAGTCCTGGGTTAGCAGCATACGGGCCGCAGCCTGCGCCCCAGCCCAAACCTCAGGGTCCTCGTGCCCAGCCAGCCCCTCGCTCATCGCCGTGTCGACATTGTGGCCCAGTGCCGCGAGATCCTCAACGAGGATCGTCGGAAGGTTCTCGTCGAGCTTGAGTCGCATCAGACTGGCGGCGCGCTGGGCACAGGCAGATCTTCCTGGGCAGAGGATGCCGCAAACGCCACCGCGGCCCGCAGGTGCTCAGGAGTCAACGTGGGAAAGTTCTTCAAAATGTCCTCGAAACCGATCCCCTCGGCCAAGCTCGCGAGAACAGTCCGCAGGGGTACCCGTGTTCCGCGAAGCACCGGTTGACCCCCGGCGATCTTCGGATTGCGCTCGAATGAGTTTTCGAAGGTTCTCACTATGGACCTTATATACCATAAACTGCGGCCCAAGGCCCGTCAGCGGTTATCAGCGCTACCTGAATAGCATGATGCGGCCGCTGGTCAGGCGACCTCGGAAGCGGAACCCTGAAACACCGAGCTAGCAGCGGCGCCCCTGTCGTCACTCTTTGTCGGGGCGGGCAGATTCGCGGCCCACATATACAATGGGCGGCCATTCACGCGCAAACGGCATCAAAACCGCTGGTTTCGGGTTGAACGCCTCGACTAGGAGTGACGCAAGGTAACGGGAAATCACCAAGTTCGGCAACTGGTGGGCAACGAATTAGAAGGGCTGCTATGCTGTGAGGGTGAACCAGCCGCTCCCCCTCGAAGAGGCGATCAAAGCCCTCAGGCGCGACCCGACGCACCCGTTGCGGGTGAAGGTCGACGATGAGCTCACGGTCGAGGTGCGCGCAGTGGCGGTGGCTAGCAAGGAGCCGCGTGCTCTGGCTCCCGGTGAAAAGTCAGCGGCGGATGTGTTCCGCGAGATCGGACCGTGGGAGGGCGAGACTCTCGACGAGCTACTTCAGTTCTTGGCTGAGGCGCGGCGTCGAGGTGGTAGTCGCAGCGTTCCTGATCTGTGAGGTATGTCCTCGACACGAACATCGCTGCGGCGGCGCTGAACGCCCATCCGAAGGTGTTGTCACGGCTCGCGACGCTCCCGAGCGATGAGGTGGGACTGCCGTTACTAGCCCGCGGTGAGCTGTTGTTTGGCGCGTACAACTCGACGCGCGTGGCCGAGAACCGAATGAAGGTGAGGCGTTGCGCCGGCGTGTCCCGATTCTCGCCGTGACCGAGGCCCTGGTCGAAAGGTACAGCATCGTCCGCGCCGACCTCGAACGCCTTGGCCGTCGCAAGACTGACATTGACCTCATCATCGCATGCACCGCGCTAGAGCACGACGCGACGCTGGTCACTAACGACGCTGCGTTGAAGGACGGCTCGATCGCCGGCTTGTTGATCGAGGATTGGCTCGAATCGACCAATCCCTGAAGCCCCCTCTCGTCACTCTTTGTCGGGGCGGGCAGATTCGAACTGCCGGCCTCACGGACCCGAACCGTGCGCTCTAGCCAGGCTGAGCTACGCCCCGAACAGGGGTGACGAAGGGCCGGGACAATGGCCAAAGAAGCTTCCTCTGTCAAGCCGCTTCGAGGGCTGAAGCGCCTTAAAAATCGCGCTCAAATTCAGCTATTTTTTGCGGCTGGCGAGCGCCTTCACGAGCTCGGGCACGGCTTGGAAGAGATCGGCAACCAGGCCGTAGTCGGCGATTTGAAAGATGGGAGCTTCGGGATCTTTGTTGATCGCAACGATCTTTTTGGAGCCCTTCATGCCGGCGATGTGTTGGATGGCGCCGGAGATGCCGACGGCAACGTAGAGAGCGGGGGCGACAATTTTGCCGGTCTGGCCCACTTGGTAATCGCCCGGGGCGTAGCCTGCGTCCACTGCGGCGCGGCTGGCTCCGACTGCGGCGCCGAGCGCGTCCGCGAGGGGCTCGAGAACTTCAGCGAAGCGCTCTTTCAATGCTCGACCGCCAGAAACGATGATCGACGCCTCAGAAAGTTCCGGGCGTTCATTCTTAACGCTGTCAAATGCCACGTACTCAACGCGCGCTGCAGCTGCTCCAGGAGGCGTTAACTTAATGCTCTCAATCGGGCTCTGGCCGCCAGAGGGGTCGGCCGCATCAAACTCACTTTGGCGTGCCGTGGCGATCTGGATGGGTGTGCCGAGTTCGCAGTAGCCGAACACGTTGCCCGCAAACATCGGGCGCTTGTAGACGAGCTTGTTGCCCTCGGCTGCAACGGCCGAGCAATCTCCGGCATAAGCTGCATCCAGCCTGCCTGCGACGCGCGGCATGAGATCCTTCCCGAAGCTGGTCGCTGTCGCCACGAGTAATCCGTAGGCTTTGCCAACTTCTGCGACGGTGGGTGCGAAGCGTTCTGCGGTGTATTTCTCGAGGCTGGCGTCAGCGCACACCAATATTTTTGCGGCGCCGTACCCAGTGAGCTCCGCTGCAGCAGCTTCAGGTTTCTCGCCGAGCACCAGGATGGAAAAGGAACCGCCCAGCGCGGGCAGGGCTTTCTTCGCGAAAGCGATCGCGGAAAGGGTGCTCCTTTTGAGTTTGCCGTCTTCGGAAATTTCAGCAATGACAAGTGCGTTAGCCATAGTTTTCCTTGGGGTCAGATGACCTTGGCCTCATTCGCGAGACGGTCCACGAGCTCAGCCACATCTTTTACTTTGATGCCGGAGGAGCGCTGGGGCGGACGTTCGAATTTTGTGTAGCGTGTGGTGACCGCGCAGCCTGGGGCCAGTTCGGGCAGCGTCTTGACGTCGAGTGGCTTCTTTTTGGCTGCCATGATGGCCGGCAGAGGCGCGAAGCGTACGCCTTCGTTGTACTTAAAGGCGCGATCGGTGCGATTCGAATAGACGCTGGTGGGCGCCACGATGCGCAGATCGACAGAGACAACCGCAGGGAATTTCAGGCGTAGCGAGAGCACTCCGCCATCCACTTCACGCCCCACTAAGACGCTGCCATTTTCTTCAACGATCGTGGCCGCAAAGGTGGCCATCGGATAATCGAGGAGCTCCGCCAAAATCTGCCCCACTTGATTCGTGTCCCCGTCCACGGCTTGCTTGCCCATGAGCACGAGGTCTGGCTTTTCAGCTTCAACCAATGCCTTCAGTGCTTGAGCTACTAATCGCCCATCGAGTTGCTCATCGGTCGCTTCCACACGGATCGCTCGATCGGCGCCCGTGGCGAGCGCGCTTCGTAAATTCTGCTCAGTTTCTTTCGGGCCAAAGGTGACCACCACCACTTCACCTTCACGCTTCTTTGGCGCTTTGCCATCCTCGGTGAGGCGGAGTGCGGCTTCGAGCGCGTACTCATCGAAGGGGTTGAGCTTGTATTCAAGGCCCGTGGTATCGACGGCGTTACCCGCAGGCGACACTTTGACCTTGTTGGCGTTGTCTGGGTCAGCGACCCGTTTGATGGCGACGAGGATTTTCACTGGCAGGACCTCTCCTGATTGGGAAGCGGCAATGTAGGCCGCACCTTAAGCCTTGCCAGCTAGAGATCCTATGGTTTGCGGCTGGTCGGGTGGTGGGCCGGTGGGCTGCCCGGGCGAAGAGCATGTTTGGGCCAAAGAACTGCGCGCTCGGTTCGATAATTGGGTGCTGCCCCCGGAGCTGCTATGGGAGGCCTTCCGAGATGGCGATCTCAACTGATTTTCTGGTGCTGGGTAGCGGTGTGGCGGGCCTTTCGTTCGCTTTGCATGCGGCTCGTTACGGCGAGGTGATGATCGTCACCAAACGCAACAGCGATGATTCGGCGACCAACTGGGCGCAGGGTGGAGTCGCTGCGGTGATGTCTGAACAGGATTCGTTCGCCAAGCACGTGGAAGACACGCTCACGGCTGGTGCTGGCCTCTGCCATGAGATAGTTGTTGAGTTGTGCGTGCGCGAAGCACCCGATGCGATCGCTTGGATGACCGAACTCGGAGCGCAGTTTTCGCGGGAGGGCGAAGGGGACCTGTCGTTAGGGCGTGAGGGCGGGCACAGCGAACGCCGCATCGTGCATGCGCTGGATGCAACGGGCAGAGAAATTCAACGCACGCTGATGGAAGCCGTCGCCCAGCATCCGAACATCATTCTCAAAGAATGGCACATGGGCGTGGATCTGATCACGCTCACTAAATTTGGCGGCCCCGATCATTGTGTGGGCGCTTATGTGCTCGACGAGAAGACCGGCACCGTGGAAACGGTGTTGGCCAAATCCACCTTAATTGCCACCGGCGGGGCTGGAAAAGTCTACCTTTATACCTCGAATCCTGATGTTGCGACTGGGGACGGCGTGGCGATGGCGTATCGCGCTGGGGCGGAGGTGGCGAACATGGAGTTTTATCAATTCCACCCCACCGTGCTGTACGAGCCGCGTGCCAAGAGCTTCCTCGTGAGTGAAGCTTTGCGTGGGGAAGGGGCTGTGTTGCGGCTCCCGAGCGGCGAAGCCTTCATGGAGCGCCACCATGCTTTACGCGATCTGGCACCGCGCGACGTGGTGGCTCGAGCGATTGACTACGAGATGAAGCGCAGCGGCTCGGAACACGTGCTCTTGGATATTACCCACAAGGATCGAGCATTTCTCCAGGAGCGTTTCCCCAATATTTACGCTGAGTGCGCGCGCTATGGAATTGATATGGCCACGCAACCGCTGCCCGTTGTGCCGGCGGCGCATTACATGTGCGGCGGCGTTACCTCGGATTTACATGGGCGCTCAAGCTTGCCAGGTTTGTGGGTGGTCGGTGAAGCCTCTTTCACGGGCCTTCATGGCGCGAATCGCCTCGCTTCCAATTCGCTGTTGGAGGGGTTGGTGTTTGCACGGCGTGCAGCGCTGAAGCTCGGGGCTCAAATCGAAGAGCTTCGGAAGAGTCCTGTTGTGCAGGTTCCGGATTGGCAATTCGGCTCGGCGGTGCCGAGCGATGAAGCCGTGGTGGTGTCCCACAATTGGGACGAGATCCGGCGCCTGATGTGGAATTATGTGGGGATTGTGCGTTCGAATGCGCGATTGCGCCGAGCCGCAAGACGTGTGGCTCTGCTCGAAGAGGAGATCCGCGAATATTACTGGAAGCACTTGCTCACGCGCGATCTGCTTGAGTTGCGCAATATTTCAACGGTGGCTCAGCTCATGATTGAGGCCGCCGCCAGCCGCCGCGAGAGCCGAGGTCTGCACTACAATATCGACTACCCAGATCTGGATCCCGGAGCGCGCGCCGATACGGTCGCCAAGCGCGGGCTTTTGCCGCATTTGCGGGGAAGCTAAGGCGTGGGTAGTTGGTTTTTTGGTGGAGCTGCCCGCGATGAGCGAACCAACTTTGAAAACTAAGGTTGCCTTGTGTTTGCCGGGCGGAGGAACGAGCGCGGCAATGTTTCAGGTGGGCGCGTTGGCGGCGCTTGAAGATGGGATCGAAGGTTTTGACGCCAATGGCTTTGATCTTTACGTGGGGACCTCAAGCGGCGCGAGTGTGGCCGCGCCACTTTCGGGAGCGCGTTCGATTCAGCGTATCTATCGCGCGGTGATCGATCCAGCGGATGTCTATTTTGGCCTAGAAACGAAGCATTTGCTGCGCGCGGACTTAGGCGAATGGCGGCGTACGATCGTGTCTGGGCTAGGGGCTTTGCGGCACGGCGCGCGGAGTCTTTTTTCTAGGCAGGATGCGCCCGCACCGCGCTTGCTGTTGGAGGAGTTGGAGCGCCTGTATGATTCGCTGCCCGCGGGATTCTTCACCTTGGATCGCTACGAGCGCTTTTTGGAAGATTTCTTTGCGCGCCGCGGGGTACCCAATAGCTTTTCAATGATGCCGCGTCCGCTCCGCATCATGGCGCATGATCTGGACTCTGGCGAACAGGTGCTGTTTGGCACGCCGGGTTTCGAGCATGTTCCGGTCAGCCGCGCGTGCGTGGCTTCCATGGCCACCCCTCCGTATTTTTCACCGGTGCGCATTGGCGATCGGCACTACATCGATCCGGGGGCCGCTCAGGTGTCTCATCTCGATGTCGCGGTCGGTGAGGGGGCAAATGTAATTGTGGTGATCAACCCTATGGTGCCGGTGAACGTTGCCAGTGTGCCCACCGGTCACGGCCATCGCGAGAGCGTGCGTGATAAAGGGATGGTCTGGGTGCTCAATCAATCGCTGCGAATCGGGATCCATCGCTTGCTTCACGAATCCCTGGCGCGGATCAGCAGCTCGAGCGATGTCGGCGTGGCTTTGGTCGAGCCCGAGCCAAGCGACGGCGCGCTCTTCATGTACAGCCCCGCGAATTTCGCTGCACGCCGCAATATCCTGGAACACGCGTATCGCAGCACGCGCAATTTGGTGGATACTTGGTTCGCGTCAGGCGCTCCATTTCTACAGAAGACAGGTTGGAAACGGCGCGAGCGTCATTCCGAGTCCGCACCGCCACGCGAAAGCCTTCCGCCGTCCCGCTAAGGGGGCTTGAGCCGCAAAATTCCGGTCAGGGCGGGCCTCCTTTAGGCTCACAGGTCCTTCATTCAGTGCCTGCGACAGAGAAGGCGCTACATCACGCGATTGCGACCGGAGTGCTTAGATTGATAGAGGCGCTCATCGGCGCGGCGGTACAGAGTTTCAACGGTGTCTTCGGCTTTGAACTGCGCGACGCCAACGCTCACCGTGATCGGAATCACCGTCTCTTCGTACTTGAAGCTGGCGCCTTCAATCGATGCACGTAAGCTTTCAGCCTTCGTGAGCGCGGCACTAACGTCACACCCTGGCATGATAATCGCGAATTCCTCGCCCCCCACACGAGCGAAGAGCTCACCTTCGGTGAGAACCTGTTTGGCAATCGCAGGAACGAGCTTCAAAACCGCGTCGCCTGCAGGGTGGCCCAGCGTGTCGTTAACCCGCTTAAAGTGGTCGATATCAAAAATCGTAAGGCAAAGGGGCAATCCATGGAAAGTGCTGTCGCTCACTTCGCGCTTCAGCACGACGTCGAAATGCCGCTTATTGTAGCAACCTGTGAGTGCATCGCGGCAGGCCATGTCCATGATCTGCTCGTGATATTGGAGCTCCATGTTGCTCTCAAGGTATTTGAGCACCGTGCGTCCCACGCTGATCTTGTCGCCGTCTTTGAGCTGGTGCGTTGTGATGCGCTGTCCGTTCACGTAGGTGCCGTTGGTGGATTGGAGATCCGCCACGATCCATTTGCCTCCGATGCGCTGAACAACGGCGTGCTTGCGACTGATCAGGCCGCTATCAATCGTGATGGCGCATTCTTCGCTCCTGCCAATCTCAACGATCTGCTGCACGAGATCGACTCGATTGCCGAGGCCGTCCCCTTTGATAATGACGAGGCATGGCTGGCCTGCGGTGGATGGCCGTTCCGAGGGCATCGCCGCCAGCGTCTTGGACGTGATGTGACTAGAGCCTCGCTGCCGCATTTTCCTACAGTAGAACGGGCGAAGGAGCTCAGACCATTAGGCCATCTCACGCTGGCGGCCTTTTTGAGGTTCGCCTAGTTGAGGCGGGTCAATATATTGGAGCTCAATTGGGCGGGCTTTGCCCCTGAGAGCTCCACCGGAGCCAACGCGAGCCGCAGGTGTTGGCTGTCCGGTTGAATGAGGTCGTAGGTTGCCTCACCTGAACGGAGGAGCTTCCCGAACAATCCTGACAACTCGCCAGGGACACTCGGCGCTACCCCGGGCTTCCAATCAGAACGCCCCTGGAATTTCTGTTCGTTCAATTGGGCCGCATCCCGCACGACGAAATCAACCTCGCCCACGCTCAACGCTGCTTGCATTCTCCCCGTCTCTAACGATTTGAGGCTGGTCACACTCTTTCTAATGACGACTGAATAGAGTTCGCCGAGGCAGCCAGCTTCGGCAAATACGCGGCGTGTTTCGGTGATTTGTCCGCCCACGATCTCGACGACGCTGCTGCTCGCTTGGCCCCTAGAAGGCTCGCAATCTGACGTTAGCCAGGCACCCTGTAGCGCGTCGATTTCGGCATCAGGAGTGGCTAGGGTCAGCTCGACGGCGGGGAGGGGAAATGCGACTGCATCCGTGGGAGCTGCACGATTCGGGACAAAGAATTTGAGCCCTGCGCCCACCAGCACCACCCCGACCATAGCGCCAGGGATCCATTTCCCACGCGATGAGCGGGGCGGGTTCGGGAGTATGCTAACGGCGGCTGGCTTCAGCGAGGCCCCGGGGTTGGCTCCAGGTGTTTCGCGAGTGTCGGGCTTCATGGCAAAGACTCTCCTCAGAGCAAGGTCGGATTATGTAGGCAACAACCACCTGAAGACAACGCGACAAGTTCTTGACGCGTTCGGTAGCCCCCCTAACGCACCCAACCCCTGCTGTGGCCGCTCGTTTCAGATTGAGACAGCACCAGACGGCTATTGTTGGCTAACCCGTTGATTTCCATGTATAAAGGCTCGAAAGCAAGACCTATGAAGCTTCTGGCATTCTCCGTGGTTGGGTTGGTGAGCACTTTGGGGCGCGTAGCCCAGGCCCAAGAGGCCGTGCAGGCGGAGGATTACTCAGCGCCCACCGAACGGCGCGGAGGCTTCATGTTGGGCATCGCTCCCGCCTACGGCTTGGGACAGGTTTCGGGCTACCCGAACGAAGCCGACAAGCTCAATCGTAAGGAGTTTCAGGCTAACACCGAATTTGGCGCCGCAGGTTATAATTCGATTTGGCTGGGCGGTGCGCTGCGCGATTGGTTCACTTTCGGGCTCGGCGCGTCGTTCGGCGGCGTGAAGGGCAATCACTTGAGCGCTGATGGCGCTTCGTTTGTTGTACGGGTGGAGGCCTTCCCGCTTTATGAACGGGGCGGTGCTTGGCGCGATCTTGGGTTGGAAAGCGAATTTGGCGCCGGTTTCATGAAGGTCAAAAGCGACTCGGGAGAGACAGTGGCCGATGGTGGCTCGCTCTCGCTCGTCGGGCTCGGAGCATTTTATGAGCCATGGCGTCTTTGGCAATTTCGGCTTGGCCCGTCGTTGCAATATTCTCAGATGTTCAGCCAAACGCTCCGCGCCCATTTTGTTAGCCTGGGGTTGCGTACTTCATTCTATGGTTCGCTCGTGGATTAGGGCGCCGATTTTCTCGCGAGAGTGAGCGCGCCCCAGCCGTCGCAGTCGACCGTTTGCAGCTGAGCCAGCGGCCAGCCTTGGTGCTCGATCGCTCTTTCAAATGCAGCTCGAAGTTCAAACGTATCGGATTTTAGGCAGCCGCTCAGCACCAACAGGCCGTTATGGTTTACGGCAGCTAAAAGTGCCGCGCTGTGTGCCACCAGGACATTGTGGTGGATATTCGCGAAAACTAAATCGGCCGTTTCGGTTAAGCCGGAGAGGAGATCAAGCTGTTCGCACCTGAGGCGTGGGAGTACGCCGTTTCTTGCAGCATTTTGCATGGTGGCGTTAACCGCGACCGCGTCCAAATCAAACGCCGTGCAACTGCCGAAGCCTAACTTGAGCGCGGCAATTCCCAGCACGCCTGAGCCTGAGCCAGCGTCGAGCACCCGTTGCTGCGCGAGCCCATCTGGCCGGCTGAGGGCGAAATGTTCCAAGGCAGAAAGGCAAAGGCGCGTCGTCGGATGGTCAGTGCCAAACGACAGCCCCGGATCGAGCTCGAGAACGATGCTGTCCCCTGAAACTTGAGGAGGCGGACCCCACGCCGGGGTGAGCAGGAAGCGGCCGCTTTGAACGGCCTGGAAATGATCTCGGTAGCTTTCCCGCCAAGCTTCCGATGTTAACTCATTGAGCTCGGGCTGCTCCGGAAGCGTTGGTAAGAGCGTGCGAAGCTCCGCGAACGCGCGTTGCGCTCTCAGTGCATCTTCGAAGTACCCGATGAGACTAGCTCCCCATTGAGAGGAAACATCAAGCACCCACTCGAGCATCTTCTGCTCAGCGAGGATGCGCTCAAGCTGTGCGGCGAGCCCACGATCCAGGTGACACGATAGCTTCAGCATGCGGGCCGAGTGTGGAGTCGCTGGGAAGGGCGCCTCGCTCAACGTGGCTATCGTAGTGCCTGAGCAGTGACGAAAGGCATCGCCGCTGTTCAGAACTTACGTCTTTGGGCCGCTATCTTGTGGCGGCGCAAGCTGACCCGGCTCACCGGGCGGCTTAGGCTTGGGTGCATCGTCCCCTTCATCATTCAGACCCTTCTTGAAGTTCCGGATGCCTTCGCCGAGCCCTTTGCCGGCACCTGCCAAACGATTGGGTCCAAACAGGAGCAAAACCACAACCGCGACGATCAACCAATGGATAGGACTTAGACTTCCCATGTCGGTCGTTATAGCAGAAGTTCAGCGCCAGTCTGCAAGCAGCCGCCGCACGTGAGGAGCGCATTTGGGGGCCGTGTTTTCTCGCCCGGCGCGGGCTTGCCCGCGATTTGGGGGAGAACGGCGGCTCGCAGCGCACAAAGGCGCGAGAACCGACGAGAGGGGGCACTTGACCCAACCGGAATGAGCCGAGAATCTCCGCCAGTGTCGGTTCCCGAACAGGGCTCGCCTGAGCGTTTTCGTTGCACCGCGTGCGGCGCGTGCTGCCGCAGTCTGCGAGTCGTTCTGACGCACCGTGACTTATTGAGGTTGTTCGGAGCCGTCGCCGATCTCGAGCCGCGGCTCGCGTGGCTTGGCCCAGATGAGGTGGACATGACGGATGAGCCCGGCAGCTTCGTGGAGCTTTCGATGGGGCGTCGTATCATGACGTTAGCCTGGAAAGATGGGGGCTGTGGGTTTCTCGCCGCGGAGGGCCAGTGTGGTGTCTACGCTGCGCGGCCTCTGGATTGCCGGGCGTACCCGTTGGATTTTTCCGAAAAACAGGCTCGGCTTTTACCGCTCTTGGACAATTGTGAGATGGCTTGGGATGCAACGACAGATCTCAAGCTCGCTGAAACCGAAGATGGCGTACGCTGGGCTGAACTTGGCGAGTATCAAGCCTTGGTGGCGGCCTGGAATCAGAGCGCGCGGCGTCGCCGGCGCATGGGGCAGGCAAAAGGTTCAACGGCGGAATTCGTGGCTTTTCTGCTCCGCAGAGCTCGGCTTCCGCTAGAGGTGTTGGACGGCGGTCTCGCGGAAGCCGGCGACGCCGTTCTCCGCTAGGAAACCGAAGCCCCCGCGGCCGAGCTCGGAATCCTGACCGGTGAGCACGAGTTTTCCGTCGACGGAGACTTCGATCTCTTGGGCTGCAACCTTAACAAGAAACTGATGATCTTCACCGACCGCCCACGCGAAGGGAATTTCGGCGAGTGTCTTGTCGGCGTAGTAGCGGCTGATGAGCTTGAGCGTCTTGCCATCTCCGATCACAGCCAAGTAGCGCTCGATCCCTTGCCAACGCAGCACTAGCCCGCACAGATCCACCAGGTTCCTCTTAACGCGCGCCGACAAGGTGTAGTCAGAAAAATCCAAATTGCCAGTGATAACGTGACCGCGACCGTTCGAACGGATGAGATTCATGAAGCCTTCGGTCTCTTCATGAAACTTCGCGCGAACTTCGTCGGCGTTCTGAATCCAGCCGACAACAAGGCCCTTCTCGGTCTTCGGAATCGCGTAGTCCATCGAGAAATGAGGTTTGCCGGCGACACTGATCCTATCCACGACCAACCGACCGCGAGCGCTCTCTTCACCGAGGATTTCGATGCCAAGATCGGAAACTGGCCAGCCCGCGAGATCGGGAACATCAATCGATATTCGCACTGCACCGTCGCCGGCTAACGTGACGGATGCACCATACACTTCGCCGTTGGCTTTTTTTGTCGTTTTCTCCCAGTGGCGCAAGAACAGACGCACCGAGAGGTTGGAGCCCTGGTGCCCAACGAGCGCGCCTTCAAGCGATACCTGATGGCCTGGATACAGGCGCGGTGAGCCCATCATGGCGTAGCTGAACCCTCCGAGCGTGGGCTCGGCCAAGATGGGAGTGCTCACTCGCGCGGAGCGTTTTGGCGAAAGCCCGCTCACGTCAATCGCGAGCGCTCGACTTTCGCCCCACGCAATATTGCTGATGTGAGATGGAGGCTGCGTTTTGTGAGCAGTTGGCTCGTTTTGGAAGCCGTGGCGTGCGCCGGGCTGGCTGAAATGAAACAGGGCTCCGGCCTTGGGTCGCGGAGCGGCGGCCCACCCCATGATCTTTCTGCCAATGTCCGCGATGTGTAAGGCCTCGGTGAGACAATCCGAGACGTGTCGCGTGGGCTCAGCTGTGGGCAAGAGGATGCGATCGGCGATGGGATTTTGAAAGTCGTACTCAGCGTTGATGCCAGCGAGACCCAGCTTAACTCCCATCACGGATCCGACATTGGCGGCGTTGCAGTCCGTATCCCAACCCGCAGTGTTGATGATGTTTTGGGATTCACGGAAGCTCTCCGGCGCATAGGCCCACGCCATGACCATGATGGCGTGGTTGGGCACCATGTGGCAGCAGCCGCCGAACTTATCGTAGCCGTACTTTTCTTTGATTCTGACAAAGGTTTTGTGCCAATCGCCGTCTGTTTTGACCCAAGCGCGCACATCCCGATGCACTTCGGCTATCACCGAATCTCTAGGAATGAAGCTCACGGCTTGATCTAGCAGGCGATCCATATCTTTTTCGACGAAAGCGGCGGAGACCAACGCGGCAACCACGAGCGCGCCATAGATGGCCTCGCCATCGTGCGAGACTGCTGCTGATCTGCGCGCCAAGCGTGTGGCGAGCTCGGGATTTCCTGGGGCCACGAGGCCGTACGCGTCGATGAAGATTTGCGCGCCGATCTGCTCGGAAATCACCTGGCCATTCAGGGCACAGGAACCACTTTGGGGGCTCTTGACGCCTTCTTTCAACCTTAGAAAAGCGGTGTGTTCGGTAGAGACACCGCGCCCACCCCACCATAAGATGGATTTATTCTCGATGATGTAGTTGAGCCACATCCGACCAAAGTCTTCGTCGGGCGTTTCAGCGTAGCGACCGGTATCTTCGAGGGCACGAATGAAGGTGAACGTGCCGGTGATGTCGTCGTCAGTCACGACGAGTGGCACCCCGCGTTCTTCGGCCACGTAGCGATCCACGGCACCAAAGTGCTCAATGACGGACGCTTTCTCCCAGCCTTCAAACGGGCGCCCCATGTACACACCAATCACTTTGCCCAAAACGCCTGCATAGACCTGCTCGTCGTAGTTTGGGATCGGAGTGGACATGGCGCAGCCTAACGCTTCGCCTGGCCACGCGCTCGCGGAAAGTACTATCCTGGCCGCATGGAGCCCGTACTGCGCGTCGTTGGGGCACTGATGTTAGGTAGCGTCTTGGCTTGTTCACCCCAACCACGTGAGTTGGTGGTCGTCCCCGCCGCAGGTGCGCCGGCCGTCGGGTCCGCGGAGTGTTTGAAGATCAATGCGTTGCCACCGCTCCGATTCACGGGTGCCCAGACTGAGCGTGGCGAGAATATCGAGGCTCGAATCGATCGCGAGCTGGGAGGCGAAGGCTTGGAGAAGCTGAGCATCCGGTTTCCTGCCGCTGGCAGTGTGCCGCCCACTCCCGGGACTTACGCGCTCGGTAGTGGTGAGAATTCCAGATTCTCAACCTGTTCGGCCTGTGTGAGCGTTTTAGAAGACCTAACGGGTGTGAACCTGGGACATCTTAATTTCGCGACGGAGGGCACGCTAGTACTGGAAGCGGTGAACGCTGCAAACGGAGAATATCGCGGCGTGCTCTCAAAGGTGGTGTTGCGTTCGCTCCTGCCAAGCGTGAGTTCAGGCTGGGATGGGCTGGATCCTAACATTGAGCGTTGCTTGGCTCTATCGGACGTCCGCTTCGATACTTTTGCCAATCAACACTCAAGCTGCACCACCACTGAAGATTGCGTCAATCAAAAGAAGGAAGTGTGCGATCCCGACACGCTGCGCTGCGTGCCGAGCCAATGTTCAGAAGATGATATACTTTGCCCGACTGATCGCGTTTGCCGGATTCAGCACCCGATCTACCTGACGGGCGCGTGCTACAGGCGCTGCCAGCCTTTCTTGAGCAACACCTGCGGCGACGGCAACGAGTGCGTGTCGATCCGCTACGCTGGCGACGTGGGGATCTGCAAAAAGGCGGGATTTGCGCCGCTTGGAAAAAAAGCGTGCACGTCGTCGACGCTCAGCACCGGTTGTCAGCCGGGCGCTGTGTGCCAGGCCATTGCGCCCGTTTGGCCCGATGAGCAGTATTGCGTCGCAACCTGCAACTATTTTTCCAAGTCACCCGGTTGTGCCTCGGGATTGTGTCGATTGTACAGCTATGGCGCTTCCGAATTGCGCCAATATTGCTCAACGGACCGCTGCCATTTCGGGGGCACGTGTGGGAATGCTGCAGATATCGATCCGGCAGAAGTCGGGAAAAAATGCGCCGCTCCGTCGGACACTCCGTGCGCGGCGGGAGACGGATTGGCTGCACGTGGCGTATGCATCGGAACGGACTGCCAACAGTTGTGTGATCTCGGAGCTCCCACCTGCCCACTTGGCACGACGTGTGTGCAATACGTAACGTCGGACACCCAAAATACCGCGCTCCCGGGAATTGGTATCTGCAGGTAAGCTTGGGGCCCAAACAAGAGCTTGAACTTGAGCCAGTTGTAGCCAAGAATCTTACGGTAACACGTCAAGGATTCAATCTTGTGAGTATCCAGTTAACGTCTAGGCAGGTTCTCGGTTGGGGCGTTGTTTTTTCGTGCGCTGCTAGCTCCGCTGCCGGATGCGGAAGTCCGGATCCCACGCTTTTCGCAACGTCTCGCGGAGTCGGGTCGATGGGCGAAGGCGGGGCACGAGCGAGCGGTGGCGCTCCGAACAGTGGCGGATTTGCTGGCCCAAGCGGCGGAAACGCCCTGAGTAGCTCAGGCGTCGGCGGGAGGCCCGTTGCGGTTGGTAGCGGCGGCGCCGCGCAGGTTATCACTGGGGGAGGCAAAGGCACGGGTGGTTCGCGCACGGATGTTGGCGGTGGAATGAGCAGCAATGGGGGGAGTCCGGCCAGCGGAGGCGCAATGGCGAGTGGAGGCAGAGTGGGCAGCGGCGGAGCTTTGGGCAGCGGTGGTGCGGTGAGCAGCGGTGGAGCTTTGGGCAGCACGGGCGGCCAGGCCGCCGGCGGGACGTGTGTCCCGGACAAGATTTGGTCGGCCGGTTTCGCAGAAGACCCCACGCAGCTGGATGGTAACGGAGATAACGTCAAGGATTGGCGATTGCGCGGCGGCGGAACGTTTCTAAGTCAAGAGCTAGTAGCAGGTGTTTGGCATGCTTCAGCGAATCAGTTGCTGGATACCGCGCCGGCTAACGCATTTTCGAAACGGGTGCTGGTGTCTGTGCGGATGCGGCATACGGGATCTCCGGGAGATCAGGTCCCTGCAGTGTTTTGGATCAACGTGAATGGCCCGAATCCACCGCTCGTTTCTGTGGTTGTAGAGCTGCGTCATGAGGGCAATATGCAGACACTGAGGTTGATGACTCTGGATAGCATGAGTCAAACGGTGGAGCTCGATCGAGTCGCCAACTTGCCTGACGCATTGATAGAAGTTGGGCTGGATATCGCTCCGAGCGAGCATCAAGTTGCGCTCACGGTTGCTGGCGTTTCGCGCGGAACTTTTCAAGCTTTGGCGGGTGCGGCTTCCCCGCAAGATGCCTACGCATCCCTGTGGTCGGGGAGTGGTGGGGCAGAATTTGGGTCTGTCTCCGTGACGCTGTGCACAGAGTAGTCAGCGCAAGAACCAAGCAGAGACGGCCTGATTCGGCTAAGGCGCTAGGACCTCAACGATAGGCACTGCGTCAAACGTTGTATCGCTCGTTTGCTTAACGCCACCGGGAACGAATATCTTGCCATTGAGCGCTACGGCGCCAAATGCAAAACGCGGAGTTGGCACAGCGGTGGTGAAGGCCCAGCTGTCTGTGATGGCGTCGTAAACTTGGGTTTCTGGATTGATGCGACCTGTAGCGCCCGTGATGCCGCCGATGACGTACGCGTGGTTGCCAACTGCCGCACAGGCAAAGCTACTCACGGCGAGTGGCAAGAGGGCCTTTTCAGTCCACGTTTGGCTCAGCAAATCGTAGGCGAACGTCTTGCCTGGGCGCGCTACATCCCGCTGCTCGGTGCTGCCTCCAAAGGTGTAGAGCGTGTCCCCGAGGAATTCGGCGGCAAAATACGCGCTTTCTTCGACCATGGCAGGCAGGCTCTGCCACGTCCCACTCACGACGTTGTACTTGGCAAAAACGGGCACCCGTGCACCACGTGGATTGGTGGCCGATGGCACCACGCCGCCTGCGACGTAAATATCATCACCTTTGACGGCCATGGCCGAAGCGCCGATGCCAACGCTAGTTGGACGCTCGCCCTTCTCTGCCCAGGTTCGTGCGAGCGAATCGTATTCCCAGAGTTTAAGGACATCCTTTCCGCCCAGCACATACAGCTTACTCCCGACGCCGGCGACGTTGGGCTGATCGATGAGTGCGGGCAGGGGAGTGTGTTCTTCCCAGCTATCGCTCTTGGGATCATAGGCATACACGGCCAACTGGGGCTGGCCTGCCGCGACGCCCGTATTGAGCGTGCGTCCGCCGAGAACAAACAGTTGCCCATTCACCGCAACGGCACGTGAGTAGGATGTCGGTGTACCCGGCATGGGGGCAACCATGGACCAAGTTTGATACACGGCGTCGGTTGCATTAGCCGTTGTGTTCATGGGGCCGTTCATGGCGGCTCCGCCCGCTCCTCCATCTGGCCCTGCGATGCTTCGGCTTGAGCAGCCGGCTAAGGCCAATGGAACTAACAGGAATGTAAACGTTCGAAACAAAGGCGGCATCTTTCCTTCCGTTCCTTCAATTTTCCGCTGATGGCGTCGGGGGCGTGGAGCGCTGATTATGACTGACGCGCCGACGGCTGTCACAAATATCCTGTTCCGCCGGAGCTAATTGTCCTTAGCGCCAGCCAGAATCCAGAGCCGCAGGAGCTCGCGTTCTCGATTGCAGAGCGGGCGTTGTGCTTGCGGCATCGTGTCTCCGCAAGGTCCGCTCCCAGCTGAGGCTCGCGCTTGGCGCATGCAACTGAAGGCCAACTTTTCCTGACACCCTTCCACTTTCGCGACAAGGAAGCTCCGCGCTGGATCACCCGGTTCTATCAGGTGGAGCGCCGGAGCCGTCTTAGAAGGGACGCCCACGAGCCGTCCCAGCATCGCGCGAGGATCCACTACTGCAGGGGTGGGCTCACTCAGATAGAGCTCCGCACCTGAGTCGCTGGCGCTACCGTGGCAGGGCGCATCGTTACAATTTCTCTGCAGGGCAGGCAGAAGATCGTTCTTGAACGACACGTTCACGCCGGCGGTGACGATCGGAGCTGCTACCGGACAGGCGCCAAGCGAACAATCTCGGCTGGATACTGAGGAGATCGGAGCCGCCATCGGAGCGGAACTGCTGGCGGCAGACGGCGTACCCGGTTCAAGCACCGACTCTGTCGAGCAGCCACCGACTCCAAAAAAAGCGACAATTGTTATGACGAGCAGCAGGCGGCGTTTTTTCCTGAATAGCGAACGCGTTGGACGGAAGGGGAACTGGCTCACTCAAGCTTTCATAGCCTAAAAATGGCCGATTGACTCCTGCCGCGGTTGGACAGCCTGTCCTCCCATGGGGCATGATTGAACGATTGAGGTCGCCTTGGCAGCTCCACCCCTCCCGCCAGTTCAGCAAATTCTGCATCGCTCGCGTGTCAGCGAGGTGGTGGCGGGGCGCTACGAGCTTTTGGCGATACTGGATCATGGTGGCCAAGGTGCCGTGTACCGTGCCGTCGACACACAGAGCGGCGAACAAGTTGCAGTCAAGATCCTGTCGGACGCGATCGCCGATGACCCTGAGTGGCGTGAGCGAATGCTGCGCGAAGCCCAGGCTTTGACCGAGCTCGTGGGCACTGCTGCCGTACGGCTTCTCGACCAGACTTACACGGAAGATGGTGCCATTTGCATCGTTATGGAGTTTTTGAAGGGTCGCGATTTTGAAGATCACCTGAGAAGCTACGAGAACGAAGGTTACCTGTTTCCGGTGGATGAGCTGGTGCAGGTGATAGATCCTATTGTCGACACGCTTGAGTTGGCGCACTCACGCGGGATCGTGCATCGCGATCTCAAGCCCGGAAACCTGTATCTGGTAGATGGAACGCACGGGATGGAAGTGCGATTGTTAGATTTTGGGTTTGCGAAGTTCCTGCAGAAGCCCAGCGTTACGCACGCGGGCATGGTGGCTGGCTCCCCAAGCTACATCGCACCTGAGAGTTGGAAGGGCCAAACACCCGATCACAGGGTTGATGTGTATGGGCTGGGGGCTGTTGTTTTTCGAGCGTTGGCAGGAGCCCCGCCGTTTAGCTCAAGCTCGCTCGGTGAAATGTTAGATCTGGTGACGCGAGTCGAGCGGCCTAGCTTGTGCGCGATACGGACGGACTTGCCCACGGTTATCGACGCCTGGGTAGCGCGTGCCCTCTGCATTGATCGCGAGGAACGTTTTCAGAACGTGCGTGCCCTTTGGACGGCGCTCTTGGGGATCCTGAAGTTTGAAGCGGGGCGATCCAGCTATCGGGGAGCGGGGTTTGCCCCATCGCTCAGACCCGACAAGCGACCCTGAGCTAAAAGCTTTCCGTCTTCAGGCGCTTCAGGGCTCGGGCACCACCGTGCAGGCGTAATCACCGAACAAGATCTTGGCCCGCTGGCATTTGACAGCGACGCTGCGACCCGGGGCATTTTCGCCATCTGTCCGTCCAGAGACCTGCAGCTGGAAAGCCTGCTTGATGGGGTTGCGCTCCATCGCGGTGATGCGCGCTGTGCAAAGCGTGGACCCGCAAGCCACCGCGCGAGCCTGCGCCTCAACCTCGCTGTTATCTGAAAAGACATTATTCAGCCCGCCGATGGTGGCGCCAACACAGGCGACGGCAATGACGGTGCGAAGGACATTCGGTAGTGACATGGGTTGGAGACTCCGAGAAATTAGCCGCAGGTTTCAAGTTCATAGAACGGCGGGGTTTGTTCCTTGCTCCACCAGAGCCCGGCACCCACGTTGAGGAAATATTTGAGCAATATACCCCGATAATAGGAGCCATTTCGGACGTGGATGTCCTGATCGGTGAGCTCCTGATCACAGCGCTCCCGGAGATCTCCGCGGGTTGTGATTTCAAAATAGACTAAGCCGCGCGACATGGCGGCGATGTTGGCGATCGCGGGAGCAAGGTCGGGATCGGGAAGGTACTGCAGTACTCCCTGGCAAACGATCAGGTCGTACTTCTTACGGTCCCTCCAGCGTGCGATGTCGCGCTCCGTGAAGCCGTGCTTCTTGCACATCGCCTGACTGACCTCGGTGCCGTCGTAGGCGACATTCTTTCGGTGCTTGCCGATCCACTTTTTCCAAAGCCCCACTCCAGCCCCGATATCGAGCACGTTCCCAATTTCGATCTTATTCCATTCTGCAAAGGAGAAGACAAAACGCGCCAGGGAGTCGTGCTCCTCGGCGCTCGTCACGCGAGTGGCTTTGTCGAGATAGAACCGCTGGTAGTAGGCTTCGTCGAATCGCTCAAATCGATCCATGTTCGGAGTGTAGCCCGAGGGGCGCCCGGAGGATAAGCCATATCCGGGGAGAATCCGGGGAGAATCCCGCGAGCTTTAGTGGGGACGCGGCTCGGTGTTCGGGTGGAGACCTTTCGAGCCGCTGGCCGAAGCGCTACCGTGCGTCGTTCATGACCCCAAGTGAAAAGATCATTGTTGAGGCGCTGATCGCCGTGGCTTGGGTCGATGGCAGGCTAGAGGCACCCGAAGCAGGGGTGATTCTCGGCATGCTGTCGGGATTTGACGCCACTCAGGCCGAAGAAGACGAACTCTTGGCGTACGCACAAGAAGCGCGAACCCTCGATCCGGGCGCACTTTCTGGACTTACTATGGACGAGCGAGAACTATTGTTCGGCAACGCCGTGCTCTTGGTTCGCATCGATGGACACCTCGCGTTTCGAGAAAAGCAGCTCTTAGATACATTGATCGCGCTCCTCGGAATTTCACCTCAAAAGGTGGAATCTATTCTCAAAGAAGCAGGAGACGGTGCCCTCCGACTCTCGGAGCGTGTGCTCGAGCCGGGCTAGGCTGTTCTAGCAGGCGCCAGGCTCGCAGCTTTGGGCTCAGCCCAATTGCGCGAGTTGCTGCAGGCCTTCCAGTCGTTGCAGCACAAAGCGATCAGCAGGCTTGAAAGTATGGATCTGCGACGTCAAGAGCGTCACGTACGAGCGTAGTCCCGTAACGTTGATGCCCTTGATGCGTCGGATCAAGGTGTACATCCGCTCAACGGTGTGGAGCGGGAGCGGCATGCGCCGGGCCGAATAGAGGTCAATCGCGAAGTCTAGCCATTCCGGACTTTCCGTAGCATCCGCAAGCTTCAGCGCATAAGTGCTGGCTTTCTGGCACAGATCGTCGCTGAGCTGTGCTCCAGCGCGGGCTTCCCTGAGCGCATTTTTCAGGTGGCCGGAAAGCAGGCGTTGCGCTTCATCCTGGCGCCCAAGCGAGAGCATTTTGTCCGCGACGCTACCGATGAGTTCGAATACGTCCGCGGCACGCGTAGCTAACGACGCGTCGTCATCCGTGGAATGAGAGGCATGGTGCGTCGGAGCACCCGATACAAAACCGCTCTCAGGGGGGTGGGGTGTTATTGCCTGTTCCGGGACAACCCTGGGCATCTGTGCCAACGTGGCTTTATTCGGATCGCTCGCGTGCGAGACCAGCGAGATCACTTCCATTGTTTCGTCAGCGATTGACACCGTATCGCCCGCGCACAGCAAGGTCGGCTGTTGTAGCGCGACCGAATTGACGAAGGTCCCATTTCGGCTCTGCAGATCTTCGAGCATGGGACCCGACGCCGTCGCAAGGATGCGAGCATGATGACGCGAAGCCAATGCGCTTCGAATCGCGATATGGGCATCTGGCGCACGCCCCAGAATGATCTCAGGCAGGTTGAGCTTGAGTGCCCTCCCGCGAAAGATGAGCGCTAAGTTGGAAGCGTTCCGAGTGCGGGGACCGCTTTCAGGTATCTGGCCGAGCTTGGACGCTCTGTCTTCGTTCACGGTGCGCGCACCCTACTTCCGTAAGTGCTGTGCCGTCCAGGAGTTCAGGACTCACCGCCAAGCACTCGAAATCATTCATAGTCAGGGGCCGCTGAGGAGAGAGGAAGCCCGCGGATAGCTCCCCAAGACCTTAAACATGCCGCACATTTGTTGGAGCCGCGTGAGCGCCTGCCTCACATTCGCATCCTCGACGTGCCCTTCCAGGTCTACGAAGAAGACATACTCCCAGAGTTTTTTCTGCTTGGCGGGGCGTGATTCGATTCGAGTCAGGTTGATGCTTTCGTCGTCGAAGACTTCGAGCACTCGCCGCAGTGCTCCACGCACGTGAGGCGTGGTGAATGCGAGGCTTGTTTTGTCGTTGCCGGTGCGCAAAGGCTGGCTGTGGCTCAACACCACAAAGCGTGTGATGTTCTCGCCGATGTCTTGAATGTTCCTAGCCACGATTTGGAGATCGTAAAGCTCGGCCGAGAGGCTGCTGGCAACGGCGGCGACGGTTGCATCCCGTTTCGCTTCTTGTGCTGCCGCGCTCGTGGATTGCGCAACCAGTAGCTCCGCATTCGGGAGGTTCGAGTGGAGCCAGCCACGACATTGACCGAGCGGCTGCGGGTGCGAAACCACGCGCTTGATTGCGTGCAACTCCGCGTGCTGCGCGAGGAGACACTGTTCTATCTGGAGCACGAATTCGCCCTCGATTTGCAGGTCATTCTCCAGTAAGCCATCCAGCGCGACTCCAACGCTCCCCTCAGTGGAGTTCTCAATCGGTGCAATGCCACGCGGAGTATCTCCCCGGGCGACAGCCTGGAACACCCCCAGGATGCTGGCTACCGGGTCAAGCTGCGCGTCTTTGCCAAAAGCGCCGAGCGCCGCCAAGTGCGAAAATGTGCCCTCGGGCCCTAAGTAGCTGACACGGGTGGCCTCAAGCGCTGACATTTTTTCCGGCCCGATCCATCACACGGCGAATAGCAGAAGCCGCGTGCACCCGCCCATAGTGCTTCCAACCCAAGAGCTCGGAGCTGCCTTCGACTACGGCGATCCACGCATCAGAAAGGCATGCGAGTTCCTCGACGACGAGCAAGACTCTTTCCCGTGGCATGCGCTGGCGCAGTGCGCCCGGAAGGCCGTTGTACAAAACTCCCGCAGCGGCTTGAAGGTCAGCAACTGAAGCCGGTTTGTCACGGCGAGCGTGGAGCGCGGCATGCGTGCGGCTTACCAGATGGCTCACTCTAAGAATCTGAGTTTCTGCAACTCCACCGAGTGACCACGCGGCCCAGGTGCGCGCCACTGCCGCCTGCTCTTCTGGGCCCGCCTTGCCTCGAGCGAGCATGCCTTCTAACGAGTCAGCCAAGCCGCGTGCAGCTCGCATCCAATCGGGCGCCCCTGGTGGGTGGGAATCACTTAAGCTGGAAGATCGCGCTCTCGCGTCAGCCTCAGAACGTGCCTCGTGTTCGGAATCTACAGCGGCGCCCTGCTCCAACTCATCGAGCTCTGCCTGCGGCGGCGCGTAGGCAGAAAGCTCTTGGATCGGACTGGCCGGGATGGGCTCGCCCTTCGGACCCGTCTCAAAAAGCGGCCAGGTGATCTCAAGATTGGCTCTTCTGTCTGCCACTCAATGCTCGCTCGCTGCTGTTTACTTGAGAAGATCTACCAGTGACTGCAGCTTCATCGCAAGACCCATGTCGCCCTCGATCCGCAGCTTACCGGTGAAAAACAATTGCTGCCCAGGTGTGCGACCTTCCAGCATGTCCACGCAATCCTGAGCGTCCATCTTGATCACACATTGAGCATCACCTTCGCCTTCAACAACGCTCGGAGGATCCGTGAACGTGAGCACCCAAGTCCCTCCGCCTTCACCCTCCAGAATGAATTTATAGACGGCGCCAAGCTCTCGAACTCGGTCCTGGTTCGAGGCAACTTTTTCTGCAATCTGGGCCATTTTCTCGCGGGCGGTCGCCATCTTCTTAGAACTCCTCGGGTGGAAAAATCTGAGGCGAGTCTAGACACGCAGGACTGGGAGTCGCCAGAGCAAAGTCTTAAAGCCCAAAGGGTGAGACGGCTGGCCCGCGAAAGGTGCCACCTTTGTTGGCCTCCCGTGCTTAGAATTGGCCGCTCAGCGCGACGAAATTCGGCTTGATGCCGCGTGTCGAGCTGAGTTGTATTCCTAAGATGCTGCGCCGGGCGGGCCTCGGTGGCGGCTCGGTGTGGCGGATTTCAGGGTGTAGTGCGTGCTGATAGAGCGCTATAGAAATGACGGAACCTAGCGCGGTCAGTCCTATGAGCCCGTCCGTCAGTAGATTCAATTGCGTTCCGGTGTCTCTGAGTGCGGCGGCTCGGTTCGGGTCGCTACCGTTATTCGACCGCTCATATCTAGCGTGTTGGTTGAGTGCGGAAACGCCGGTGAGGATGGTAGCCGTGAGCAGTCCTCCGGTAGCGGAACCTGAGACATAGAAAGGCACCCAGGAACCCTGCGGGGGTGCCTCCGTTGCACTCTTCGGCTTGGTGAGGAATGGCGAGGCGGGCTTGGGTGGAACACGCGTGGGTGATGGTGGCGAGAGCGAAACGCGCTCCTCACGATGCGTTCCGGAGAGGAGCTCAAGCGTGATCCTTTTGCTGTAGCCGCCGGCGGAAATTTCTAGCTCATGCTGGCCTGGGCTCAGGCCAAGCTCAGTTGTCTCCGCCGTGAGCTTGTAAGTGTTTTTGGTCGGCAGGGAGTTAGAACGCGTGTCGGAGAGCTCAGCTTCGCCGGGGAAGTCGAGAATGCGGAGCTTCAGCCATGCTGTGTTTTCCGCGAGTGCGGCCAAATCACGTTCGACGCGCGCTCGTTCCTCACCATCGATCTGCGTGCCACCTTCTCGGAGAAAGCTTTGGTAGGCCGGGATCGCTTCGCCTGGCCGATCCAGCGCTGCAGCGGCCAATGCAAGCTGGCTCAGGATCTGCCAAGCGTGGCTGCGCGCATACGCTGAATTCAACGTCGCGTACGCGCTTTCAAGGTGCTCCCGGGTTGGATCGGCGAGCAATGAAAGCGCCGTTTCATACTCTGCCCGCGTTTCACCAGTGAGGCCTGATTCGGCGGCCGCGCGCCCAGGCGCTAGCAGCAACAGCAGCAAGCATACCTGGGCAAGGGCGAATCGGCGCACTCAATCCCCGTGCGGCGGCGCCGCACTCACGTCACCTCGACTGACGAGGGTGCGGCTATCAATATCAACGAATTTGCGTTCGTCGTAGCCCGTGTAGATCTGGCGAGGCCGTGCGATCTTTTGCTCTTTGTCGATCAGCATTTCTTCCCACTGCGCAAGCCAGCCCGAGGTGCGGGGGATGGCGAATAGCACCGTGAACATATCGAGTGGGATGCCGAGTGCTTCGTAGATTAACCCCGAGTAAAAATCGACATTGGGATAGAGCTTGCGCTGTACGAAATAGTCGTCCGAGAGGGCAATTTTCTCGAGCTCCAGCGCCACCTCAAGCAGAGGATTCTTCTTGCCGATCAGATCAAACACGCGATCAGCCAGGCGTTTGATCACGCGCGCCCGCGGGTCATAGTTCTTGTAGACGCGGTGGCCAAATCCCATCAGACGGCCGCCGGCGCCACCTTTGACCTCCTTGATGAAGCCCGCCACATGCTCCACCGAGCCGATTTCTCGGAGCATTCGCAACACAGCTTCATTCGCGCCACCATGCAGCGGTCCGTAGAGCGCGGCGGCTGCCGACGCGACCGCCGAAAAGGGATCCACCCTGGAGCTTCCGACGCTGCGCATCACATTGGTGGAGCAATTTTGCTCGTGGTCGGCATGCAGGATGAAGAGCACATCCAGCGCTCGTACGATCTCCGGATGGATCTCGACGCGTGTGCCGATGCTCTTCAGCATGTGCAGGAAATTCGCGGCGTAGGAGAGCTCATTGTCTGGGTAGATAAAGGGCATACCCACCGAGTGGCGAAAGCTCCAGGCGGCTAAAGTCGGCATTTTGGCGATCAGTCTGACCATTTGGGCGCGGCGCAGCTCGGGCTCGTCCACGTGCTTGGCTTCGGGGTAAAATGTGCTGAGCGCTCCGACGGTGGCAACCAGCATGCCCATGGGGTGCGCGTCGTAGCGGAAGCCGTTGACGAAGTGGCGCACGTTTTCGTGAACGTAGGTGTGAAGCGTTACCTGGCGTGTGAAATCGTGCAACTCGCCATGAGTGGGTAATTCGCCGTTGATGAGGAGGTAAGCCACCTCCAGATAGCTCGCCTGCTCGGCAAGTTGATCCACGGGGTAGCCGCGGTAGCGTAAAATGCCCTTATCCCCGTCAATGTATGTGATGGACGAGCGACAAGCTGCGGTGTTCATGAACGCCGGGTCGTAGGTCATCATGCCAAAATCATCAGGGTCGACTTTGATTTGGCGCAGGTCCATCGCACGGATGGTGTCGTCGGTGATGGGGACCTCAATCGTCTTACCCGTGCGGTTGTCGGTGATGGATAGGGTATTTTTCGGCATGGTTCTCGTACGTTGCAGCGGACTGGCCAGGTTGAGGGGAACGTCGCCCTCGGGTGGCGCTCAGAATGGCCGGCCCAAGCGTGCCTGTCTAGCAGCCGTTTTGTGGTCCGATTCTCCAGGTTTTGGCATTGATGAGGGATGCTTCATGGAATTCTTGGCCGCTCGCTAGCTGGGCTCGCGGTTGTTGCCAGCGTGACGAGTCTTTTCGGCTGTGGCCGTCCGAACGGGGAGAAGGTGGAGCTTCCGCTGGCGCGGATCCAAGGAGAAATCGCGGGGCCATCGAAGGAAGCAAAAGAAGCGCAAGAGTGGTCGGCCTTTCCGTCTCCTCCGGCTGACGGTCCGAAGCTTGCGCCCGTGGCAATGGTCGTCCCGATCCGGGCGGCGCCGAACGCGGTATCCGAAACCATTGGATACCTGAGGGTTGGGGCGCGGGTTGCACGCTCGCAGCTCCCCGTGTCCCACACGGGATGCGCCGAGGGTTGGTATGCCATCCGCCCAGTGGGCTTTGTGTGCGTCAACCAAGACGTGACCATTAAGCTTGATCACCCCATCGCGAAGGCTATCCAGGTTGAGCCGGACCGCGCGCGGCCCATGCCGTATAAATACGCATTTGTTCGCTCCGTCGCACCGAATTATCTGCGTGTCCCGACTAAGAAAGAGCAATTTACGTACTAGATGCGGCTAGATCGCCATTTGCGCAGCTACAGCAAGCTTGCAGCCAAGTGGAATGCCCTCGACGTGGGAGCCAACGATGTCCCATTGAATGAGGCAGGCGTTGCCACGGGTGCAATTCCAGAACACGCGGTGCCCATGGATATGAGTGAACGGTACGGGGGCAACGGCGACGACAGAGTCCCGTGGTGGTTAGACGGCGAACGCCGTATTCCCAATATCGCGAGCTTTCGAGCTCCTCCGTACGCGATCATCGCTAATCGAATCAGTCGTCACGGGGGTACCGGGCTGATCGGGACTTTTGTGACCGGTCCGCGCTCTCAGAATCGGCGCTTTGCCGTCACCACGGATGGACGCTTGCTTCCAGCCGATAAGCTCAAGGCTGACTCGGGCTCTCCCTTCCACGGGTTCTCGATCCGCGACGTCGGGCTACCGATCGCCTTCGCAGGTAAACCCGAGACACCACTCTTTAGTTACGAGGGTGGACAACTCGTGCGCAAAGACGCGGCCAGCTTTCGATCACTCTTGCCACTGAATGGAAACGTGCGGGAGGTCGGGGGAGTGCGCGTGGTTCAGACTAAGACTGGCCTTTGGCTCCGCAGTGAAGACATTAAGACCGCAGCCAAGCCAAGTCAGCTGCCAGGCTTTGCGCGCAAGGGCGCACGCTGGATCGATGTCTCCATTATGAGCCAAATTCTCGTTCTTTGGGAGGGCACGACACCGGTTTACGCAACTCTCGTTTCGACTGGGCGAGACGGCCTGGGCGATCCCAACAAGACGCTCAGTACGCCGACTGGAACCTTCCGAGTTTTCCAAAAACACATCACGACTACCATGGATTCTGCTGTCGCTGATCACGAATTTGAGCTGCGCGATGTGCCGTGGGTGATGTATTTTAAGGCGGGATATGCGCTCCACGGAGCCTACTGGCACGATGACTTTGGTCGCGCGCGTTCTCACGGCTGCGTCAATCTTTCGCCGATAGATGCACGCTACGTCTTCATGTGGTCCGCCCCGGATGTGCCGGAGCACTGGCACGGCGCCTACGCTGAAGGGCCTTTCGGTGAGGGCGTAATCGTGAACATTCACGCTTAGCAAAAGCTAAGCTCACCGGAGGGCGAAATCCTGGGCAACAGTTGTCGGTTCGCCATGAAAACTCGGAACCTTAGCTTGGCGAAACACATCAATCACGCACAGCCCAGCATCCGATGCGGCATATTGGCCTACCACTGAAGCGCCACTGGCTTCGCCCGAGGGACCGAAGGTAACCCGAACTTGTCCCTTGCCGACGGGCTCAGTGCCCCGACATTTTTGGACCCCCTGCGCTAAGCGGCCGAGGACGGCCTTGGCGCGAGCTTCATCAAAGGTTGGCCCCGTGCTGGGATCTGCGGGCTCTTGTTTTTCGTTGCGTGGAGTTTTTGTGGAGGGAACTTGCGCAGGCGTTGACGGGGGTGCGCTCGGAGCGGGTGCCGTGGTTGCCGATGCTGCGACAGGAGGAGACGTTGGGTCAGCAGCGCTGGCCGCATTTGTGGGACCCGTCGGATCGGTGGCAACTGTTGCGGTGGCAGCTTCTGGGCGAGCAACTGTGGGTGCGGGGGCGGCAACGGGCTGCTTAACGGGCTGAGGCGCACCCCCGAGCAGTTGCTTCACAGGTTCCGGTAGGACTTGATCGAGGAGCGCAAAAGCCGCAGGGGGGGCTTTCGTGGTGTAGACAACGGCAACCGCAGCTCCACCGAACACCGCGAGCAACACAACCATGACGAGCGGCCAACGCCGTGCGCGCTTCTCGTTCGCCACAGCACTGACTGCAGCGACCGCAGCGGCTGAACTGCGTGCGACAGGAAGTGCCACCGACGACTTCGCGCTCTCCGGCTTTGCAAGGTTCGCACTCTCCGGCCTCGGCGCGACGGCGCTCGGAGCTGGTGCCGCCTTCTGGAGCGCGGCTGGCGGCGGGGTTTCGCTGGATATCATTTCGGACTCAGCTACCGAGGTGTGAAGCGCACGCGAGATCTCTTCCCCGAGCCCCAAAGCTGGTTCAGAGTTAGCTTGAGTTCCGTTGGAACGCGGCTGGACCCATGAGCCCGGTTCGCTCCATACTCCGTCGTGAGGCTGTGGAGGCGACGGAGCAATCAGGGTAGGAGGTTCGGAAGTGGGCGGCGGCGTGCTGGGGGAGCGCCCAGTGAGCGCGCGCAGAAGTGCCGGTAGAGTTCGGATCTGGACCCAATCAGTCATCCCTTCTTGCCAGACGAGGTTCTCGTCGCTGATGAGCCCGGCGCTCTTTAGCTCCTTGAGTTCCGCGACATTCACTTCACGCTGAGTGCTATCGGAGAACGCAACAATCCAGACTTGAGCCAGGCTTGCCTGGCTGGTCGGACCGTTGGCAGACCTTGGAGGCGTGCTGCTGGTGCGCGCGCCGAGGGCCGGCGGTTCGAATTTGGGCGCCTGCGTTCCGCCAAGCAGGGTGCCTTGGCCACCACGCGCCGCGGCAAGGCCAATTTGAGGCTTGGGCTTCCCAGCTGCCTCCGGCGCGTTCGCGCCAGCTAATGTTAACTTGGAAGCGGAATCCGGGCTGTGGCTGCCAGGAGCGGGCCCCGCGAGGCCCACCATGGTCATTTTTTGCATGGGTTTGGGCACGCTGTTCTTTGCCGCCGGTGTTGGGGCCGCGGTGAAGGCCGCTTGAGAACCCGGAGCAGCAGTGCCACTTGGTGGAGCGCCACGCGGCGGATCCGCAATTACAGGTACCGCGATGGTTTTCGGTTGGATCTTCGCGAGCGGGGTAGCGCGCGCGAGCGGGGTAGCGCGTGGCGCGGGCAGGGGACTCGCCTGACGCACGGGCTTCGCTGTCTCGGCAGGCGGCGGCGGCTCCTTGCTGCGGCCCGACGGCACTAACGATGCTGACAATTCCGCAGGGGGCGTGGTGATGGCCACCGCCCGAGTGGAAGTGGGGACGGCTGCGCTTGAATCCACTGGCCGCACCGATGCGCCCAGAGATGTGCCGTCAACGAGGATGTCGGCGCCGCAGTGCTTGCACTTGATACGCGCCTTTTTCCCCCTCACCTTGTCGTCGGGGACGGCGTACTTGGCCGGACAGCTTCCGCAGGTAACGTTCATGTGGCGCGCTGATCACTTTCTCTAGAGTGCACGATCTTCTCCGATTACCCACCTCACACGATACAGGAAAGTGTTCTTTCAAACGAGTCCACAAATATCGAGAAAATCGGGGAGATCACCGCCTGGCCCCGCCGCCCCGTACGGGCGCTGTTGTTAGCGCAGCTGGGCCAAGGGAGGCACGGCAAGCTCAGAGGTCCCTTCGAGGTAACGGTCGATCGATGCCGCCGCCTTCCGGCCCTCCGCGATGGCCCACACCACGAGTGACTGACCGCGTTTGCAGTCCCCAGCCGCGAAGATCCCTTTTTGGCTCGTCATGAAATCCTCATTCACGCTAATATTCCCGCGTGGATCGAGGGCCAGCTCGAGATCCTGGACAATGCCGCGGTGCTCGGGGTGGATGAAGCCCATCGCAAGCAGCACGAGATCGGCCTTCACTTCAAACTCTGTACCGGCCACCCGTTCAAGCTTGCCGCCTTTCCACTCGACCCGGACGCAGTGAAGCTTCTCAACTTTTCCGTTACCGCTAACGCTTTCCGTCGCGATGCTGAAATCGCGTCTGCCACCTTCTTCGTGCGAACTGGAGGTCCGGAGCATCAGCGGCCACAACGGCCACGGCGTCTGCGGTGCTCGCTCTTCGGGGGGCCGCGGGAGAATTTCAAAGTTGGTGACGCTTCGTGCACCCTGACGGTGCGACGTCCCTATGCAATCGCTGCCGGTGTCGCCGCCGCCGATCACTACAACATCTTTGCCGGTGGCAAGCAGCTCTTCGCCTGAGAGGGTGTCGCCCGCCACGCGCCGGTTCTGTTGCTCCAAAAATTCCATGGCAAAGTGAATGCCAGCGAGTTCGCTACCGGGAACGCCCAAGCCACGCGGGACGCGCGAACCGACGGTGAGGCAGATCGCATCGAAATCGCGTAAAAGCTGCTCTTTGGTAACATCGACACCAATGTTGACGCCAGGCTTAAAGACAACGCCCTCTTCCTTCATCTGGGCCACACGGCGTTCGATCAAGCTCTTCTCCATCTTGAAATCGGGGATCCCGTACACCAGCAACCCGCCGATTCGGTCGTCCTTTTCAAAGAGCGTGACGGCGTGCCCTGCGCGTGCCAGCTGCTGAGCGGCAGCCAAGCCAGCTGGACCAGAGCCCACGACCGCCACTTTCTTGCCCGTGAGCTGAAGTGGCAAAATGGGCTTCACGAGGCCAGCTTCGAAGGCTCGATCAATGATCGAGTGTTCAATGAGTTTGATGCTGACGGGATCATCGTTGATGCCCAGCACGCAGGCCGCTTCACACGGAGCTGGGCACACGCGGCCGGTGAATTCCGGAAAATTGTTGGTCGCGTGCAGCGCCGTAATGGCCGTGGGCAAGTCGTTTTGGCACATGGCATCGTTCCAATCCGGTATCAGATTACCGAGCGGGCAACCCGTGTTGCAGAAGGGAACGCCACAATCCATGCAGCGTGCACTCTGCTCAACCAGATCCGATTCCAAGACCGGAAGCTCGAACTCCCGAGAATCCGCCAGCCGCTCAGCGACGGGCCGTTTTTGTTGCGATTTTCGCCCGTATTCTAAAAATCCGGTAACTTTTCCCACGACACCAATCCTATTTTTCTAATCCCGGCTGGGCGTTAAACAGTTAACTCGGAGAGCGTCACCCCGACGTCGACTCGTTCCCGGCGTGGCTGCAGGGTTTCCATGACGCGCCGGAACTCAACGGGCACTACTTTGACAAATTGGGCCTGAGTGCGCGACCAATCAGCGAGCAGTGCTCCCGCCTTGGCACTTCCGGTGCGCTGAATGTGCTCCAACAACAGATCGGCGACAAACTTTGCGTCGGCTGGGGAAAGCGGCTCAAGCTCGACCATTCCCATGTTGCAACATTCACGGAATTTCTTCTCTGCGTCCAGCACGTAGGCGTACCCGCCACTCATTCCAGCAGCGAAATTCCGCCCCGTCTCTCCAATCACCACCACGTGGCCGCCCGTCATGTACTCGCATCCGTGGTCCCCAACGCCTTCGACAACCGCCGTCGCGCCGCTGTTTCTAACGCCAAAGCGTTCTCCAGCCTTGCCGTTGAAAAAGGCTTTGCCGCTGGTCGCGCCATACAACGTGGTGTTTCCGGTGAGGATGTTCTCATCGGCACGAAAGGTGCTGCGTTTTGGCGGAAAAATAGCCAGAACACCGCCGGACATCGCCTTGCCGACGTAATCGTTGGTGTCGCCTTCGAGCGAAATCTCCATGCCGCGGGTCATGAAGGCGCCGAGGCTTTGGCCTGCCGTGCCGGTGAGCGCGATCTGGATAGTGCCATCCGGCAAACCCTCTTCGCCGTAGCGCCGAGCAATCTCGCCGGCGAGCATCGTGCCCACCGTGCGATGGACGTTGCGCACGGGGAGCGCCACTCGCACGGGGGTCCGCTGGTCCAGCGCCGGTGCGCAGAGAGTGAGCAGCTGCTGATCAAAAGCGGTATCGAGACCGTGATCTTGCTCAACGCTCTTGTGCGTGGCGACTCCCGGCGCCGCCTGGACCGGCGTGAGGACATCCGAGAAATCCAAGCGCGAGGCCTTTTCGTGCTTTCCCAGGTCCTTCCGGGTTTCGAGAAATTCGGTGTGCCCAACCAGCTCCGCGATCGACCGAAAGCCCAGCTCCGCCATGTGCGCGCGAGCTTCTTCGGCGACATAAAACATGAAACGGATCACGTGTTCTGGCTTGCCAGCAAACTTCTTGCGAAGCTCAGGATCCTGAGTGGCTACGCCCACGGGGCAGGTATTCAGGTGGCATTTGCGCATCATGATGCAGCCAGAAGCAACCAGCGGGGCCGTCGCGAACCCGAATTCTTCGGCACCCAGCATCGCCGCCATCACCACATCACGCCCCGTCCGGAGCTGACCGTCTGTTTGGAGGATGACACGCCCTCGCAGGTCATTCTTCACCAGCACTTGATGCGTTTCAGCTAGGCCGAGCTCCCAAGGGACGCCGGCGTGGCGAATCGACGTGAGCGGAGAGGCCCCCGTTCCACCGTCGTGACCTGAGATCAAGATCACATCCGCATGCGCTTTGGCAACGCCCGCAGCCACTGTACCGACGCCCGCTTCGGCTACCAGCTTAACGCTGATTCGAGCCTTCGGGTTGACCATCTTCAGATCGAAAATGAGCTGCGCCAAATCCTCAATCGAGTAGATGTCGTGGTGTGGTGGGGGAGAGATGAGCGTGACGCCCGGCGTGGAGTGGCGAGTCTCTGCAATGACAGCGTCGACTTTGTGGCCAGGAAGCTCGCCGCCTTCGCCGGGCTTGGCACCTTGGGCGACTTTGATTTGCAGTTCGTCGGCGTTCACCGCGTAGAATGTAGTGACCCCGAAGCGTGCGGACGCTACCTGCTTGATCGAACTCCGACGCAGGTCGCCGTTGGGATCGCGCGTGAAGCGTTCTTGGCGCTCGCCGCCCTCTCCGGTGTTGCTGCGTCCACCGATGCGATTCATGGCGATCGCGAGATTTTCGTGCGCTTCGGCACTGATCGAGCCAAAACTCATAGCGCCGGTTGCAAAACGCTTCACCATTTCGCCGGCAGGCTCAACCTCTTCAATCGGGATTGGGGTGCGCAGCTTTTTGAATTGCCACGTGCCCCGAAGCGTGATGGGGCCATCGGGCTGCTCATTGAT
>JBBRRP010000064.1:0-33750 GCA_038246305.1 Polyangiales bacterium | reverse complement strand
GAAGCGCGACGCGAACGTGGAACGAGCCGACAACAGTGCAAGGAAGAGCCATGCCAGTACTCAAGCGAACAACCTCAAAGGCCACGGTCACGTTCTTCAGCGGCCTCGCGCTTCTGCTCAGCGCGTGCTCCGCCAAAACTGTGAATGAGCCAACAGCGGCGCCTCAACCCACGACACCCGCCATGAAGCCGCCCGCACTGCCTGGCGTACTCGTTCCAGATATCGATAACCCCGTTGCCGCATGCCCGACGCCGGTTAACGCCCGGCCTGAGTACATGCGTCGCCTGACGAACAACGAGTATCTGCGGAGCGCTACGGACCTCTTGGGCTTAGCTCCCGCTGACATCGCCAGCGTGAATTTGGTGATCGAAGGCTTTGGCAACGATATCGCAGGCCTTCCGATCACGAACGTTCACCTGGAGCGCTACGACATCACCGCTGCCAATCTCGCTGAGCTCTCCCTCAGTACGCCTGAGAGGCGGGCAGGGCTCGTGAATTGTGAACTCGCCCAATCAGACACCTGCCTGACGCAATTCATCGAAACGGTCGGAAAGCGCGCGTTCCGCCGTCCTCTTTCAGCCAACCGTATTTCGGAGCTTCTCAATGTAGCGCACGCCGCCCAAGCCGAGCCCGATCCGTACGCGGGTGCCAAGCTCGCGCTCGAAGCCATCTTAGTTTCACCGCGTTTCCTTTACCGCGTCGAATCCAAGCAACCTGAAGTTCCCTGGGCGCAGCCTGCTGGCACCAAGCCCGCGCCGAGCGGCGCACGCGCGGTTGACGGCTACGAGATGGCGACTCGCCTTTCCTACTTCCTCTGGGGCACCACACCAGACGCCCCCCTCCTCGCAGCAGCAGAAGCTGGGCAGCTTTCGACGCCTGCTGGCCTCGAAACGGCCGCGCGAGGGATGCTGGCCGATCCGAGAGCCCGAACCGGAGTCAGCGAATTCATCACGGGCTGGTTGCACCTGTATGACGTCGACACGGTGCCTCGCTCGGCGACCACGTACCCGGAGTTTACGAATGAGCTCCGCACGAGCATGCGCGGTGAGACGGAACGTTTCGTGAATGACTTCGCGTGGGCTCCCGATCAGCAGAGCTTGTTTGGAATGCTGACAGCCCAATACGGATACGCAGACGCCAACCTCTCGTCCCTTTATGCGCTCCCTTCGGCAGGGTCGGGCTTATCCCGAGTTGACTTTCAACCTTCTGATCCGCGTGGCGGCCTTTTCACTGAGGCGGCCATGCTCACGCTCCCGATTGTGGGAGGGGAGCTCACCGCGCCGATCTTGCGAGGTAAATTCGTTAGGACGCAGTTCCTCTGCACACCGCCGCCCCCTCCCCCTGGGAATATCCCGGCCATCACCACAGATCCCACGCTCACGGTGCGCGAGCGCTTAATGCGTCATGCTGCGAATCCTCCGTGCTCCGCCTGTCACCAGTTGCTCGATCCTGTGGGTCTCGGTCTGGAACAGTATGATCTCATCGGCCGCTATCGAACCACTGGCACGATGGGAGAAGCCCTCACGGGAGAAGGCAAAGTCGTGGACGGCGATCGCTCAGCAACCTTCAAAGGCGCGAAGGAGCTGGCCCAGATCGTTGTTTCTTCTTCAGACACGGCAGGCTGTGTTGTGAACCACCTGTTCAGCTTTACCTACGGTCAGGGTGCGAGTTCGAACGACAGTTGCTCACTCACGAATGCAACCGCAGCATTCCAAAAAGGCGGTTACAACTTTCAGAACTTGTTGCTCAGCCTGGTCAAGGGCGAAGAATTTAGAATCGTGAGCACACAGGACGTAGCAACACCATGACTCAAAGACTCCCGCGACGTACGGTACTCCGAGGGCTAGGGCTCTCGGGGATTTGTATGGGCCTGCCCATTCTCGACGCAATGCTCGACGACAACGGCGCGCTGGTTTCAAAAGCCGGTGCGGCCACGCCAATTCCCCTCAATTTCCTGACGTTCTTCATGCCCTGCGGCACGAACGCCCCCGAATTCTGGCCCACAGGGGACGGGGAAAACTACACGATGAGCCGTTGCTTGCAGCCGCTCGCCCACCTTAAGAGCGAATTTGCGATCCTCCAGCACCTCTACAAAGAAGAAGCGGGGCGCAGTCAGGACATCGACAACGATGCGCACGTGCGGGGGCATGCCTCCTTTGCGACTGGCGGTAGCATTTCGAGTGAACAAACAGTGGAATTTCCCTCTGCCGAACAAATCGCGGCGCAGGCACTTGGCGGCGATACGAAATTTCGCTCCCTGCCCGTTGCGCTCACTGGCGTTCGCTCTCCTGCCAATCAGGCCGACCACATCTCATGGAGCTCCAAGGATACGTATGTCCCCGCGGACAACGATCCTCTAGTGCTGTTCAACCGAGTGTTTGGGGATCCGAGCGGCGTCGCAGATCCGAACCGCCCCCTGGCGAAATACAAGAAGAGCATTTTCGACTATCTGCGCAGCGACATCACCGACCTCAACACGCGTGTTGGTACGCGTGATCGCGCCAAGCTCGATCAATTCCTGTCGTCGATTCGCGACGTCGAAAAGCAGCTGGAACCCACCCGTTTTCAAGTGAGCTGCCAGGCACCCTCCGGGATCGATCCCCGCTTGGGTGGGGCAGCTCCTAGCTCGGATCGAGGAACGGGCGCCTACTCCAACGAGCGTGCCCAACTCCTGATTTGGCTGCAAGTTACCGCCGTTGCCTGCGGGCTCACCCGCTTTGGCAGCTTCATGCTCGCATGCCGCAGCAACAAGCGGCAGTTCAATTGGCTCGGCATCCCGAACGCAGCCGATGGCCACCATGGGATCTCGCACGATACCTCACCGCAAGGCTTGGAGCAGCAGAGCCTGATTGTCACTGATGAGATGAAGCAGTTCGCTTACATGCTGGATCTCATGCAAGGCATTCAGCAAGGTGATCAGAGCTTGCTCTACAACTCAATCGTGTTTTTTGCGCATGAGCACGGGCACGGCGCCGATCATGATTTCAGCAACACGCCGGTGATTTTGGCCGGGCGCGCCGGGGGTCAGCTGAAGACGAACCAGCACGTCATATTTGACAATGCGACCATGTACAGCAACGTTTTTCTCAACATCTTTGGCTGGCTCGGAATGAACGTGACAAGCTTCGGCGTCAACGGCAAAAACCCTTTGCCACGCATCTCCGTCTAACGCTCAACTGGGCCCGAGGGTGCGCAAGCGGCGGCTCTGCATCTTCAGCCGTTCAGGCGAAGTGGGCATGCTAGCCGCTCCATAGCCTTCGCCATCGGGTGAGAACCCGAGACGCTCAAAAGCTTTCCGATAGTGAGAAAAGCTGCCGCCAGCCTGCACCGCTTCATAGAGCGCTCGGCCTTCGTTCTCGCCACCCTGTGCGAGCACATACTCGACCCACGCCCAGCGGGCCGAAGTTGCGCGCACTTCGGCCCTCCCCCGGAGCCCCGCCCGTAGCCTGACGAGACGCTTTTGCACAATGCGAACGCCAGCGAACGGCATCCGATCCAGGGGCGTATTTCGCTTGGAACAGAACGGTGCCAGCCCTAAGGAAACAGGGATAATCTTCGAGAGGCCGGACACGAAGCTCGCGCACTCGTCGATGTCTTCGTCCGTTTCTCCGGGGAGGCCAATCATGAGGTAGAGCTTGAGGCGCTCCATCCCAAATTTTCGGGCGTGCTCAGCAGCCGCTACATAATGCTCAATGCGGCCGCGGCGTTCGATACCATCGCGCAGACGCTGGCTCGGCCCGTCGAGCGCGGTGGTGAGCGTCTTGTAACCGCTCTGCTTGAGGGCTTCGACAAACGGCTCCTTCAGCCGATCGGGTCTTAAGCTGCTCAACCCCACGGAAAGCCCGCGGGTGGTAAATTCCCTTACAATTTCGATAATTTTTGGATGGTCACTGACCGCCGCACCCACCAAGCCCACCTTCTTGGCATGAGCGGGCACCGCGGCGAAAAGAATTTCCGGATCCACAATCCGCATTCCACCGTTGGTCGAGCGCCGCATCACGCAGTACATGCAGCCGCGAGAGCAGCCGCGTTCTGCCTCGATCAAGAACATGTTCGAAAGCTCAGTGTGGGGCGTCAAAATGGTGCTCTTCGCCGGCAACAAGCTGTCATCCACACGCCCCATCGCAGGCAATTCTTCGCCGTGAATGCTGGGCACAAACACATGCGGCTCTCGGCTGAGCGCTTGCAGCTTCTCGGCCTTGGAGGCAAAGCTGGTCGCAATGAGCATCACCGGCCCGATGCTTTGCTCGGCCTCCCCCATGACAATCGCATCCGCGAAGGCTGCGAGTGGGATGGGATTGGAAAAAGTGAGTGGGCCCCCCGCAATCACCAGAGGGTCACTTTCGACGCGTTTCTCACGCAACGGCGAAGTGCTCGCTTGCTCCAAGAGCTTACAAAGACCTGCCAGCTCAAGCTCATAGGCAACGCTCACTGCCATCGCTGAAAATTCAGCTAATGGCTTGAGGCTTTCGTAGCTCACGGCCGTTTCAATCTTGGCGCCGGGTTCGTCTCCCCCATCGGGCAAAAATACCCGCTCGCAACAGATCCCCGGCATGGCTTGAATGGCCGCATAAATTTGCTGAAAGCCCAGCGAACTCATGCCAACGTGATAAGGGGAAGGGTAAACGAGGGCGACACGCGCCGGAGCGTCCTTGTCGATCCGCCCCAACTCCGCATCCAACCGCGTTCGAATCAGCTGCCGGGTAGCGGGGGAGAGCATGGGCCGCGCAGTATAGCGATGCGCTTGATTTGAGCCAGCTCCGCGGGTCATGGCCCCCAGCGTGTCCGGTGTTGAGACAGAGCTTGCACTCACTTTTCCCCGGATCATCGCGAACATGCTACGCGTGGCCGCATTCGGTGAGCCCAATTGGCTATGAGAAAGAAACTTCCAGAGGACTTCGTCCAGCCAGCGCTACCTGAGGAAAAGGAGCCACGAAAGGCGCTCAGCAATATCGGCGGTGCGGTTCAGACCAAGGGCGATTCGAGAATTTGCAGAGTCTTGCAGGACGCGCTCAATGTCGTCCCCGACGAACAAGCGAGCATGCTGCACATCCACGGGTTTCACACCTACACGGCGAGGCTCCACCCGGCTACAGCCTCTCGCTTGATCCGCGGCCTAATGCCACGACGGGGCGGGAATCTTCTAGATCCCTTTTGCGGAAGTGGCACCGTGCTAGCAGAGGGGCGCCTACTCGGGCATGAAGGCTTCGGGGTAGATGCTAACCCACTGGCGATTGAGCTCGCTTGGCTGAAGACGCTTGGCCCAAGCCATCGATTTCTTGAAGCGTTGCTGAGCGAAGGCGAACGTGTGGCGGCGCTGGCCGAAGCGCGCCGTGAGACGAAAGCTGGGCCGAGCAGGTTGTATTCACTCGAGGAGCGGAAAGATTTTGATATCCACGTGCTCTTTGAGTTGGATGGTCTAAAAGTCGGGATCACCCAGGTGCGTGACCATGAACTCCGGCGCGCACTCTGGCTCGTGCTTTCAGCCGTCTTGGGCAAAGTGAGCCGAAGCCCACAAGATAGCGTGACGCGCGTAGAAACCGGGCGACGGCTCGCTTCGGGATTCACGATTCGCTTCTTTCACAAAAAGGTTCAAGAACTGTGCTCGCGCCTGGCCGCTTACAGCGCGCTTCTGCCGCCCAACGCGCCGCCCACGCATGGTGCGCTCGGAGATGCCCGAACGCTGGTTGACGTAGCGGACCGCTGGGCCGATCTGATCGTGACTTCCCCGCCGTATGCCAGCGTTTACGACTACCAATCGCACCACGAACTGCGCTTACGCTGGCTCGATCTCAAAGGCAGCTTCGAACAGGAGGAGATTGGCGCGCGCCGCCACTTGAGCCAGCTCACACCTCAAAAGGCGCTGAGTGTTTGGACCGAAGATCTCGGGCAGGTGCTGACCCAAGTGCGACGCGTCTTACGTCCCGAGGGTCTGGCCGCCCTGATTATCGCGGACAGCGCGCTCGGCGCGGAGCCTGCGTTTGCTGATGATTTGGTGTCGAGCTTGGCGCCCCCGAAGGGGCTTCAGCTTCTCGCCCAAGCTTCGCAGGTGCGGCCAAATTTTCACGGACCTTCGGGGCGCGCGTTTGTCCGCCGCCCACGCCGTGAGCACGTGCTGGTTCTCAGCCGAGCTGCTATTTGATCACCTTCCACAGACAGGTAGCATTGTCGCAACCTACCATGCCATCGCACTGTTCTGCTGGGCTCTGGATACGCCCGTCGCCACAGAAAGGCGCCGTCTTGCAGGCCAGCGTGCACTTGTTGAGACCGTAGGGGTTCGACTCGTTTAGCATGCCCTTGTCGCACTGCTCAGCCGGCGAATCTTTGGTGCCATCGCCACAGTAACCCGCCAGCGTGCAGTCGCTGCGGCAGGTGCCATAAGCGCCCGTGTTCTTACCGTCGTCGCATTGTTCGCCCGCGTCGACGACGCCGTTGCCGCACTTGATGCGACAACGCCCATCACAAGTGCTCTGGGGCGTGCCGTTGGCGGCTCCCGCGTCGCAGGCTTCGTTGGCTGCCTTCACGCCATCGCCACAGCCCGCCAGTTGGACCCAGCCACTGCAATCGGTCTTGCACGAGCCGGGTTGGCCGCTGTTCACGCCATCGTCGCAGCCTTCCCCGTGGTCGGCGTTCACCTGCTTGTCACCGCAATACGGTGCGGCTTTGCACTGAGTGGTGCAGAGCTGAGGTCCATAGGCTTGGGCGCTATTAGCCACGCCTAAGTCGCAGGTTTCCCCGGCGGTCGGTTGAGTGATGCCGTCACCGCAACGGGGACCGAGGACACACATCGGCGCGCAGGTACCGTAGCTTCCATCGTTCTTTCCGTCATCGCACTGCTCGCCGTTCCCACTTTGCGGAATGCCATCGCCACAACGAGTATCGAGCAAGCAAGTCGCTTTGCACTTCGCGTAACCGCCGGTGTTGTTCAGAGTTCCGTCGTCGCACTGCTCGCCTGCATCCACAATGCCGTTCCCACACTTGGGTTTGCAATCCACCTGGCAGGTGCTGGAGGATGTGCCGTTCAATTGCCCTTGGTCACAGGATTCGGTGCCAGTTACGATACCATCACCGCAAAATTGCTTAGCCGAACAGGTCGTGTTGCACACACCGTACACGTTGTTGGCGTTATTGGCTCCGTCGTCGCAGAGCTCAATGCCCAGGGCGATTTTGCCGTCCCCACAATAGGGCGCCAGCACGCAACCGGGAGCACACTGATTGGCGCTCACGCCGTAGGTGGTCAGATTGAGGCCGTCGTCGCAGGCTTCAGGCCCATTCTTTTGTCCATCCCCACAGAAGGTTTTGGCTGAACACGTAGTGTTGCAGGCTCCGTAGGTGTTGTCGACGTTTCCGGCACCATCATCGCACACCTCGCCGCGCACAATCGTTCCATCCCCGCAGGTGGGTGTGCAGACGGAGCGCCCCAGGATGAAGTTCGCCAGCGTGAGCGTGAAGTTGGATTGAGTCGTGTGGCGTTCCGCCTGAAACAGCGTGATCTGATAGATCTGGCCCTTGGTGATCGCGAACCGATCATCGACCGTGTCCGCCATTTCGGCCGGGCTGTAGGTACCGTTCGCATCCTCATCGCCTAAGATGAAGGACGCCGTTTCGGAGCTATGAACGCCACCCAAATCGAGCGCGAGCCGCCCATTCACGAACACCCACACGTCGTCGTCCCCGGAGAAAGTGAGCTTCTCGCCGCCCTGATATTGGAAATAATGGCGAACCACCGACGTGAAGTGGAAGTTGTGGGCTCTACCTTGATTCCCCATCGCGTTGTTGTCGAGCGGGAAGAAATTGTTGCTCGTGAAACGGTAGGTTCCAGCCGAGAGCCGGCTCAGCAAGAGGGTGTCTTGTACGGTGACATTCTTGCCTGCACCGGAAGGCACATCTGTGTACCATTTGTTGTAATTGGCTCGCTTCGCCGCGGCATTGGCACCGTGGATCGTCGGATCCGCTTCGGTGTTGTCTTGCAGGGGAATACCCCCCGGATTAAACGTCTGATCCGCTAGGGAGGTCACCAGTTTGCCGCACGTGACCTGATTCGCGGGCGTGCAAACAGGCCCATTGATTTCACGATCATCCCCTGTGTTGTTCTCAAAATCGATGTGGCCGTCCGTCGTGTTCATGTCGAGGAAGTCGCGCAACGTGATCGGAAGGGTGACTGAAGCCGGGTCGCTCACCACCAAAGAACAGGTGAATCCAGCCTCCAGCGTGCAAGTCGAACTGCAACCATCGCCATTGACGGTATTGCCATCGTCGCAGGCTTCGCTGCTCACCTTAGCGCCGTCACCACATACGTTGTTGACCACGCCATTCGTGAAGGTGGGCTCTGGAATGCAGGCGGGAGTGCAGCCGTCTCCGCTCACCTGATTGCCGTCGTCGCAAGCCTCGTCGCCCTCTTTGATCCCGTTTCCGCAGGTCGCCGCGCTACAGGGCGCGTTCAGCGTTGGGCAGAAGTGCCCCGGTTCTACCAGGCAAGCTGAACTGCAACCATCGCCACTCGTGGTATTGCCATCCTCACAAGTTTCGTAGCCCTTGAGCTGCCCATCGCCGCAACGTGGCAAGCACTTAGCACCGGAAACCGGGCAGGTAAAGCCAGCTTCGAGCTTGCAGCTCGCGCTACAGCCGTCCCCGCCCGCGGTGTTGAAATCATCGCATTCTTCACTTGCGGTGCGGATACCATTCCCACAAACTTCGGCCACGCACGGCTGACCAGGCACCGAGCAAATGAAGCCCGGCTCCACCTTGCACGTGCTGGAGCAACCATCGCCACTCGTGGGAGAAGGGCCGTCGTCGCACTGCTCGCCCAAAGTTGGACTCACCTTCCCGTCACCGCAATACTCAAGCAGGGTGCAGGGTGCGTTCGCTGTCGGACAATTGTAGCCAGGAGTAACTTCACAAAGCTCCGTGCAGCCGTCGTTGGGGTTCAGGTTGCCATCGTCACAAAATTCACCAAACGAGAGTTTTCCGTCGCCGCACCTATCGGCGGGAATTGCAGTGCACGGGCCACCCACGCCGAGATCGGCGGGACAGCTATAGCCCAGCTCAATCTTACAGGTGGCCGAGCAACCATCGCCTCCCACCCCAGGCCCGTTCCCTGGACCGTCGTCACATTCTTCATCCCCAACCACTTTGGAATCGCCACAGAAGATCTGCGACGTGCAAGCGCCACCCTGCGCCGGGCAGCTAAAATAGGGCTCTTTCAGGCAGGATCCATTGCAACCATCGCCTGGAGTCGTGTTCCCATCGTCGCATTCTTCACCGCTCGAAACCACGCCATTGCCGCAGAACGCAATCACAGAACAGGGAGCCCCGGGGCTCGGGCAGCTGTAGCCATTTTCGATCTGACAGGTGCTGGAGCAACCATCGCCACTCACCGGTGTCGCTTGCCCATCATCGCAGGTTTCCCCCACGTTGATCAGCCCATCGCCACACACCGCTGTAGCTGCCACTACACAAGGCTGACCGGGCGTGCCACAAGCAAAGCCCGCCTCCACTTGGCACTCTGCCGAACAGCCATCGCCAGCAACCTTGTTGCCGTCATCGCAGCCTTCGCTGCCTTCGATCACGCCGCTACCACAAACGATCGTGGAGACGCAGGCCTGGCCAACTGCGGAGCAACTGAAGAATGGCTCCAGTGTGCAGACCGACGAACAGCCGTCCCCTGGGCGCGCATTGCCGTCGTCACAGGTTTCGTTACCTGTGATGGTGGAGTCTCCACAGACGCTCCCTTCCCCCTGTTCGCCTCCGTTGTTGCCCGCTCCGGCTTGACCGCCATTGCCAGCCCCGTTGCCAAAGTCGATGCCTGGCCTCGAACCCGTGCCAAGATTCGGATTATTGGGCGTTCCGCCCAGGTTACCCGTTCCATTCGGGTCAGTTGCGGGCGCCGTCGCACTTCCCGAGCTGCAAGCAAGCCCCGAAAAGACCACCCCAAAGGCGCTTAGAAGTCCAACAATAACGCTACGTTTCATCTTAGTGTCTCTTCCTCAAGTCAGGGCAGGGGCTGCACGTGCGATGGCTGCAACCTCTGAACGGCAGGCAATCCTATTAAGATTAGCCGGGCGCGCGCATCTTGATAAGCGCTGTTTGTAAATCGATGTGGAAGCTCTGTTTTTTGTGAGTGCGAGTGCGAGTGTTCACCAAACCTGAAACTAGTCGCGCCTACATGGACTTCATCCCGAATGCTTCGCTTGCTCTCTTGCGATCACACGCGTAGGAAGAGATGTCATGCAGAGTGCGCAAACTAACCGTCTCGCTCACGAAACAAGCCCGTATCTCCTCCAACACCAACACAATCCCGTGAACTGGTTTCCCTGGGGTACAGAGGCACTGGAACTCGCAGTCGCCGAAGATCGACCCATATTGTTGAGCATTGGCTACGCGGCCTGCCATTGGTGCCACGTCATGGAGCAGGAGTGCTTCGAAGATGACGAAGTCGCTGCAGCAATGAACGCGCGCTTTGTGTGCATCAAGGTGGACCGCGAAGAACGGCCAGATCTGGATGAGGTATACATGGCCGCGACGGTGGCATTAAACGGCAGCGGGGGCTGGCCGATGACCGTCTTTCTCACGCCCGACCAGCGGCCTTTCTTTGCGGGAACCTATTTTCCCAAGCAAGACAAATGGGGCCGCCCGGGCTTCATCACGCTGTTGGCCCGCATTTCAGAGCTTTGGACGAACGACCGCGCCAAGCTACTCACGAACGCGAGTGAGCTCACTCTTCACCTCGAAGCTCAGGCTGCCGTTACCCGACCGCTACTTATCGAACGCAGTGCGTTTACCAAAGCGACGCGTCAGCTGGAGGAGAACTTTGATGAAACCTGGGGGGGCTTTGGCGTCGCACCCAAGTTTCCCCCAAGCTCGGCGCTGCTCTTCTTGTTGCGGGAGCATGCCCGAACCGGGAACCCGCAGGCTTTGCAGATGGTCGAGGCCACGCTCACCGCCATGAGCCGTGGCGGGATCTACGACCATATTGCCGGTGGCTTTGCGCGCTACTCGACCGATGAGCGTTGGTTCTTGCCACACTTCGAGAAAATGCTTTACGACAATGCGCTCCTGGTGCGGGTGTATCTGGAAACGTTTCAAGTCACCAACAAGGCTGACTACGCCCGTGTTGCCACAGAGACTCTCGATTACGTGATCCGCGAAATGCAAAGCGCCGAGGGTGGCTATTTTTCGGCGACAGACGCAGACAGCGAAGGTGTCGAAGGGAAGTTCTTCGTGTGGAGTGAAGCGGAGCTCAGGGCGCTGTTATCTCCGCCTGAATTTAGGCTTTTCTGCACGTATTATGGCGTGACGCCGAGCGGCAACTGGGAGGGGCAGAATCTGTTGCACGCGGCGCGGGCGCGCTCCGAAGTGGCGGCCGAGCTTGAACTTGGGCTTCGTGAGTTCGAGGAAGCACTCGACTCCGCGCGGGCCAAGATCTACCAAGCGCGGCAGCTGCGTGTGCCGCCGTTATTGGATGATAAGGTCTTGGTTTCTTGGAACGCGCTCATGATCTCCGCTATGGCGGAAGCTTATCGCGTTTTGGGGCACGAACCTTATCGAGCGTCGGCCGAACGCGCAGCCACGTTCTTGAGCGCGCACCTCATGCGACCTGACGGCGGCCTCTACCGCACTTATCGCAGCGGACGGGCGCACCTGAATGGCTATCTAGAGGACTACGCCTGCCTCGGCGATGCTTCGATCTCGCTGTATGAAGCCACCGGTAACGAGCGTCACCTGATCTCAGCCACGATGTTGCTCGAGCGGCTGATCAGGGATTTTGGCGATGACTCGGGCGGCGCCTTTTTTCACACAGCGCACGGTGAAACGCCGCTTATTTTACGCCTGCGTGAAGGTCACGATTCGGCCTTGCCCAACGCGAATGCCGTTGCCGCTTCCGCGCTAGCCAGATTGGCGGAACATCTGGATCGCGAAGATCTGATGGACGCCTCCAAGGTTGCGCTAATGGCTTACGGCCAGGGTATCGAACGCATGCCCCGAGCCTTTGCGGCCTCGCTGTGTGCTGTGGAGCGGCTCTTGACACCCAGCGTACAGCTCGTGATCGCAGCGGAGTCGGAAGCAGCAGCACGTCCACTCTTAACTGAGCTTGCCAAGGCCTACCTGCCGAATCGAATCGTGGGCTGGGCCCTTAGAGTTTCCGCATTGAAGACCCCGTTGCTGGCACACAAGTCGGGAAAGAATGGGCAACCTGCCCTTTACGTGTGTCAAAATTTCACGTGCCAAGCTCCGATTGTGGAGGCGCATCAGGTTTTGGAAGGCTTAGCGCAAGCTCAGCTTTCGAGCACATCACCAGGGCAAAAGCGGCTGCGGAGCGCGCTCCCAGGCCACGCCACCCAAGCCGCCACCGCGGGCTACGCAGCTCTTTTCACGCCTGCTCTGGGGCCGAGCGCCTATCGCGGCCTCGGAGATCTCAGCGTTAGCCGCCTGGGCTTCGGCACTTACCGCGTGAGTCATACGGATGAGTCCCAAAGGAGCGCGCTCCTGCTTGCGTTGAAAAGTGGTGTGAATCTGATTGACACCTCGCCCCTGTACACCGGCGGGTCCGCCGAGCGGTTGGTGGGGGATGTTTTGCAACAACTGGTGAACAGCCATGAACTCGCGCGCCAAGAAGTCGTGGTGATTTCTAAAGTGGGCACCATTCAAGGAGAAGCCCTGGAGCAGTGCAAGGCGGAGAGACAGCTTGGGCATTCCTTTCCGGATCTGGTCGAATGCGCCCCGGATCTGTGGCACTCGATTCACCCAGAGTGGATCGAGCACGAACTCACGCGCTCACTCGATCGCCTCGGGCTCACCACCCTTGATGCTTATCTTCTAAACAATCCCGAGTATTATCTGTCGTTTGCCGAACGGAGCGGGCTGCCTGGTGTGAGTGCTCGAGGGGAATTCTACCGGCGCGTGGCTCGAGCCTTTGCGCATTTGGAGCGGGAAGTGGAACGGGGGCGTCTGCTCTTCTACGGCGTATCCAGCAATACCGTGGCTCGCCCCGCGGAGGACGCTGACGCCACTCACCTTGAGTCATTCTACCGGGCGGCCCAGGAAGTCGCAGGCGAACATCACCATTTCCGCGTACTGCAGCTTCCGTGCAATTTAGTCGAAAGCACCGCGGGAACCAGCAGATCCGGAGGCGAGCCGAGCGTGATTCAACGTGCCGCTGCACGAGGGCTCTCGGTGCTCAGCAATCGACCGCTGAATGCCATCACGGCCTTTGGCCTCCTCCGCCTTTGCGATATTCCTCACACGGGCGATGCCCTTCCAGATTTCGAAGAGGCGCGCACGCGCCTCGCTTCACTTGGGGAGGCCCGCACGCGGCTCGCTTCGCTGGAGTTCGAATTTACGGACCGCATCGCCCCAGGGCTAACCAACCCCGAGGGCCAGATGCCGAAAAACCTATTCAATTGGGCCATCGGCCTCGGAGAAGCGGAGACTCGCATCGGAACCCGGCAGCAGTTTCTTGAGCTGAAACAGAGCGTGATCGAACCCCACGTTCGCCAGCTCAAGCTAACGCTTACCCGTGTGCTCAGCGGAGAATTTCAGAGTCGCTTTGCCGCTTGGTATCCGCGCTATTCTGCAACGCTTGGCCAAGCCCTTTCAGCACTCGAAGCCTTCGCCAACCACAAGAGCGCTCAAAAAATTCAGGCGCTCCGAGAGCTGGTTGAACCGCATTTTCCGGCACAAGCAGCCAGCGCCCGCATGAGCCAGCTCGCCCTGGCAACCCTGCTCGGCGATCCGGGCGTTTGCAGCGTTCTTGTGGGCATGCGACGCCCCGAGTACGTTGCCGACGCATTGGCGGCCTTGGCGCTAACTCCGTCTGCTTTGCCGGGGGGATGGCTCGCAGGCCTTCATCACGGGCTCACGGCTTAGCACTCTGAACTTTGGGCGAAGGCAAGGTATCCGTGCGGCCCGGGAGCACCGCGGCGATGAGAAAATTCCGAACTCGAGCGAAGGCTTCGCGCAGCGTCACAAGGAGCCTGGCCACCTTGAGCTCATCCTTCACTTTGGCGGCCACTTCCATTTGATGTGCAAGGTCGGCCATCTCGGGCGCACCAAAGCTACCCGCCGCCCCCTTGATCGTGTGAGCACTCCGGAGCAGCGTGTGGAAATCCCCGCGCGAAAGCGATTCGGCGATCAGTACCAAACGCTGCTCAGTGTCGCTCAGGAATATCTCGGAAAGCTCCACCACCAGCTCACTTGAGCCGGCTTCTTCGCTCAATTGCTGCAACCGGCTCAGATCAACCGCAACGAGTGGGCAACTCAAACCCTTCGCGTCACTCACTTCAACAATTGTCGGTGTGTTATCGACTCGAAGTTGTTCAACCGAGCCCAGCTTCTGCGGTGCCTCGGGGCTGCGTTCCGCGAGCGGCGGTAGGGTCTCTGCGGTTTGCGTCGCGTGCGATGGCCCGACATAGCGGCCCACAATGGTGCGAAGATTTTCGAGATCGAACGGTTTGGCGAGGTAGTCGTCCATCCCCGCAGCCACGCAGCGTTCACGATCGCCCGGCATGGCGTTGGCCGTGATCGCAACAATCGGTACGTACTCTCGATCACGTGTTCCCTCACGGATCAGACGCGTCGCATCCAGTCCGCCGAGATCCGGCATCTGGCAATCCATTAAAACCAGCCCAAACCTTCCCCGTAACACCGCCTCAACCGCGTCGCTGCCCGTCCCCACCACCACGACATCCGTGTAGCCCCGAAGTGCACGGAGCACGAGTTCCCGATTGAATGGGTTGTCGTCGGCGACCAAAATTCGGCGACAGGTGTGCGCGCCATCGAGCCTGAAACCAATCGCGGTGGCTGTTGTTTCGTCTGGAAGCTTTGGGGCAACCCTATCCTGAACTCTCGGCAAAGGGATCCAAAACCAAAACCGACTCCCACGCCCGGCCTCAGAGGAAAAACCCAGCTGTCCCCCTAGCATCTCAACCAAGCGTCTTGCCACCACGAGCCCCAGGCCAGTGCCGACAAATCGTCGATCCGCTTCGGGACTGAGCTCCGGAAAGGGCCTAAAAAGATGCGCTTTGCTGGCATCCGTGATCCCGATACCGCTATCTTCGACTACAAATTCAACGCGCGGCGCGCCCTCGTTCAGACCGGGACCTACGGCCACACTGATGAAACCAACGGGGGTGAACTTGAATGCATTCTCGATCAGTGTTTCCAAGATCTGCTCGATGCGAGCCGGATCGGTGAAGGCCAGCCCCGGCAGCCTAGGGTCAAGCTGCAATGAGAATTCTAAGCCGCGCTCGATGGCTTGTCGTTGGAATCGCGCGGAGATCCGATGCAAAGACTCGATCAGATTGAATTCGACGGGCCGGAGTTCAAGCACTCCGTAGTGCAGCGTCGCAAACTGGAGGATGTTGTCGACCACGTGCAACAGCTGTTCACCAGCGTTCTGGGCGTTCTCAACGATCAATCGATCGTCACGCTGGAGGTTGCCACAGGCTAGCAACTCAAGCGCTCCCATCACGACTGTCATCGGAGTTCGAAGCTCATGGCTTAACGTGGAAAAGAGAGTACTGAGATCTGCCAAGGCCCCCGGACTGACCGTTTTCGGGCCGAAAATCGCCGGCTCGGGTCGATCGCTAGAATCTGGTTCACCGAGGCGCTGCTCGTGGATCAGCGTCTCCACCAAGCGTAACGCGTACTTCCAGCCAGCGGCATCAGGCACCTTGTCTGGATCGAGCCCGCCTTCGCGCAAGCGATTCGCAAGAAGCTGCCTGAGTGCGGGGACCCTTCCCCCGTCCGTCACGCAACCTCACGTGACAAGGACATGCTTTGGATGCGCCGGTAGAGGGTGGCGCGCCCGATGCCGAGTAACTTGGCGGCCTTGCCAACACTGCCTCCTGTGGCACGCAGGGCTCGCTCGATCGCCTTTCGTTCAAGCTCCTGGAGCGGAACAATTTCGGTTGCGACCGGAGCGATCGAGATGGGAGAAGCTCCCGCATGAGGCGCTTGGCTATAAGGCAGGCTAGGAAGCGCAAATGTGCGCACATCGTGGGGCAAATCAGAGAGTGTGATCTCGTGGCCACGCGAAGCCAACATACAGCGGTGCACGACATTTTGCAGTTCGCGCACATTCCCTGGCCAGCGATAACGCGTGAGTGCCTCCAGTGCATCCGGAGTGATGCGCTGGACCTCGCGCCCCACATCCCCACGCAGTGTTTGCAAGAAATGCCCTACCAAGAGCGGGATATCTTGGACCCTGTCGCGGAGCGGCGGCACGGTGATCGGATAGACCACCAAACGAAAGTAGAGATCTTCTCGAAACCGACCTGCTTCAACTTCTGCGCGCAAGTCTCGATGAGTGGCGCACACGATCCGTGCGTCGGTAGTGATCTCGCCAGATCCGCCCACTCTTCGGATCTTTTTCTCTTGCAGGGCACGCAGCAAGCTGGCTTGCGTGCCTGGACTCATCTCACCCAACTCGTCTAAGAACAGCGTGCCGCCAGCTGCTTCCTCAAAACGCCCACGGCGTGTGTGAGTGGCTCCGGTGAAGGCGCCGCGCTCATGGCCGAACAACTCAGATTCTAACAGTGAATGCGGAATAGAAGCGCAGTTGATCGCAACAAAGGGCCCGGACTTTCGAGGCCCACCTTGATGCACCGCACGGGCCACCAGCTCCTTGCCGGTACCACTTTCACCAAACACGCAGACGGCGACATCACTGTCGAGGACGTGACTGATCTGGCGACCCAACTCCATCATCGCGGGGCTACGCCCAACGAGCGATTGCTCCGTTTGGTGCTCAGAAAGAGCATTTTTTAGGCGGCGAACGTTGCTGACGAGTTCGCGCCGCTCAACACCCCGACCCACGGCGAGCAGCAAGCGCTCGCGCTCCAGAGGCTTGGTGACATAGTCGTACGCGCCCGCACGCATGGCCTCAACGGCTGTGTCTAAATCACGCTGCGCGGTGACCACGATCAACGAAAGCTCGGCGTCTTTGGTTTTGAGGTGGCGCAGCACATCGAGGCCCGGCACATCATCTAAGCCTAAGTCGATGCAGACAGCCGATGGCATTTCGCCGGCGTAATCGAGGGCACTCTTGCCTGAAGCGTGTTCGATAACCTGATAACCATCCTTCTCCAACCAGAAACGCATCAGGCGACGCACCGTTGGATCGTCGTCGATGATGGATACCAGCCTCAACCCTTTGGGTTCGCTGACGGGCGGGGGATCGATCACACTCATGCCAATCCCTACGCACGGTGGCTCGCCAGCTTTAAGGGCAGCTGATCATTCCGGGACACCTACACTCTCATCCTGAGACCGAATGCGGCTTCGAAAACTCAATATTTTGCAAAAATATCGATTAATTCGCCATTCTCTGGTGCGGCACACATCTCGCAGTGGTTCGCCCAGTGCTCACCCCCGAAAGGCCATTTCCCATCCTGGACCCGTGGTTGCGAGCCCAAGCGGTCCGCATCGGGCAGTCCATGGGCAGCGCACGAATCGAGACGGTGGTCGACAAGCTCGGACATCCTTCCTTCGCGCTGTTGGATGCGGTCGGCCGTTCCAATCCAGAGCCACTCTTCACGCTCACGTTGCCGATTGTCGTCAAAGCGTTAAGCCTGGGCGTGCCGTTGCACCAGCTGATTCACGAACTTGAGGCCGTCTTGGCGGGGCGGGCCCTCGGACCACTCGGTCTTGGAATTCTCCGCTTCGAAACGAAAGAACGGCGCGTGGAACTCTTGAACGCAGGCCTACCCCCGATCGCGTGTGTCGATGCGGCGGGCGATACTTGCCGCCACGAAACCCAGTCAAGCCCGATTGGGCTCTTACCGAACGAACTCCACAGTCACAAGTTAATTCCTTTAACTCAAGAATCTACTTGGTTTCTGACTAGCACGGGAGTATTTCACGGCCCGCACGCCACTCACAGCTATCAGAGCTTCCTCACAGAACTGCACCTGGAGCGGTGGGGCAGCAGGCTCTGCTTGGCACCACTTGAAGAAAGCTCCCGCCTCGTTTCGGGCGCGCTCTGGCGTGCTGAGCTCAATCCCGAAGATGGAGCCTGTCTGTTCATCAACCTTCCCGGTCCGGGACACGCCGCCAACGACGCGGCCTCAACGCATCCACCTAAAAAGCCTTCGCCGCTGCCATAGCTCGCGTTCGCTCGGTGAGCTCAGGCCGAACACCAATTGCCAACCACCAAGGCGCGCTTTACTCTGATGCGAAGATGGAACTTCGCACAAGAACGGTCAGTCGCCTACGAGATGCTCTGCTACAAAGTGGACGGCGTCCCTCGCTGATTGTATCGCCCGCGTACGAAACGCTAACGCGCGAAGGCTTATTGAGTGTCGAAGAGTTGACGGCGCTCAACCGGGTGGAACCGCTCGCGGAAACCATGTTCTTGATGATGGCGGTCGATGGCAACGTTGGGGAGGACGAGTTGGCGGCCCTGCGCGGCGCGCTTCGGGGCCTCACGGACAACTTGCTCCGTTCGGGCACCATTAAAGTGATGCTGGAGACCTACCAGGCTCGACTCGCCGACCAGGGGCGGGATGCGCGCCTCCATGAAATTGCAGACGTGCTTTCAGCGGAGCCCACCGAAGCGGAGGGGGCCTTCGCCCTGGCTGCCGCCATCGCCCTCGCGGACGACGAAATAGCGCCTGAAGAGAATTCCCTCATTAATCAGCTTGCTGAGTGGTTTGGCATCTCAGAGTCCCGGGCGGATGAGATCCTCGATCAGCTCGACGAAGACGGCCATGACGGCACAGAGGAAGAATAGCCTCTAGCGGTCGACCTCGACACCTCGAAAAATCGGGAGTATCGGAGCGTTTGTGAAAATAGCGGTCATTGGAACGGGCTACGTGGGATTGGTTGCAGGCGCTTGCTTTGCAGACTCGGGCGTCGATGTCGTGTGCGTCGATGTCGATGAGAGCAAGCTCGCGAAGCTTCGTGCGGGAGAGGTTCCCTTCTTCGAGCCGCACCTCGCCGAGCTGGTTAAAAACAATTGGCCGGATCGCCTGCATTTCAGTTCCGATCTAGCCGAGTCCATCGCTGGCCGAGCCGCCGTCTTCGTCGCCGTGGGCACGCCTCCGCACGAAGATGGCTCAGCAGATCTCACGCACGTGCTTGGGGTAGCTGAGCAAGTTGCCAAGGCTACCACGCACGATCTGATCTTGGTTTTAAAGAGCACGGTGCCGGTGGGGACGAATGCCCGCGTGACCGAGGTAGTGCAGCGAAACAGCAAGTACAAAATCTCGGTAGTGAGCAATCCCGAGTTTCTCAAAGAGGGCGACGCGGTTAACGACTTCTTCAAGCCGGATCGAATTGTGATCGGCACCGACGATGCTCAGGCTTTCGACGTGCTGGAGCGCCTGTATGCGCCCCACAATCGCCAGCGCAATCGCATCTTGCGTATGAGTCCGAAGAGCGCTGAAATAGTGAAGTATGCAGCCAACGCAATGTTGGCCACGAAGATTTCGTTCATGAACGAAGTGGCGGACTTGTGCAACGTTGCCGGGGGAGATGTCGAGGATGTGCGTGGGGCGCTCGGCTCTGACCAACGTATCGGTGCGCACTTCCTTTACCCGGGCCTCGGCTTCGGGGGCAGCTGTTTTCCGAAGGATCTGAGAGCGCTCGTGCGCACCGGTGCTGATCTCGGTGTGAGCATGAAGGTGACCCAAGCCGCGATCGAGGCCAATGAGCTGCCGGTGGCCACGCTGGTAAAACACATGGAGCAAGATCTCGGCGGCCTTGCGGGCAAAATCATCGCCATCTGGGGCCTCGCTTTCAAGCCCAAGACAGACGACGTGCGCGAAGCTCCCGCCCTGCGTTTGATTGCAGAGCTTCACAAGCGCGGCGCCAAAGCCCAAGCCACCGATCCGCAAGCCATGGAGACGGCCCGAGCTTCGCTGGAACAAATGGGCCTCGAAGAGAAAGTGCTCTTGGTAGAGAACGAATACGCCGCTTGCGAGGGTGCAGACGCCCTGGTGATCGCCACCGAGTGGAATGAATATCGAAACCCCGATCTGACTCGGATCGGCGGCCTCTTGCGCCGGAAGTACTTGTTCGACGGCCGGAATATCCTGTTGCGAGAAACAGTGCTTGAAGCTGGTTTTGCCTACCGCGGTATGGGCCGCCCGCCCCTTTAAGCCCGCATCGCAATCACAGGATTCGTGCGGGATGCGCTGAGCGCGGGGAAGAAGCCGCCGAGCACCCCCATCACGCCGCCGAGTGCCAGCGAGACGAGGATCTGGGCTGGATCTGGCGTGAAGGAGAAGGAGACCTCCTGCCAGGTCGCGAAGTTCATCATCGAGATCTTCACGAAGCCCATGAAGAGTGAGGCCACCGCGCCCACGAGGCCGCCCACCGTCGCCAAGACGATGGACTCCACCAACATCGAACCCAACACGGCACGCCGCGTGAAGCCGAGCGCCTGCAGCGTGCCAATTTCTCGGCGTCTCTGCGCAACGGCGGCGTACATGGTGATCGCCGCGCCAATCATCGCGCCGATCGAGAAAAAGACCGTGATCACGATGCCGATCGCACTCACGAACGTCGCCGTGCCAGACGAAACTTTGGAGTAGTATTCGCTCTCGCGAAAGCTTTGCAGGCCGAGCTGTTTATCGCTCTCAACGGTGGCCTTGAACGCGTCGTACTTGCTTCCGCTCTCCAACTGCACCGTCACTGAGGACACGAGGCCCTCGCGACCAAACGAGCTCCTCACCGTATCAACGCCTGCCCAAACCTCCGATTCAAACGACGAGCCGCCAGCTTCAAAAATGCCAACTACCTGCACTTTGCGGTTCTTCTTGAGTTCAAAGCTCAAATTCAAGTCCACACCCGTGTAGCGCCCGCGCACCGACTTACCCAACATCACCTCATCCGTGCCGGGCTGCGGCAAGCGCCCTTCGATCAATTTTACCTCAGGCCGCATCTTGAGCGCGTTATCACTCACACCGCGCACCTGCACATTGGCTACTTTTCCCGCAGTACCGGCTTTCTCAACAGTGATCACTGTCACCGCCTCGCCACCGCCCAGGGCCGCACCCGTTTCATCCATTTTCACACCTGGGGCTGCGAGAATCAAGTTGACCAGCCGCGTCTCGAACGTGCTGGCCAGCTCCGAATCGGCCCCTTTCCGCAACACAACTGCATTCCCAGAGCGCCCCGAACTACCCATCGTCTTCTTGATGCCGCCGGAAAGCATCAAGGACGAAGACAGCACGAACACCACCAGAGCGATCCCGAAGGCGGACGCTAGTGTCGTGCCCTTGCGCGCCACCAAGCTGCGAAGATTGTAACTGAGAGGAATCATCAAAAGCATGGCTATCACCCGACTCGCCGAAGAGAATCCACAACATTCAGTTTAGAGGCTTGATAGGCCGGTACGATCGCCGCGACCAGGCCGAGTGCGATTGAAAGCGCCAAGGCGAGGCCTGCGATCGGAGGGTCGACGTGGAAATAGGGAAACATGGACCCCATGTTCTCTTCAAGGAAACGCCCTAAACCCTGTTCAACCACTGGGTAGGAGAGCAAGAGGCCGAAGCAGCCTCCCGCGAGACCCACCACCATCGCTTCCAGAAGCACGAACGACGCAATGTGCTTTGGCAAAAACCCCAGCGCCCGCAGCATGCCGTATTCGTTCGTGCGCTCACGCACACCCATCGCGATCGTATTGCCCAGGATCAACATCATGATCACCAAGATCACGATCGATACCAGGTCAATCGCCGTGAGTACCGCGGAAAACATGCCGAGAAATGACGCATTCATGGCATGCTCATCCATGCTCAGCGTCTGTGCATCCTGATCGTCAAATAGCGCATCGATGCGCTTGGCGGTATTCACGGCGTCCCCGGCATTCTTAACCCTAGAAATAAACCAGCCAGCTTCGTCCTTGCGGCGTGGGCCAATGCTGTCGTTCAAGTAATCCCAATGAAACATGAGCGACGCTTTATCCATCGATGAACGCTTCACCGTGTAGATCGCATCCACGTCGAACTGCCAATCGCCCGGATAGATGGTGCCGGCGAGCGTGATGCGGTCCCCCACCTTCCAGCCAAACTGCTTGGCTAACGATTCGCCCACCAACGCCCCCTGGCGATTGCTGAGCCACTTCTCACGCTGAGCTTGGGGCAGAATGATCTCGTCGTAGACGGCCAAGAACGAGGGCGGATCGACGGCGATGGATTGGAAGAAATCCGACTCGCGCGTCGGGTGTTTGGCGCCAAACCAGTTCGCCCAGGTCACGTGCGTCACGCCGGGGATCTGCTCGATCTGCGTTTTGTAACGGACCGGCAGCGGGTTAATGAACGTGACCTTGTGCCGCGTGGCAACGCGATCCTTGGCCGCATATTCAGCCGACACCGTCCACGACCAAATCACCGTTCGGAGCAGCACGAATGCCAGGATCGCCACGGCCACTCCCAGCACGGTGAGCACCGTGCGAAGCTTGTTTCGGAGGACGTTGCGGGCGGCGAGGCTCGCGAGATTCACTTGAATTTACCTTTGTCGAGGTGATGGACCGTGCCGGCACTTTCGGCCGCGGCCGGATCATGGGTCACCATGATGATGGTCTTTTTGAATTCCGTCTGCAGCTTGCGGAGAAGGCTCAAGATCTCATCCGCGCTGTCGCGATCCAGATCACCGGTGGGCTCATCGGCAACGATCAGCTTGGGATCCGTGACGATAGCGCGAGCGATCGTCACCCGCTGCTCCTGACCGCCCGAGAGCTGACGCGGATAATGATCCATTCGTTCTGAGAGCCCCACGACTTTGAGCGCCGTTTCGGCGCGCCGCCGACGCTCCGCTGAACCAAGACTCGTGAGCAACAGCGGAAGCTCGACATTCTCCCGGGCGGTGAGCACCGGAAGCAAATTGTAGGTTTGGAAAATGAATCCTACATTGGCGGCGCGAAACCCGGCCAAGGCGGAGTCACTCATCCCCGCAAGGTCTGCACCTGCAACGCGCACCGAGCCGGAACTCGGGCGATCCAGGCCCGCAATAATGTTGAGTAAAGTTGTCTTTCCTGAACCCGACGGCCCCATCAGGGCGATGAATTCTCCCTCATGAGCCGTTAAGCTGAGATCGCGAAGCACCTCCAGCTTTTCTTTACCTCGAAAGTAGGTCTTGCTGAGGCCTTTGACCTCGATCACAAGGGCTTTTGAGCCAAGATCTTGAGTGTTGGAAGCCGCTTCGGCAACGCTGCTTGCTGGTGTCATTATTGTGCCTCTTCCTGTATTTTCTGACCATCCACGAGAGTGCTGGCCGGCTCTTTCACAACGCGAGTGCCAGGCGCGGGCCCGGATGCCAACTCAAAGCCATCCCCAAAAGCTGGACCGAGGCGCACGCTGGTCTGACGAGCTTGCCCGTCAGAAACCACGAACACCACGCGGCTGCCGTTTCTCTCCACGAGTGCAGAGCCGGGCACAATCGTCTTCGGAGCTTGCCTGAGCGACGCGTCTGTTAGCTCCTCGCTTAAAAAGCTCACACGCGCGGCCATGTCCGGCATCACGCCGTCTGTTGGCCCAACAAACCCAACCTTAACCACCACCGTAGCTTTCGAACGATTCACTCGCGGGATAATCTCAAGTGCCTTGCCCTTGAAACGCCGCCCGGGATAGGCATCCAGCACAATCTCGCACGGCCCACCCAGCTTAACGAGACTCAGCCGCTGCTCCGCGACATCACTTTCCACCACCAAGCTCTTCAAGTCAGCAATCTCAACATTGCCCATGTCCACGCTCAGCCCTGCGGGCTGCGGCCCGACATATTCGCCGACTTCCGGCGGCTTATTCAAAATGGTGCCGGCCAGCGGCGCCTTCACTACGTACTGTCCCAAGTTGACACTCAGGGCCTGCACCTCGGCGTTGGCGGCACGCGCTTGAGCTTCCGAGGCCTTCACTTGCGCCAGCAATGCTGCACTCCGCGCCTCCAGATCCTCCGCCTGCGATTTTGGAGAAACGCCCTGCTCGGCCATGCCTTGCGCGCGCTTGAGCGCCACCTGAGTTTCGGCCAGATTAGCCTTCGCCGTTTCGACGTTCGCACTACTGGCCAATGAACGGCTTTGAGCGGCCATGATGGTTGCCTTTTGGTCAGTGACATCCAGCTCAAATAACAGCTGCCCTTCCTCCACCGCCTGCCCCCGCTGTACCCACAGCTTCTTCACGCGGCCCTGCACCTGAACCGCCACCTTTGAACTGCGTTCAGGCACCACGTAGCCCGTGCTAGTTAACTGCACACTAGCCTGAGCGGGCGAAACCAAGGCGATCTCGGTGACGTGCACCTTGGCCTTGAAGACTTTGCTCTCGAGATACGGCCAGCCAAACTGGTAGCTCGCGAGGCCGACAACGCCAAGGCTGAGCAAGCCGAGCAGGGGCCCGAAGCGACGCGGCTCACGTGGGGTTTCGTCACGCGAGATCCTTAAGGACTGCAGCTCCGTTGAGAGATCGTCGGCCATAGCACTCGGTGTGCCCGTATAGTCAGCGCCCTCCGTTTCGACAACGGGAGGCGCTATGCCGGGCCGGCACGCACCAAATCTTTGCTAAAATCCTGGCTCAACCGACGGGCTTGAGAATCAGCGCCCCGAGCGGCGGCAGCCGGAGCTTCACGGACTGCTCCCGCCCATGGATCGGGATGCGCTCTGCATCCACCCCCTGCATGGTCTCAAATTCGCTGCCGCCAAAGCGCAGCTCGTCCGACGAGAGGACTTCGGTATAGCGAGTGAAGGCCGGAACGCCGACCCGATAATCTTCGCGAGGGACTGGTGTGAAGTTGATAATAATCACCAAGTGCGCATCGCCGTCGCGCCGCAGATAACTGATAACGGTATTTTCGCGATCATTGCAATCAATCCACTCAAAGCCAGCCGTGTCGGGATCGCTGCGCCACAGCGCAGGATGGGCTTGATACATCCGACCGAGTTCTCGAATGAACTCCTTCAAGGCCACCCGCTGCGGGTGATCTTTAAGCTCCCAGCTGAGCATGCCATCGTGATCCCACTCTTGATGCTGAGCGAGCTCCGTGCCCATGAAGATCAGTTGCTTACCGGGGCGAGTCCATTGGTAGGTGAGCAGGAGCCGGAGATTGGCGAGCTTCTGCCAGAAATCCCCCGGCATTTTCTCGATCACGGAGCCTTTGCCGTGCACCACTTCGTCGTGCGAGAGCGCGTTGATGAAGCGCTCGGTGTACTCATACAGCATGGCAAACGTGAGCTGATCGATGTGAAACTTGCGGTGCACGGGCTCCTTGGAGAAGAAGAGCAAGGTGTCGTGCATCCAGCCCATGTTCCACTTGAACGCGAATCCGAGCCCGCCTTCGCCAGCTGGCCGCGACACACCGCCCCAGGCTGTCGACTCTTCAGCGATGGCGAACGCTCCAGGAACCTCGCTTTCAATCACAGAATTGACGTTGCGCAAGAATTCAATGGCCTCGATATTCTCGCGGCCGCCGTAATTATTCGGAACCCAATTGCCATCCTCGCGGCTGTAGTCGAGGTACAGCATGGAGGCGACGGCATCCACGCGCAAGCCATCCACGTGAAATTCCTGCAGCCAATACAGCGCGTTGGCCATGAGGAAATTCTTCACCTCATTCCTGCCATAGTTGAAGATCAGTGTGCCCCAATCTGGGTGCTCCCCGCGCCTCGGATCTTCGTGCTCGTAGAGTGCCGTGCCGTCGAACAGGCGCAACGCAAAATCATCCTTGGGAAAGTGCGCAGGTACCCAATCTAGAATGACTCCCACGCCGTGCTGATGGCAGTAGTCCACGAAGAAACGAAAATCATCGGGCGTGCCATAACGGCCGGTAGGCGCATAGTAGCCGGTAACCTGATAACCCCACGAGGCGAAATAGGCATGCTCGGCCACGGGCATCAGCTCAACGTGGGTAAAGCCCAAATCGCGAACGTGGTCCACCAAGCGCGGAGCCATTTCACGGTAGCTGAGCGAGCGATTGCCCTCTTCGGGAATACGCAGCCAGGATCCGAGGTGCACCTCGTAGATGCTCATCGGCTCGCGACGTGGATCGCGGCGTGCTCGTGACGCCATCCATGCCGAATCTGCCCAATGATGATCCGAAACCGTAACGACCGAAGCTTCCTTCGGAGGCAGCTCGACAGCGCGCGCGTACGGATCGGTCTTGAGCCTGAGCGCGCCCTCGCGAGTCTTGAGTTCGAATTTGTACAGCTCACCGACGCCGAGCCCAGGCACGAAAACTTCCCAGACCCCCGAGGAGCCAAGACTCCGCATCGGCGTGAGCCGCCCATCCCAATTGTTGAAAGTCCCCACCACGCTCACGCGCCGCGCATTAGGCGCCCACACCGCAAACGTCGTGCCGAGCACTCCTTCAATTTCTCGATGGTGCGCCCCGAGAACTTCCCAAAGCCGACGGTGGGTGCCCTCGTTAAAAAGATGCAGGTCCATCTGGCCCAGCGAGGGCCCAAAGCGGTAGGAATCCTGAGTGTTGAGCACACCGCCGTTTTCAAACTCAAACTTGAGCGTGTAGCTCAGGGGTAGGCGCGCTTCAGGAAGAAACACTCCGAAGAGGCCATGCCCCGCGGGATTCATGTTAACAACACGCCCGCCATTCAGCAGCACACAGGCTCTGACGGCGTCGGGATGAGACGCGCGAACCACGACTCCGGGTACTCCGTCGAACTCCAACTCATGCGCACCTAGAATGCGATGTGGATCGTGCGAGGAGTAACTGATCAACGCCCCGAGCTCCGCCGGTGCAATGGAAGCGAACTCGGGGATTGGGCTTCCAGGAACCGGAGGGCTCGTCATCCCTCCTTTGTACCAGAGGGGCGGCGTCTAGCGACGCGTAACCTTTACAGGTTGTCCAATCAGAGACTGATTCGGCCCACAGACCAATCCGTGTCGACGGAACCCGTGCAGAGTTTGCGACTTGCGATCTCCGTGCACGGGTCGCACCCTGCTCGGCCATGAAGGCGCGCCAACAGGGCCTCGGGGTTCCAAGCACACTGCTGGCCTCCAATTGGATAGGTGCCCGCGAGGTCAAACCGAATGGCACGGCGTTCGAGCGCAGAAACCCTGCAAACCTCGACGATGTGGTGTGCGTCGCCCCGGGAGCCACGAAAGACGATGTGAAAGAAGCTTGTGACCAAGCACGCACAGCGTTAGCCAGTTGGCGGCAGGTTACGGCTCCAATGCGCGCTCAGGTTCTCACTCGCCTGGGAGCCTTGCTCCGTGAGCGAAAGGAGCTGCTCGCGCGCTTCATCAGTCGTGAGATTGGCAAGCCTTTGCGAGAGGCCCGCGGCAGTGTCCAAGAGGCAATTGACACTGCCGACTTTTTTCAGAGCGAGGGCCGGCGTCTGTACGGGCAAACCGTGCCGAGTGAACTTCCGAATAAAGAGCTCTTCACCTATCGGCGCCCGTTGGGCGTGGTGGGCGTGATCACGGCCGGCAATTTCCCGCTGGCTGTGCCTTCTTGGAAGATCGTGCCGGCACTGCTGTGCGGTAACACGGTGGTCTGGAAACCATCAGATGATGCTCCCGGAACGGCGGCGCTGTTCTTCGAGCTGTGGCAAGAAGCCGGGCTTCCCCCGGGAGTGCTCAACATCGTGCACGGCGGTGGCGCAGGCGCAGCCGGTGAGTTTCTCGTGGAAGCGGTGGACGAAGGCTCAGTGGACAAGATCTCTTTTACGGGCTCGACGTCGATTGGGAGAAAAATCGGCGAGATTTGTGGGAGAAATCTGCAAATTCCCTCGCTCGAGCTGGGCGGGAAGAATCCACTCGTCGTCCTGGCAGATGCCGATCTGGAGCTTGCCGTGGAGGGGGCGTTTTGGTCAGCCTTTGGCACGGCGGGCCAGCGCTGTACGAGCGCCGGAAATATTATTGTGGATCGACGCGTGATGCCTGCGTTTAAGCAGCGCCTGCTGGACCGGGCGGGGCGCATCAAAATCGGCGACCCCTTGGACGAGAGTATCGACTACGGCCCGTTCATCAACGAACGCTTCTTCGAGAAATGGAGTGAGCAGCGGGCGCTCGGTGTCGCCGAGGGTGCTGAGCTCTTGCTCGATGGCGCACGCATCAAGCCCGGGAATGTACCGGAGGGTTTCAGTGGCAGCGCCGAGCGCGGATTGTATGCAACGCCCCGCATCTTTTCCAAAGTGCTCATGTCGATGCGCATTGCCCAAGAAGAATGTTTTGGCCCCACAGTGAATTTGGTGGAAGTCACGAGTCCGGAAGAAGCGTTAGCAGCCGCCAATGGCACGCCCTATGGCCTCTCAAGCGCCGTGTACACGCGCGATGCCCAAGCGATGCTGCGCTTCAAGGAGGGCATTTCGGCGGGCATGACGAGCATCAACAACGGCACCACGGGAGCCGAAGCGCACTTGCCGTTCGGCGGCAACGGCTGGTCCGGGAACGGCACGCGTGAGAGCGGGATCTGGGTGTTGGATAGCTACACGCGTTGGCAGGCGGTAAACGTCGATCTCTCGGGCAAGCTCCAGAAGGCTCAGATCGATCTCCCTGAGGTGGCCACGTCTGCGCTTGAAGATTGGGCGGAGTTGATTCCCAATTAGTGGCTTGGAGGCGCTTGTAGCTCCGCCGGATCCTTCTTGGTCGGCCCCTCATCTGGAATGGCCCAGCTCGGCTTGACCCAGCCTGTATCCACCGCGGCCGAACTTGCGGGCGGAGCGCCTGCATCAGGGGGCGGCAGCGCCGCTGCCGGCTCTGCTGACACTCCGGGAGGCATCTGAAGTGCAGACGCGCTCGGAGCGGAGCTTGCAGCAGAAGCAGCAGAAGCCGCGCCGCTCGGGCCTGGAGCGCTGTTAACCAGAGGTGCTGATTCTGCGGGCGAGCCGGGGGGCGAGCCGGGGGGCGAGACAGATGGCGCCGGCACGGGCTCCGGTTTGGACGGCCCCGCCAGAAGCCGATCTGAGCGGAGATTTTTCTCCTGCCCACCCGGGGCCGGCTGATGAGAGGAGGACCTTTCCCCGAGCCCAAACCTCAGGCCCGGATAGCGCGTATACAGGAACAATCCGAGGGCGCTCCCCACGGCGAGCGTGAGCACCACCACACCAATCAAGGCACGACCCGCTCGCGGCTCGGGCGCCTCTAATTTTGGGATCACCGGCAATTTGAGCGAACGAAGCGGTGGCTCCACAATTCCTGAGCGGGCCCCCTCGACCACGGTGAACCTCAGATCTTCAAGCTGTGTCGCGCTCTGGCTCGGCTCCAGCGGCTCGGCGATCATCGTCGGCGCATCACTCTTGGCGCGGAGACCATGACTCACAATGGTGCGCTGCTCGGGACCCACCAAGATCTCAGCCTGGCTGTCAGAAAGCCCTTTCAGTTCAACCCCGAGCGCACGCCGGAGCTCAGCCATCATTTCGTGCGCACTCTGAAAACGACTCTCGGGCTCGCGCTCACAGGCTTTTTGAAACCAGGAGTCGAATTGGATCGGAACCCGCGCAAACGCTGACGGCTCCGGCATCGGCCGGACGCAAATCTGAAGCACCAGATCTCCCAAACCAGTCGAAGCAAAAGGCCGCTCACCCGTCATGCACTCAAAGGCAATCACGCCGAGCGCCCAAAGATCGGACCGATGATCGACGTCTTTGTTGCCCTGCACCTGCTCGGGGCTCATGTAATACGGCGTGCCCAACAGCGAGCCCGTGCGCGTTTTCGCGCCCTGCGCTGAAATATCCGCGGTGTTGACCTTGGCGACGCCGAAATCCAGCACTTTAGCTAACTCTTCATCCGCGTTTTGGACGATGAAAATATTATCCGGCTTGAGATCCCGGTGCACAATTCCCGCTTCGTGCGCGCGGACCATGGCACGCGCAACATGCGCGAGCAGATGAGCCGCTTCCTCCGGCGCCAGCCGCGTTTTCCGACGCAGCCTTTCAGCCAGCGTCTCCCCTTCCAAAAGCTCCATCACGATGAAGGGCACGTCAATATCGACGCCGTAATCCAAGATTTGGACGACATGCGGGCTACGCAGCGAAGCGGCTGCTTGCGCCTCCTGCATGAAGCGATCAACGGCATTCGGATGATCGAGCATCTCCCGATCGATTACCTTCACGGCAACCGGCGCCCGCAGCACCAAATGTTCAGCGCGCCAAATAGCGCCCATGCCCCCTTCGTTCACCTTCTCAGTGAGCTTATAGCGGCCGGCTAAGACGCGCCCTGCATATGATGACTCCGGCTCGGCCATTCGCTCAACGGCACCATAGCGCTTCGGTTCGAGCCTGGGCAGCTGAGGGGGCACGGAGCGCACAGAGCGTAAGAACGCTGAGGCTTGCCCAACTCTTCCCGAAGTCGCGCATTTCAGCCCGCTTTCGCCGAAATAGGCCCCGCGAGCTGCCGAGCCAATTCACCGGGGCTTCCTGAGCCTTGGATCTCTGGCAACTCCATCAGCGGAATATTCAAGGCCCTCAGGCGTTCAACCTGAAAGGCCTCACTCAATTCAGTTCGTGCCCGAACGCGGGCAACTCCGAGGAGCCGCTCAAGGTCCGTCGTCTGATCGGACGGCAGGCCAATCAATGCCTCCGCTTCGGCTGCGCTGAACAAAGCACGGGTTCGCTGATTCACCAGCACCATGCTGAGCGGCATTTTTAGATCCTTTTCGATCGCAGCTGCAAGCTCCAAGCTTTCGTTGGTGGGCAGCTCTTCAGGTAGCGTGACGATCACCACGCCGGTGAGCTCGGGATCCTGGAACATGCGCAACGCTAGCTCGGCATCCCGCTTGAGCAGGCTGGCGGGCGCCATATCCGCCACCACACGCGGCACCCATAGCATCCCCACGCCGTGCCCTGTTGCCGGAGCATCGAGAATTACCGTGTCGAAACGCCACACCCCATTCTCGGCCCGTTCGGTGCTGTGGTACCAAGCTTTGCCCAAGATCGCCCATTCAGAAAGCCCGGGCACCCCGCGAAAAAAGCTCTGCAACGCCTGATTGTTGAATACCGCGTCGAAGAGCTTGCCGCCGTGCAACATGAGCCGGCCGTACTCTAAGAGCGCTCGCTCCAGCGTGATGCGCACCACCGACAGGCCGGGGCTCACCTCTTCAATCTCAACCGGCACCGTATCGATTCCGAAGGCGTGAGCCAGCGAGCTCCCCTCGGCGGACGCAGCGACGAGCACCTTTCTACCCTGCCGGGCGAGCGCGTGCGCGATGGCAGCGGTCACCGTTGTTTTGCCCACGCCCCCTTTGCCCGTGACGAACAGAAAGCGACGGTCTAGCTGATCACTCATTCTGGGCTTTCGTCATTCGGAGGGAGGTGCGCAACTTCGGCGGCGCATGCTATGGCCCAAGCGTCGGAAGGAATGGTGGCCAGGTGAAGACAAAATCTATCGCAGCTCAGTTTAGCGCCACAACAGCTTCGGGCATTGCCCTGATTCTAGCGATCTCACTTGGGTCTTGTCGATCCAAGCCGAGTGCGCCGCCGACCCCATCGCCCAAAGTTGTGGCCAAGCCGAAAGCTGCCGTGCCTCTGCCGGCCCCACGAGCCACCGTGCGGCTCCCACCCCGAACTCCCCTGCCGCTCGGTCCCTCGTTGCTCGTGACACCCGGGAAGGGGCTGGGCCCGATCCGTTTCGGTGCCACCTTCGCCACCATCGAGCGCCTGATGGATCTTCCCTGCGAGTTTCGCACCGAGAACCTGTGTCGCTACCTGAGCCGCGCCGTCGATTTCGAAATGAAAGATGGAGTGCTCGTTTCGCTGCGCGTGCAGAGTTGGTTGCGCCTGGTGGATCCGAAAAATCCCGAGCAGCGTTTCGGTATGTTCAATGGAGGCATTTCTCCGGATCTTCGACTAGGCATGCTCCCTTGGGCGATTGAAGCGGCGCTCGGCAAAGCCACCCGCGTGGAGAAAGTGAGCGGCCAGGGAGCGCTCGAAGAACTGCACCACTATCCCGGCATGCTCCTCGAATACGATCGGCTTGAAAATCAGAAGCTGGTGCTGTCCGGAATTCGCCTCTCCCCGAATCTGAAGTAGCCCTCAACGATCTTGCCGAAGGCGGCGGCGCTCCTGAATCATGTGTTGCGAAATCGCGCGCTGAGCATCCGGAGGCTCGAGCAGCGTCCAGACATCGTGGTGCGGGCTCGGACCCACCATCTCCAACAAGATATCCGCGGCTCGCTCCGGCAAAATAGCCTGAAAATGGCGTCCCGGAAGCTCCACCACCGCCGAACGCGCCTTCAAGCCCTCCAGCGTATTTAGAATTCGGTGCACGGTGGCCCGGAACACCGATTCCGAAAAAGCCTCAGGCTCACCAATTCCAAACAGGACCATCTTATCGAACGAGAGCTTGGGCTTGCCGGGCAACAACAAGACTTCACCGAGCTCACCGGTCGCGAAGCCCTGCTGAATCAAGCGCGAGATTCGACCCGACAGCCGCCAATCGAGGAGGCCCGTAACCCCGCGCGGCGGATGCTCCCCCTTGCAAAGCGGCGCCACCAACACTTCAGTGCCGGCCAGATCCAGGCTTCTTAGATGAGGAGTAATAAAGCGAAGGTCCACGTCGCCTCTTGATCCCAGCTCAGCTCGGCTTCGCCACCACAGGATTCAGCTCAGATTCCGGCTCGATTCGTCCACACAAGGTCGCGATGCGATCCAAGAGCCCATTCACGAACGCACCGCTTTCTTCCGTGCCAAAGCGCTTGGCCAGCTCAACAGCTTCATCCAAAACGACCGCCCTCGGCACTTCCATTTGCCACTTGAGCTCGTAGCTCCCCATTCTCAAAATATTCCGATCCACCCGCGCCATCCGCTCCAAGCGCCAATGCGTGCTCGCGCTGCGAACCAACGTGTCGATCTCGTCCAAATTCTCGACGATGCCTCGCACCAAGCCATCCGCATACTGACGATCTTCAGCATCTCCGGGCAGCTCTCGCCAGAAGTTAGCAATCGATTGTTCAGCATCCAGCTCGGTCATCTCGATCGCGTACAACATCTGGAGTGCGGCTTCTCGTGCTCCGGTGCGGGCGCCCATGGGAGGCAGGAAGCTTGTTGAGGGGCGGCCGATGCGCAAGGCCGAGCGTTCTTTTTTCCTGAAATCGCGGCAAATAGCGACGATTTAAGCTTCATTGCGCAGAGCGCCGAGCAGTGCATTGCGCCGCTCCCCGCACAGGATACTCTCCGAGCAACACGCATGGCCGATTCAAGTCTCCGTCTCGAAGGCACTTTAACCCCTCCCACGAGCGCTCATTTCGCGATCGTGTCTAGCCGTTTCAATGAAATGATTGTGGAGCGTTTGTGCGCAGGGGCGCGCGACGGACTGAGCCGGCACGGCGTTTCTGCAGCGCAGATTTCGGAAGTCCTGGTGCCCGGCGCCCGCGAAATGACGCCCATCTTGGCGCGCTTGGCCAAGAGCGGAAAATTTGAAGCGATCATCGCCCTCGGCGCCGTGATCCGCGGAGGCACGCCGCACTTCGAGTACGTGGCCGGCGAAATCTCGCGCGCCTGCGGCAGCATCTCCGAGCAAACGGGCGTGCCCGTGATCTTCGGCGTGCTCACCACAGACACGATTGAGCAAGCCATCGAGCGCGCAGGCACCAAAGCCGGCAATAAAGGCTATGACGCCGCGCTCGCCGCTATCGAGATGGTCAATCTGCAGCGTGCGTTAACCAGCGCGGGCATTTGAGGGCAACCGTTTCAACTGCCCGCACCTTCCGCGAATGCGGCCCGCGTGTTTTCAGGTCAACGTGCGCTCTCCGCGAGCAGCATCGCCGGAGTGAGCACACGGACTCCATGCACCTCCTGACCCATGAGATACCCGAAGTCCGCCACATCACCGGTGAGCAGAACCTGGCAGCGGCTTCCGACGGCAG
>JBBRRP010000063.1:0-35537 GCA_038246305.1 Polyangiales bacterium | reverse complement strand
TCGGGCACGAGCGGGGCGAGCTGAGGCGCTGGCTTCGCGCTCCGGGGCCGGCGCTGCAGCCACTTCGACGTACGGCGTGGAAAGCGGTCCCTTATTGCGACTCACCGAGCGTGTCGCTCCGATGACGGCATCGCTGCCGAATGCGGCTTTCACTAACGAAATGGCTTCCTTGAGATCGCTTCCTCGAAATGTTTGATATTGCACTCGGGTTTCTCCTGCTTTCTCTTGGCTCAAGCAGCGCGTGGCGTCGCTGAGACAACTTCAAATGGAATAATGTTGGAGCTCGCTTCGATCTCTCGAAACGAAAGCACAGCAAGCGACGGACAACGCCGCTCGGCAAAGGCGCGCACGTAGCGGCGAAGGTCGGGGCTTGTGACCAAACACGCGCGACGACCGGCGCGCTCCATGTTTTTCACGGCGAGCTCCAGCGCGTTTCCAAGGTCCCGTGTGACCCCAGGGTCGAGCGCACCGCCAGTACCTGCGGCGATTTCCCGTAATGAACGCCGGAACATGTCCTCGATGGCCGTGTCCAGCACCAGGGGTGAGAGGGTGCCCTCGGAATCGCCGAACGTTGAGGTGATCTGGCGCGAGAGCCGCTGGCGTGTCGCTTCGGTCAGCTGCTCAGTATCGCGGCTTGACGGAGCAAGCTCGACGAGAGTTTCGAGGATGGTGCGAAGGTCTCGAATTGAAACACCTTCCTTAAGCAGATTCCGCATCACCGTCGTCACTTCAGCAAAGGAGAGCAAGTTCGGGACCAACTCCTCGACGAGCTTGGGAGTCGTCTTGCTGAACACTTCTAGGAGGTGGGTGAGACCAGCTCTACCAAGCACTTGATGCGCGTGACGGCGCACAACTTCAGCCAAATGTGTGGCAATCACCGTCGCGTGATCGACCACGATGTAGCCCAGCGCCTCGGCGAATTCCTTGTCGCCACGCACAATCCATTTAGCCGGGGTGCCGAATGCCGGCTCTTTGGCGCTTTCTCCGGACAAATCGGGCATCTCTCCGGACGAATCGAGCGCCAAGAGTCTGCCAGCCCGCGTCGATCCCCTGGCGATCTCGGTGCCTAACAACAGAATACGATAGTCGCCTGGCGGGAGCTGGAGGTTGTCTTTGATGTGGATGGGCGGAACGACAATGCCGAGCTCCGCTGCGGATTGCTTGCGCAGGGCCCCAATGCGATCGACCACCGTCCCGCCCATGGCAGGATCGACGGACTGAACCAGCTCATAGCCGACTTCCAAGGTGAGGACGTCGAGGGAAAGGGCAGCCTCCAGCTCATCCTGGGGGCTCGGCTGAGAGTCTGAAGTGGGCGCCGACGGGGCAACCACTGGCTCCTTCATCTCAAATTTTCCGGTGTAAGCGCCGTACCCCAGTACCGACGCCAACAGTAGGAAAGGGAGTGCTGGCATTCCAGGAACGAGCGCCATCAGCGTCAAGAGTCCGGCGGTGGCGCCAATCGCACGGCGACTCCCCAAGACTTGCTTTCGCATCGCCGTTCCGAGCTGCATTCCCGTCGCTGAGCGGGTGACGACGACGCCAGAAGCCGTCGAAATCATGAGTGCCGGCATCTGCGAAACGAGTGCATCGCCCACGGACAAGACCGAGAACGTTTCGGCGGCCTTGCTGAGGTCCATGCCCGAAGAAAGGCCAATCAGCAGGCCACCGATCAGGTTGATGCCCGTGATCAAAAGGCCGGCGATCGCGTCGCCTTTGACGAACTTGCTCGAGCCGTCCATGGCACCAAAAAAGTCCATTTCTCGGCCCAAATCCTGGCGTCTTTTGCGTGCCGTGGTGGCATCGATGGTGCCGCTATTGAGCTCGGCATCGATCGCCATTTGCTTGCCTGGCATGGCATCCAAAGCAAAACGGGCCGCCACCTCGGCAACGCGCCCCGCGCCTTTGGTGATCACGACGAAGTTGATGACCACCAAGATGAAGAACACGACCAGGCCAACAACTACATTTCCCTCCACCACGAAACGGCCAAACGTTTCGACAACCTTGCCTGCTGCCCCGCCGCCTTCGGCTCCGTGCAAGAGAATAAGCCGTGTGGTGGCCACATTGAGGGCCAAGCGCAGCAAGGTGGAAATCAGAATGACGGCAGGAAAAGCGCTAAATTGAAGCGGCTCTTCCATGAAGAGCCCGATCAGAAAGACGCCAATCGCGGATGCCAAGCTCACCGCCAGAAGAAAATCCACCAGAAATGGCGGCAACGGCAGCACCATCATGAGGACGATGCACACCACGGCCAGCGGCACGACCAGCTCGCCCAATTTGTTGTCGGGTGCTGATTGGGTTAAAGGATCGCTCGCGGCCACTCGGCGCTACTAGCGAGAGGTGTGCCAACCGAACTTCGGAGTGCAGGTGGGATGTTCTACTACGCCCGGAACCCGCGCTTCTTGAGTCGATAGACGAAGGCGAGAACCTCAGCAACCACGCCGTACAAGTCCACGGGCACCGCCTTACCGACCTTGACCTGCGCTGCCAGGGCGCGTGCAAGCGGGATGTTCTCAACCAGTGGCACGTCGTACTGCTTGGCCAATTTTCGGATGTGGAGCGCGATGTCGTCGTAGCCCTTGGCCGTGACGACAGGTGCGCCGCGTTCAGCGCGATAGCGGAGCGCGACCGAGACGTGCGTCGGGTTCACGATGATCACGTCCGCTTCCTGGACACCACGAGACAGACTGCGATTCGCCATTTCACGGGCAATTTGGCGCCGGCGGGCCTTAATTTCAGGACTCCCCTCCTGCTGCTTCATTTCTTCGCGAACCTCTTCACGGGTCATCAGCATCTCTTGGTGCTGGCGCCACCACGATTGGGCGTAGTCCACGGCGGACATGATCACCAACACGAAACTCGACCAGAATGCGAGGCGAATCGAAACCTGAATGGCTCCACTCGCCCCAGCGGCCAAGCTCGTCCGACTGAGCTTGATGAGCGTTGGAAGATCCGTCTTGATCACCCAATAGGCCACGGCGCTGACCGCACCGACTCGAAATAGGCTGAGCAAGGTGCCGGTAGCGGCCTGCTTGAAAGAGAACATGTTCTTGAGCTTGCTCATCGGATCCAAGCGTTCCCACTTGGGCATGACCAACTCAAACGTTGGATGAAACCCGGCCTCCATGAAACCGACCGCCGTCCCCGCTATGGCGCCAGCTGCCGCAATCGGCAAAGCGATCTTAAACAGTGTTATCAGCATCTGCGACGCGACGACTGAAAAGCTGGCATCGCCAAAGTGAGCCGGGCTGGTGAAGCAAAGTAGCGAGAATTCTCGCAAAATCTCCCCGAGCTGGGTACCAAGCCCGATCAAACAGCCAAGCACGGCCACGGAGGCCGCCGTAGCGCCACCGTCCTTGCTGCGTGCAAACTGGCCTTCTTCGCGCGCCTTGCGCTGCCGTTCTGGAGTTGGTTCCAGAGTTTTTTCTGCATCGGACTCAGCCATATCATCTCACCAGCGGGCGCAAGATCTGCTCGATGCGATCGGGAACGTGCGAGGCATCAGCCACAAGGTCCTGGCTCAGCTCAGGCAGAAAAATGACGATGACCGCCATGCCGCCAAGAATCGTCACCGCGAATCCTATGGAAAAAATCTGCATGGCCGGCGCTGCACGCGACACAAACGCCAACGCCAGCTGCAAGATGAAGAGCACCGCAAGAATGGGGATTGCGAGCCGGACGCCTGTCTCGATGCTATTGGCCGTGAGTTCGAGAATTACCGGCCCGAGTGGAGCAGGGTTGACCAACGTTCCAGGTGGAATGACCCGAAAACTTGAAAGCAAGGAACCGAGCAGTTGACGGTGGACTCCCACGATCAATGCGGCGGAGATGGCAAACAGCCGAAAGAAGCGCGCCAGCAAATTCTCGCTGCCAAAACCGGGGCTAAAGACCTCCGCGGCGCTCAGGCCGATACTGGGCGAGACCGAGCTTGCCACAATCTCTGCCACGGCAACTGTCAGCCGGACTACGAAGCCGATCGCCGCTCCGAGCAAGAGCTCCGAAATCCCGGCGAGCGCCAACGCCAAGGGGGCGCCGTTGATAACCTCCGGTGCTGCTGCGCTGGCACCATGAGCCACAAGCCCGAGCGCGAGGGCCAAAGCGGCTCGGATGCGCACTGGGGCGTGGGACCATGGCAGGGGGGCAGTAATGAGGGCACCCGAGATGCGCGCGGTTTGAAACGAAAAGGCGAAAATTTGCGCCTGCACGAGCGTTGAGAAGATGTCTTGAGTGTCATTCACCGGACCACTGTCGCAATAGATTGGAGGCTGTGTGAGGTGTAATCGACGAGCTCGGTGACGATCCATGAGCCGAGAACCGCCAGCGCTCCGCCCAAGGCTAAGAGCTTCATAACGAACGCGATGCTCGCTTCATTGACCTGAGTGGCTGCCTGCAGAACGCCAACGATGAGCCCCATGGCGAGCGCCACCAACAGCAAGGGCCCGCTGATCTTGGCACCCAGCAGCATGGCGTTTCGGAATAGATCAACAGCGGCGTCTGTACTCATACAAAGCTCTTCATCAGGGCACCCGCGACGAGGTGCCAACCATCTACCAAAACAAACAAAATAAGCTTGATCGGGAGACTCAATGTGGCTGGCGGCACCATCATCATACCCATGCTCATCAAGAGTGAGGCGACGGCCAAATCGACCACCAGAAAAGGCAATAGGATCAGCGCACCCATGTGAAACGCCGTTGTTAGCTCCGAGATCACGAATGCGGGAAGTGCCATCTTGATGGGCACATCGTCCGGTGCCTTCGGGAGCGCAGTCTTCGTGGCGTCGTAGAAGAGGAGGAGATCGGCCTCGCGGGTTTGGCGCAGCATGAAGCGCTTCAAGGGCAGACTGGCGGTTTCCAGGGCTTGGATGTCGGTCATTTGGCCCTGCATGTAAGGATCAAACGCCTTTTCCTTCATCTCGTTGAAGATTGGCGCCATCGTGAACAGCGTGAGAAAGATGGAGAGCCCAACGATCACTTGGCTCGGGGGCGTCTGCGCGGTGCCCACGCCCTGGCGCACGAACGACAACACCACCACCGTTCGGACGAACGAGGTCATGCTGATCAGGATGGCTGGTAAGAGTGACAGCAGCGTGAGGACGAGCAGGATCTTGAGCGAAGGCGCAAGTTCCTGCTTAGAAAGCAGCTGTTCAGCGGCTTCGTTCATCACTTGCCATTCGATTGGGAAAACAGGCTGGAGGCTTGTTCGTCAAGGTTCCAGCGTGGTGGCCGGCGCGAGCTGCGCAGGGTGCTGCGGCTCGAGACGACGTCATCGGTTTCGTCCGTTGCGATATCTGAAGCGGCGATGGCGCGGCGTCGGGGCGTTGCGTTGAGTGTGGTCTTCAGCATCTCGGCGAAGCGTCCTGCGCCGTTCAATGGGATCTGGTCGCTCGTGATGGGGTCGTCGTCAGCGTCAAGGTTAGCCGCCCTGCCAGGGCGGCTCTTCGGTGGGGGCTCGCCAACCTCAGCTAGGCGCGTGACATGTTGTTCAGTGACGCCGAGCAAAAACGTTTGCCCTCCAATCTCAGCGACGACGATCTGTGCTTTGGGGCCGATCCGTGTGGTGCCTAATACGCGTATCGTGCCGAGAGATGGCGCGGCCACTCCTTTCCCTCTCTGCTGGCGCGCGAACCATGCGTAGGTCACCAGGCCTGCCAAGACGAGCAGAGCGAGGACTGTGCGCCAAGAACTGCTGGCGTCGGCAGCTTGGGCAAGCTCGGGGCTTTGTTTGCGGAGCCAGTTGGTTTCAGGTTTGGCTGGCGTCGGCTTGGCCCATTTGGCCTTGAGGGATTGGATCTGGACGTCGGCCGAGAGCTGTGAAGCTTCTCCGGTCGAGGCCGATTGGGCGCTGGTTGGGTCAGCGGCCGTGGCTGGCTGTTCGGCGTGGGCAAGGGAAGCGAACGCCAAACTTACCGCAAATAGGCTGGCTATGATCATCAGTTTTCGCATCACTGGCCTCCTCGGGTTTCTTCGTTGACCAAGACTTCGGTGAGGCGAATGCCGTACCGTTCCCCCACGACGACAGCTTCGCCGCGCGCGACCAGGCGATTGTTCACCAGGATGTCCAGTGGCTCACCGCTGGCTTTATCCAGTTCCAGAACGGAGCCCGGCCCAAGCCGCAGGACTTCCGCAATTTTCATCGAACGCCTGCCGATCTCGACCGTGACTTCAACGGGGACGTCCATCACGAACGCGAGACTATCCAAGCCTCGAGCACCGGGAGAATGGGAGGCAGCGGCTCTGGCTGCTGGCATTGGGGAGACGCTTCCTTGACCTCGGCGTTCGTCGGCTTCGAGTTCGTCGTCGAGCGATCCCATGGCCACCATGTCATCAGGTGGGTTGCTGTGGGGTCTCTGTCGTCCAGCGTTCTTGTCGTCGAAGGCGTCGGTCATGTTCTGAAGCCTTCCTATTCACGAGCCGTGCCGACCTCGGATCTCAATGGCGAGTTGACCGCGGGAGATCACCGGCGAGCCTTGCAGTTTGACGATTTGCCCCACGCGTATCGCAATTGGGTCGTCAATCGCGGTACCCAGGCGCAAGACGTCGCCCGCTTTTAGGCGTAAAAGCTCGCGCAGATTTAGCTTTACACTGCCAAGCTCGGCAATGAGCGTCAAAGATACGTCGCGCAGAGCGTCAGCCACCCTGGGGTCGCCTTCAAAATGCGGCGTCTGGCCATCAGCAGCCTCGCGCACCGCAGCTTCCAAGCCCGTGGCACTCACGCCAAGAGTGATCGAAGCTTTGACGGGGAGCCCGTCAAAATCACAACGCACAAAGAGGCCCTGGCTGCTTGGCTTGGTGGGCATCTCTCCAGGAGTCACCGCACGTGCCGTGACAACCTTCACGTCGATGCCCGCTTCTGTTTGGCAGGCCTGCATGAAGTCTTCGGCCAGAGTGCGCGCCACACGCGTGATCAAAGCACGCTGTGCCAGTGTCAGTTCGCGAGTGAGTGCTGCCGAATCTGGGCTGCTCGTAGCCCCTAGAGTTCCATCCAGAAGGAGCGCTAGCGCCAGGGTATCGAGCGTCAATTCTGCCCAGCCATTGCCCCCTTCGGTCTCCAAAGACACGACGAAACGCGGCCCATCCACCGGCTCATCATCGGCGGGTGATGTGAACGCAACGGCACCGGGCTCTAAGCGCCCCCGCTGCTTCACCATGAAGGGGAGGGTGCGCCGGGCTGCGCGAGAGAAGTTGGTCGCCACGTGCGTCATGATCCCCATGGCTGACCGAACTTGTCGATCCCTTCCAGTTAGATCAAGCTCGCGTACATTTCCGGGGTCGTTGGTCATTGCGCAACGAAATCTGCGATCAGAATGCGACGCGCGGGAAACTCCCCCAAGGCCTTCCGGGTCTTCTGGATTACCGTGTCGCGGATCTTGGGGAATCCTTTGGGATCGGTTGCTTCTTCAAACGTGAGCGTGCGGAGGTACATGATCAACGCTTCCCGTGCGCGCGGTTCGAAGTTCGCAAACTCCTCTTCCTTGCCTTCCGGGTGCTCCACGGCAAGATTGATCTTCACGTGGTGCCGCGCGCCCTCGGCGTCCTGCACATCCACGACCAGAGAACTTATCTTGGCGATCTTGCTCTTGAGCGCGGCGGTCTCTGAGCTTTCTTCCGGGATATTCGCGAGTTCGCCCTCTTCGCCGTCGGTCCCCTCACTCGCCTTGGGCGGCTTCTTCTTCTTTTTGACAACCTTGCCAGTGGCCGCCTTCTCGTCGCCAAAAAGGCCCAATGCTGGCCCAGCCACAAAGACGCCGCCTCCGATCGCGCCGAGGAGAACAACTCCGATGATCACAAACAGCACAACAGGCTTCTTTTTAGGGACGCCCGCGGCCTTGTCGTCTTTCTGTTCCTCGTCGTCAGCCACGTGAGCCCTCAGCTAGAAAATTGAGATCAGCGCTTCAGCTGGAGTGTCTCTTGCAGCATTTCATCTGCCGTGGTGATGGTGCGTGAATTGGCCGCGAAAGCGCGTTGATGCGTGATCAAGTCGACGAATTCCTCAGCTAGGTCAACATTCGAAGATTCGAGCGCACCCCCGGAGATCGCTCCGCGGCCGCCCGAATTGGCCGAGCCGAGTGCCGGTTGCCCACTCTCGCGCGTTTGCATCCAGAGTCCCGCGCTGGCGCGGCTCAAGCCGTCATTTGATGTGAATTTGGCGATACCCAATTCAGAGATCGGAATCTTTTGACCGTTGGTGTAGATACCTTCGACAACGCCTTGGCTTGTGACCGTGACGCCGCTGAAATCACCTGAAGCGTAGCCGTCTTGGGATTGTTGCTCGGTGTTGGACAGGGCGGCGAACTGGGTGAGGCCATCCAGACCCGTCCCTCCGCCTGAGACAGTGGAACCAAAGTTGAGCGCAATCGCCTGGGCGGGCGCTGCGTTTAAGAAATCTGCGCTGGCGGGAACCGCCGTTGTCAGTGTGTCTAACGCCCCGGAGGTGTTGAAGCCCATCGTGCCAGAACCAATCTCGACATTTCGTCCAGGTTGTGGCGGATTCACCTCATCGCCCGAAACGATGGCGTGATACTCCCAGGCATTGGAACCCGTGTTTCGGAAATACACATCCATGCTGTGAGCATTCCCCAGAGAATCGTAGACTGTCATTGACGTCGAGTGGTTCGACGTTTTGGAGGGGTTCAGCGGATCCCACGCCAGAGGAGCTCCGAGTGAATCCACGGGGGGCGTCGACGAGGAATCCAGATTAGCGACAATCGTGGCATTCGCTGTGACCTTAGGCGGGATCGCGTTCAGCGGAATGTTCACATCGCTGAGCGCCGATGCAAAGGTGCCGGGTGGGTTGCTAGCTGCATAGCCCTGGAGCTTCATCCCGCTCGGGTTGACGAGCGCGCCCGCGTTATCGACCGTGAACTGGCCGGCGCGTGTGTAGAAGTCGCCTGTCACCCCGGAGACGGTACCGTTCACTACGAAGAATCCTTCGCCGTTCAGCGCGAGGTCCGTGGAGACGCCTGTGCTCGAGAGCGTTCCTTGCTGAAACATGTTCTGAACTTTACCGAGGGTCACACCTGAGCCCGGCAGCGTCGCGCTGTTGCCCTGAGTGATCGAACGCCCCAGCATGTCCTGGAAAATCGAGCGTTGCTTCTTGAAACCGACGGTGTTCACGTTCGCGATGTTATCGCCAACGACGCTGATTGCGTCACCTTCTGCACGCATTCCAGAGACGCCTGTATTGAGAGCTTTGAGCATGGGTTCGTTCCTCTTGGGGTTTTATTTCGAAGTTGCCTGGACCTCGAGGAGGTCGGAAACGGGGGCGGTAACGCCGTTATCTAGGGTCAGCACCGCATACCCACGGTCGAACGAAACGCTCGTTACCGTGCCTACGGTCGTTTGCGCAGCACTCACCGCGCTGCCATCTGCACTGCTGGCCTCAACTGAAACACTGTAATTGCCCGGTTTTTGGCTGACACCTGAAGTGTTTTTCCCATCCCAGCGCAGCGAAACAACACCAGCAGCGTGTGTTCCAAGCTCAAGGGTACGGACCGCATTACCGGCTTGATCTCGGATCACCACGTTGGTTTTTTCGGAAGTACCTGCGAGTTCGAATGAGAGAGCTGCACCAGTGCCGCTTGAATCAAGCGAAACTGTGGAGCCAGCCACACTGACCTTCTTGCCAATGAATCCGACGGCGTCGGTATTGGATTGACCCTTACTCTGAAGCGTTAGTAGGTCGAGGCGGCTGTTGATCCCGATGGTCTGTTCAAGCGATGAAAACTGCGCCAATTGGCTGACAAATTCGGTGTTCTCGACCGGCTTCAATGGATCTTGGTGCTTGAGTTGTGCAACCAGCAGCTTCAAGAAATCTTCGCGACCCATGCCCGATTGCTGTGAGCCTTCGGTGGGGAGTAGGGGAGATTGGGCGCTGACGGGATTGACCACTTCGCTAACCTATGACTTTCACGCGGCGCCGATCTGTTGAGCCTTGGCGCGTCAGATGTTGACTCCCTAAGGCAATGTTCCGGCGGCTGGTGCTTGTCTTTGCAAGTGCGGTGCCAGCACGTTGGGTCAAGCGCAGCGAGGCCACATTGAGCCCCGCGGCTCGCAGCACGTTTCCGAGGCTCTGCAGTTCAAGCTGCAAGGTTTGGAACGCTTGCAGCTGATCGACACTGAGCAAAACCCGGGTTCCTTCCGCGCACTGCTGAACCACCAAGGACATTTGCCCGAATTCCTCCGAGTTGAGGTTCACGGTGAGGGAGTTGGGCTCCGCGGTCGTATTCTTTGGTCTGCCGACTGCCGCGCCCGCCGTCGCTGGCGGTTGCGCAACCGACGCGGGCGTCAGACGTGCGTCGCCCGAGCGCCAAGCTTCCGACGCTTGAGGCGAGGTGGTCTCAATAGGTAGCAGTGTGTGGGCAAAGGCTGCGGCAACTCGCTCCCAGGTAGCATCGCTACCCGCGGCACTGCTCTCGTTGCGTTCCGCGAGCGCGTTCTCGAGTCGCGCGGACACACTAAGCCTCGGGCTGATCATCGACCGGCGTCCTGCCTCGCACCACTGCGATTGGCCTGAAATTCGTCCTCGTTTCGTCGTTCCATACGAACCGCCTTGGTGCGAATTTCCGTGTCGATGCGCACGAGCAAGGCTTCGATTCGGAGCACGTCTGAGCGCGCCTTGTGCACGTGGTTGAGCGCGCGATCGCAAGCGCGATCGGCCTGGGCCTTCAGTTGTTGAGTGTAGGCAAAGTGCTTCGCCTGTTGCGTCATCCAGTCTTGCGTGGTCACCCACATTTGCCAATCCGCTCCCGCGCGGTTGATTCTGCGTCGCTCTTCAGCCGCGAGCCTGAGCCCCTCGGAGGCCGCTTGGACTGCGCGCTCTGCGGCATCTACTTCGCTGCGGGCTAACGCTAATCCTTGAACCTTCTTGTCGAGTTCCTTTTGACGGAGGTCAAGCAGCTTCTGAATGCGTTTGCGATCCATCAGCGCTTAGTTCCGTGGGTGGCAAGCACTCGCAGCCGCGCTTTGGTTTCCCCGAAGGATGTGCGCTTTTCGTGCACATCTTGGCGGGCGAACTGCTCGATCTGAGGCATCAGGCGGCGCGCTAGATCGGCCGCAGGATCGCTGCCATCCACGTAGGCGCCGACCTGGATCAGATCTGCGACCTCGCGGTAAGCGCCCAACATGCCGCGCACCTGGGCCGCGTCCTTGAGCAGGCTCGGTTCGGCAACGTCGAGGGCGAGTCGCGAGACGCTGGCGAGCACGTCGACGGCTGGAAAGTGGCCACGTTCGGCCAGGTTGCGTGACAGTACGATGTGTCCATCCAAAATTGAGCGCACAGCATCGGCGATAGGATCGGAGAGGTCATCCCCCTCGACCAAGACCGTGTAGAGCGCGGTGATCACGCCGGGGCCAGCGCTTGTTCCGGCGCGTTCAAGTAAACGAGGTAAAGCGGCGAAGACCGACGGCGTATAGCCCTTCGTTGCCGGTGGCTCTCCGGCGGCGAGTGCGGTCTCGCGGAGCGCCATCGCGTAGCGGGTGACAGAATCCATGATCAACAACACACTCTTGCCCTGATCTCGAAAGTGCTCTGCGATTGCAGTCGCAGCTTCCGCGGCCCGGGCACGAACCAACGGTGGCTGATCGCTCGTCGCTGCGACCACCACGGAGCGCGCCAGCCCCGTTTCTCCTAGGCCATTGCGCACAAAATCATTGAGCTCGCGACCTCGCTCGCCGACCAGAGCCACAACGTTCACATCTGCTTGGGATGATCGACAAATCATGCCGAGCAATGTGCTCTTGCCCACACCCGCTCCAGCGAAGATGCCAACCCGTTGGCCAAGGCCTAGGCTCAGAAAACCATCGATAACGCGAACACCGGTTTCAAAAGGTTGAGTGATCGCTCTGCGCGAAAAAGCCGAAGGAGGCGCGGCATTCACCGGGCAGCGGCGCAATTTCGGAGGCTTCGGCAGCCCATCTAACGGTGCACCAAAGGAATCGATCACACGACCCAAAAGTGCCTCGCCGGCTGGCACCGTCGCGCCGCGATGCGTATGAACCACGCGGGCTCCAGGGCGGATCCCGCTCGTCGAGCCAAGTGGAGTCGCCAACAGCTTACCCTGACGAAAGCCAACGACTTCTACCGGCAGGAGCCCGGAAGTGGAGGTGATCTCGAGGCAATCTCCGACGGCGGCGCGCACGCCACCAATCTCCAGCACCATGCCAACGACATCGATGACCGTGCCTACCGGGGTATGTGCGGGTGCGTGGCGAACGGCTTCAAAAATTCGCGCGAAGGCGTCACTCATCATCCGCCTCGGCAAGTGTTTCCTGCGCGATGCCAAGAATTGTCTTGAACCTCTGATCGATAGATTCATCCACGCGTCCGAGTTCGCTATGCAGGATGCAGGCGAAAGGGTCGAGATTCTCATCTATTACCACTTGAGCGTGGGGGGCCTGGACGCTGAGTGTCGCTTGTAAACTCTCAAGGTGTGGTTGAAATGCTTGGCCCAAGCGGATGAGCAACTGATCTTGGTGCGTGAGTGCTTCAAGCCCCTCCGCCACGAGTGCCTTCAGTGTTTCCCGGGGGGTTTGTAGTTCTTTGGCGATGACGCGCTCCGCGATGAGCGCGCTCAGCTCCACCATTTGATCTTGCAACTGACGTGCGAGCTGTTTTCTGAGATTCGCCAGGTTCAGCAGATTGGCTTCCAACTGGGCGCGTGCTGTTTCGTCGACTCCGAAGCCAACTTCAGGGAAAACGCTGCGGGAACGCCGCGATTCCGGAACCGCAGCGTCCACGTTGGTTCGCGCATTGGGGCCGCCGCGCATCGCGGCCGCCGCAGCGGCACCCGTGAGATCAAAGTCGGGGACCGCGTGCCGGTCTTTGTGTGCGTGCTCAGCGCGAGGAGGAGAGGAACGGGTCCGCGGGCGGCGCTCGACCCTTGGATGGCGCTCCTCCTCATTGTGCCGGAGCGTCACCTGGCCTAAGTCTGCCGGCAGCCGTGGAGGGCGCAAGGTTGAGACGTCAGGCACTAAGGCTGCACCTTGCGTCGAACCTTTGGAAATCCAGGATGGCATGCGCCCGGACGGCTTGCCCCTCGCCACAAACCGAGCGTTGGAGTCCTTCTCAGACAAGCTGGTCACCGCTTGTGTCGAGAGACAGCACACCTTCAGATTCCAAACGGAGCGCTATCTCCACGATCTCGCGTTGCGCTGCTTCGACATCGGATAGGCGCACGCCGCCCAACAACTCCATGTCGTCACGCAACATTTCGGCTGCGCGTTTTGACATTGCAGACAAAAAATGCAAGCGCAGATCTTCGCTGGCAGTCTTGAGTGCCAGCGCCAAGCGATCCGTTGAAATTTCCTTCAGCAGATCGCGCATAGCCTTCTTATCGATCACCTTGAGATCCTCGAAGGAGTACATGGCTCGGCGAATTTCCGCTGCTAGCTGGGCATTCCCTTGATCCATATGCTCAAGCAAGGATTCTCCGATTTCGCGGCCAAGCTTCCGCACGAGAGCAGCCGAACGACTGATGCCGTCGACAGAAATCGCGGCTTCATTCCCGCCTGTAGGCAGTTCAGTGCTGAGTGCGGCCGCCACTTCTTCCAGCAGACCAGCGGGGATTTCGCTCATGCCGCTCAGGCGTTCGAGCACGATGGGCCGTTGCTCTTCCGGCAGACTTTGGAGCACCAGTGCGGCGCGCTCTGTGGTCATTTGGGATAAGAGCGCGGCTACGAGCTGCGGATGTTCATGCTCAAGAATCGAACCGAGCTGCCCCGGATCAGCCGTAGAAAGGCGGTCCATGGCGGAGCGTGCGCCCTCGTGGAAGAGTTCATTGGTCCTGGTTTCACCGAGAGCTCGCGTGGTGATCTTTCGGAGATAGCGTTCGCCCCCCTTGGGCACCGCCACGGCTTCCTGGGTGCGCGAGATGAACTCCTGGTAAACACGGTCGAGCGAACTGGCGGGTACCTCTCGCATCAGAAGCGCCACGTCCCGAAGTTTGCGAATATCAAGCGCATCCAGCTCGGCCACGACCGGAACGGCTGTGCCCTCGTCCATCGAGAGCAGCATCAGGACGGCCTTTTCGGGGCCAGTAAGTTCAGCCATGGAGGGTTGTGCCAGTTAGGTTTCTCCGGTTCCAGCGGGTGCAGAGTTCAGCCATGAACGAAGAATAACGGCCGCCGTCGCAGGATCTTGAGAGGCCAACTCGAGAGCTCGCGAGCGGACTTCTTCTCGTCGCGGGGCGCCATCGCTGAGGCGCGGCGTGGTGTCGGCAGATCCCGATGGTAAGTCCAATTCTCGACTGCGAACGGCCCCGAGCTCTTTGGCCACGGCTGGGCTAGCACCCCGAAGTTGCGCATAACTGCCACCAGCCTTTTGCTGCTTCTTTTGGCTGCTCAAGATAATCGAGACGAATACAATGAACGCCAACGCTCCCAGCGCCAGCGGCGCATAATTGATGGCCCTCTTCCAAATAGGGAGGGCAACATCTGCGGGATCTTGCACGTCAACTTTGGCGAAATCGATGGCATCGATGCTAAAGGAATCGCCGCGTTGCTCGTTCCAGCCGATCGATTGTTTCGCCATGAGCCCGAGCGAGGAAAGCAGGGCCTGATTAACATTCTTCGTCGCGGCCTTATTGACGAGGACTGCCATGCTGAGCCGTTGGATCTGCCCCGAGGGAATTTTTGTTTTTTCCAGCACGCGATCGATTTCCCAGTTTCTTTGGTGGCTGCGCCGGAGCACGTTCCCGCTTGGGTCGACGGTGGTGGTCACTTCGCCACCCTTGTCTGAAAGATTGCTCTGAGCTCCAGGGACCCCCGCGACACTCGCGCCGTCGCTTCCCGTGCGCTCCTCGGTTTCATATTCACTGCGCAACGCCGTTTTGGCCGGTTCGTAGCGCTCCATCGTGCGTTCTGTCACGGAGGGATCCAGTGCCACCGACATCCGCACTTCCGCGTTGCCGGGACCGACCACGCGATCTAGCAAGCTGCGAACGTGGTCTTCCAGGCGCGTAGCGGCTTCTTGCTCTTGTTCCTGACGCTGATCATCGCCGCCAGTGCCATCGCCAGCGCCGTTCGAAGTAGGGCGGTGCAGGGTCACGCCATCCGTGCTGACTATCGATACGCGGTCGCGACTCAACCCCGGAACGGCCGTTGCCACCAGGTGCACCGTGGCGGCGACTTCTTGCTTGGAGAATGCGGCAGGGTTGGAGAGCTTCAGCACCACCGACGCGGAAGCCTGCTGCTCGGAGGCAAGAAAGAGCCGACGTTCCGGCAGCACCAAGTGTACCCGTGCCGCCTTCACGCCATCGATCGTGTTGATGGAGCGCGCTAGCTCGCCTTCCAGCGCGCGTTTTAGATTGATCTGTTGCTCAAACTCGGTTGCCCCAATCCGCGGCTTGTCGAAGAGCTCAAAGCCGGCGCCTCCTCCGCGCGGAAGCCCATCCGAAGCGAGCTCTAGTCGTAGCGAAGGGACCAGTGCCTCGGGCACCTCGATCGCGTTGCCAGGGCCGACCAGGTGATGTTCGATTTTCCGCTCTTTCAACTTCTGCGAAATCGCGGCCGCATCTTCGGTGCTCAAATCCGCGTAGAGCACGGCGAAGTTCTCGCGCGAACCGATAAATGCAATGTACAGACTGAGCAGCAAGGCCCCCAACGTGAAAATCGCGAGCGTCATCTGGCGGCCTAGCGAAAGGCTCTTCCAAAACGCTGACAACTGACTGAATCCTGCGGCAAGCTTGTCCACTCAGATCTCCTCAAATGCTCATGCGCCAAAGTTCGTAGAAGGCATCCACGACTTTGTTTTTCACGTTTCCAACGAAGCGCAGGCTGATGTCCGCTTCGCTCAGGGCGAGCATGGTCCCGTGGATATCGTCAGTTTTTCCGGCTGCGAAGGCTTGGCCGGCTTCGGTTGCTGTATTGACGCGTTGATTGGTGTTCAGGATGGCCTGACCGATCACGTCTTCAAAAGATGTTCCGTTACTGGCTCCCTCAGTTTTGGCTTCTTTCAGACGCGATACGAATTCTGCGTCGGTGGTGCCCTTGGGCTGCATCAACGTGAGGTTGCCTTCGATGGGTCCTAACGCCATTGCAATTAGCGTCCAATTCTGAGCGCAGAACTCGCCATTTGTTTGATCGAATCGATGGCGCTAACGCCAGCTTCGTAGGCACGTGACGCGGAAATCATGTTGACCATTTCTTCAACGACGTTCACGTTGGGATACTCCACGTAGCCATCGGGATTGGCATCAGGATGCCCGGGGTCGTACACGAGCTGGCCCGGGCGTTCGTCGGTCACGATGCGTGCTACGTGCACCGTTGAGACGGCGCGGCCCGCTTGGGATTCGAGTCCTTGCGAGTCCAAGAGCTTAGATTCAAAGAGCGGGTCAATTCGCTTATACGGACCACCGGCTTCGGTCCGTGTGGTTCGAGCGTTCGCCAAATTGGAGGCGATGGTGTTCATCCGAATGCGTTCGGCGGCGAGGCCAGACGCGGACACTTCGAGGGCGCTAAAGGTTCCCAACATGATCAGCCACCCTTCCCGTCACTCGCGGCGAATGCGAGCTCTCTGAGTTCGGCGGATGCCACCGCCGAGACGACGTCGTAGCGCATCTGGTTGGCTGCAACTTTGGCGGCTTCTCGATCCAGCGACACGAAGTTCCCATCTTTGCCGCCACCCGCAGACAGGTCTGTAAAGACGCGCCCGTTTTCGAGCGAGGTGGGTACGCCGCCCATATGTCGCTCGTTGGTGACTCGCAGAGCCGCGCTGAACGAGTCGTTGAACGACACGCGCTCAAGATCTTTGGGCTTGAATCCAGGAGTGTCGACATGTGCGACATTGGAAGCAAGGACGCTGCTCCGTTCCAGGTGATAGTTGAGGGCACTGTGGAGCGGGCTGATGGCGCTAAATAGGTTGGACATCGCTCAGGCTGAAGAGCACGGCGTATGCCAACTAGTTCAAAATTAGATTCAAGGCTTTCCCGACGGAAGCCGCTCCCTCTGGTTGAGTGTGACCCTGCTGCGAAGTCGAAGTTGACCTAGAGATGGGTCCGTGGGGACTCCCGCATGCAGATGAGCAGGATTGACTGCCTTTGCGTGCTTCGACGGGTTTCCACACCGCCAATAGTTGCTTCATGAAGCGTCGAACGGGTCGGCTTTGACCCACTCGATTCCGTGCGATGACCAATTTGCTGCAGCGTCAACGCACAAACGCCTCAATGTCAGCGGCCCGACGCTTTGGCCCGTGTCTTGCTCAAGGGGTCGGCATGTCACGCCAACCTGGGAGGACCCACACCCGATGAACAGCCCAATTCTTTCAATCCGAGTTCCTGCGCCTGAAGACTTCGAAGCCCGGGACAGCGGTTTGCATCGGGTTTCCGTGCTGCCGCGTATGATTCTTCGACCGCTCGCTATGCGCGACGTCGTAGGCTCTTCCGAGCGACTCACCGAAGTTTTCGAGATGGTGGACCGGGTCGCCGACACGTCGTGCACTGTTCTAGTAACGGGTGAGAGCGGCACAGGCAAGGAGCTGGTAGCTCGGGCGCTCCACCAAGGGGGAAGCCGGACGAAGGAGCCGTTCGTGGCTGTCAACTGCGGAGCAATTCCGGAAAATCTTCTTGAGAGCGAGCTCTTTGGTCACGCGCGTGGCGCGTTCACAGGGGCGCATGCCACTAAAACTGGCCGAGTAGCTGCTGCCGAAGGTGGCACACTCTTCCTTGATGAGATTGGTGAGCTGCCCCTCGGTCTCCAAGTAAAGTTGCTGCGCCTGCTGCAAGCTCATGAGTATTCTCCGGTTGGAGATATGCGCATCTACAAGGCGAACGTTCGCATCGTTGCGGCCACCAATATTGATCTCGAACAGGCCGTGCTTGAGGGCACCTTTCGCGAAGACCTCTACTACCGTTTGAACGTGGTCCAATTGCACATGCCCCCGCTTCGCGCGAGGCTCGAAGATATCTCGGTCTTGGTTCGCCATTTTCTGTACAAAGCACGCGAAAAAACCGGCCGAACGAGCATTTTAGGCGTGTCGCGTGAGGCGATGGAGCTCTTGGTGGCGTGGCAATGGCCGGGCAACGTGCGTGAGCTCGAGAACACGATCGAGCGTGCCGTACTGCTATGTGCCACGAGCAAGATTGGTCCCGAGGATCTGCCACCCCGAGTTCGGGGTGCCACGACTGACAATCGGGTAGGCACGGCGCTGCCGCAGACAGGACTGGATTTACGCACGGCAGTTGAAGATTTTGAAAACGGACTGATACGCCAAGCCCTGGATCGTACGGGGTGGAATAAGAATCAGGCGGCTAAGCTGCTCGGTCTCAATCGCACGACGCTGGTGGAGATGATCAAACGCAAGCGAATCGGCGCAAAAGCGGCGTAACGAGTCCAGTATCGGAGGAGCTGAGCGGATCCCAAAGGGTCCGCTTTCTTCTTTTTGTTTCCATGCGGTGTTCGGTGGGTTGACGTGTGTTGGAGTGGTTGCCTCTCACGTGGCACTCAGCTTGCAGACCGAACCGTGAGACAGGAGATCACAATGCTTCGGACACTCAACATCGCTGCAAGCGGGATGGCCGCCCAGGAAACCAACCTGGATGCCGTTTCGAACAACATCGCGAACGCGAACACGACTGGGTACAAGAAGCAGCGCATGGAGTTTCAGGATCTCCTGTACCAAACCGTGCGTGCGCCTGGCACTGCCACGAGCGCGAACACTCAGTCGCCTGGCGGGCTCCAGGTGGGCAACGGTGTGAGAATTGTTGGTTCGAATCGAATGTTCGAGCAGGGGACGATGCAGACCACCGGCAATCAGCTGGATGTTGCGATCGAGGGCCGGGGATTTTTGGTGGTGCAGCGTCCTGATGGCACGCTCGGCTACACGCGAGCGGGCGGTCTGCAAACAGACGGTGAAGGTCGCATTGTCACTCCTGAAGGTGCACCGATCGATCCTGCGATCACTATTCCGCCGGATTCTACCGGGGTTGCTATTGGAGCGGACGGTAAGGTCACCGTCACGATCCCCGGGCAGCAAGCTCCCGTGGAAATCGGGCAGATCACCGTGGCTACGTTTATCAATCCGGGAGGCCTGCAGGCGTTGGGACACAATCTTTACACCGCCACTGCTGCGAGCGGTGACCCCCAGGTTGGAGCGCCAGGTTCTGATGGGAGGGGGACTCTGCTTCAGGGCGCGCTCGAGCAATCGAATGTGAATGTCGTCGAAGAGATGATCGGTCTGATCTCCGCTCAACGCTCCTACGAACTGAACTCTAAAGTCATCACAGCCGCCGACGAGATGTTGCGCGCAGCAACTCAACTGAAGTAACCATGCGCCGTCGCCTATTCTTTCTGTTCGCGATTTTTGGAATGTGCGGCCATGCCGTGGCTGCTGACACGATCACGGTTGATTCCGCGCGGATCTTGGTGGGGGATATTCTGTCCGAAGCCCCCGCGAAAGCTGCAGCGGTCGACCTCGGAGAAGCGCCAGCGCCCGGCGGTACACGAGTGCTAGAGCGCGAAGCGATCTGGCGAAAGCTGCGCGAAAACGGCATTGATCCAGGCACGTTGAGCGTCCCGCCCACCGTACGAGTCAAGAGCGCACGCGTGCTCGTGATGCCACTTGAATTCGCAGAACGAGCCCGAGGCCTGGTGGAAAAAGCTTTGAGGCCGGGTGTGTCTGTTCAGCATATCGATGTTCACGCCCCCGTAGGGATGTCACCGAGCTCAACGCTTGACCGGATTGTGATTTCGCCGCTGCCCCGCCACGCGGGCCCCTTCCGCACGACGGCCATGGTTGAGATCTGTCGCGGCGGCAAAACGGAACAACGTGTAGCCGTGACCTTGGAGCTCTACATCAGCCCTGAAGGTGCCGAGCCCGAGTTGCATCGGGGCGCACGCGTGAGCTTAATGGTCGCCAAGTACAACGCCACCGTGACCGTCGAAGCCGTTGCGCTAGAGGACGGGAATATTGGGGAGACGATCCCGTTTCGAGTTGAACGCACGAAGAAGACCCTGCGAGGCCGCATCGATTCTCCTTCCTCGGCGAGTGTGGTCAGCCAATGAAACGTCTGGGCCTGCTCCTGGTCACGTGCAGCGTTGCCTGCGGCCCCAAGCACATCGCATCCTTCAACCCCAAAGAACGCGAGTATAAAGTCGGAAAATATGCGGTGGATCAGGCTTCGGCGAAACCAACCATGGGTTCTCTATATAGTGAGGCCGTTCCAAGTTATCTCGAAGATACGCGTGCGCATCGCTCGGGCGATATCGTAATCGTGGAAATCGATGAGCGAGCAGATGCGGTGGGCAACGCCACCACGAAGCTCGACAAGAGCTCTTCCAGCGAATCGGGGATGACCGCGTTCCTCGGGCTCTTGCCGGCGCTCAAGAGTGCCTACCCGGACTTGGATCCCTCGAAGCTATTAGCCATGGCGAGCAAATCGCAGTTCAGCGGTGACGGCAAGACTTCACGTGCGGGTCAACTCACGGGCAAGATCGGCGTGCGGGTTCGTCAGACACTGCCCAATGGTGATCTCCTGATTGAAGGTACCAAAGTGGTCATGATCAACGACGAAGAAATTCATTTGTACGTCTCGGGTGTGATTCGTCCAGAAGATATCAAAGATGATAACTCGGTGGAGTCCTCGCGCATGGCAGATGCGCAGGTGGAATTCTCGGGGCGAGGAGATGTCGCCGACACCATCGAGCAAGGTTGGCTTTCTAAAGCTCTGAGTGCAATTAACCCGTTTTGAACTGGAAGCATGGCGTTCTGGATGGTCACTGATACGGTCCCCGGACAACGGCTGATGCGGCGCTTCTTCTTGGGGCTCTTGGCGCTCACAAGCTTACTTCTGGCCCCGCGTGCGAAAGCTGATGGGTTGCTTGATTTGTGTGAGGTGGTGGGGGTCCGCGACAATCAGTTGATCGGGTATGGTGTCGTGGTCGGGCTACAAGGGACGGGCGACGACGCGTCGGCTCCCTTCGCTGCTCAATCAATGCGTTCGCTCTTGCGACGCCTGGGGGTGCAAGTCGAGGCGCGCCAGGTGCGGCTGAAGAACGTTGCAGCAGTGGTCGTCACCGCAAGTATTCCAGCCTTTGCGCGTCCGGGGTCGACGTTAGACGTGACGGTGTCATCGATTGGCAACGCCAAGAGCATGCGGGGCGGAGTTCTCGTGCAAACACCGTTGCGTGGCGCTGATCGTCGTGTTTACGCGGTGGCCCAGGGCTCGCTCATTGTTGGTGGTGTTTCCGCGCAAGGTGGCTCAGGGAGCTCGGTCTCCAAAGGTGTAGATACGGTGGCCCGCATTCCGGAAGGCGCGCTCATCGAGCAAGAAATTAAGGCCGCGTTCTCAAACCAAGGAAAGCTGACACTCGCGCTTCGTGCACCCAATTTCATGACGGTGCAACGCATCGTGGATGCTGTGAATGCGTCGCTCGGCAAGGGCAGCGCTAAGGCACTCGACGGGGGAGCCGTTGAAGTGAAATTCCCGGTTGAGCTTGCCAAGACGCCCGTTGCGGTCTTAGCCAAGCTCGGGGAGGTCCAGGTCGAGCCGGCCCAGCCCGCGAGGATAGTGATCAACGAACGAACCGGGACGATCGTGGCGGGAGGAGACGTGCGTCTGTCACCTGTCGCAATTGCCCAGGGTGGGATCACCATTTCGGTTAAGGAACGGAGTGCCGTGAGTCAGCCCAGTCCGCTTGGGCATGGCAATACGGTGGTTGCACCTGATTCTGACGTGAAGGTCCACGAAGAATCGCCCGCGCTTAACTACTTGCAGGGTGCCGCCACTTTGGCGGATGTTGCGAGTGCTTTGTCCACATTTGGCGTGAGTCCGCGCGAACTTGCCAGTATCCTGCAGGCCTTGCGAGCGGCTGGCGCACTTCGTGCAGAAGTGATTGTGCAATGACCCCCGTCGCGACAGCGCTCCTTGCTCAGACCTTGGCCCAGCGGAGCGAGCAGAGTGCTAAATCGCTTCACGCTGGTGTTCACCCCAAGCCAGTTAATCCGGAAATCACCCGTGCAGCACGCCAGTTTGAGGCCGTTTTTGTGCGCATGATGTTAGAGCCGCTCCAAAAAACGGGAGAATCTAAGAAGTCGACGCCAGGAGCCTCAGCCGGCGGCGCCTACGGTTCCATGGTCGTTGATGCTCTATCCGACGCCATCACTCAGTCGGGCGGTGTGGGTTTGGCGCATATGATTGAGGACGCCCTTTCAGGTACCAATCGGAGGCCGAAGTGAATGGGGAAGGCAGAGTACTTCTCGGAGCGTCAAGTTTTTGGCTCAAGGTGTCAGGCCGCTGGTCGTTCCCTGGATTGAGCCCGACGTGCATTTGCTCCCAGGAGTCGTCCTGTGGGCCGGTGTATCAGGGTGCGACAATTGTCGTCGCGGAGGCCAAGGAATGAAGCCAGTTAACTCAAATCCCGCCCTGGATGCCTACAATCGCGTCGCCGCCACGCGCGTCGCGCGCACGGCAGACGTGAGAGCACCGGAAGCTCCCCAAGGCGTCAAGCCTGCGCATACGGAGGCGGCACACGTGCAGATTTCGACCGAAGCCAGAGAGCTGGCTGCTGCCGCAGGACAAGTCCGAACCGAAAAAGTTCGGGAACTGAAAGGCAATGTGAGTTCCGGTAAGTTCAGAGTTGATCAGCACCTGGTGGCGCAGCGTTTAGTCGACGATCTCGGTTAAGCGCCGGCTCCCCCCGGGGCACGGAAGCCTTTGGGAATATAGCATGAAGCACACGAACCAAACGGTAGAGCAACCCACGACACGTTCGACAGTTCTGGCCTTTCTTGAGGTTCTGGAAGTTGAGCGTCGAGCGCTGCACGTTCTCGACCGTGAGGGGATCGAAGCCGCGGCTCTGCGTAAGCTGGAACTCACCGAGCAGCTGAGCGGCTTACTCAAGGGGGCAGGCAATGCGAGCGACGCTCAGCTCCTGTCAGGGCTTGTGGAAAAGATTCGGCGCAATCATCTGCTGCTCTCCCACGCGCGCTCCTGCATCAACGGAATCCTTTCTTTGTTCCAGCCGCAAGAGTGTGTGGGCTACTTCGATTCGAATCGGCCATCGTCTGCTGCGGTGAGGCTCAATCTAAGAGGATAGTATGGGTCTGTTCTCTATCCTCTACACCTCCCGGGACGCGCTCGCGGCACAATCACGTGGTCTCGAGACGACCGGGCAGAATATCGCCAACGTGAACACGCCGGGTTACGCGCGCCGTACGGTGGTGCTTGAAGCTCGGCCCTATGGTCCGGGAGCCAACGGTGGCGTCGATGCAGTTGAGGTGCGTCGCCTCAGTGATCGCTTCCTTGAGCAGCGTTTCTTCGAAAAATCAGGGCTTTCTGCCTCAGCGGACGAGCGCGATCAGCAGTTGGCTCAGATCGATGGCTTGTTTGACGAAAGCCTGGCCAAGCACATGGGCGGGGCGCTCGATCAGTTCTTTAGTTCCTTCTCGACGCTTGCCGCGCGTCCGAATGATCCCACCGCACGCGCCCAGGTGTTAGCTTCTGCGGAGAATCTGGGTTCGGAGGTGCGAGATGCCGCAGACACGATCGCTACCCTGCGCGGAAATCTTGCGACTCAAGCGGCTGGAGTCGTCGGGCAAGTGAATGAGCTGGCCTCCAATATAGCCAAGATCAACAAGCAGGTTGAAGCTGCCGAGAATGCCGGCGCCGACGCTGCAGATCTCAAGGATCAACGAAATACGCTGATCGAACAACTGAGCCAAAAGGTCGACATTAAAGTCATCACCGCTGACTCCGGGCGGCTCACGATTCAGGCAGCCGGGGCCACCCTGATCGACGGAGACATTGCGCGATCGCTCAGCATTGATGTCGACAGCAACGGCGGTCTTAAGCTCCTAGCGCAACGCTCCGGGGGTCCGCCGATGGACGTCACTTCGGGTCTCTCTGGGGGAACGCTCGACGGGATCTTCCAGGTTCGCGATAGTGACCTAGCCACGGTCGCAACGCGACTCGACAATTTTGCCTACGACGTTGCAACGGCGGTCAATGCGAAACACGCACAAGGCTTCGGCTTGGATGGCACCAATGGTCGCAATCTCTTCAGCGTTTCGGCGACGCCAGCGGGCGCGGCGCGGAGTCTCAAGCTGGACGCGCAGCTTTCAGGACGGCCCGATCTATTAGCCGCTTCGAGCAGCGCGGCGTCGTTGCCAGGTGGCTCAGACAATGCGCTTGCGATCTCTCAAATAGCTGGCCAAGCCATTGCTGGTGGGGGAACACGCACGCCGTCCGAGGATTTTGCCGCATTGCTGGGCCAAGTGGGGCAGCTGAAAGCGAGTGCTGCGAGCACGGCAGCTGCGCAGGGAGCGCTGAAAGCGCAGTCCTTTGACCTTAAGGAAACGGTCAGCGGCGTATCGATTGATGAGGAGATGATCTCTTTGACGAAGTATCAACGCGCCTACGAAGCGTCCACCAAAGTTTTGCAGACGGTCGATCAACTTCTTGAAGATCTGATGGCGAGGTTAGGTCGATGAGAATTCCTGATAGTCGCAATATTTCTGGGATTGCCGCCAACTTGAATCGTTTGGCGGCACGGCACGCTTCCGCGGCGGCCGAGGTGAGCTCTGGGTACCGCGTGACGAGTCCGAGTACCGATCCGCGCGCAGCAGCCGAGATCGCTAAAATCCGTCATGCGGTCGAAAGAACCGCTGGGTTTCGCTCGAATATTGGGACGGCCCGGGGCGACAGCGAGCTGGCGGAGGGTGTGCTCGCAGAGGCCTCGTCTGTCTTCGAACGCGTGCAGGAGCTAGCGGTGCAGGGCGCCAACGGCACGCTCAGCGCGAGTGAGCGTGCTTCGATGGCCACTGAGGTCTCGGGACTTAAGGCTCAGTTGCTCAGCATCGCGAACACGCGTGGCAGCAACGGCTATTTGTTCGCGGGGAGTGCCACCAATACTGCACCATTTAGCGCAGGCGCGGTATTTGTCGGAAATTCAGACGCTCACCCAGTGGAAATCGGCGCCAATCAAGTGGTGAACATGGCGGTCGACGGTGCGAAGGCTTTCACAGCGGCGGGTGGAGAGGACACTTTCCAAGTGTTAGATGCCCTGACGACGGCGCTGAACGCGGATGATCAGGTCGCGGTGAGTGCGACGTTGGATCGGATCCAGAATTCCCACGGCCAGCTCATACGCGCTCGGGCTGACGCGGGATTATTGCTAGATCGTCTCAACATGAGCGATAACGCCCTTGATCATGCGGACGTCGCTCTGAAGACCCGCCAGGCCGTGCTGGGTGAAGCAGATGCGGCAGGCGCGATCACCGAGCTCTCGAACATGCAGAGTTCGATCGAGCGCTCACTGGCGGTTGCCCAGAAAATCCTAAACATTCGTCACTTCGAACCCTGAGGTCGAGATGCTGATCATCGCCCGCAAGAAGAACGAAACCATCCACATCGGGGAAGATATCGAGATCGTGATCTCCGAGCTTTCGCGCAGCGTGGTCAAGCTTGCCATCTCAGCCCCGCGCGGAACACGTGTCCTGCGTGGCGAGATCTATCGTGCGGTGAGAGAGGCCAATCAGGCCGCGAGCGAGACGCTTTCGATCGGGGGAGAGCTCGCCGCTCAGGATCTTGTGGCCTTTGCGGCTCCCAGTGCTCCCGCGTCCGGAGCCACGTACGAGAAGTCGGCACCGGCGTTAGCCGTGCCGGCAGTCGTCAGTGAATCGACGGCTTCAATTCGGGCGCCACTCGAGGAGCTAACATGTCCAACCCCATAAACCCCAATGTCGTCTATCAACGCCCACTGCCGGCCACTGGTCGCGCCGAAGGTCCCGCTTCGACTCCCATGGCGTTGCCCGTTTTGGAATTTACCGGGACCCCGGTCGATGAGGTGAGCCTGCGCCGATCACCAACCGTGATGCGCGACGTGCTGCACGCCGAAGGCAAGGTTCACGATGCCGTTTTGAAGCTGCACCAGGCCAACGAGGCGCTCGCAAAGCTCGGTGAACTGCGCAGCGTGGGTAGCGCGCCTACGCCTGATCTGACGATGGGTCTGGAATCGGCATTTTTACAGGTACAAGCATTCGCCCAGGCCATGAGCCAAGCGCGGGGTGCGGTACTCGCTAAAGGGCCGATCCCGAATCGAGAAGCCGCAGAATATCTGGCGAAGCTGGCCGCGGAGCATGCCAAGGGGGAGCCCGATTCGGTGTCCGCGGTTGCGCACCATCTGCCCGTGCACGCAGTAGAGTTGGCTTCGTAAAATTGAATTCAAGTCTTGAATCGGTTTGCCGCTCAGACTTCTTGTGAGGCCAGGCGCCTCGCGAAACCCTTGTTCAAGTAGAACAAATCCACCCTCCAAGAAGGAGTATTCCCATGGCAATGTATATTCAAACCAACTTTTCATCCCTCGCGGCTCAGAAGAATCTGTCCACCAACCAAGCAGCTCTCAATTCCAGTTTTCAGAAGCTCTCGAGCGGTTATCGCATCAATACCGCTGCAGACGACGCTGCCGGGCTCGCCATCAGCGAGCACATGAAGAGTGATATTCGGTCGTATAACGTGGCCGAACGTAACGCGATGGACGGCGTTTCGATGGCGCAAACGGCTGAAGGCGCGCTCGGCGAGATCCATGGCGTCATGGGTCGTATGAAGGAGCTGGCGGTGCAAGCCTCCAACGGTTCGCTCGGCAGCTCGGATCGCGCGTACCTTCAGACTGAGTTCACGGAGCTTCAGGGTGAAATCACCCGCGTCCAAGGTGCGGCTACCTTCAACGGTAAGTCGCTCATCGGTGCGGGCGCTGCTGTCGCCACGAAGTTCCAGGTTGGTATCGGAACTGCAGCGACCGACTCAGTCGTCGTCAACTTCGACAACGTTGATCTCTCGGCAGTCACCGCTGGCATCAGCGTCACCGGCGCTGATGAAACCAACGCCTACGCGTCGATCACCGCCCTCAATACGGCGATTGACAGCGTTTCGACGGGGCGTGCTCGTTTCGGCGCTGCCATGAATCGCCTGGAAGTCTCTTCCGCAACGGTTCAAACCATGCGTTTGAACCTATCGGCTGCGAATTCTCGCATCCGTGACGTGGACGTGGCTACAGAAGCCGCGAACATGAGCCGCAACCAGGTGCTCACGCAAGCGGGCGTCTCGGTGTTGGCTCAAGCCAATCAACTGCCGCAAATGGCCTTCGGTCTTCTCCGAGGCTAATCAGGGCGCCCCGGGTGATGCTTGATTTTGCCTGGGGTTAATCCGCGTCAAACACGAAAGGCCCGGCCGCAGTGCCTGCAGCCGGGCCCTTTCTTAGCCTAGAGTGAACTGATAACGAGGAACGAAGCGATGCCTGCAGTAACGTTTGGTGGAATTGGATCCGGGATGGATGTGGAAGGACTCATTTCGGGCCTCGTCAATGCCGAGAAAGTCAATCTCCAGCCAACGCAGCAGAAGGTCAGCGACACTCGCTCAGCGATTTCTGCCATGGGAGACGTCGCAGGGCTGCTCGCCAAAGTGAAGAGCGCTGCGGGAAAGCTCTCGGATGAGCGCGAGGTTGCCAGCTATTCAGCTACTTCCTCTGGAACGCAGCTTGTAGCAACGACTACGGGAGCGGCGTCGCCGTCGTCCTATGATATCGAGGTTACCCAGCTGGCGAGTGAACAGCGGACCTATTCCGATCCGTTTTCTTCGAAAACAACGGGTCTCTTGCAGACAGGGTCCTTCAATATTCAAGTTGGAACCGGGGCTCCCGCGACCGTGAACATTGACGGCGCGGATTCATTGGAGAGCATCACCAACAAGATCAACACGCTCGGGCTCCGTGTATCAGCTTCTATTTTTAACGATGGCGGCAGCTATCGCCTGCAGATCCGCGGTCTAGATAGCGGTTCGGCCAACAATCTCACGTTCTCAGAGAGCGGCACCACTTTGGGCCTGTTAGACCTGCTCAATACCAAGCAGGCCGCCCAGAATGCGCTCGTCAAGGTGGATGGTTTTCCGGTGACGAGTGCTACCAATAAGATCGACGGTGCAATCTTTGGCGTGAGCTTGGCGGTCACCGCAAAAACGACCGCACCTATCACTTTGAGAATCGCCGGCGACCCTGGGGTTACCAAGACCAAGGTTTCCGAGTTCATCAGCACGTTCAACGCGGTGATTGATAGAGCCCACCTGTTGGCTGGATTCGGAACTAGCGCGGCACAGAATGCCGCTCTTGCGGGAGATTCCGCGCTGCGTGGCACGCTTTCAAGTCTCGCTTCGGTAGCTACTGGCGCTCTCGGGCTTGGGGGAAGCATCGATCGACTGAGCGACGTAGGGGTTTCGATCGATCGCACGGGGCACTTAACGCTGTCGGATAGCAAATTCGCTCAGGCGTTGGCAGACCATCCAGCCGAAGTGATCAAGCTCCTAGGTGGCGCCGGCGGTACGGATGGCGTGATGGATAAGTTCAAGACGGCCGTTGACCGGCTTACGGATCCCAAGAATGGGCTGCTGTTTACGCGCAAAGCCGGCCTCGAGACTCGGGCGAAGACGCTGGATGATCAGCTCGCAACCGCACAAACGCGGATTGACCATTACGCCGCGACTCTGCGGACTCAATTCACAGCAATGGACGGAACCATCGCCACGAACCAAGCGCTCCTGAAACAGCTTGGCTAAGTGTCGGCAGCGTGCCAAGGAATTCGGCTCTAGTTGGTGAAAGGATGCACCAATGCACCAAACGTATCGAAACCCCGTACAAAGATACAACGAAGTCCAGTCGCAAACCGCAACTCCTGGTGAGATCCTGTTGGCTCTGTACGATGGGCTGTTTCGATTTCTGAACACCGCGCTGCGTTGCTTGGATGAAAACAAGAAAGGCCTGGCGAGCCAGCAGCTCCGAAAGTGCCACGCTATTATCTCGGAGCTCATGATCGCACTGGATGACGCGAAGGCCCCAGAGATTTGCGCGAATCTGCGTAGTCTCTACAACTTTTGCTTGGATCGCCTGATGTTCGCAACGATTCGCAGCGACAGACCCGCCGTAGAAGATGTGATTCGGGTGTTGAGCCCGCTGCGCGATGCCTGGATTCAAGCAGTGCCCATGGCGCATGCGGAAAAATCCGCCGCAGGGCGTTAGCTTGAAACAACCAACGTTGGTTCGAGGTGAAAGGCCGGGGGAATACTGGGCCCATTTTGCCTCCGGCGCAGCGATGCAACTCCGGTCGGATCGGGTCCGAAGATATCCGGGCCTCGTCGCTCCAGCGCCCGACAACACGCAGCTCTACCGACGGATTCTTGAACTGCTGCCAGGTGGGGTAAGAGCGATCGACGTGGGGACTGGCGCCGGGATTGGGGCGGCCGCGTTGCTCTCACGCTACGAGCACGTCGTGGGCGTGGATACGGATGGTGGAGCCCTGGCCTACGCGAAAGAGCTGGTGCCTCGTGCGTCCTTTGTGCGAGCGGACGCAGAATTTGGGACATTGCTCCCCGATGCCGAAGCCGTCACCATCGTTGACGTCCTCGGTCAGGTCGCCGATCCGTTGGCGCTCCTTCGCAATGTGCGGCGACAGATTCGGAGTTCCGGAGTGCTATTCGCGGCAGAGTTGTGTGCTTATCCCGCGCAAGCGCTGGTTTCGCCTGTGAGACGTGCTTTCACGCGCAGTGAACTCAGTCAGCTCCTGGAATTGGCTGGTTGGGAACCGGTTCAATGGTTAGAGGGTGAAAGTGAGTTTGTCGGATGCCTTGCGCGCTGCCGCGGAGGAGGTGTGGAGCGCCTGTTGGAAGCTGGGGATAGTGCGTGCCAACGAGGTGATTACGACGAAGCAAACGCACAATTTGAGGCTGTCACACGTGGTGGAGATCGAGTCTTGGCGCGTGAAGCACGGCTTCGGCAAGGCACGCTATTTGAGGAGCTGGGAATGTTTGGAGAGGCGTGCGCCTGCTACTTCGAGGTGAAAGCAAGCGCCCCAGAAGAACCGCGCGGTCGCGCCCTCTTGGCGAGGCTGCTGGCACGACTGGGGCGCGGCTTTGAAGCGCTGGAACTCGCTCGGAGCGCCGTTGAGCTGGATCCGGCCAACAGGATCGCGATCACCTGCTTAGCTGCCGTAGCGGAAGAGATTGAACACCCCGAGGCGCTGAGTGCTTGGCGCATTGCGCATGCGTTGGCGCCGGACAACGCTGCAGCCGGCGGCGCGTTGGCCCAGCACTTGGTGCACGCGGGCGAAGCGGCAGAGGCTGAGGAAGTCTTGGAGCGGGTCAAAAGTTATGTGGGAGAGTCGTCGAAAGAAGCTCCTGCCGCGCCGAAAACTCGCAATTTTGGGGGACACCCTTAAACCAATCAGCCGCGTCCGGATCCCTCAGTGCTGCGCGCGGTCGCGTCCCGAAGCGCGGCTCGCCCCACCTCGTCGACGATGGCCTCGACCCCCGTGAAGGAAAGCAACTCCACTGGGCCCGTTGCGAACGAGCTCCCTGTCGCGGCGCTGTAGGCGGTTGGGTTGTTGATGGGAGTCTGCTCCAGATAGGTTGGAAAGGCATTTTCTGCTCCGCTGCCGCCGCTCAGCGCAGTGAATCCACTGGAAAGTGCAGCGTTGGCGAGTGAGGTCACCGAGCGCACGTAGGCCGATTCATTGCCCGTGAAGTAGTGGGCTCGTTTGAGCTCGCGGACAAATTGTTCAGGATTGCCCGCTTGAGCCGCCTTAACGGCTTCAGGGTAACGCTTAGCCAGCAGTGTCACGTAATCTGCCGCACCTTCGTCGGCGCTTTGATAGGCGCGGAAACGATCAACAGTGCGCACCTCTGTTTTCCCCCAGCCTTCATGCGTCTTGTAGTCCGCACCGAGTCCTGAAGGCGCGCTGCCTTTGATGCCACCGAAGTTGAAGTTCATCATCTTGTCGCCACGGCCTGTTTCGTGGGCCCATTGGGCGGTCAGAACAGCCTTGGTTTCTTCGCTAGGCTTCTCGCCCATCACTTGCTGCCAGGCGCGTTCCAGTGCCTGGGCGGCCTGCTCTCCGGCTAGAGGTGTACGCACTGCGCGCACGGTTTGCGGCCTGGCGCGCTGCGCTAACTCTTCGGAAAAGCGAACGACGTCGGGCGTTTCGGCGGACTCAGGACTTTGATTCGTAGGGGTGGCGGACGTTGCCGAGCTTAGGTTAGAGATCACCACAGGCTGACCTACGCAAACTTCGGGCCGTGCTCCACGAAGCCGAGCGCTGGGCTAAATTGGCGCAATTTACCCAGATAATTGGCTGCGTGAAACCTTACGCTGCTTGGGCCCAACGGGGCGAAGAGCCAGCTTTTTGACGGCATGAGTCAAGCCGATGTCCTGACTGACTCATGACAGAATCATGACGGCCTCGCTGGATTTCTCAAGCCAACATGGCGCCCATGAGTCTTTTCTCAGTTTCCTTCGATGCGCCCAAGCCCCGCAAAGCAGCGACTAAGCTGACTGAGTACGAATGGACGGGCGCTCTCCCGTTCATCATCGTGCACATTATTCCTTTTGGAGCGTTTTGGACGGGCACCAAGTGGCAGGATTGGGCCGTGTGCATTGCGCTCTATTGGTTGCGCATGTTTGGCGTCACAGGTTTTTACCATCGCTACTTTGCGCATCGTACGTTCAAGACAAGTCGGCTGGTGCAGTTCTTGATGGCATTTTGGGCTGAGACAAGCTCACAGCGCGGTGCGATTTGGTGGGCTGCCGAGCATCGCACTCACCACAGATTTTCGGATCTTGACGGCGATCCGCACGACAGCCGTCGCGGGTTTTTCTACTCGCACATGGGCTGGATCTTTGATTACAACGGTGAGACGGACTACCGAAAAGTGCGCGATTTGGCGAAATATCCGGAACTTGTCTTGCTCAACAAGCTCTGGTTTTTACCCCCCACAGTGCTCGGCGTGGTGATCTTTTTGGCGATGGGCTGGTCTGGGTTGTTCATCGCGTTTGGTTTGAGCACGGTGCTGTTGTGGCACGGCACGTTCACCATTAATTCACTCAGCCATATGCTTGGCAATCAGCGCTTTGATGCCAAGGATGCCAGCCGCAATAACTTTTGGCTCGCGCTCGTCACGATGGGTGAAGGCTGGCACAACAACCACCACTACTACATGACGTCCACCCGCCAGGGCTTCTACTGGTGGGAGGTGGATGTCACTTATTACCTGCTCACGCTGATGAGCTGGCTCGGCCTGGTATGGGAGCTCCGTGAACCCCCAGAGCGCGTCTATGCCGATGCCAAGTTGGGGTTTGGCAAATCGTCGATTTTGGCTCGGCCCAGCTTGGAAGAGTCCAACGCAGAGCCCGCGGAATAAGCGGGCGCTGCGCTGCGAGGCTAGCGTTAATGTGCGAGAGCTAGAGCCAGCTTAGCTCCGGTACGCTTGGCGGCCGACGCCCTGCACTGGGATATTCTGCGCCGCCATCACTTCGCTCTGCAGCGCGTGCATGCAAGCAGCTGCTTCATCGATCTTGCGCGTGAAGGCCAACGAACCCTGAAGAATCGGCTTTAGCTTGGCCTTGTCTTGGATGCGAGCCAAGGGATATTCGTGCTCCACGATCAGGTGCGTCTTGCTGACGTCTAAGCTCAAGAGCTCGCGGACTGCGAGCTGGTGGTCGAGCCAATCCACAGAACGATTTTGAAGGTAGGCGAGCGGATCGTGGCGCGCGGTTCCGGGGAGCTCGTGCTCACAGAGGACCGTTTGTTTGAGCCAGGCGTTCCCCTGATCTGAAGGACGCTCCGAAGGCTTTCCATTCACCCAGTCCCCACGCTCCATGGTTTGACCGCCGTAGCCCCAAGTGGAGACGCCCTTTGCATTAATGACCTGGCCTTTGACGTGAAGGCCCGCGATCAGAAAGTTGTAGCCGCTGTCCTTGAGGTACTGGAAAAGGGAACGCGTGTCCTGGCCCATTAGGATGGCGTGCGAGGGATCGTAGTGAATCCGAAATTGGTCTCCCACCCCATGTTTTTCGCAGATTCGGTGGAGCGCAATCCAAGGGCCTGGCGCATACGCAATGTTGTTGTGAAAATTGTCGGAGGTCGTCCAGCCCGGCATCGGGCACTGCTCCACGCGATAGCTCAGGCCCCGAGCTTTGGCCTCTTTGAGCAAGGGAACAAATACCTCCTCAAACATCAAAAGATTCTGATCCATACTCAGCTTTTGATTGCGCCCCACGAAGCCGCAGACGGCATCCACCCCGAGCAGTGCAGCGGCGTCAAACACGCGGCGCATGAAGTCGTACTTCTTCTTTCGAATGTCCGAATCCTCGTGCAGCATGTTGTCGAAGTAGGCCAGATCGGAAAGCCCCACGCGGCATTCCTGCATCGCACTCTGAACACGCTTTGCACGGTCCTTGTCGAACGGAGCGCGCAGGTCGAGAGTGTTGGCAACGGGATCCAAGAGAGCCTCAGCGGGCACGTCGCTCTCAGAGGGATGAAGCGCTGCTGAAAGCTGAATGTTGTCGGCGTTGACTTCACGCGCAAATGCAAGCCACTCCTCGACAGCTCGGTCCGGATCTTTGTCGCGAATCTCACGTGGTGTGAGCTCTTGTAGCGCGGCGGTAAGCACTCCTAGTTTCATGAATTGGGGTTGGAAGGCTGCAATGCTCATGGGATCCCTCAGAAAAAACGCAGGTTGAAGTCGGGCGCAAGCTCGCGCGCATTTGGGAAGGGCAGATCATGTCGATTCGTCGCAGGTTGTCAACGGGGAGCGCCAACGCTGGTCGATGATACGCGGTCAGTGCTTAGAGCGGCCCTACCGAAAGCGGCGCCGGCTCGGTAGCAAGTGGCTCAAGCTTCAGGTGAGTTTCTAACCAATGAAGCCGAGGGCGCAGGCGATACCAAATCGCGCGTTTGGGCGTACGGCGAACTTCTGTTTCCCAGACCCGGATCGTCGGGTGCCCCGGGTTGCCAACGAGGGCCATCGGAAAACCTGTGACCGGATCGTTCTCGTAGATAAAGAACGAGTGATAGTGCATAACCGGCGTCTCCCACGCGCGCTCAAACGGGGCATGGCCCCGGATCACCACGATATCGCCCGCTTGAAAACGCTCTGTGTGCGTGGCCAAGTAGCCATAAAATTCGTCCCTCCGACGAAATTTGATACGCTCCCGTTCGGGGGTCTCGTAAACATCAAACCAATCCGGGCTGTTTTTCGCGAGTTCTACGAACGCTGGCACTTGGCGCAGGGTACCCTCGTGGTCGCGCGTAAAATCAATCAGTCCAGCGCTGGTGCCCGGTGCTTCGCCTTCAGCGCGCCACCATTTCCCGCTAGCACGCTCCAAGGTATCCGTCAGAAAATCAACACAGACCTGCGGCACGATGGGCCGGCCTTTGCCGTCGAATATTGTGTAGTCATCCCCGTTCATACTGAATTTCTTCTCGCCCCGTTGGTACGCGCTCGTCCATTTCTGGCGCAGCATGCCGTCCTGTTGACCCAACTCGCGGTGCGGTTCGTCGAATGGCAATTGTTCTTCGATTTCGTTTTCCATTTCGCGCCGGAGAGCGTTCACCACCTTCTGGCGACGGTCCGCCGTATCGCGGATGAGAGCGAGGTCTTTCGCGGAGGATTCGCCAACCACCTCGCACTCAAGACTCACCTTTGCCTCTGCATACCTTAGAATGCTCGGTAACTTCAGGCCGCCATAGCTGAGTGTTGCCAAGAGATGAGTGGGTGTGATGCGCTCGATCTGGACTGCGTCAAAATGGAGTTCGCTTCGAAGTGTGCGGAAATCGATATGGAGTGCCGGGGGAGGGTTCTCGCTGCCCACTCGGTCGAAGAGGAATAGGCGAGCGAGTTTGTCTTTCTCGGGACCGTCGAGATAGCGGTAGTTGCCCGACGCGAGTCGGGTAGCGTGGTAAGTTCGATCGCCACGCTGAATCCAAATCCTCTCGGCGTCAAAAAGATGGTTGAGTTGGAGTTGTTCCACCAGCGCAAAGGCAAATTCAGGCTCTTCGGCGTAGAGGTAGCCCTCGCGCAAGAGCACGGCTCGCCCCATCTCGGGGTGAAGTCGAAACGACGCTAAGAGAAGCTTCAGCACTTCTCCTGGGTAAAGCGCACGCGCCAGGCTCGCGCGTAGCCGCCTCACATTCTGCTTCGCTTGCGGATCCGGTGCGGGCGGTCGAATGAACACGACGGGTTCCGCTTTGGTTCGCGCCAAGATCCGAATTCTGGATTTATCGAGCGCTGGTGTGCCAGGTAACGCGGGCTCGCTTTCAACGAGTTCGCGCAACCTTGCGCAATCACGGTTAGCGTCCGCTGCGGGAGGGGGTTTTTGCGGAGGCGGCTCGGCAGCGGCTACCATTGGACGCCTTGGGGTTTCCTTTTCCCGCGCGCAGCCGGCAAAACCCACGAGCAAGACCAGTGCAACCAGCGCGCGGAGGGGAACGCTCGCGTGCTGCGAAATCCTAGACGTTGGAAATACCTGCGTTGGCATTAGAACACCTTACGCTCAGGAACTCTAAAACTATGATGCCAAAGCAAGAGCAGTGCCAGCCCGTTCTGGCTTGTTGGGTGTGCTGGTGTGCGCGGGAGGCTAGGTTTCTTGCTTCACGAGAAAGCCGCTAGGAAGCGTGAAGCGGTGAGTGATGCGCCGCAGCGCGGGCACGGATGCCGTGCGCAGGCCCACAATCAACTCATTCTGGAGTTGACTGCGCACCACTTCACGCACCTCGCCGGCGCCCGC
>JBBRRP010000062.1:0-35638 GCA_038246305.1 Polyangiales bacterium | reverse complement strand
GCGGCCACATCAAATACAGTCGCGATCCAGGTTGGATCACCCTCGCCCGTGGTCTCGAGAGGCTCGACGCCATGACGGAAGGTTGGGTCGCTGCTAAATTACAGTTACGCAGTGATCAACGATGAGAGCATGCTTACTATCGCTGAGCCAACGAATGGCCCGTTCGGTTGAGCGGCAGAGGCAGACTAGCGAGTGGGGATGCTCCGGACATTGGTGGCGGCTAGTAGCGCAGCGAGCAGAACGCCATAAGAACGCCGTTAAGCGTGAGCCTGCGCACCAGCATTCTGGCCGCCACGACCGAACGCCGTCGAGACTCGGCTCTTCGCAGCAGTCGCTGCTGCCTGAGCCAGCCCGGGCCCTTTCTCCCGCGCTAACGTCAAGAGCTCGCCGGCCCCGACGGGGATCATTTTGGCCGCATGTGCCAGCTTTTGAGGCCCTTCGGAAACCGCGTTCTCGGCAAATTGTTGCGCCACGCGGGCGGCTTTCTTGGCGTTCTTGAGTGCGCGTTCGGTACGGGTTGATTTCCGGTACTCGGCTGCCTGATAGACCAGATCACTCGCGGTTGCGGCGGCGGCGTGGGGCGGATGGTGCAGCGGTGAGCTGAAGCGTGGATTCTGCTTGAGGAAGCTGCGGAAGTCTTCAAGCGTCATTCCCGTCTCGGCGAGTGCTTGATCGAACTCGGCCTGCGCGGCGGCGCGAGCTTTGAACATGTACATTTGGACTCGGCTCTGAAAGTTAACCGCTCCATCACCACTGGTTTCCACGGGGCAGAAGATGGTTCCCGGGTATTTTTCGGTGATGATGGTTTGCACGCCATCGCTCACCCCCGAGCTCGGCATGCAGCCAAAGGGCTTCACGCTGAGCGTCATCGTGGCCTTGTGCTTGGCCACGTTGAGAATCAGCTTGCCCACTTCCATGTGGCCTTCGCCGCCGCGTAGATCGGTATTGTAGAAATTCTGAGCGAGATCGGCGATGGCTTTCATGTCCGGCAGCGCATAGCCATAGAAGCCAGCCGCGTGGGCGAAGCTTTGAAACGCACCGCGAAGCGCGTGGCCGCCTGCCCAGAGCCCGATTTTACGGACAAAAGCACCATATTCGCCGGCTGCCTTCAGGCCATATTGGCCGCCGTCTTGGCCTCGCAGGAGCGCACGATTCGCCGTGTCGTTCGTCACTTCCCAGATGTTGTAAAGGATCCAGGCCGTCACGAATTGGATGTCCGCCTCGGCACCTTCTTGCTCCACAAAGCGCTGAAGCTTGTAGTTGCCATCGCCTTCGGTCGTCATCGCCCAGAATTCACCGATGATGGCGCACTTGGGTTTGGCGCGGGTTCGATCGACCTCGATCTTGCGAAACAGCTGCTTGGACTGGTGGAGCGCCCAGAGCACACTCTTGCCGTTCGAGAGTGCCGTGTGGCACAGCTTCTTGGCTTGCTCGAGCGCAATGTCCGTTGAGCCTGGCACCACTTCATAGGGGCGCAGGCGGTAACCCATGCCGTTGATCACGTCGCCGGCGAGCAGCGACTTCAAGAGACCCAAGAAGAACTTGGGATTGAGCTCCAGGCCACTCGCTTCCCCGGTGGCTTGGCTGAGCCCACCTTGTTGCTGAAACAGCATGACGCGGAAGCCGTCGAATCCTGCGTCGCGGAGAGCTTTCCGGTACTCGGTGACGTACATGCCGAAGCGACACGGGCCACAAGCGCCCGCGGTGAGAAACACGAATTTGTCCACGATCTCTTCGGTAGAAAGCCCCTTTTCGTCGCGCATGTGGATCAGGTATTTGACCAGGTTTCCAACGGTAAAATAGGTTGGATTGCACTGTGCTCGGTTGCCGAATTCTTTGCCTACACGCAAGGCATCGAAGTCGGGTGCGTCAAGTGCGATCACGTTGTAGCCCAGGTGGCTGAACGCTCCCTGAACCAAGTAATCGTGAGCCATCGTAAGCCCACCGATGAGCAGCGTGATTTTACTCTTCTCGGATTTGGTGAAACTCAGATCCGCCATCGTTTCCAGCCACTGCTGCTCAGCCTGAATCCCCAGCCGTTCGCGTTCTTCAATCTCAAAGGCTTTGAGCTCTGTATCGATGTCAAAGCCCTGCGGCCTCTGGGCTTTGCCGGTCACGGGCAGGTGGACTTTTTTGTCGGCGGTGATGGTAACAACCTGAGTCATGGTGGGTTCTCCTGCGGGTGCAGTTTTTAGCGGTTTTCGGTAAAATCTTGGTGGAGCTGTTGGTGCGCGGGGTGCGGGGTCGTGTTATTCCGCTGCCGAAACGTTAGCGGTCTCGCGGGGGGTGGGGGAGGAGTGCGCGGTGCCGGGGCTTGGCGGCGTGCGGCGTGTGAGGGAAACAATCTGTGGACCGTCGGCCACGTATTCCGCGTGGCCAAGCTTCTCCGGAACTGCTGCGCGGGTTTGGTAAGCCAGTACTTTTTCGGTCAAAAGGGCCAACTCCCGCTCTAGCGCGGGATCGCTCTGTTTCATTTCTGCGAGTTGGGTTTGCTTGAGCCCCAACAACTCCAGCCGTTTCTTATCGATAGCCGCGGAGAGCGACAGCTTACGCTGGGCCAGATCTTCGAGCCGTTCTTGGGCGAGTCGCAAAGAATGCGCATAGGTCTTCACGCGGATCTTGATCGAGCCGGTGGGCTTATTGGCGTCGAGATCGTGGAGCGATGAGGCGGGAGTTCGCGACGTCTGAATGATGTCGCTCACCAAGCCGTAGGTGGGCGCATCGTGGCCGCACTTGAAGCTCGAAAGATCCAAGATCGCCACGTTCGGATGGTGCGCCGCGAAATTGGCGCCCCAGACTTTTTGCGCACTGTTTGCGGAGTAATTCTCGGGCCACACATGATTGATATTGAGCGGGCTCTTGATGATCCCGCGTTCAAGCTCATCTTTAAAGTAGCGATCGAGGTAATCCCGGCCTTTGGGAATGGAGCGGATGCTCAAGATGGGGTAGCCGAGAACCTGGAATTCTTCAGGAATGCCGTGATTCATGCCTGGATCGGCGTGGTACGGCCGATTCAGAACCAGGATGGCGATGCGATCTTCCGCCTCCACCGTCTCTAGGATGGCTCTGCCTTTGTCTTGAAGCTCGTGATCAAATGCATTCAGAGCCTTCCAGCCTTCGCGACACGCGTGGTCGCTCTCATCTTCGGTGATGTCCAGGCGCGCGCCCCAGGTTTCGAACATCCTGCGTGCCAAGAGCGTGGGCTCGGTGAATGAAAGGGCAGGGTCGAGGTACTCGATGTCGCGTTGTGCAAAGAAATCCACTTCCTTCGTGAAGGCTGCCTTCATCACGTCAGGGGTGCCCGCCACGATGGGGCAGGAAGCATTGTCCGTGGTGTCATCCACGAAGTTGGGCACGTGCGTGAGGATCGGGAAAAAGATGAAATTGAGCGGACGCTTTCGCTCAGGCTCGTGTTTGTGAAAGAGCAAATTGTGGATGTGGGCTTGCACCACTTTGCTCGGGAAGCACGGATCCACAGAGCCATACTTTGCCCCCTCCATGAACATTTCTTCGCTCGTGACATCGCTCCACACAATATTCGAGCGACCCATCCCGAGAGCTTCGAAATACGACCGGTAAAACGGCCCCGTCGAATACATGTTGAGCACGCGCGGTAGGCCCACACGCAGGCTCTTTCGGCGCTGCTGGGCAGCCTCACTCGAACGCTCGAACGGACGGAAGTATTTCTGCTTCTTGATCCGAAAAAATCCTGGCTCGACTTTCACGTCTTCAATCACAGTTCCAGCTCTTGGAATCGGTTCGCACTCGTAGAAGTGCTTGAAGGCCAGCTCCGCTTCGTACGTCACCAGATTCGGGAAGGCAGCGGCAACCTTCTTGCGTTCTTTGACGATGTCGAGCATCGCTTCTTTGCTCTCGACGGTGCCCTTTTCGCACGAAAAGCCAGAAATGTAGCGGGCGCTTGAGCCATCCGGGCGGGAGGTATCGATGAAGGTGCGTTTGCACTCATTCGGGCAGAAATGACAGACCGTGCTCGGATCATTGGTGGTGGTGTATTCAAGGTTCAACACTGCATCCATGCCGATGAAGTGTGTCGTCCCGGAGCGTTTGTAGCGCCGCAAGGTTTCGATCGCCGCGCCAATCGCGCCAGCCTCACCGGTGTGCGGATGCACGTAGACTTCTGCGCCTGGAACGCGCGTTTTAATGTAATCGACCTGGGCTTTGACGGCCGCCATGTTGTACTGCGTGCCGCCCTGCAACACGAATTTGGTGCCGAGCGAGGCCAAGCGTGGGATCTGCACCACATATTGCCAGACGTTCTTCGGCAGCACTTGCGCGAGACCCGCTAAAAGCTCTTCTTTTTGGTAACCTTCCTTCTGAAAGTTAACGCGATCCGAATCTAAGAAAACGGCGCAACCATAACTGAATTTGGGCGCCAGATCGGCCTTGAACGCGTGCTCCGCATAGTCGGTGACGGGCAAGCCAAACTGATCGGCCATCGCTTGGAGCAACATTCCATTTCCCGCGCTGCACGAGTTGGAGAGCTTGAAGTTCTGAATGTCCCCATTCTTCATAAACAGGACCTTGATATCCTGCCCTCCGATGTCGCAAATCACGTCGACATCGCCAAAGAAATGGACCGCACTCATCATGTGAGCGACTGTTTCAACAATGTTCACATCGGCGAGCACCGTTTGCTCCAGCACGTCTGCGGCGTAGCCCGTCGCACCGAAGCCCAGGCACTCGAAGGTGGCCCCTTGCGATTCAATCTGGTGCATCAGATTCGCCACCAGCTCCTTGGTGTCCTGAATCGGATTGCCCTTGGAGAGCTGATAGGACTTGAAGAGAATTTCCCCGTCTTCGCCGACGATCACGGCCTTGGAAGAGGTGGAGCCGCCATCGAGACCCACGACGCCTCGTACGACGCTGCCCGCTTCGAGCTTGGCGTTTTTGAACTTAGGGATCGTGTAACTCTCAACGAAAGACTGTGTCTCGATTTCAGTGAGTGATAGGGGCGGGCCCGCTTGCTCACCCAGCCGCGCGCGGCGGCCGTGGTTAATGAAATTGCTGAGCGTCTCCACGCCGGTGAAGCGACCCACATCCGAGCCCTCGGCCAGGCCGTACATCACCGCACCGAATGCGGCATACAGGTCGGCATTTTTGGGAACGAAGATGAGCTCATCGATCGGAACATCCTCGGGATAGCTGATCCCCCGGTCTTTCCAGGTTTGAGGGATACGCTTTTGCCAACATTCCTTGAGGAAGGGCAGGTACGTATTGGGGCCACCGAGCAGCAGCACTTTAGGTTTCAACGTATTGCCGCGCGTGAGCACGCTCAGATTCTGGACAACGATCGCATCTGCGAGCGAATTTAAAACTTCATCTTTGGGGATGCCTGTCTTCACCAAGTTAACGATATCTGTTTCAGCGAAAACGCCGCACTTTGCCGCGACATGGTGCAGCTTTTCATCGTTGTAGTGCAGTGTGTTGGCGAAGCCTGCTTCGGCACCCACCTTGATCATGCATTTGTCGATGGTGGCTCCGGTTCCCGAAGCGCATTTATCGTTCATCGACGTGGACGCGGTTTTCTGTCCCGTGGCTTTGTCTTCCTTGAACATGATGATCTTGGCGTCTTGCCCGCCGAGCTCAATCACGCTCAACACGTCCGGGTGCTTGTGCTCCACCGCGAGCGTCACGGCGTTCACCTCTTGCACGAAGCGCCCGCCAGTGGGCGCCACTAGGGGGCTCGCGCCGGAGCCCGTGAGAAAGAGTTGCCACGCGTCGCTCGGCTGCTCAGGGAATTTTTCTAGGATGGCGTTCAGAAGCTCCAGAACTTTCTCTGGCTGCTTCGTGTGGTGGCGCTGATAATCGCTCCAGATGATCTCTTTAGTCTGAGGATCGATGACGACCGCTTTGACAGTGGTGGAGCCCACGTCCATTCCGATAACGAGATCCGCGTTCATGCTGCCTCTTTCGGGGAGCGTCTTAGGCCTCCCACACTTGACCCTGCTCTGACTGACACTGACGTCAGTGGCAGGCAGGTTGCCGGATTACAGGCCGCGCTGCAAGCGCTTCATCACGGATTCAACGCTGGGATCCAAGCTTTGCGGCAAGTGACAGTGTCGTCATCCGACGGCGCCCCGCGCGCTCCGTCGGCGCCCCCGGCCGGCCCCTCGCCGCGCCCGCTGCTCGACTCCACGACCGGCTGCACGTTAGCGTGGCGGAATGCCCGGAAGTCGCGCCAGCGTGCGCAAAAAGCCGACTAAGAGGATCAGAACGGGGGCAGTCATCCCCAAAGAGGAACGCAGGCAACAGATCCTCAAAGCAGCTCGCGACGTATTCGTGAAACGTGGGTACCACCAAACGACCATCGACGACATTGTGGCGGCCGCGGGGGTGGCCCGAGGCACCTACTACCTCTACTTCGAGGATAAGCGCGCGGTTCTTTCTGACTTGATCGATCGTTTCGCCGCCCAAATCACGATGGCGATCCAGCGCATCACCACCGATGAGGCGGAACGCAGCGTGGGGATGCAAGTGCGTGAAAACATCCGTGCGGTGATCGGGGTGTGTCTCAGGGAGCGCTCCATGACCAAGATCCTCTTCACGGATGCAACAGGTGTCGATGCCGATTTTCACCGCAAGCTCTCAACATTTTACGACAGCGTCGTGCAACTTCTCACTGAGAGCCTGAAGGATGGTCAGGCCCTCGGAATCGTTGGCGATGGGGAGCCACGCGTGCTGGCGTATCTCACCGTCGGGGCTCTGAAGGAGCTCCTCTATCAGGCTGTTGGAATGGGGCTCACGGAAGAGACCACTGAAGTCCTGACCCAGCAGTTGTTCGTGTTCCTATCTGAGGGCTACCTCCGAGTGAAGCTGGACCAGGCGCCCCAGCGCCGCCGGCGCACGCGCTGATGTGGCAGGATCTGCGCTCCTGTAGGCGCCGAGCGATCGTGACAATTCACCGCTCAGCGTGACATTTTTGTAAGTTTTGAAAGGGGGCCCGCGCTGAGATTAGGCGGGCGCTTGCGTCGTGCGGCAAGCGAAGGCATTCAGTGCCCCGCTTTCCCATGATAGTCCTTCTCGATCGAATTCAACGGATCGTTCTGTAAAGGATCAGATGTCGCAACCCTCCGAAATCTCGCTCAATAGCGAGTCCCTCTCGCTCATCGAAGAGCTGTACGTGGAGTACCTGCGTGAGCCCGCCAGCGTACCACTCGATTGGAAACAATACTTCGACGGCATCGCACCACCGTCCCGAGGCGCCGCAGGTTTCGCGCCGTCGATTCGGGGAGGAAGTATCTTCAATCCACCGACGCCCTCCGCGAACGACAGCGGTTCTCAGAACGGGCACGATGTTGCGGCGGGAGTTTCGGATGCGGCGGTGCGGCAGGATCGTGTTGATGCCTTGGTTCGCGCGTTTCGCGTGAGAGGCCACATGATTGCCGCGGTCGATCCACTGGGCCTGCCGCGCCAGGATCAAGTGGAGCTTTCGCCTGAGTTTCATGGGCTTACCGAGCAGGATCTTTCTCGCAATTTTTCGAGCCGAACCATCCACGGACACGATGTTTCTACGCTCGATGCCATTGTTGAGCGGCTCCACAACACCTATTGTCGCTCGATCGGTGTGCAATTCATGCACATTGACGACCTCACGGTGAAGGATTGGCTTCAGCAGCGGATGGAGGGCTCCGAGAACCGGTTAGACCTGACCCGGACTGAGCAATTGCGGATCCTCACCAAGCTAACGGACGCCGTGATCTTCGAGGAGTTCATCCAAAAGAAATTCCTGGGAGCGAAAAGCTTTTCGCTGGAAGGATCGGAGAGCCTGATCCCTCTCTTGGCCTTTGCCATGGATCGGGCGTCTGAGCTCGGCGTGAATGAAGTGGTGCTGGGCATGGCGCACCGAGGGCGCCTGAATGTGCTCGCGAATATTATGGGCAAGAGCCCGCGCGATATCTTTCGAGAGTTTGAAGACCTGGATCCTGAGCTTTACTTTGGCAGCGGGGACGTGAAGTATCACCTGGGCCACAGTGCAGATTATTCGTGCGCAAACGGCAAGCAAGTGCATCTTTCTTTGTGCTTCAACCCTAGCCATTTGGAGTACGTGAATACGGTCGTGCTCGGGAGAACTCGAGCCAAGCAAGATCGTGCCCAGGATGCGTCCCGGCGCCACAAGATGGCGTTGCTGATTCACGGAGACGCCGCGTTCGCGGGTGAAGGCATCGTCCAAGAAACACTAAATCTGAGTGAGCTTTCCGCCTATGGGACGGGCGGCACGCTACACGTTGTGATCAACAACCAAATCGGCTTCACCACGCCGCCATCGGAAGCGCGCTCGACGACCTACGCGACCGACGTCGCCAAGATGCTTCAGATCCCAATCTTTCACGTGAACGGCGAAGATCCCGAAGCGGTTGCCCAGGTGGTGCTCTTGGCAATGGATTTCCGGGATACGTTCCAGCGCGATGTCGTGATCGATATGTACGGCTACCGGCGCTATGGCCACAATGAAGGCGACGAGCCGACCTTCACGCAACCGCTGCTATATGCCGCAATTCGGCAGAGAAGCAGTGTGCGCGATGGTTATCTTGAAAATCTCTTGAAGCTCGGGAGCGTCACTCGCGACGAGGCGGACGCGATTTCGGTGCAACGCCGCGAGCACCTCGAGGCGGAGCTGGGCGAGGCGCGCCGTGACGATTACGTGAAGATCCAGGATTGGCTTGGCGGGTATTGGAAGGGATTCGGCGGTGGACCCGAGGCGAAAGTTGAGGACCCCGAGACTGGCGTCGATCTCGGAACGCTTGCAAGTTATCTGCGCCGCCAAGTGGAATTGCCGGCTAGCTTTCATCCCAACCCCAAGATCGTTCGCATTCTCGAACAACGCCGCGAAATGGCGGAGCAAACAAAACCCCTCGATTGGGGCGCGGGCGAGGCTTTGGCGTTTGCCAGCTTGGTGGCGGCAGGGGTTCGTGTGCGATTTACGGGTCAAGACGCTGGCAGGGGTACCTTTAGCCATCGACATGCCGTGCTGCACGATTACCAAAACGGAGAGCGCTACATTCCGCTCTGCAATATCAGCCCAACGCAGGCTCCGCTTGAGATCTATAACAGTTGCTTGAGCGAGGCCGGCGTGCTGGGGTTTGAGTATGGATACAGCCTAGATTGGCCGGATGGCTTGGTGATTTGGGAAGCGCAGTTTGGCGATTTCGTCAACGCGGCCCAGGTGATCATCGATCAATTTATCTCGAGTGCTGAAGATAAGTGGAAGCGCCTGAGTGGCATTACGATGTTGTTGCCGCATGGATTTGAGGGCCAAGGTCCGGAACACTCGAGTGCGCGCCTCGAGCGATTTTTGACGCTCGCTTCGGAAGACAACATGCAGATTGTTCAGCCTACGACGCCGGCCCAGCTCTTTCATGTGCTGCGCCGCCAGGTGGTGCGGCCGTGGCGAAAGCCCTTGATCGTACTCACCCCCAAGAGCTTGCTTCGGCATCCGCGCGTGGTGAGTACGCTGGAAGAGTGCGCGAACGGCAAGTTTCAGCGTGTGCTGCCCGATGAATTAATTCGCGAGCACGCCGAGCGCATTCTTCTCTGTTCGGGGAAGGTGTATTACGATCTTATCAAACAACGAGAGGACGCTGGCCGAAACGATGTGGCGATTGTGCGCATCGAGCAGCTCTATCCGCTCGCGGACCACGTGCTCGCTGACGCCCTCGCCGGCTACGCGGACGGTACGCCCGCATTCTGGGTTCAGGAGGAGCCAGAAAATATGGGCGCCTGGCGGACACTTTGGGCTAGGTTTGGTTCCCCCTTGCTCGGTCGATTTCCGTTCTCGTGTGTTTCCCGGCAAACCTCCGCAAGCCCGGCCACTGGTTCGGCGAACTGCCACCGGATGGAGCAAAAAGCATTACTTGAGCAGGCCTTTGCTCTTCGAAGTTAAGCTAAGCGGAGCGAGGCGATCTAAAGTGCAGCACTTAGGAAGGTTTTAGAAAGATGGCCATTGAACTCAAGGTTCCAAACGTCGGCGAATCAATCACCGAGGTTCAAGTTGGTGAGTGGCTGAAAAAAGTCGGCGACGTTGTCCGGCGCGACGAGAGCCTGGTGATGATCGAAACAGACAAGGTCACTGTTGAGCTGCCAGCACCGGCAGATGGCATCCTCAAGGAGATCCGCGTCCCTTCCGGAGCGAAGGCGAGTGTTGGGGATATTGTGGGGACCCTCGAAGCAGGCGCCGCGGCCCTCCCTCAGCCTCCAGCGCCAGTTGTTTCTCGGGAGCTTGAAAGCATTCGTGAGTCGCTCCCGCCGCAAGCCTTCGCGCGGGTTATGCCAGCTGCACGGCATGCATTGCATGAGCAAGGCGTCACGGCAGAACAGGTTCCAGCATCTGGGCCAGGTGGCAGGCTCCTCAAGGAGGACGTGCAGCGCTACGCAGCTCAGAAGGCTCAGGCTCCGGCAGCTGCGCCCGCTCCGCCTCAACTGGCGCAAAGTAGCGGCCCGCGCAGCGAAGAGGTCGTGCCGATGAGCCCTTTTCGACGGCGTATCGCGCAGCGCTTAGTCGAATCCCAGCAAACTGCCGCGCTCCTCACCACCTTCAACGAGGTGGACATGTCCCAAGCGATGGAGCTCCGAAAGCAGTATCAGCCGCAGTTTCAGGAGCGTTATGGCATCAAGCTCGGGTTCATGTCGTTCTTCGTGAAAGCCGCGATCGATGCCTTGAAATTGGTGCCCCAGGTCAATGCTGAGATCCGCGGTGATGATCTTGTGTTTAAGAACTTCTACGATATCGGCGTTGCCGTCGGCGGTGGGAAGGGCTTAGCGGTTCCAGTGATCCGCAATGCCGAACGTCTAAGCTTCGCCCAGGTAGAACAGACCATTGCAGATTTCGGAAAACGCGCCAAGGACAACAAGCTCAAGCTGGAGGAGCTGCAGGGCGGCACGTTCACGATCTCAAACGGTGGAGTCTACGGCTCTCTGTTGTCCACACCGATCGTCAATCCGCCCCAAAGTGGCATTCTCGGGCTGCATGGGATCATGGATCGGCCAATGGCAGTGAACGGCGCGGTGGTGATTCGACCCATGATGTATATCGCGATGACCTACGACCATCGCATGGTGGACGGCCGCGAAGCGGTGACGTTCCTGAAGCGCATCAAGGAATGCGTGGAAAATCCGACCCGCATGCTGCTCGAAGTTTAATATGGCAAAATCGCACGATTTATTGGTGATTGGCGCTGGCCCCGGCGGGTATATCGCGGCGATTCGAGCCGCCCAGCTGGGGCTCGATGTGGCGTGTGTGGAAGGGGAGGCGGCGCTCGGAGGCACGTGTCTGCGCGTTGGTTGCATTCCGAGCAAGGCGCTTCTCGAAGCGAGCCAGCGGCTGTACGAAGCTCAGCACCATTCTGCCGAGTTTGGGATCGAGATCAGCGGAATTCGTTTGGATCTTGCGCGCATGCTCCAGCGAAAAGATGAAGTGGTGCGCTCGCTCACCCAGGGCGTCGCGCAGCTGCTCAAGAAAAACAAAGTGACTCGCTATGAAGGCTGGGCCAGCTTTCTCAGCTCTTCGCGGGTGAACATTCAAGCAAGCAGTGGCAGCTTGGAGGTTGTCGCCAAACACGTGGTCATCGCGACTGGCAGCAGTGTCACTCCGCTACCTGGCGTCGTTCTCGACGGCGACAGGATTGGCACGAGCACGGAGGCGTTATCATACAGCGAGGTTCCGAAGCACCTCGTGGTGATCGGGGCCGGGGTGATTGGGCTTGAGATGGGCTCGGTTTGGAGTCGGCTCGGCGCTCAGGTCACAATCCTTGAGTTCCTGGATCGCATCCTGCCTGGCATGGATGCGGAAATCGCCAACGAAGCCAAACGGATCTTTGAAAAACAGGGGCTTATTTTTCGCTTGGGTGCGAAAGTGGTGGGTGCCAGCGCTCAGGGTAATGAATGCAGCGTGCAGATCGAAGGTGAGGCGCCGCTCAGTTGTGATCGCGTTCTTCTCGCGGTTGGGCGTCGCCCCAATACTGAAGGCCTCAATCTAGAAGCAGCGGGGGTTGAGCTCGATTCAGAGGGCCGAGTCATCGTGGATGAGGCGTTTCGGACGAACACACCGGGCGTCTACGCCATCGGGGATGTGATTGCAGGCCCGATGTTGGCCCACAAGGCAGAAGAGGAAGGGGTGGCCTGCGTGGAGCACATCGTGAAAGGCTTCAGCCATATCAACTACGACGCGATCCCGAACGTGGTCTACACGCACCCCGAGATAGCTTCAGTTGGCAAGACCGAAGAAGAGCTGAAGGCGGCTGGTGTCGATTACCGCAAGGGAAGCTTCCCTTTTATGGCCAACGCACGTGCGAAGGCGGTCGGCGCGACGCAAGGCCGGGTCAAGGTCCTCGCAGACAAGCAAACAGACCGAATCTTGGGCGTCCACATCCTCGGACCCCACGCCGGAGATCTGATCGCGGAAGCTGCGGTGGCGATTGAGTTTGGCGCATCAGCCGAAGATCTCGCCCGTTCGAGCCACGCCCACCCAACGCTTGCCGAAGCTCTCAAAGAAGCCGCCCTCGCCGTCGATGGTCGCGCTATCAACATCTAAATGCCGACGCGTTAATCGTACGCCAGGCCTTAAGACCTGGAATCCTGCAGCCGTACAGTGCGCAGAACAGGTTACGGCTCGGCTTAACATAACGAAGATCCCTCTTGACGGGCTTATTAAGGGCATGCAAATGTTCAGCGTTTTTGAAAAGGTGAGTAGAGGGATGTCGTTCGCTAGCTCCGAGGAGCACCTAAAGGAAAAGACTGTCTGCATGGTGATCATGGAGCGTGGAGCCGGTTGGCCGGTCTTCGCAGCGGATCTCCAGCGGGGCACCGGCGGTTCCTTAGTTGAGGTGCAGGCCGACGAAGAGTCTTACCGTCAGTTTTCCATGCGCGTGCAGCGCCGCGTGCAGAGCGTGGCTCAAAGTGGTCAGAGTGTGCAGGTGATCATCGTCGCAGCATCCCGAGATTCTGAGCCTTCTGATTCAGTTCGGCGCAGCGAGCTGGTATCCAAAGTGTCCCGCAAGATGGCGTCTGATGGGGAGCTCTTTCTTACCGCGCAATGTGGTGAGGCGGATGAGCTGATCCGTGCCGAGTTGTTTGATCTCGCCGGGGTAATTTGTGAGAAAGAGCCTGTGAGTGTGCGAGTGCGCTTCAGTGAGCTGGCTGATAGCGGCGTGCGCTGGAGTGTCAAGGGTTCGAGAATTCCGCCGTCGCCCAAAGCACCTGAGTTCACCGAGCAGGAGCTTCGAGAGAGTCAGGCCTGAGCGCTCAGGCGCGTTCTGACGCGCTCACTTCTGTCGTTTGGGCGCGGCAACAGGCTTAGCAACAGCGGCACCCGCGTCAGCCTTGCCGTAGTTAAAATCAACGACACAGCGGCTGTATTTGGCCGTGCACGTGCCTTTCTCTAGGCACACTTTCGAACGCTTGCAGTCTTCATCGCGCTGTGCGGCGCAGCTACTTCGATCGGCGAAGCAGCGCCCTTCGTCGCGGCACAGGTCTGAATTCCGGCAGTCCGGATTCAGAGTCGCAATGCAGCGCCCATTGTCGGCCGCACAGCGGCCTTGGGTTTTACAAACATCTGAATTTCGACACTGGCTGCTTTCCGTCGAAGCGCACACTCCGTAGCGCACCGCGCAGCGGCCTTCCTCTTTGCACTTCGCTGAGGCCGCACAATCTTCATCCTTCACGGCGCCACAGGTATTCTGCTTCACGCGACAGCGACCATTCTGTTTGCACTCCTCCGAGGCGAGGCAGGCAGTATCCGTTTCGGCAGTACAGCTGCCTTCTTTCGTCTTGCACAAGCCATATTTTTGGCAGAGCGCTGAGCTCTCGCAATCGTTAGCGTCGGGTTTGCAAATACCTAAAGTTGCGCTGCATTTAGCCTGTTTGAAGCAATTCTCGGAAGTTTCACAGTCGTTGCGAGTGAGGGCTAAACACTTCCCGTCTTGCTCGCTGCACAAGCCCTCGCGTTGACAGGGGATGGAGGCCTTGCAGCCTTCTTGAGTGGCTCCGCATTGGCCGTTCCGTGCGAGACACAAGCCATCGCTCTTGCAGACATCAGTAGCTTGGCAATCTAGGTTCGAGGCGATGCATTGGTCGGGTGGCCCGATGAGTGCGGTGCACTGTCCGGAGGCTTTGCAGCTCTTTTGTTTCTGGCACCAATCGTCCGTGATAACGCAGCGCCCTGCTGAGGCTCGGCACTGACCCGCACTCTTACACACGCGCGAATTCTTACAGGACTCGTCGACATCTGCTTTGCATTCAGGCGGCGTGCCGCCACATTTCCCAAGTTCCGTGCAGACGGGCAGGTCTCGGCACTTTCTCGTATCTCGATCGCGCGTGAAATAAAGAACGCCGGCGAGGAACGTCGCCACGATAAGGGTAGACTGCCAGCGTCGGATCCAGCTGAAGATCGGGCTCATGAGGGTGGACCTGTCATCGCCGATTATCGCAACCCGGTCATGCGGTTCAATCGGAATGGCCTTAGTTTCCCGAAGAATGCCTGGGTCTTGCAGGTAGATGCCCTGACGGGGATGGACAGGCCTCCTGGCCTGCAGCTCCAGGCCTATCCAATCGCAACCTTCTCCCGGACCCGCGCGTCTGTTCAGTGTGCGCGCCCACACTTGCTACACAACTTGATAGAGAGCTTTCCCAGAAGTTACACGCAGGATGACCACAGGCTTATTTTCGGTATCATGAGTGGCTTACTGATCCGTGAGCTTACCGAAACCTGGAATGATGCCTCGCAATCGTCCTCGCCCACCCAGCTTCTCGAGCGGAAGTGCCACTGCCAACTCCGAGATGCGTCTCAGGACTTCGCGCGTGATCAAGTCCGCCCGGAGCGCAGAGCTCGCGGCACCGGAGGAGCGCTATCGGACTCTCGTGGAATGTTCGAGCGACGCGATCTTCGTCTACGACCACGACTCAGGTTCTTTGGTCCACGCCAACCGCGCAGGGGCTGAACTCTTTGGTTATTCTAAGAATTTACTGCTGAAACAGTCATTCAAAGAGCTCTTCGCGTCGGAGGACGTCGCCGACGCTGTGATGACCGAGCTTGCCGATTCAGGCAAGGCGATTCGCTCGCGCATTCAATTGCTCCGCCAAGACGGGTTGCAGTTCTTTGCTGACGTTAGCGTCGCTTCAATCCACGCTGCAGCCAGCCGCCAGTGTGTGATGGTCATTCGAGATGTCAGCCAGCAGGTGCGTCGTGATCGCGACCTCGCGGTTGCGAACGAGACCCTGCGTGACGCACAGGCGCAGCTCGTGCACTCAAGCAAGCTGGCAGCGATTGGCGAGTTGGCCGCTGGTGTGGCTCATGAAGTGAATAACCCGGCCGCGTTTGTCTCAGTCTATCTCTCCGAGGTGCGCCGAGAGGTGGCCCGTGTTGAGGGCCGAATGTTACGTCTGAAGGCCAAATACGCTCGAAATGTCGAGGTGCAAGCGGCGCTCGCGGAGTTGGAAGGGGGAGCGCGGCCATTTTCCGAGCTGCATGAAATGTTGGTGGACAGCATCGATGGCGTGCAGCGAATCGCAGCTACGGTTAAGGAGCTACGAGCTTTTTCACGCATTGAACGCGAGGACGCGGAGTTGCTCGACATCAATGAGATTGTCAGAACGGCCTTCAAAGTCTGCCACACTCAGATCCGCTATCGGGCGCGTCTCGAAGAGTCCTTGCTCGCAACCCGTTCCGTCGTAGCCAGTCGCGGTCGATTGATTCAGGTGATGACGAACCTGCTGACGAACGCGGCTCAGGCCATCGAAGATGGCGGTGCCGAGCAACATCGGATTCGCGTGAGCACAGAGGACACTGACGCGTATCTCAGAATTTGCGTTGAAGACACGGGCAGCGGCATGGACCCCGAAACGCGGGCCAAGATTTTTCAGCCATTCTTCACCACCAAGAGCCGAGAGGTGGGTACCGGGCTGGGACTTGCGCTGTGCGCCAATATTGTTCGCGACCACCTGGGCGAAATCAGCGTTCAGAGCAAACCGGGTGGTCCCACCCGGTTCGAGGTTCGCATCCCCTACAATACAGGTTTGATCCCTCGCCATGCGAAGGCCTCTCGCGCACCGTCCCAGCTGCCCCATTTGCGCAAGAAGCTACTGATCATTGATGATGAAGTTCAGCTGCTGCGCGCCTATCAACGCTCACTCAGCCGCTACCATGACGTGGAAACAGCAGTGGGTGGCGAAGAAGGGTTGGCGCGAATCCTTCAGACGCCAGACTTCGATCTCATCGTGTGTGACCTCATGATGCCGAACGTCGACGGTGTGGCGGTGCACGCGGCGCTCAGCAAGCAGGCGCCCCATCTCCTGAAACGCTTGGTGTTTTCGACTGGGGGTGTCTTTACTAAGCGTTGCCAGGATTTCCTGACTTCCGCAGGAAATATTCAGCTGCAAAAGCCACTTGTGATCGAGGCGATCGAGGACGCTCTGTCTGGCCTCAGCGGAAATCGAGAACTTCCCGACACAACGCGTCAAGGGTAGAGAGTCAAGGGGGTCGCGGGGAAGCCAAGTTGGTGTTGCTGCTCACCCGGCTGCCGCAAGCAGTCGCCCCTTTTCGCTCCTTCTAAGGTAGTAAGCATGCTTACTACTTTGTGTTCGACTTTGAGGTAGAGGTCACGGACAAGTTGGGTGGCACTTGGGGATGCTCAACTTGCGCGGGCCCGTGGCATTCCCTGTCCTAGCCAGGCAGAGCAAGCCTTGATTCGCGAGGATGCTGCGCCTAACACGGCGTAGTGCCGATTCTGGTGCATCGAAGTAATCGGGTGGAAGTCCTAGCGGATGCGCTTCTGGCTGTCGTGAGTGAGCCACTCCGTTCGCCGTTTGAACCTGAAACGATCATCGTCCAAAGCAAGGGCATGGAGCGCTGGCTTTCGATGTTCTGTGCTCAGAAGCTGGGCATTTGGGCGAATGCACGCTTTCCCTTTCCCAAAGCGTATGTTGCCGAGCTCGATCAGTTGTTCCCCGCACTTGAGCCGTCGGCCAGCACGCCGGCGGAAGTGCCAGTATCTGAGGTGGATGCGTTCAGTCGTCCGGCGCTCGGTTGGTCGATCGCAGCCCTCTTGCCATCGCTCTTGGTTCACGAACCATTCGCTGAATTGAAGCACTATTTGGGCGGAGAAAATGCGCTCGCACGTCGGCTTGAGCTGGCCGATAGGATCGCGCAGATCTTTGATCAGTACGCAGTCTATCGACCTGAATTGGTGCGTTCATTTCTGAAGGGTGAGGGGGATGATTGGCAAGCCGAGCTTTGGCGCGCATTGAGTAAAACGTACGGCAGCGGTGCTACCAAGATCACCGAAATCATCGCGAAGATCGGGCGAACGCCAGCGCCCGCGCTGGCCCTTCCGGGGCGCCTGAGCGTCTTTGGCATTTCCTCGTTGCCGCCCATCTATTTGGAGGCCCTGAACGCGCTTTCCAAACTCTGCCCCGTGCACTTGTTTCAGTTGAGTCCTTCGCGGGAATATTTTGGGCAGATCCGTTCAGCGAAGGAGTTAGCCAGGATCGATCGCACCGAGCCGGCCTGGCGCACACAACACCTGGCGTTGGAGAATCCGCTCTTGGCTTCGCTCGGGCGCCTGGGCCGAGATTTTCAGCAGATCCTTGAGAGCCATGTAGATTACGTGGAGGGCAGCTCGGATCTCTACGTGGAGCCTGGCGTGGGCAGTGCGCTTCAGGTGTTGCAGAGCGACATTCTGCACCTCACCGAACGCGGTCAGGGTCCTGAACAAACTTCACCCCTGCCGCTCGATCGTGCAGACACGAGCATCTCGATACACGTGTGCCATGGGCCTATCCGTGAGGTAGAGGTGCTGCGCGATCAGCTGTTAGCTTGTTTCGAGTCGGAAAGGATGCTGGAGCCGCAGGCCGTGATCGTGATGATGCCCGATGTGGAGGCTTATGCTCCTATCATTGAGGCCGTTTTTGGGGTTGATCTGGCCTCTCCGGGCTACATTCCGTATCGTATTGCCGATCGCAGTTTGCGCGCCTGCAGCCCTGCGGCAGAGGCGTTCATGGCCCTGGTCGGAGTGCTCGGCGGTCGCATGAAGGCGAGCGAGGTGTTGGATGTTTTGGCGCTTCCCTCGGTGCAAGCCCGCTTCGAACTTTCGTCCGCGGATTTAAGTCAGATCGAGCATTGGGTGTTTCGCTCAGGGATTCGCTGGGGTGAAGATGCCGAACATCGCGCTCGGGAGGAGCAGCCGAATGCTGTGGAGAACACTTGGCGCTTTGGGCTTGAGCGCCTGTTCTTAGGTTGGGCGTTGCCGAGTCAGGGGCAGCAGCTGTTTGAAGGTGTGCTCCCGCTCGACAGTGTCGAGGGCGCTCGGGCCGAGGTGTTGGGCCAGCTCGCAGCGTTTTGCGATAAGCTGTTCAGTTTTTTCGCTGATTTTCAGATTCCGAAGACTCCGCGCCAATGGCAGGAGCGCCTGAGCGCCCTCCAAGATCAGATGCTGGGACCTACGGGTTCGTCGGACACGGACCTCGAATTTGTGCGTCAAACGATCGCGAAGCTGGTGGAGCTCGCCGAATTTGGAAAATTTGACGAAGCGATCGATCTGAAAACGATGGAGTCAGTGCTGGCTCGCAGTTTTGAAGAGCAGCGCACCCATCACGATTTCATGAGCGGCGGGGTCACGTTTTGTGCGCTGTTGCCGATGCGCAGTATTCCTTTTCGTGTGGTAGGTCTGCTCGGCATGAATGATGGTGGGTTCCCGCGCACCACGCCGAGGCTTGCCTTTGATCGCATGGTTCAAAAGCCTCGGTTGGGTGATCGGTCGCTTGGCGACGAGGACCGCTATCTATTTCTCGAAGCGTTGCTGGCCGCTCGCGATGCGCTGATCATCACCTATGTGGGCAGAGATCCGCACGACAACAAAGAACGCCCGCCGTCGGTCGTTGTTGGCGAGCTTTTGGACGCTATCAATGAGAGTTTCACTCTTGAACCGTTGCCGGGTGAGCAGCAGGCTCCGGCGAGTTCGTTGTTTGTGGTTTCCCATCCGTTGCAGGCGTTTAGTCCCCGTTATTTCCAACCTGGCGACGCCCGTTTGTTCAGCTTCGGTGAGGTGGAAGCTCGCGGCGCAGCCGCGCTTTCCGGGCCACGAAAAGAGCTGCCAGCTTTTCAGAGGGCACTCCTGCCGGAAGCGTCCCGGCCCGTCATTTCGCTGGAGCGGTTGGTGCGGTTTTTCGAAAATCCGGCGAAAATTTACCTGCAAGACAGCTTGGGTTTGTTCTTGCGCGACGAGCCTGACCTCGTGGCGGATCGAGAGCCGATCGATCCAGAAGCGCTTGAGCGTTACCAAATTGGCGCCGAGAGCTTGGAGCGCATTTTCGCGGGCGTCTCCGTTGAGTCTGGGTTCACACTGGCGAGAGCGACAGGACTCTTGCCGCTTGGCACCACCGGCCGTTGCGTCTACGAGCGAGTTGCAGACGAGGCCCAACAGTTGGCGACGGCAGCACTGCCTTGGATCGAAGGCGTACGCCTGGAGCCGCGGCATTTTCGCCTCGCGCTTTCAGGTTGTGAGCTTGAAGGGGCCTTTCTCGAGTTGTGGCCACGCGCGCAGGTGCTTCGTCAGTTTGTGCGGGTGTCAGCCAAGCGCGAGGTTGCGTTCTGGATCCGACACTTGGCGCTGCAATGTGCTGGAGGCGAAGGGGCGCCGTCCCAGAGCGTTCTGATCGGGCGCGCGCCAGATTCGAAAACCACTGAGCCGACGCTTCGCGTGTTTCGCGCCGTTGAAAGGGAACGGGCACGGGCGATCCTGAATGATCTGGTCGCGATCTATAGGCTAGGCCATCGGCTGCCGCTGCGCTTTTTTCCCAAAGCTTCGAAGGCTTTTATCGTTGCCCAACGTAAGCATCAAGAGAGCGAAGATTCGGTAGAGCTGGCTCTCAACGCAGCGCGCGAGGCTTTCGGAGGCGGACAGAGCGCTGACAAGGCCAATCAAAGCATGCCGGAGGGAACGGACCTCAGCGTCTTATGCTGCTTCCCGGGCGAGGAACCCATCTCGGGGGAGCCCGTGGTGTTGCTTGGGAACGTGGCAGCGCCGAGCTTCACCGAGCTTGCCGAGACTATTTTTTCGCCTTTGCTCGAGCATCTGGAAACGGAGGCCTGATGAGAAATCTCGATCCGATTTCGGTTCCGCTGACGGGTACGCAGCTGATCGAGGCCAGTGCGGGCACCGGGAAAACCCACACTATCACGACGCTCTACTTGCGCCTGTTGCTCGAAAAGAAGCTTTCAGTAGAGCAAATCCTCGTCGTTACGTTTACGCAAGCGGCTACCTTTGAGTTGCGTGCCCGCATTCGAAAGCGCCTGCGTTCAGCTTTTGATGCATTGGATGCGCTGCGCTTAGGTGGCGTGTGTCCCGATCCCGAAGTGCTGAAGCTTGCTGCCGGTCAAACGCCGGAGGATTCGCGCCATCGACTCCGGCTGGCGCTCGCGACGTTGGACGCCGCCCAAATCTTCACGATCCACGGCTTTTGTCAGCGGATTTTGAGCGAATATGCCTTTGAGAGCGGGGTGCGCTTCGACCTTGAGCTGAGCGCTGATTCCCGCACGTTGCTTGCTGAGTTGGTTCAGGATTTTTGGACTCGGGAGCTCTTTACAGCAAAAGAAGCTGAGGTTCTCTACCTAAAACAATCCAACACGGGGATCACTGAGCTCACTCAATTGGCTCGCACCGTAACGAGCTTCCCCACGCTCGACGTTGTTCCAACGGTATCTATCGACAACGTGCCGGAAAGCTGGCTCGCAGGGTTTGTTGAGGCGCGCGCGCGTTTCGCCGAAGTCTGGGCCATAGAGCGTGAAACGGTCCAAGAGATTCTGCTTCGTTCAGAAGCACTGTCTCGCAATTCCTACCGACTGAGCTCAATGCCGGGTTGGCTGGAACAGCTCGATGCACTCGGTCGTGAAACCAGCGATACGCTTGCGGGCTGGTTTGACAAGGTACCGAACCTAACGCCGAATGGGTTGGCGGAACGGACGAACAAGGGCAAAATAACCCCTAAAAACCCAACGTTTGAGGCGTTGGCAGCCGTGGAGAACGCGCACATGGCAGCCAAGCTGGCGCTCGAGAATTGGCGGTTCGCTTTCATCGGGAAGTTGGTTGCGTTTGTGCGGAGCGAGTTCCCCAAGCAAAAAGAGCGAAGTCGGATCCAGTCGTTTGATGATCTTCTAACCAGGTTGCACCAAGCGGTCAGCGCGAACCCAGAGGGGAGCTTGGTGCGGTCCATTCGGGAGCGCTATCCAGCCGCTTTGATCGATGAATTTCAAGACACTGATCCGACACAGTACGGAATTTTTAGAACCGTCTATTCAGATCCCAAGAGTACGCTTTTCCTGATCGGTGACCCGAAGCAAGCCATCTACGCGTTTCGCGGAGCGGATATCTTTGCGTACCTCAGGGCTGCACGCGATGCGGCACCCAATACCTATACGTTGGCCACCAATTTTCGTAGCGATCCGGGGCTCGTATCTGCCGTCAACACGCTGTTTGAGCGAGTCCCAGCGCCGTTCGTGTTTGAGGACATCCGTTACGTTCACGTAGAAGCCCGTCCCGACGCCGTCGACACCTTGACGCAACAGGGTGCGCGTTTGGCACCGTTCGAGATTCAGTTCTTTCCACGCGCTAGCTGGAATTCCAAGGCTGTTAAGCCGGAGCAGCGGTTCACAAGGCAATGGTCGGAAACGATCCTGCCCCGGGCGATCGCTCGCGAGATTGGGGCTGCGCTCAACGCGGGCATGAAGATTGGCGAGAAGGGCGTCGTGCCTGGGGATATAGCTGTTCTGACGCGTACCAATCGGCAGGCGCTGTGCGTTCAGGCTGAATTGCGCAGGCTGGGTGTCCCGAGTGTCCTGCAGGGAGATTCCTCGGTGTTTGAGGCACCCGAAGCACGCGAACTCGCGTTTGTGTTGCGTGCAGTGGCAGAGCCGAATAGCCAACAGGCTCTTCGTGCGGCGTTGGTCACCACGCTATTCGGTCAAACGGCGGATGATCTGTTTCTCTTGGAGCAAGATGAGGCGGGTTGGGAACGCTGGGTTGAGGATTTTCATCGCTTCAGCGAAACATGGCAACGTCGTGGCGTTTATCAAATGTTGCGCCAAGTGCTCAGCGAGAACAGATCGCACGAGCGTCTGCTCTGTCTGGTGGACGGCGAACGCCGCTTGACCAACACGCTGCACTTGGGCGAGCTCTTGCACCACGAGGCCAGCTCGCGCCACCTCGGCCAGGCGGGTGTGCTCCAGTGGTTCGATGACATGCGTCACGATCGAGCAGCACGCGAAGGTTTTGCGCCAGAATCCCAGCAGATCCGCCTTGAAAGCGACGCATTAGCTGTCCAGCTCACCACGCTGCACCGGAGCAAGGGGCTCGAATACCCCATCGTTTATTGTCCGTACCTTTGGGACGGCTCACTCCTCTTCCCAAGAGAGGAACAGCAGCTGCTTTATCACGAGCCAGACCAGCTCGACCCTGTGAAGCTGGATGTGCGTAGTAAAGATGAGAAGCCAGATGCCCTGAAACTTGCAGAGCGCGAAAAGCTAGCAGAGAATCTACGGCTGCTGTATGTGGCGCTGACACGGGCCAAGCACCGAGTGGTCGTGGTGTGGGGAGGCTTCAACAGCGCTCCCACGGCGGCGCTTGGCTACATTCTGCACTGCCCGCGCGGTGATCTGCTAGCCACGCCCGGGCTGGTTGCGGCGAGGCTGAAGGCAGAATCAGACGCTGAAATGCTGGGCGAGCTCCGCACCTTGAGCGAGATGGCGTTGGGTAATATTTCCGTGGCAGAGATTCTTCCCGGGCCGGCGGTTGAGTTTGTCCCGCTTTATCCGTTGGAACCCACGTTGGGCGCGCGCCAAACAACGCGCAGTGTGGCCTCGCCTTTCCGGAGTTCTAGCTTTTCGGGGCTCACCAAGACAGCATGGGCAAAAACGGCGCCCAATCGCGAGTTGGGTCGTGATTGGGACGAGGAAGATTCTCCACAGGTTATCTCCGCTTCGGCTGGTGGCGCGCCCGTTACGCTGGAGCAGTTCCCCCGTGGTGCCCAGGCGGGAACGCTATTGCACTCGGTGTTGGAGCATTTGGATTTTCAGCATGCGACGTCGGAGCGCATTGAGGAAGTGGGTGGATCCTTCTTGCAGCAGCAAGGGTTGAGTGTCTCGGCGTTAAACCCCATGCTTGGGCGCGGGCTTTTGGAGGTGTTGCAAACCCCGCTTCTCGATGCTCCGAATCCACTCAGCTTGTCACGTATCGCGGCGTCACGCCGATTGAATGAACTCGAATTCACGTTGCCGGTGCATTCGGCGGCCACTCAAAAATCCCTCACCCCACTCGATCTCGCGCGTGCTCTCGCACCTGTTAGTGGTACTTCCACCGTCTTTCCGAAGGACTACCCAAGCGAGCTCTCGCGCTTGAAGTTCGTGCCGCTCCAGGGTTTTCTGCGCGGATTCATCGATCTTGTATTCGAACACGAGGGCCTATTTTACCTCGCTGACTACAAGTCAAACTACCTTGGCCCCAGCTATCGCGATTACGCGCCGGCGGCTCTGCAAGAGGCGATGGCCCAGCACCACTACTTTCTTCAGTACCATCTCTACACGCTGGCCCTGCATCGGTACCTGCGGCAGAAGCTCACGAACTACAACTACGAAACAAACTTTGGCGGAGTGCTCTACCTCTTCTTACGCGGGATGGCGCCGAGAACTGGTAACCAATCCGGCGTGTTTTTTCATCGCCCAGAGCTGCGAGTGGTAGCTGCATTGGACACGCTGTTTGGTTCGAACGAACCAGCTAAGTCGGGTGCGGCGTGAGTCAAGTATTGGAGCAGCTGGGGGCGAGTGGTTTCTTCTCCGCGTTGGATGTGCACGCCGCCAAGACATTGAGCCAGATTGCGGGCGGAGTTCCTGAAGCGGTGCTGTTGGGCGTCGCGCTGGCGAGCCGGCAGACTCGTGAGGGGCACGTTTGTCTCGATTTGGCTGAATTTGCGGGAGTTCCGATCATTGACCCCGAAGGTCAAAGTCAGATGGATGCGCGTTGGGCCAGCCTCGATCTCTGGGCCAGGACTTTCCGCTGGCCCACGTCGGAGGCGTGGCGTAGCGAGCTTCTGCAATCCCGACTCGTGAGTGGAGCAGACGGCGAGACGCCTCTGGTTCTGGTGGGTTCGCGCCTCTATCTGCGTCGCTATTTCGACCATGAGCAGCGCCTCGCGGAGCTGCTGAAGGAGCGCGTTCGTTCTGAGCCAGCGTCGACGGGCCTCATGCTCGCAGATGTGGAGCGGCTGTTTGGTGCAGTCGGGCCTGAATTGGATCGCCAACGCCTGGCCGCCGTGCTGGCATGCGTGCGGCCGCTCGTGGTGATCACGGGCGGGCCGGGCACAGGGAAAACGGCAACAGTTGTGAAGGTTCTCGCGCTGTGGGCGGAACAGGCTCGGCGCCAAAATAAACCGTATTTTACGGTAAAATTGCTGGCTCCCACCGGGAAGGCCGCCGCGCGTCTCGTCGAGTCTGTCAAGCGGGCCAAGCTCTCCTTGGATGCCGATGCGGAGCTCAAGGCTTCGATCTCGGAGGAAGCTTCCACGATCCATCGCGCGCTCGGCAGTGTCGGGGGAAGCTCCACGGAGTTCAGGCACCATCGGAACAACCCGCTGGCGGCGGATGCGGTGGTCGTCGATGAAGCTTCGATGGTGGACGTTGCCTTGATGCGGCGTTTGCTGGAAGCCGTGCCAGCTCGGGCGAGGTTGGTGCTCATGGGTGATCGACATCAACTGGCGTCGGTTGAAGCCGGCGCTGTGCTCGGAGATATTTCCGCAGGAGCGGGCAGGATGGCTTATTCCGTGCGGTTGCGAGAAACACTGGAGCCGTTGGTCGGGCCGATCCCGGTGTCTGAAGCGCGCTCATCGCCCATGGCGGATTGCGTGGTCGAGCTCACACGCAGCTACCGGTTTCAAGGCCAGAGCGGTATTGCGAAGCTTGCTGAGGCGATTCGCGAGGGTGATTCCGATGCAGCGGCTGCGGTGCTAGAATCCTCGGAATATCCCGATGTTTCTTGGGTAGAGCTCGGGGAGCCAGGGCGGCTCGGCAAAGCTTTGAACAAGTTGGTTCGCGAAGGCTATCGCGCGTTCTGTAGATCACCTGAACCGCAGAGTGCGCTCACTGCACTGGATGAATTTCGCGTCCTGTGCGCCCATCGGCGAGGGCCCTACGGTGTGCTGTCTGTGGGTACGCTAGTTGAGGAGCTGCTGGGGCATGCCAGGCTGCTCCAGAAGACCGGGCGTTGGTACGCGCACCAGGCACTCCTCATCACACACAACGATTATCAGGTACGGTTGTTTAACGGAGATGTGGGCGTCGTTCTGGCAGGGCAGGCCATGGGATCGCTGAGGGCGTACTTCCCAGGAGCCGATGCTAAAATTCGAGACATCTCTCCTGCACGCTTGCCTGCGCACGAGACAGTGTTCGCGATGAGCATTCACAAAAGCCAAGGCTCCGAGTTTGAGCATGTTGTCCTCGTCCTGCCTGAGGCCAGTTCGCCCCTCCTCACCCGGGAGCTTCTCTACACGGGTGTCACACGAGCAAAAAAACGAGTCACGCTGCTGGGCTCGAGTGCCAGCCTGCGAGCTGCGGTGAAGCGCCCGGTGCGGCGTGTTTCCGGCCTTAAAGAGCTCCTTTGGCCTCCAGAGTAACCTGGGCCTGGTAGAGGCCGTAGTTCAGGGCAGGCCGATTGGGCTCTGGCGGTTTCCTTTAGGTGGCCTAAATATTGGGCGACAGTGGGCGAGCCGTCACACTGGTCTGATCATTTCGAACTTGCACTAGGAGATCCCGTCAAATGCAAAAGCTTTCCCTCACTTCAATCCTGGCGACCCTCGCAGCTCTCAGTGCCACCGGAATGGTAGCCTGTGCTTCCACCACGCCAACTCCCGAGTCCGCCGCGACTGCCAAAGAGGTGCCCGCCGAGGCTACACCAGCAGCACCTGCAACTGTCGCTGAAGCAACACCAGCAGCGCCCGCTGGAGCCACCGCCCCCGCCGCTGATGCAACCACCGCGTCCGCACCTGCAGCTCCGAACGCAGAAGCCTCTGCTACCGGGGAGCCCGCTGACGCGACTACCGCTAAGAAGCCGGCGAGCAAGAAGAAGAAGGTGGCTGGATCCAAGGCTGGCTGCGGCGCAGGAACCTGCGGCTGAGTCGCGCTGAACGCCATGCGTGCCCCAACTTTTCTGCCCGACGCTGAGCATGCTCGGTTACCTGCAGGAGTGGGCCTGGGGTTGCGCTGGGAGTTTCTTGAGGAGCTGCTCGAAGCTCCTCGGTTGCCGTTAGCATTCTTGGAGGTATCTCCCGAAAATTACATGCGACGAGGCGGCTACTATCCTGAAGCACTGGAACAGGTTGGCACGCGGTATCCACTCGTTACCCATGGGCTTACGCTCTCTCTCGGGAGCATTGAAGCGCCCGCTCCCGAATTTGTGATTGAGCTTCGAGCCGAGATCAGGCGCGTCAAATCGCCTTGGCATTCGGACCATTTGTCATTTTCGCGCACGGGGCAGCGGATGACTCATGAGTTGTTCCCGGTGCCGTTTAACCAGAATTCCATTCATCGCATCAGCGAACGGCTGAAGCGCCTCGCCGACGAGCTGGGTGTACCTATGGTCATCGAAAACATCACCTATTACATGGCACCGGGCTCCCCCGAAATTCCGGAGCCAGAGTTTCTCGGTGAGCTTTTGGAAGCGAGCGGTGCGGGGCTTCTGCTCGACGTGAATAACGTGTTTGTGAACGCCAAAAATCACGGATTCGACGCGTTGGATTTCTTGCGTCGCTTGCCGTTGGAGCGTGTGGCGGAGATCCACGTCGCGGGGCATGAGAGTTCCAAGTGGGACCTCTTGCTCGATACCCACGGTGCTCCGGTGGCCCCTTCGGTGCAGGAGCTCTTAGCCTGGGTACTCGCGCGAACGGGCCCGTTGCCGGTGCTACTTGAGCGAGACAACAACATCCCTCCACTCTCGGGGCTGATGCGCGAAGTAGAAGAACTGCAAGCGGTGTACGAACAGGCACTGGGGCCGACGCCAAACGGAGGAAGTGAGGTGGCGTTTGCAGCAAGCCCTTGAAGCCTTCATCGAACGGGTCGTGTTTGGTGCCGAGATTCAAGTGACCGATCCAGCGTCGGTTGATGAGCTGTTGCGATCGCTGCAGGTTTCTGAGCTTGAGTGCCAGGCGTTGCGTCTCCAGTTGCCGCGTGCCGTGGTCTATCGTCAATTGGTTCAGAGCACGCTGCGTGAGGCCATCGAGCTAGCGGTGCCGCGCTTGGTTCAGCGCATGGGCGGGATCTTCGATGAGTACTTGCAGAAGTTCCTGCGAGAAGCTGGCCCTCGAACGCACTACCTGCGTGATGTTACGGCGGAGTTCTTGGATTTTTCTGAACCCTTGTGGGAGACCGATCGGCGAGTTCCGCGCTGGGCGAGAGATTTAGCTCGACACGAAGCCTTGCGAATTGAAGTCGCGGCCTGCCGCCACTCCAGCTTCCCAGACGAGCCCGAGGAGCTCAATCTAGAGGCGGCCGTGCGTTTCACTGAATCTTCGCGCCTGATGCGCTATCAGTATGCCGTCCACGAATTGAGCGCCGAGCTGTCGGATCGGACGGAGCCAGAAGCTCGACCGACAGACCTCTTTGTGTATCGGAGCGCCGACCACGACGTGCGCTACCTCGAATTGTCGCCATTAGCGGCCAGTATCTTACGGAATCTGCTGAGCCATCAGCCGCTCGGCCATGCCATGTCCTTGGCCTACGCTGACCATCGCGTTGAGCTCGATGAGCTGCATCTGCAAAGCACGGCCCTGCTACTGGCTGATCTCGCTGAGCGTGGAGCCCTGCTCGGATCCGTGCCCGAACCTTCCGGGGCCGGTATACCGGCTCCTCAGAACTGAAGTAAGCTGAATGCGTTGCCGCCAACGTTGAGGAAAAAATGAGCGCGAAAGATCCCCTGAAGATCGTGGGTACGACCATTGCTGAAAAGTACCGAGTCGAGAAGCTCGTCGGGGAGGGAGGCTTTGCTGTCGTTTACCGCGCCCAACACACGATCTGGAATAAGCCCGTCGCCATCAAATTCTTCAACGGGCTCTCGCATGTGCCGAGCGATCAGCACGAGCAGTTCCAGCAGGCATTCATCCAAGAGGGCGCTTTGCTCACTGAGCTTTCTAGCCATACGGCAGGCATTGTTCAGGCGCGCGACGTGGCGAGCTTCACGACGTCAGACGGTCATTGGATGCCGTACATGGTTCTGGAGTGGCTGGAGGGGCTTCCGCTCGACGAGCTGATCGAGCGAGAGAAGGTTCAAGGCAAGGGGCCTTGGGAGCTTTCGGAAGTTGTGCGTCTGCTGACGCAAGTCTGCGCGGCGCTCGACGTGGCCCATGGCAAAGGCATTGCACATCGAGACATCAAACCGGCCAATTTATTCGTGCTCGGAGGGCAGAGTCACGGTTCGGGATCGGTTGTGAAGATCTTGGACTTCGGCGTCGCGAAGATGATGAGCGAGAATACTGAGTTGAAGGCCGCACTGAGTAAGACGGGGATGAATATCACCAGCTTCACTCCGCATTACGGAGCACCGGAGCAATTCAGTCGGAGTTATGGGGCGACAGGGCCGTGGACGGACGTGTTCGCGTTGGCGCTCGTCGGCGTCGAACTCTTGGCGGGCAGCAGTTGTTTGGCCGGAGATGATATCGTGCAATTGGGCTTCGCTTCCGGAAACCCAGAACGGCGTCCCACGCCGCGAGCGCTGGGCGTTGCTATTCCGGACAGCGTGGAAGCCGTCTTCGCACGCGCCTTGGCGGTAGCACCCGCTGATCGTTTCACGCGAGCCAAAGAGTTTTCCGATGCGCTGGGTCAGGCGCTGCTGGATGCTTCCTCCCGCGCGGGGCGCCCGATCACTCGCCAGGCCGTCGCCGCGACCGAGCTCGCCCCCAAAGCTCACACCGAGCCGAGTTTGCGCAACCTCTCCAGCACCACGACTCCGAGTGAGATCTCACAGGGCCTAGAGCCCAAAAAGAACAACGTAGGCGTTATCGTCTTGGCCGTTGGGCTCCTCGGTGGCGCGGCGGGTGTTGGCGTTTATCTGATGCGGAAGCAGGCTCCCGTCGAGCACGCGACGGCGGTCGCTCCGATTGCTGTGGCAAAGCCCGCACCCACCGCTCAGGCCCAACCATCCTGTCCGTCCAAAATGGTCGAAATCCCAGCGGGTCAATATTTTCAGGGCTCTGACGCGAAGGACGCTCTGGCGAACGAAAAACCGGCTCATAACGTGCAGCTGACGAGCTATTGCATCGATCTCTACGAGGTCACGGCAGCCCAGTACAAGGAGTGTTCAGACGCTGGCAAGTGTAAGCGTGCTCACGCCGAAGTGGATTGGCCCGGGATCCTGCCGAAAGACAAACAACTCTACTCAACGCTTTGCACCGTGGGGGATCCGGCAAAGTCCGATCACCCGGTGAATTGTGTGGACTGGCAGCAGGCAGATACGTTCTGCCGCGCTCAAGCGAAACGTCTCCCGACCGAGGCCGAGTGGGAGTACGCGACTCGAGGCCCCGATGGGCGCGTTTATCCGTGGGGTGATGAGCCGCCAACTCACGAACACTTGAACGCGTGTGGGACCGAATGCGTCGCTTGGGGTAAGAGCAAAAAGGTAACGCTCGAAGCTTTGTATAACGAGGACGATGGATACCCAACCACCGCACCCGTTGGAAAGTTTGAAAAAGGTCGCTCTCGCTTCGGTTTGTACGATGTCGTGGGTAACGTGTGGGAGTGGGTGGCAGACTGGTATGCGGACTATGATCCCACCGATAAGAAGGATCCCGTGGGGCCGCCAACCGGTGAACGCCGCGTGATTCGAGGTGGAGCTTGGAACGGCTCATTCGCCACCTGGCTCAGGCCTTCATTCAGGTATTCCAACGTTCCAGTCACCGTGAGCCATGGAGTGGGCTTTCGCTGTGCAAAGAGCCCGGCTCCCTAACTTTATGGCCCCCACACTTCCCCCCGTACTTCCAAACGACAACGGCCCCGAGCAATTCTAAGTTGCCCAGGGCCGACGTTGCAGAAGCCTCTAGCTGTTTAGCTTCGCGTGCGGAACGTGCTCAGTAGCGGTAGTGCTCCGGCTTGTAAGGACCTTCAACAGGCAGGCTGAGGTAGTCCGCCTGTGATTGGGTGAGCGTGGTGAGCTGCACGCCAAGCTTCCCGAGATGGAGGCGCGCCACCATTTCGTCGAGGTGCTTCGGCAGCACGTAAACTTGGTTTTGATACTTGGCTTGGTTTTGGTGAAGTTCCAGCTGTGCCAACACCTGGTTCGAGAATGAAGTGCTCATCACGAAGCTCGGGTGGCCGGTGGCGCAGCCCAGATTGAGCAAGCGGCCCTCTGCCAACATCAGAATGCTGTGGCCATCTGCGAAGCGCCATTCGTCAAACTGATCCTTAATTCGGATGCGTTCGGCGCCAGCGAGCTTGCTGAGGCCAGCTACGTCGATCTCGTTGTCAAAGTGGCCAATATTGCCGACAATTGCCTTATCTTTCATCTTCTGCATGTGGGCAGTGGTGATGATGTCTTTGTTTCCGGTGCAGGTCACAAAGATGTCCGCGGTGGCGATCACGTTGTCGAGCGTGTTCACTTCGTAACCTTCCATCGCCGCTTGCAACGCGCAAATCGGATCGATCTCAGTCACGATCACGCGGCAGCCCTGACCGCGCAGAGATTGTGCGCAGCCCTTGCCCACGTCGCCGTAGCCACAGACCACTGCCACTTTGCCGCCGAGCATGACGTCGGAGGCGCGATTGATGCCATCAATGAGCGAATGTCGACAGCCGTAGAGGTTGTCGAACTTACTCTTCGTGACGCAATCGTTGACGTTGATGGCGGGGAAGGGGAGCGTTCCCTTCTTCTGCATTTCGTACAAACGGTGCACGCCGGTCGTCGTTTCTTCGCTCACGCCGCGGCACATTTCAGCGAAGCGGCTCCATTTTTTAGGCTCCGTTTTGGCTGTTTTGCGCATCACATCCAAGATCACGCCCCATTCAGCCGCGTCGTTCGCGGCATCAAATTCTGGGATCTTGCCAGCGCGCTCGAACTCCGCACCCTTCACGATCAGGAGTGTGGCGTCGCCGCCATCATCCACGATCTGCGTGGGCCCAGAGCCGTCCGGCCAGGTCAACATTTCTTCGGTGCACCACCAATACTCTTCAAGCGTTTCGCCCTTCCAAGCAAAGACGGGGATGCCTTGGGGCTTCTCCACGGTTCCCTTAGGGCCAACAGCAACTGCTGCCGCGGCGCTGTCTTGGGTGCTGAAGATATTGCAAGATGCCCAACGAACGTCGGCGCCAAGTGCGGTGAGCGTTTCGATCAGCACTGCTGTCTGCACCGTCATGTGCAGAGAACCCGCAATCTTGACTCCCTTGAGCGGCGCTTTATCACCGTGGGTTTTCCGGAGGGCCATCAGCCCTGGCATTTCCTGCTCAGCCAAACGGATTTCTTTTCGTCCGAATTCGGCGAGTGACAAATCTGCAACTTTGAATGTGGGTCGACCCATGATCTAGCCTCGTTGGTTATTTCGGTTCATTGGAACCATTCATCAATCCGGATGAATGGATGCTTCAGGTGGGGGCCCTCGTCAAGGGAGACCCCAATAATCAGCGAAAAACCGGTGTAGGTTTGCTTTGGCGGCCGGGTGGGGATACCTCTTGCGCACCCATGTCGGGCGAAGACCACCGCTACACGGGCCCCAATCATCTCGGGCCGTCCCACAGCTCGCCGTATCCAACCAGCAGGTTACAGGGCCCTCTTTCGCTAGTTGATCTCGCGAAGGAACTCGAGCTGGCGTCCGCGAGTGTCAGCTCGCATGCCGGCGCACGCCTGCAAACCATCTTAGAACAGATGCGAGCGTTGCAGCTTCAAGCTCAAGAGATCTTGCAGAAAGCGAAGGCAGATCTCGATCTGCATCAGGCGGAATGCCGGTTCAAGCGCAGCGTGGGTCGGATTTATCATGTGTATCGCCGTCCGGATCAAAGCCTCTATTTCTCGATGCTCTCGCCGGACGATCATTCGGGTGCAGCGCCGCACGAGTTCGTTGCCAGTTACCGGCTGGAAGCCGATCAGTCCTTCACGCCTGCAGACGAGGTAGTGCGTGTGGATGCCGCACGGCTCGAGCTCGAGCGCACATTTTTGCGGCGGCTGTTGCCTTAGGGCACGACAACTTTCGCAAGGTCAGAGGACACGGCGCTAGCGCACGTTTTAATGGTGAAAACATGCCAGACCAACACCCCAACTTCATTCAGAGCTATTTCCACGGCACCAAGAGCAATCTCAGCATCGGAGATCTTGTCGTGCCCGGAAATAATGCCAATTACGGTCAACGTAAAGCGAAATTCGTTTACGCATCATCCAATTTGAATGTGGCGATTTGGGGAGCGGAGTTAGCCGTCGGCGATGGGCTCGGTAGGATCTACGTTGTAGAACCCATAGGTACGATTGAGAACGACCCCAATCTCACCGACAAGAAGTTTCCAGGAAATCCCACGAACTCCTTTCGAGCACACGAAGGTTTCAGAGTGGTGGCCGAAGTGAAGGGTTGGCATGGACATCCTCCTGATGAGATCAAAGCGGCCAGAGAAAGAATCGACCTGGCCTTAAAGAACGGCGCTCCAATCATTGAAGACTAGAAGTCCGCATGTGTAGCATCGCGGGCAGAACTTGGCGGCCGGCTCGGGTGCGGGGTGATCTCTGCACTGGACGACTCTCACTAGAGTTGCAAGATATCGCCCGCGTGGAGTCGGGCAGGGGGCAGAGCCTCCTCGGTCAACTGGCCTGGCATTTCCTTTTCCTCATTTCGCCAGTTCGACTGTCTTATGCGCTCCGCTCCGTGCGCCCGAGCGTACCTAAAAGCGTTTGTGCTCAATCTGAGGGAGAAAAGCAGTGGGATGCTCAAGGGTCGACCGTCGCCTTTGTGACAAAGGGCTGCCCCGCGATGCACCGGGTCAGCGCAGCACTTGGCCTTGACCGTACGCTACAAAAATGAGGCGATGAACAGATGTTCCTCACCCGAAGGGCGCATGTAGTCTTCGGCAGTGCGCCATCACAGCAAACGCCCACAGGATCATCACAGGCGACAAAGCGATGCTTGCGTTACGAGCGGTCGAGGGAGTCAAAATTGTTTCCGTTCGCGACATGCTGAACGAACTTGGCATTGACGCTGGGTGACTTCGTTGAAGTAAGAAGTACGAGCTGCCGCTGCCCGATTTTAGCAGTTCGATTGTCTTATGCTCCGCTAGCCGCCATCGTCGTTGTAATCGGTGAAGATTATGGCTCTATCGGCCCGCCCATGGGAGAAGAAATATCCCTCCGACAAGATGGAGCGTTCGTTGGGCTTGATGGACGTCGACTGACTGAGAGGGAGCAAGCGGCGGAGAATCCCAAATTCGACCGGCCCCTCTCCGTCCGATAGGAGGTACCGGTGGATGTCGGAAACCCTGGCCGCCTGTGCTCCTCGGTTCAGCAAGCTAACCACAAAACCGATCTTTGTTTTGCAGAGATCGGTGGCTGCGACGCTGGCTTTGACGACGCTGGAGGCACCATGCAAACCTGTCACGCCGCCTACCTCGATCGACGCAATTTGGCTATAGGTGGGTATGACCGAGCCGGTCGCTAGGCTCACGGCTTCGGCCGTTTCACCTTTCGCGATGCAGTCTAAGCCACCGGCGCTCCCCGAAACGTTTTGCAGGAACGTGGGGTCAGCAACCAGAACTTGCCCATTTGCGTCCATGAAACGCAACGGGTCAAGTTTGACGTGACAACGTGGCTCATCTCCCAAATAGGTTAGGCCAATCGTATAGTAGACACAATTCTCGAATTGAGCTGATGAGCGAAACACCCAGGCGTCCCCCAGGGAGAAATCTGGTGTGCTCTGGGCAAACGTTACCGGGACTTTCTTGCGAAGAGTGTTCGCTGGGGAGGTACCATCGCCAAATGAAACTCCCTTGAACTCTGCGCCAAACTTACCGAGGAACGTGGGCGGCGTTCCAGACGACTCCCCGACGGTCGGGCCGATGCAAGCGAACTCTGCCTCTGTGAGGGCCGAAAACGGGCCTGCGCCTGCCCCCGCGCCCGCGACTTCAGAGGGACCGGAACATCCGAGCGACCCGGCGACGATCGAAAGCGAACCAACAACGGCACGAGGAAGGTGTTGCGATGAAAACATGGGGCTCCGTTAGAGGTGTGCCGCGGGGGCTGTATTTGCGGAGCATAAGACATTCGAAGTGCCAAATCGACCAGAAGGAGGAAGATCGGCGAGAGCAAGTCAGATAGCCGACAGCACTCTGACCCCTGCTCACCAGGACACCGATGGTCAAAGAGCCCTGAACACCCCCGACTGCTGAGCTCAAGAGCCAGTAGGACCGCGCGCAAATAGATCTCCGCGCTGAGGAGCTCACTTCCAGCAAAGGGGGCAGCACCCCCAAGGGCAACCAGAGCCCAGCTTCAGCCCCTCAACTAAACCCAAATTTCAGCTGCGCGTCCGAAACCCGCGGTGGCGCGGGTGGAGGTTGAGGTGCAAGCCCAAGCTTAGCGAGCAGCGCGGTAGCAGCTTGTTCGGTGCTGCCGGGCGTTGAGCTTTGGGAACTCGAGCTGGTCGCCGGAAGCAGGGGGTGGCTTGAAGGCTGCTCCACGTGAAGCGGCCTCTATTTTTCGATGTTGTCGCCGGACGATCATTCGGGAGCTGCGCCGCACGACTTCGTTGAGCATAAGACAATCGACCTGGCGAAATGAGATGGAAAGAAGGCCAGGCCAGTTAGCCGAGGAGGCTCTGATCCCTGCAAACCCGGACACCGCGGCACAAACGAGAGCCGAACACGACGGACAGCCGACACTCAAAGCCCGCCGGGCATCGGTGCAAATAGATCTCCGCCCAGGGGTGCTCGCTTTCAACTAAGAAAACGCCCCGTAAGGGCAACCAGCTCGGCTTCAGCCCCTCAACAGAACTTGAGCCGGAGCTGCCCGAGCAAAACCGGTGGTGGCGTCGGAGGCGGCTGAGGAGCAAGCCCCAGCATGGCGAGGAGGGAGGCAGCAGCCTGTTCGGTGGTGGCGGCTTCGAGCCAGCGCATGGGGCCACCGCAGTGCACACAAGTATCAAGGTCAGCTCGGAACACATGAGCCAGCAGCCAGGCCCAGCGTTTGCGGGAACGGAGAGCGTCAGTGTGGGCATTGAGCTTGGGGAACTCGAGCTGGTCGCCGGAAGCCGGAGGCGGCTTGAAGGCGGCAGAATCCTGTGGCGGCTTAGGGCCTACTTCGGAGCGAAACTTGGAGTGGCTTGAATAACGCGTGGGTAATAGCGGCAGCGGGGGTGGTGACGGTCTTGTTGGTTTCAGTTTGCACGCTGAATTCCTTGGTAGGGGTGAGTGAAGGCAGCCTGTCCGCCCACGGAAAACCGCGAAATATGAGTTATTGCAAACCTGAATTGCAGAAACCCCAAGCCGCCTCATCGTCTAGTTCGCATCATTCCCCACGATCTTCAGCATGACGACGCCGTGGGCCGCCACGCTCGCCGTATAGCTGTCGGTGAACGTTCCGAGATCCGTTCGCGCCCACAGGTCGCGGACCGTGGCCGACCCAGGTTGCAGCCCAACGTC
>JBBRRP010000061.1:0-36016 GCA_038246305.1 Polyangiales bacterium | reverse complement strand
CGCCGCTGACAGACCGCTCTCTCGCCATTTTGCCAGCCACTTCTCTTGCTCTGATTTCGAATAGCCCTGTCTATTTGCCATTCACTACAATTACGCGATTCTGGATCATCCCAGAGATAGGCACTCGGTAGATGGCTTACAGCGCTTCAAGCAGGCCAACGGTTCGACCACCCGCTCCCACGGTGGCCTCGGCCTCGGCCTAGCCATCGCGCGACATCTCGTGGAGCTTCATGGCGGAACGATCAGCGCCGCCAGCGCGGGTGCGGATCAGGGCTCGTCGTTCCGAATCAGGTTGCCACTTGCGGCCGTGTTTCAAAATGCCCGGACGAACGCGACCAGGACGCCCGCATCCGCGTCGTCACGCATGGTTGCACCGAGGCTCGACGGCCTTCGCGTGTTGGTCGTTGATGACGAACCCGACGCTCGCACGCTCGTCACCGCCGTTCTCGAAGGACACGGTGCACACGTCACCACCGCCAGCTCCGCGGGCGAAGCCCTGAACGAAGTCGAGCGTAATCGTCCCGACGTGATGGTGAGTGACATCGGAATGCCCGGTGAAGACGGCTACAGCCTCATCCGCAAGGTGAGAGGCTCAACAGGAGGAGGTGTCAAAGCAATTCCCGCAGTTGCACTCACCGCCTTTGCACGGATGGAAGATCGAACGCGGGCAATCTTTGCGGGGTTCCAGTCGCACGTGGCGAAGCCTGTTGATCCCGAGGAGCTACTCATGGTGGTCGCCTCGCTTGCGGGGCGAACGGGCAGCGCCTGACGCCCCCCGTATCGCCAGGCAAATGTTAACTTAGGACGGCATCAAGCGAGCGTTCGAACGGAGACCTCGCGCCGCCATTGTCGGGTTTTTGCGGCGGCGATGAATGCCTTGATCGACTCCGCGTCGACGACACCTTCGTCCCCTTCGACGCCCGCCGCCTTCAAGAGAAGCTGCCCTCCTGCATCGACTGCAATCGCTTTTAAGTGCCCGAAGGCGTCGCGCACGAAGTCGATCGCCGCGGCTTCCTTGCCGAGTGCCTTCGCACCCGCTTCCGAAAGCACGACAACCACGGCGTCAAACAAGACGGAGGGGGTTCCAGCCAGTTGGGCCTCTGCCTGAACAAGCGAGCCGTCGGCAAGCTCCACTTCGCCGATTTTGAGGGCGACCGTTTTGACCGTCGCGCCGACGCTGGTTGCGGCCTTCTTGATGCGATCGATTGGGGCAGCGTCGGACCCGCTGGAGACCAGGATTCCGATCGTGCGGCCCTCGAGCGTGTCCTTCATTTTGCCAATGAGTTGGAGCGCCGGAGACGGCTCCATATTCACCACAGGTAACGCGGCGGTGGGGGCTTTAGGCAATTTGTCGATGGAAAGGCCGTTGGCGACGCGTTTCGCCAAGCTCTCGTCGATATGGCGCAAGTGGCCAACCATCGCTTCCCGAATGTGAGGATGCTCGACTTTTGAAAGTTCAAACACTAGCGCAGAAGCGATGTGAGCCTGCTCGTGTGACGTCTGGCTCACCCAGAATAACCGAGCCTGGGTATAGTGGTCGGCAAAGGCTGCTTCACGAATACGACCTTTCTGCCCACTGTCCTCTGCTGGGGCACTCCGAAATCCCGTCTCTGGGTTCTCTCGCGGAGAATCCACAACCAGTGAGTTCGGCTCGTAAGCCACACGGCCCTTCGGACGAAGCATCTGCATGTGGCCATCTCGTTGATGGTTGCCAAAAGGACACTTCGGCGCATTGATCGGGAGCTGATGAAAGTTGGCAGAGCCCAAGCGAGAGAGTTGGGTATCGAGGTATGAAAAGAGGCGGCCTTGCAGCAGCGGATCATTCGAGAAATCGATGCCAGGGACGAGATGGGAAGGGCAGAAGGCAACCTGCTCGGTCTCTGCGAAAAAATTGTCCGGCCAGCGATCGAGCACCATGCGACCGATCCGTTTCAAGGGGACGAGTTCTTCGGGAATGAGCTTCGTCGCGTCCAGATGGTCGAACGGAAATGCCTCGGCTTCCTCTTCCGTGAATAACTGCACCGACAATTCCCATTCAGGGAAATTGCCCGCGGCGATGGCGTCGAACAGGTCACGACGATGAAAATCCGGATCTGCGCCTGCGATCTTCACGGTCTCGTCCCAAATCGTCGACTGCAGTCCGAGTTTGGGGCGCCAGTGAAACTTAACGAAAGTGGAGTCGCCCGCGGCATTGAGCAAGCGAAAGCTGTGCACGCCGAAACCTTCGATCATTCGAAGCGATCTTGGCAGCGTGCGGTCCGACATGATCCACATCACCATGTGCATCGACTCAGGAGTGAGCGATATGAAATCCCAAAACGTGTCGTGAGCCGTCGCCGATTGGGGGAAGCCGCGATCTGGCTCCATTTTCACGGCGTGAACGAGGTCCGGAAATTTGATCGCGTCCTGAATGAAGAAGACGGGAATGTTGTTGCCAACCAGATCCCAGTTTCCTTCCTTGGTGTAGAACTTAACCGCGAAGCCACGCACGTCGCGCGGGGTATCCACCGAACCCGATCCGCCGGCCACGGTTGAGATACGTGTAAACACTGGCGTTTTCTCGCCAACTTCGGTGAGAATTTTGGCGGTGGTGTACTTGGCGAGAGAGTGGGTCAGCTCGAAGTATCCGTGGGCCGCAGTGCCGCGCGCGTGCACGACGCGTTCGGGGATGCGCTCGTGATCAAAGTGAGTGATCTTTTCCCGGAGGACGAAATCCTCAAGCAGGGCCGGCCCACGCGGTCCGACCTTGAGGGAGTTCTGGTTATCCGAAATGGGTGTACCCTGATTGGTCGTTAGATCCGGATGCTCGCCGCCGGCGCTCTGGTGAAGTTCACCGCCGTTCCCTGCGCTGTTTTCGTCACGGACAACCAAGGGCGCCCGCTTCGTTGCGTCGGTTTTTTTGGACTCAGGTCGTTGTTTCATAAGGGATCTCAAGAGCCTTTGGCGGTCACGACTGGGCGGAATCGAGGGCAGGCGCGTTCGCCGACGTTATGGCGGAGCCGCCACGGCCCACCATCTGCGCATAGCCGTTGCGCTTGGTTTTTTCGAAGAGCGCCTTCATTTCGGCGCAGAGCTCTTCGGACTCATCGCCCAAGGCCTTTTCGGCTTTCGGAAACATTTCGCCCTCCTCCTCTTCAATGTGGTGTTCGATAATTTCCTTCAGCGTCGTCACCTTCGCCTTAAATGTTTGATCGCCGGGTTCGGTATTGATCAGACGCTTCAAAGCGAAGCGCGCTACTGCGTGTTCCTCGTAGCCCTCAAGAACAAGATCCGGCTTCAGATTCAAAACGCTGGGGTAGAAGAGCTCTTGTTCGATCACCATGTGCGCGGCAAGGTTGTCCGCCAGTTTTTCGACGAGCGCGGCGGAACGGCCATTGCCCTTTTCCAGCTGGCTGAAGATCGTCTTCACTTCGTCGTGCTGCTTTTTCAAAAGTTCAGTTGCTTTCATTGGGATCTCCTATTCAAGCGTGGGAAATTAGAGTTAGGTCGCGCGCCTGCGGCGCACCCGCAGCACGGTCGTGTTCGTCGCTCAGTACGCGTCGCTTTAGCAAACGTCGAGCCACCTGGATTCGTCGCCAACAGGCAAGAATTTCCAGGACGGAAGTCGGTCTGATTCCACAGATCGGCGGGGCGCCGCTGCTCCAGTGAGGCGATTTTGCAGTGCAACACCCCGGAGCAATGGATGGCCACCGCCGCATTCGTTTAAGCCGTACGAATCGCTCCGTGCCGATGACGGCCCAGCAAAGGCGTGGTATCGCCTTTTGCACGCGCGCCATGCTCAACACACGCTCGGACATCCCCATCGCCAGGAGTGTGAACTCCGCCGGCTCCGCTGCTCAACTTCCATTCCCGTCGCCTGCGCGACGGCTCGAGATGCCTGGTGAGTGAAAGCGAGCGCCCACCCAGCACGAGGATGACGGAGCAGGAACTGCTTCGCCGCCTGTTTGATGCGATGCCTCAGCTGGGCTGGACGGCACAGCCGGACGGGTTCGTCGACTACTACAATCTCGGCTGGTACGAGTACACCGGTTCCGACTACGAGGCCATGCAGGGCTGGGGCTGGAAATCAGTCCACCACCCTGACGAACTTCCACGCGTTATGGAGAGTTGGGGGCTCTCGATCGCCACCGGCAAGCCGTGGGAGATTGAGTTTCCGCTGCGTCGCCACGACGGCGTGTATCGGTGGTTTCTCTCGCGAGCCACGCCGATCTACGACAACGCCGGAACGCTCATTCGTTGGGTCGGTATCAACACGGACATTGATGACCAGAAGCGCGCGGAGCAGCAGCTTGCCGAGCTCGATCGAGCGAAAACTGCTTTCTTCAGCAACGTCAGCCACGAGCTTCGAACCCCGCTGACGTTGATCCTTGGTCCGATCGAACAAGCGCTTCGGTCGTCGGAGCGGGCTCTCTCGGGCGCTGAGCTCGAGGTCGCTCACCGAAACGCAATTCGTCTGCTCAAGCTCGTCAACACGCTCCTCGACTTCTCGCGTATCGAGGCAGGTCGCGCCCAAGCCACGTACGTCGCAACGGATATTTCTGCGTTCACTCGCGATCTGGCAAGCTCGTTCGAATCTGCCTTTGGAGCGGCGGGGCTGCGCTTTGAAGTCGACTGCCCTCCTCTCGACATGCCCGTCTCCCTGGACCGTGACATGTGGGAGAAAGTTGTTCTTAACCTTCTTTCCAACGCTCTCAAGTTCACGTTTGCTGGGGAGATAACGGTTCGGCTCCGCAGGGTGCAAGCGAACGTTGAGCTGTGTGTCACTGACACCGGCACTGGGATCCCCGCGAGCGAGTTGCCGCACGTCTTTGAGCGTTTTCGCCGAGTGGGCGGCGCACGGTCACGGACGCACGAGGGTTCCGGTATTGGTCTCGCACTCGTCCAGGAGATCGTGCGGATGCACGGCGGAAGCGTCGCGGTGGAGAGTACGGAAGGGCTCGGCACCACCTTCACGGTGCGTCTGCCCCTTGGAAAGGAACACCTGGCGGCGGAAAGCATTGGCGTGGTCTCGACGCGTGCTTCCACGGCTGCAGGTGCGACACCGTACGTGCTGGACGCCCTGCGATGGCTTCCAGGCAACCAAGAGTCAGCTCGAGCCGAACATGAGGAATTAGTCGGTCAGGGTTCCATGAATGTGCCCGATGGGGTGATGGGCGCGCGCATTCTTTTAGCGGACGACAACGCAGACATGCGTGAGTACTTAGCCCGTCTGCTGGGCGAGCGATGGCAAGTCGAAGCCGTCGCGGATGGAATGGCAGCACTGGATGCAGCACGAAGGGCCACTCCCGATCTGATCCTGACCGACGTCATGATGCCGAATTTGGATGGTTTTGGCTTGCTGCGTGCGTTGCGAGCCGACCCCGCCCTCAAGGCAGTGCCTGTCATCATGTTATCGGCACGTGCGGGAGAAGACTCTCGCATTGAGGGTCTCGAAATCGGTGCTGACGATTACCTTGTGAAGCCGTTCTCCGCTCGGGAGTTGATGGCGCGCATCGCGGCGCAACTCCAGATATCTCGCCTGCGCGAGAGTGCGATCCGTGAACGAGACAGGCTAGAGGCTGCGCAACACGAGGCCGAGCGCTATCAGACGCTCCTTGCCACAGCTCAACGGGCCGCCAACATAGGCATTTTCGACTGGGACATGCGGACGACGGAGGTCTACTGGTCGCCAGAGCTGTTTGCCCTTCTGGGGCTCGCACCAGAGGACGTCGTACCGACCCCGGATCGTTGGAACGAGCGCATTCACCCCGAGGACGTCGAAAGAGGCTGGGCGGAATTTAGCAGAGCGTGTGACGAGCGACGTGTGGCCCATGAGAGTGACCAACGTGTTCGTCATTCCGACGGCAGCATCCGATGGATTCGGATCACCAATCACATTGTGTATGACGAAACGGGCAAGCCAGCACGCGTCATCGGGGCGGTTCTCGACATCGAAAATCTGAAGCAGCTTGCGGAACGGGAGCGCTTGGCTCGAACGCAAGCGGAGGACGCGAATCGAACTAAGGACGAGTTCCTAGCAATGCTCGGCCACGAGCTTCGGAACCCGTTGGCGCCCATCCTTACAGCGCTTCAGCTCGTCCGCCTTCGGGGCACCGACGGCGTGGCCCGCGAGATCGACGTCATTGAACGGCAGGCGCACCACCTCGTGCGGCTGGTGGACGACTTGCTCGACGTCTCCCGAATCGCGCAAGGAAAAGTCACGCTTGCGAAAGAAAGTGTGGAGATTGCCTCTGTGATTGCCCTCGCTATCGAGATGGCGAGCCCGCTCATCGAGAATGGGCGACACAAGCTGGTGACCGATGTGCCCAAGCAAGGTGTGGTCGTTGACATCGACCGTGGACGCATGGCCCAGGTGCTCGCAAATCTTCTCACCAACGCAGCCAAGTACACGCCCGTCGGCGGTCGCATCCGCATCGCCGCGAAGCGCGTTGCCAACGAGGTGGTCGTGACCGTCGAGGACAACGGGACGGGTATCTCGCCCGAGCTTCTGCCCAACGTGTTCGATCTTTTTGTGCAGGCCAGACAGACGCTCGCACGTTCTCAGGGGGGGCTCGGACTCGGTCTCTCGCTCGTCAAGAGCCTCGTCACGATGCATGGCGGGAGCGTCAGCGCTGAAAGCAAGGGCATCGGTAAGGGCAGTAAGTTTACGGTTCGGCTACCCGCGCTCGACGCTCGTCCGAAGGCGCACGAGGCCGCCCGGGCGTTACCGAACGTCCGGCAAAACGAACGACGGATCCTCGTCGTCGACGACAACGCGGATGCTGCCGATATGCTGGCGGAAGCGCTCCAAATGTTGGGGTACCGAACGGCCATCGCGCACGATGGCCTTACGGCGCTGACCCTCGCGCATGAATTCGAACCCCACACAGCCCTCCTCGACATTGGTCTTCCCGTCATGGACGGATACGAGCTAGCAGGACGTCTGCGAGCAGAGCGCGGTGCAGACCTGGTTCTCGTCGCCATCACCGGCTACGGACAGGAATCTGATCGACGGCGCTCGCGAGACGCAGGCTTCAAGGAGCACGTGACGAAGCCGGTCGATCTCATCAAGCTGGCGAAGCTTCTTGAGACTCTGGTCTTAAGAACTGACGGCGATGGCTGACTCGAGCCAGGTTGGCCCGGCCGCCCGGCAAATGGAGCGGCCAGCGGCTCCGAGAATGGAGCGCGCCAGCCGCCAATTCTTCTCGGCTTTAGGCCTGATACCGACGCGCCTGCTGAACTTCGGGGACTCTCTCCTCGCCGATGACTTTGACTTCAGATGCGCCCCCGTTTTCGAGGATGGATGTGGCGTGCGTACGCTTCTCACTATCGCCGACGTGCACAGAAAGCAGGATATTCCCTTCGCGAATTTTGCCCTCGTATTGTTTCGCTTCGATCTCGGGAATGCCCATGCCCACCAGTGCTCCCGCAATGCCCATGGCAGTTGCCCCAGCAGCCGCTCCGCTCAACGCCGCCATGATAGGGCCAGCCGCGATGAACGGCCCAACACCTGGGATCGCCAGCGCTCCAATACCAGCGAGTAGGCCGAGCGTGCCTCCAATGAGCCCCCCCGCGCCTGCGCCCACCACCGCACCTTCGGGGGCTTTGGTGTTCTGCTCGTGCGCAAAATCGCGCGTTCCGCGTTTGTCGGGGAACAGCACCGAGATGTCGCTAGCTGCGAAGCCCTGCCTCTGCAGCTCCGCCACCACGCCTTCTGCTCTTGACTGCGAGCCAACGAGCCCGATCACTGAGTTTTTGCTTGCCATGGTTTCGCTCCTTTTAATTGGCTTCGGTCAGCCAATTAGACCAGCGGACGGGACGACCCGCGAAAGAGCGTGCCCCCGAGCACCAAAAGGACGATCGCGCCGATTAGGCTGCCGATGAAACCAGCGGTGTGAAGATCGAAAATGGGTCGGTCCGTCACAAGGCTTCCCAAAAATCCTCCGAGGAAGGAACCTGCAATGCCGAGTAGCATGGTCATTACGAGACCCATCTTCTGATCCCCGGGCATGATCGCTCGGGCCAGGAAGCCAATCACCATTCCAAAAACAATAAATAGTAAGATACCCATAACAAATCTCCGTGTTGGTCCCGAGGAGTGCGCTCCTCAGGTGTTGTTGGTTTTTAAACGTGTCAGCTTCTGAGCAAGGACCGCGCCAACGCAGCACTGCTATCAACATTCAGCCCCGCGCCTCTTCCGCAGAAGCAACCGTGCCACTTCGGGGCATTTCTCTACGACGCCGCGTGGTCCCCGGTCTCGATCTGGAAGAAAGAACGTCGCGCCCTTTCCCACCACACCTTGAGCCCACAAGCGGCCCGAATGCCGCTCGATGATGCGCTGCGCCCCGGCCAGCCCAATGCCGGTCCCAGAAAAATCCTGCGAACTGTGCAAGCGCTGGAAGGGCTCGAATAACTGATGCGCGTCTTTCATGTCAAACCCTGCACCATTATCGCGAACGTCATGAGCTGCTCGCTCCTACGCAAGCGCTCTTCGAAACGCATAAGGGTACTGGTGTCGGTGGACACGCTCAGGTAGCCTTGTCGACCGCTGCTTGGAACACCTCGCGCGCCTGCTGTTCCACGGGGAAAGGCATTTGCGCCCGCCCATCCCCACCTACACCCCGGCGCGCTGCGGGATTAGAAAAACAGCCCCGTACCGCGAATATCGGCTGCGAAAACTAAGTCCGGACTACTTTCGAATCCCCAAGCCTCCAATTGAGAGGGTGTCAGGGCTAAATCTGATGAACATGGTCCCACGGTCTTAATGAGCCAAAGATGGCACGGCGGGCACGCGATCAAAAGGCGAAATGCAAACGACCGAGGGCGCCCACAGCCCACCGCCAGGTGATCCCTCTGACAGGTGGGCCGTGTCGATATGACTGATTCAGAGGCTGGAAACGCTTACCACATCACCGTGTAGCCTGCTCCAATCCCGGTGCTCGAGTCCACGGCGATGACGGCGCCTTGGGGGGTCTGGACCGCTTTGGTACTTTGAAAAACGCCTTGAATAGCAGGCGTAAAGATACCGGATCGGCCGACCATGATGTTCATGCCCAAGCGCGGGGCAATCGCGAACCCTGTGCCTGGGTCTTCCCCGGGATCCGAGCTTTGCGAGGCGAGCCCGAAGCCGAGACCTGCAAACGCAAATATGTGCTGACTGAAGGGAATGTGGAAGCTCGGTTCCAAGAGCAGACGAACACCCGTGGAGGAGACATCCGTTTCCGTTGCAGGCAGGTTCGGCGCGATGCTTGGAGTCACGACCGTTGTTTTGTTGTAGTTGACACCGATGATTGCGGAAACTTCGACGTTATCCATAAAAAACCACCCGATCGTCGGATTGAATCCGACCGACAAGTAGTTGGTCGCGCTAGTGAGGTCGAAGGAACCACCCAGCTCAAGCACCCCAGCGCGCCCGTAGGCCTGCGTGCCGCCAACCCCTGCTTGCTCGGTCACAACCGTCGCTGCGACGACGGGGGAAGCAACGGGAGGAGCCGGGTCGTTATCGGAACGTGGAGCGGGCAAGCTGCTTTGCGGCTGTCCCGCACCGACCTGTGCCTCGTGGGTTTCGACCCGTCCGCCGGACTCAGCTTCGGCGTTCCGTTGCGCATCAGCTTCGGGCTGTGCGAAGGCATGCGTGGATAGGAACAGCGAGAAAACAGGCGCGGCGATCAAGTAAGATTGACTAAATTTAGGCATTATAACTCCTTTTTTGAGGGTTGATAGACGCGGAAGATTGCAATCTGCGTGCCAGGAACCAGAGGAGGTAAAAAACGGGCAAAAACTTTGTAGCGTCGACGCCGCAGAACAAATGAACGCATCCACCGCAACCCAACGTGGCAATTGGGAGCCCGCGCAAACGAGACACGTTTTAAAACGCACGTGCATCTGCGTTTTACGAAAACGCTGAATTCTGCCTCTTTGTGGCAACTTTGCTCGCGGGCGGGATACCTTGCCGGCCACCGTGATGTTAGCTTGTAACGCCGAGGCGAGTTCGTGGTGAAGCAGCGTCCACAACGGTCGGACCGCCGCCGTTCCGCGCAAGCCCCACCGTCCAATTCGCTCAGAAGCGACGAAAGCATTAACGCTGGTGGTCCGCCGCTTGTTCAGCCCGTGCGGCCGATCGTCGTCTTCACATGGGATTGTTCTTCGAGCGGAGGGAGGACCGCCTTCAATCCGAGGGAATCGATCCACAGCTCACGGCACCAGCCCTTCGTGTGATAAAGGTGCTCGTCTTTTTCGTCCTCGATTTCGTTGCAGGCGCTCTTCAGAGCTGAGCCCTTCGACCCCAGTCCCTCCGCGCACCTTCCAAGGAGCTCCCAGTTGAAATGATCTTTGGTCTCCGCATGGACAACACACTCGCACGCAACGAGTTGTGCTGCTGAAAGATCGCCTGCTTCGAGTGCCATCTTCATTGCCGCCACCAACGCGAGCCCTAACTGCCGAATCACTAGGCGACCCAGCGTTTCGAGTTTCGGGTCGATGCCGATCGCTTTGCAAACCGCCTCGAGTTTTGTGACGTCGGTCTGCGTCTGCGATAGGTACTTATCCCATTCCTGCTTCAGGTCTTCATCGACCACGCACTTTAGGGCCGTCTTATAGATTTGAACGCCTCCCATTTCATGCTCAAGAGACTGAAGGAGGAGTTCGCGAAGTTGTTGCGCCCTTATGTGTTGATTGCCTTCGAAGGTTGGCATTGTCTAAACTCGGACCTCGGGTGTGAGTCGCCTGTCGTCATCGCGAGACCCGGCGTGGCGGTAAGCAAGCCATGTGCGCCCGAACTTTTCCTCGGCGCCGCGATCCTCGCGAGCCATGTCGGAAGGTTGGGAGCGACAGCTCACCCAAGAGTCGCGGGCGAGCTGTCGCTCGGCAGATCGGGTCTATCGGCCGTTACTCCCTCCGCTGTCACCCTGCGCCCGACGATTGCTCGGCCCGCCCACAGTCGCACTCGGTCTTTGGCGAACGGTGAACACCACATTCGGGTTCGTGTGGGCCATCTCGAAGGCAAGCGGCGCACTCGCAGGCGAATGGGTTGCCGTCTTTAGGACCTTTGGATGATGTTTGATCGGGTTGAGTCATACCTAATTTTACCCATCTACAGTCGAGGTTCTTGTTCCAGAAATAGCATCGAGTCAGTTCTTACGGGATAATTCCTGCGCATTCCGTGGCACAGTTGAAGACAGAAGCTTTACAAGACTTGTCGTCCAAGCAGGTTTCGCAGGTTTTCAGCTTTTGGTCCTTTTCCTCTGAAGCAGCTTGCTGCTCGCAACGCGTGACGCAACCATCCACGTCGTAGTTGCTGTCCAGGCAGTCCTTGTAGCGCCCACATACGTCGTGACAATTAATTTTGGTCGTCACCGCCTTGATGGGCCCGTCTTCGCCACAACCGGCTACGCAGGCTAGAACCAGTAATCCGATGGATAGTGCATGTTTCATCTTGTTGGTCCTTATCTCGAAGTTATTCGATGAGTGAGATGCTTCTGCCGAAAGGCACATCTCCGAAAAGCATATTGTGTGCCACGCCAGACCGGCCACCTACAGCACATCAGGCTATCGACTGAACGGAGGGGGCACCTTCGTAACTGGGAAAGGGGTTCGGCTGAGACCGCGGCCGTTGCTCAGTGGTGGAGACCAAATGCCTCGGCGTGCGAGGGAATTGAGGCAAGACGCCACGCGAATCCAGCGAGGCGGTTTGAAGCGAGACCATTTTAAAGCCGCAGCGGAGTCATCCCACGACTGGCATGCCGCATGCTTTTCCAAGCAGGAACGTCAACAACCGCGAAAGGCATCGTTATGAATTGGGAGCGACTCCGAGGAAGTTGGAAGCAAGTAAAAGGGCACGCGCGCCAACAGTGGGGCAAGCTCACAGACGATGATTTGGAGGCCATCGCGGGAGAGCGTGAGAAGCTTACCGGGCGGCTGCAGGAACGATACGGATACGCTAAGGATCGCGCGGAGCAAGAGGTCGACTCGTGGGTGACGACCGTGCAAGCTAGCCCGGAGCGTTGACGTTGCGCTCGACTTGCACGTTGCCTACAGAGCGGAGCGGATAGCGTGCACAACCACTGGCTAACATTCCTGCGTGACGCCCCGCGATCGGCTTGAGTGGGCGCACCCAATTTGGCCCACGAATTGCACTGATTGGATCCGGAAACCGGGCAGGGCTTCCTGTCCTGCTCATCCACTACATCAACTATTAGAAGGAAGGACATTACCATGAAACTCGCAAAACTATTGGTGACCGTTGGAAGCGCGATCGCGAGCACCCGAATCGCACGAAACTTATCTGATTTGGAGGCGAACGACGTCCTCCGCGTCGTTGGTCTTACACGACGGCAGAGTCACTTCGCCGAAGGTCTTCTCCTGTTTAGCGGAGGAGCGGTAGTCGGAGCTGGGGTGGCACTTTTGTTTGCTCCCGCGAGCGGACAAGAAACACGCAAGGCCCTCGGGCAACGTCTTGAGAAGGTGGGAGATGCCGCTTCCTCCACGCTACGGGAGCTGCAACAAGAGGTGCCAGCCCTCTTAGGGCGGGATGCGCCCGCACAGCACACATCGGGGCAGCAGGCGCGGAAGTCTGCTCCAGGCACCGGTGCGCACAGCGCAACCTAACTAGCTCCGTTTGCCCGAAAAGGTCCGCGTTTCATCAATCGCGGACCTTCTATTAAAGACGTGTGTTGAGCCCGTAAGTGAGGCGAATTGTCACACACTCGTGTGATGTTCAGATGCCTTGAAATCTTGGTTCAAATCGAGTTTTATTAGATATGGCTGCCGAGCGATCGTCTGAGCCCTTTCTTACGAGAACTGAAACGTACAACGATCGCGTGTTGTTAAGCGCGCCGTTCGGTACTGCCATCGTGTTGGGTCAGGATCTCTGTTTTGAACTTGCAAACGAGCGATTTTGTCGAATGCTCAGGTCCAAAGATCTGGCGGGGAAGACATTCGCTCAGGCGTTTCCGGAGTGGATAGACAGCGATTTTCATCGCGTTTTGACGGGTGTCTACAACACGGGCTTTCCCCAATCGCGTTCTGAGCTCCAAGTCTCTTTCGACGAGAACGACGGACCTGCTGAACGTGTGGCCTTGAGCTTGAGTGCCGAACCGTTGAAGGAAGACGGCATTGTGCGGGGAGTGATGTTAGCAGCCGTTGAGCTTTCCGATCGGGCCACCGCCCAGCTAGCGGTTGAGCGCGCCAACGCTGAACGCCAAGAGCTGTTGAAGGAGCTAGACGCCGCCGATCGAGCGAAAGACGAATTTTTTGCGATGCTAGGCCATGAGCTCCGCAATCCCCTGTCCCCGATCGTGAGTGGCTTAGGCCTAATGAGGCTGAAGAATTCTGGTAAGCTGAACCGTGAGCTTGAAGTGATCGAGCGGCACGTTACTCGCGTCGTTCGCCTGGTGGATGATCTGCTAGATGTTTCGAGCCTGACGCGCGGGAAGATCGACCTCCGTAAGGGCTGGGTCGAGCTGAGCACCGTCGTTGCCAACGCCATTGAGATGGCAAGCTTCTTATTGGAACGACGTTCGATTGTTTTGACAGTCCGAGTACAACGCACGGGCCTTCGTCTACGAGTCGATCAGGCGCGGTTAGCTCAAGTCGTCGCCAATTTACTGACCAATGCTGCTCGCAACACCCATTTCGGTGGAAACATCTGGGTCACTGTTTCCAAGGGCGAAGAAGAAATTATTCTCAGCGTTAAGGATGACGGGGTTGGCATCGCACCCGATGTCCTCCCCAATATTTTCGACAGGTTCGGAAAGATAGGCACCGAAGTCGATCGAACTGAACGAGGCCTCGGAATTGGGCTTTCCCTGGTGAAGAACCTCGTGCAGCTTCATGGCGGCCGTGTCAGCGCGACGAGCAGAGGCACTGGGCAAGGCAGCGAATTCTGCGTTCACTTGCCGGCGGTTTCGAAGACAACGAGTTCCGAGCTCCCGGCCTTTGTACCTCCTCCGGCCACGGCGGAGGCAAAGCGCGTGCTGGTAGTCGACGACAACACGGACGCGGCAGAAGTGCTTGGCGAGATTTTGCGCTCATTCGGGCACGAGGTTACCGTCGCGACCAGCCCACTTGCTGCCCTGGAGGTAGCACCCGCATTCGCCCCCGATGTAGCGATTCTGGATATTGGCCTCCCCATTATGGATGGGTACACGCTCGGACGTGAGCTCCGAAGCAAGCAAGCATGTGCCAATTGCAAACTGATCGCGCTGACAGGTTACGGGCAAAAGAGCGACAAGGCGCGCAGCGCAGCCGCGGGATTTCAGGCACATCTGGTGAAGCCGGTGAGCATACAGCTGCTTCAGCAACTCTTGACCGACTAGGCGTCGGCTCACCTCATGTGGCAGCTTGCCCCATCGAGGCATATCGCTACTCGTGTGTACACCGAGGCTTGAAGTGTTGGCATACTCGCTGCGTTCGAACCGGCCTGCCTGAAGGAAAGCTAGATCAGGCCGATCGCGCCAAAACGCATCGCTCAACGCCCGCTGCTGTACCCGATGTCGCGATCGGGGCGTTTTCCCCTCACACGGGGCGATTTTGCACGCGCCTTCAAAACCCGTGTTGCGACTCAGGCGTGAGTGCGTTGGGCGGAGAGAACGCCTGCAGCAACGTCTTTGGCCTGGCAATCGGCCGAAGCTTCGCGTCGTACCAGGTCTCTTCCGCGAATTGCAGAGTCCCGTCGGGCGAATATCGAATACGCCACTGGGCCATGCGCGAGCCGGCGGCTGGAACAACCCAGCCACCGCGCCGCCAGAGGTACCTCCTGCCGCGCCATGCCCAGTGACCATCGATCCAGAGGGCGTCCGGACGCGGCCGCGGCGGCACCACTTCGGAGAAGGCGGCCGGCGGTGGATACGGCACGGGTCGATAGTCGGCCCACGGCTGACGCGCGGGCAGCGGCTCGGGCAACGAAGACGAGCAAGCGGAACATGCTACCAGGAGCAGCCCCGCAAAATGTGAGTACGAATCGGTCAATGTCTTCGCCTCAACATGATCTAGCAGGAAGCGCGCCAGCCTGGCGCGGGGCTTGCACTCGGCAGGGCGTGAGCTTCGAGCGACGAGTGTCCGGCGGCCGAAGTGCCACGACGCGGCTTCATCTCATCTCGTTCAGCTTGCTTTTGATGATGCTCGGTGCCGCTTGCACGTCCGTACCCGCAGGCCGTGCAGCCGTCGACACCGTCGACATCACGGGCAACGACGCCATCGACGCGGACGACTTGCGTGAGAAGCTGGCGACGACGCCGAGCCCCAAATTCTTCGGGGTGTTTCGGGGCGTCGTCTACGACTACAGCGTGTTCGATCGCTTCGTGCTGGATCGCGACATGCAACGCATCGAACGCTTCTATCGCGCTCGCGGGTACTACCAAGCGCGCGCACGCGCCGGCCGAGTGTTCTTCGTGGAATCCAACAAAGTGCGCGTCGACATACGAATCGAAGAAGGTGAGAAGATGCGCGTCGCCCGAGTGGACGTGCACGGCTTGGAAGCGCTCAAGGAGCCCTGGGTCGACAAGATCGAACAGCGAGTGACTCGGCAGCTGTGCGGCAAAGATCTGTGCAAGGATGCTCCCTCCAATCGAGCGTTCGACGAGGATGGGTTTGAGAACGCGGCTGTGCTCTTGCAGCGCGAGCTCGCCGACCACGGCTACGCCTATTCTACGGTCACGCGCACGGCGGAGGTCGACCTACCCAACAATCGCGTCTCTGTTGGCTATTTCGCTAAAACCGGGCCGAAAGCGGTGTTTGGCGCCGTAACGATCGTCGGGCTCGGCAAGGTGCCGGAGGAGCCGGCACGCCGCGCGGCAGATATCGCCCCGGGCACACCGTACTCCCGCGAAGAGCTCGACTTGGCTGAGCGCGCATTGCTGGACCTCAACGTTTTCAGCTCGGTGGTGATCACGCCCGAGCTCGATCCCAAAGGCGCCCCGCAAGCGCAGCCGGTCGTGCCGATCAAGGTGAAGGTGGAGCCCGCCATGCTGAAAGGGATCCGCCTCGGTGGCGGCGTCGAGGCCGACTCGATCCAGAGCGATTTCCACCTGGTCGGAGGCTGGGAACATCGGAATTTTTTCGGCGGGCTGCGCAGTGTGTCGTTCGAGGTGAAGCCCGGCTTGGTCTTCTATCCGACACGCTTTCCGACGTTCAAAGCCCCGACGAATTACCTACCGGAGGCACGTTTTAACGCCGCATTCCGCCAGCCCGGTTTTCTGGAGCCACGCACGGGCGCCTTCACGCGACTCGACGGCACGATCTCGCCCGTGATCCTGTCGCCGGACGACACGAGTGGCAACGTCCTTGGCTACCGAGACATACGCGTCAGCGCTGGTCTCGACCGTTCCTTCAATAGCTTGCGCCTGTTCGCTTCGCTCTCGCCGACGGTTCAGTTCGACAGTCCGTTCGCCTACCTCGGTGACAAGAATAAATATTTGACATCGGTCATCATCGCTTATCCGGAACTGGTGGCTACGCTCGATCTGCGTGACAACCAGATTCACCCTCATGCGGGTGCGTACCTCACGTCCGATCTTCAGATCGCGTTGCCACCGGGCAGCGCCCACGACGTCAAAACAACCACCGAAGCTCGGGTTTACGTGCCCGTGCCGGGCCTGCGAAAGTGGACACTCGCGGCGCGCAGCCGAATCGGCCTTTTGCTCCCGCAGAATTACGGTGGAACCATCGAGCAGACGGCGAACAACCGGCTTCCAGTACCCTGTCCGGTCGACGCCAACAACAACCCCACCGATCCTGCGTGCGAACAAGCTCAGAAACGCAGCGTGAAGGACACTCAATTAATGTTCCTCCGCGGCGAGTTCGCAGGCGGCCTGGGCTCGAATCGCGGCTACGCGCTGCGCGAAATCGGCCCGCACGGCGTGGTGCAGCAGGGCTCGTCCACGCTCGCGAAGTGCGCGTCGGGCAGCTCTTCGACGCAGAGCTGCGATCTGCCGCTGGGCGGTTTCACACTCTGGGAAGCGTCGCTCGAGCTGCGCTATCCGATCGCCGGTGCACTGAATGGAGCGGTGTTCACTGACACCGCAGATGTGTCCGACAAGGAGGTGGATTTTCGACTGAATCGGCCGCATTTGAGCGTCGGCTTGGGCATTCGCTACGACACGCCGGTGGGACCGATTCGTCTCGATGCAGGTTATCGTGTCCCAGGTCTGCAAGCTCCAGCGGGTGCCGCCGATGAAGGCGTGCCCTCGAAAACCTTCGGCCAACCGCTTGCCCTTACCTTCGGCATCGGGGAGGCTTTCTGATGGACGCGATGGACGCGATGGCCAGGCCGAAGTTGAGCCGCCTGCGCCGTTATTCGAAACGCGCTGCCATCGGCGTCGTGAGCTTGATCGGGGTCGTCGTGCTGGCAGTGGTCGGAGTCTTGTTCTCTCTGCGTTTCACTGCCGTGCGCGGTTACGTCGTGACACGCGTCAATGGCGCCTTGGCTGGTTCGTTCAAGGGACGCATCGTGCTGCACCAGATCGGGAGCGTGGGTTTGGGCGGAATCAGCGCAACCGATGCCGAGATCTTCGACCCCGCAGGGCATCGCGTGGTGGATGCCCACGGGCTCAGCGCAGAGCTCAACGTACCGACGCTCGTGTGGGCCGCACTCACCGGGAAGTCTCAGCCACTCATGATTCGTTTCAGCTCCGTCGACTTGAAACACGCGGAAGTCGTGCTGATCGACAACGGCACTGGTGTCCCTACCCTAGCCGACACCTTCCTGCCGAAGACGCCCAGCACGCCCAGCACCCCGAGCAGCGGTCCAGGCGTGATCGTGAGCATCGAGCACGCGGGGGTCAATCATGTTTGGGCCCACGGTTCGTTGGGCGGGAGCCCGCCGCTCGACGTCGAATTGAAGAAGGCGCTCGCCACGTTTCGACTCGACAACGTACAAATAGCAATCGAAATCAAGCACACCGGCCTCGTCGCACGCGGCTTGCCGCAACGTGTGCACCCCCTTGGCGACTTGCGAGGTTCATTGAACATCCCCGCGGCGCCGGACAAGGCGCTCAGTGCGCACGCGCACTACGCCGGAACCGCGGCGGCGATACCGGTCGTGCTCGACGCGAGCTACGTCGATTCGAACCTGAAGGCGCACCTCGAAGCCAAGAACGTGCCCCCGGCAGCCGTCGCCCAACAAGTCCCGGGCCTCGAGCTGCGCTCCCCAGCAACACTGAGCGCGGCGGCGGAAGGCAAGCTGCCGGATCTGCACGGGACATTCGCACTCGGCCTGGGCGCGGGCAAAGTCGACGGCGACTTCAAGCTCTCGTTGCAAGACGACACCCGGCTTGACGCCAACGTGCGGACGCAGGACGTGGATCTCGCCGAGCTGAGCCGAAGCGCGCCTAATTCGAGCCTAAACCTCACGCTGCATGCTGGTCTGATCGCCCCGCAAATGGGTTCAATCAAAGGCAATTTCGAGCTTCACAACGAGTCTTCAGTCATCTCGGCCCAGCAGTTGCCCAAGCTGTCGGCGAACGGCAGCTTCGAAAGTGACCCTCAGGCGCAGCGCAATCGGGTCGAGGCGCACGTCGAGATTGCCGAGCCGGGCGCGGAGACCGGCATCGACGCGAGCCTCTTGCAAACGAAGACCACGGCAATCGAATTCCGCACCACAACTCACCTCTCGAACCCACCGCGGCTGCGTACGCTCGCTGGGCTGAACAGCGTGCAGGGCGAGCTGACGACACTGGGCAAGTATCAGGTCGAATCGCAGGCCCTAAACGCCAAGGTGAACGCCGATCTGCGCGGTGTCCGCCAAGGCGAAAATCGCGTTGACCACCTAAAACTGAGCGCAACGGTCAGCGGCAAGCTACCGAATCCCACCGCGGACGTTCGCTTGGACGCCGAAGATGCGGAGAGCTCGGGGCAGCACATCAGCGGGGCTCGGCTCGCGCTACGCGGCTCGCTGTCTCGCCTCGCGGTCAGCGGTGAGATCGCCACTCGAGCGCCAGAGCGCCACCTGCAAATCAGCGCCTACGTTTCGAACGACCACGGCATCGTCGTCGACCACCCGATCGTGGATCTACAGCAAGGCGCGACTCACCTGAGGGTCTCGGCCGAGGCGGTGTGCGTTGTAAACGGCCGCACAAGCGTGCGCAGCCTGCACCTGGAAGGTGCAGGAAAAGCGGACATCTCACTTGTGTACGGCAGCACCCTGGAGAACATGGACGCTCAGACCGACAAGCTCGACTTGGCCAAGCTCTGGCATTTGCTCGACGCGAACGCGCCACTGAAAAGCGGGACCGCGACGAGCAGCGCGAGCTACGAGCGTCCCGCTGGCAAACCACACCTACGTTTGACCGCGCAGAGCTCGGACCTCACGTTCGGGCAGATCAGCAACGGTTCGCTGACGGCTGACTTTGAGCTCAACCAGGGCAGCCTCGACGGCACGGCCAGCGCCGATCTCAAGCAACTCGGCAGGGCCAACTTCGAGTTACGGAAGGTGCGCGGCATCGACCTAACGAATCCCAACCCAGCACGCTTGACCGGCAGCTTGACGGCGAAAGGGCAGGTCAAGCTAAACGACTTGCTCGAGGTCGTGCCCAAGGACGTAAAACTTCCCATAGCGCGCGCGCTCGGGTCGATCCAATACGACTTTGCCGTTGAGCGCTCGCAGGCCGGCCCGGGCCTCCCCTCGCTGCACCTCCGCGTGATCACGCACGAACTGGAGTTGGCCGGCACGCGCGACACGAAGACTGAGATTCAGACCCGAGAACAAGCGGTTGCAGCGGCGCCGACGAGCATCAAAGGCTACGACGTCGATTTGGACGTAACGCACGACAAGACTGGCGAGACCGAGCTCAACCTCGGTGTGACTGACAACCGCGGCAGGCTCGTTTCGGCGAGCGTCAAGGGCAAAATCACGGCACCCATGGCGACGGTGGTCGACGACCTGAGCAAGCACTGGCGAGATCTACCGCTCTCGGTAAACGTCTCCCTACCCGCACGCCGGCTGCAGCAGCTGCCAATGGAAGTGCGCCCAGCTGGCCTCGACGGCTTGTTCACGGCAGAGTTGGCCTATCAGGGCACACTCGACGCACCAGACCTAAAATTCTCCGGAAAAATCAGCAAATTCCGTCAAGTGGGGACCGAGGGCAAGGCTGTCGATGTCGCGCTTCAAGCACTCTATTCTGGCACCCGAGGCAAAGTGACGGGCAGTATGAAGTCGCGCGACCACGACGTCGCCACGGCGGACATCGATTTCGAAACTGCGCTCAGCGAATGGCTGAATCAAAGGGGCAGCATGACGCCGCACGTCGTCGCGAGCGCCCACCTCGGGTTCGATGCGTTCCCGATCGCGCTCTTGCCCCCCGCCAACGATCAGGAACTAAGTGGTCTGCTGAGTGGAAAGCTTTCGCTGGACAACTTCGGCAAGGACGCGACGGCCGACATTAAGTTGGACGTGAAGTCGCTCAAGCTGGCCAAAAATGATCTCGGCAGCGTCCACGTCAGGGCCACCGCGCGCGGGGGTAAGGTCGACGCGCGATTGGAGGTCTCAGGCAAAGGTAAAACCACGGCCGAGGCCCACGCCGGCTTGGATTGGGGCGCCCGCTTCGTGCCGGAGCTCCGCATGCCGGCAGATGCCAACTTGAGGGCTCGAGAACTGCGACTCTCTGCCTTCAGCCCGCTTCTGACCTCGGTGTTCGGCGATCTCGATGGCCGCGTGAATGGCGACTTGAATGCGCACTTTCGCGGTGGCCCGCCGGAGCTCGACGGGCATATCGATCTGCAAGATGGTTCGGTGCAAGTTGCAGCCATTGGGCAGCGCTTTGATCAGATCACGGCCCGGCTGTCATTGGAGCCGGGTAAGGCCAAACTCGAGGAGATGAGCGCCCGTGCCACTACGGGCAAGCTTCACATCACGGGCGAGGCCCGCTTTTCGGGTCTGGATCTGACGGGCGCAGATGCAAAGCTGCGCATCGGGAACAAGGAACGGATCTCCATTTCGGTAAACGGCCAAGAGCTCGATCAAACCTGGGGTGCGATCGATCTCGCCGTGCGGCCGGGTGAAGCCAAGGGCTCGCACGCCTTGGCTGTGAACATGGGCGAGTTTCACGTGCACATGCCCAATACGGGTAGCCAGACCCTGCAGGACCTGGCCCCGGCCGAGGGCGTGCGCGTCGGGACTTATCAGCGCGACGGCAGCTTCGTCACCTTGCCGCTCCAGCCTCTTCGCGAAACCGACGCGAACCGGAACGCGAACCCCATGGTCGTGAAACTGAATCTGGGCAATCAGCTTTGGGTCGAACAGGGCGACACGACCAAGGTTCACCTCGGCGGTCAGCTAACGATGGTGCTGGGCGAGCCCATGACCATGACCGGGCAAATCTACGTGAAAGGGGGCCAGCTCGATGTTTCTGGCAAGGAATTCCAGATCGAAAGCGGAACTGTCACGTTCTCCGATGATCCCGCGAACCCGACGATCGTCGCGACCGCGGTGTGGGATGCAGCAGACGACGAGCACCACCGTGTATACGCTGACGCCAGCGGCACCGCGTCAGACTTGATAGTCCGTCTGCGCTCCGAGCCCCCGCTGACCCAAGATCAAGTGCTGAGCCTGATCGTCACCGGCTCCGCCGACGGCTCGATCGCGGGCGGTGGGCAGGGCAGCAGCACCGCGGGGACCGCCGTCGGCGCCGTCGGCGGCGTTGCAACTCAGGGCATGAACAAGGCGCTGTCGAATGTCTCGGATCTCGACGTGAGCACCCGCATTGACACGAGCACGGGCACCGCGCGGCCGGAAGTGGTGATTCAGCTCTCGCCCAGGGTGTCTGCGCAGATCACCCGCGCGCTCGGTGCACCCGCGCCCGGTACGCCTCCCGATCTGACGTTCCTGACGCTGAATTTCCGGCTCAAACTGAACTGGTCTCTGTCCGCATTGATCGGGGACCGTGGCGAATCTGGCCTCGATCTGGTGTGGCGAAAACGTTACTGACGCATGCGCGGTGCGGTTATCGCGCCGCACGGTGCGCGCGATCGGCTTGGCTAGGCTCAGACGATCCCTTCGTGGGGCGGCGGATCAAGCGCGTCCGACTCCGCGCTGTCGTGTTCCCTCCTGGCTTCAGCAATGTTTGAAGCGATGGCTGCGGCTTTCGCTGCCGGTTCTCCCTGGGCGCGCCTCTCAAATTCACGCTCCCCCGCCTCGTCGAGCTCGCGAACTTCGGCGTCGGGTTCAGGCTCTCCCGGCAATTCAACACGCAGTTCCTCGACAATCATTAGAATGCCAGCGGCCACTGGCAGAGCCAAAAGGGCGCCCACAATACCTAGCAGATTGCCTCCGACCAAAAGCGCAACCATCACGACGGCAGCGGGCAGTCTCAATACCTTGCCGTAGATGCGAGGAACAATGAAGCGACTCTCGACTTCCTGATAAATAACGAGAGCGACGAGGACCACTATGGCAACTGTAGTTCCGCGCGACAATGCGGCGATACCGGCCGGGACGCACACCAGGACGGCCCCAACATAAGGCAACACGTCGGCGAGCCCCGCGAACAGCGACAGCGCGAGAGCATTGGGCACCTGAGCGACCGCCAGCACTGCGAACGCGAACACCGCCATCATCAGCGAAGTGATGAGTTGACCTCGCATGTAGCCGCCCACGATCGTCTCGAGGTTCAACAGAATTCGCGCCCAACGGAGGTGATGGCCGCGCGGAATCAAAGCGAAGACGCCGCCTCGCAATCGATCGCGATCGATCATAACGTACAACGCAAGGAAGAACGATGTAACCGCGTACGCGCACACCTCCACCACCTTGGAGGAATAGGCGAACCCCACGCGCCCCAGCGTGGCGACCAAATCACTGGTGTTGGTCTCGCGCAGCGAACGCCCGAGAGTGGCGCCGAAGCGCGATTTTTCCAGATATTCCTCGACGTAGGTTTGCGTCTGTGGAAGACGCTCCACCATGCTTGAGGCCTGAGCAACGAAGCGCGGCACTGTGAGCAATAAAAAGAGACCTGCGATGACGAAGTGGCTCGCGAAGACCAGCGTGATGGCATGATTTCTGCGCACCCGGTGGCGCTCGAGAAACGCGACAAACGGAGTCAGCGTTCCAACGATCATCAGAGCGACAGCGATGACCAATAGAACGGGCCACAGCTGCGCTAAGAGCCAAACGCTGGCGGTGGCAACCGCGGCGAACAGGAAGGTCCGCGCGTTTAACTCCACGCGCAAGGAGGTGTGAGCCACGGGGCGCACGCCGTTGGGAAGATTTTTGGGGCGAACGCTCATTGCTATCTCAGCCTCCTGGGGAGGGCCGGACATATCACGAGAGTTTTCGCCCGCTTTCATCGTGATCTCCAATGCGAGGATTTAACTAGTAAGGCTGGCATAGCAAGGGTCGAGCCACCAAGCATTCATGGCTGGAGGACCGGAGGATGGGTGCGCCGACCCACCGGTAGGGCGAAACTGCCCGACTGAGGCGATTTTGTCGCACCACGGTTGGGGCGCTATGCCAGCGACCTCCAACGCCGTCAATGCGCGTGACCTGCCAACACGTACGCCCCGATCGGGCGCGCGTCGGGGGACCAGGCCACATCGGCACGCACCACGAAGGTCTTTCCTTGCTGAACGCGGAGGCCCGCACCAAGGCCATATTTCAGTCCCAATCCATGACCATCGAGCTCTGGACGTTCCTTGAAATCAGCCCACAGGCGTCCGCTGTCCGCAAAGGTGGCGATACCGAGCGCCCAAGGTTTCTCGAGCCAGTTAAACTGGGCGATGCGCGTGCGCAACTCGACGCTGTCCATGGCTTTGACGCTTCCGTAGTAGCGCTGGCCCGGGACACCGCGCACCCCCTGATTGCCACCGATGGCAAACGTCTCGTCAAAGCGAGCCAGCTCATAGAAGGGTGGCGAACCAAACAGGGCGTCGAACGTCGCCCAGAAGACGAGCACTGAACGCACCTCCGTGACTGGGAAGTAGAACCGCACGGCAGCGTTGACCTGCTGATACGGGAACGGATAGTTGCTCAAAACGTGTGGGCTCACTCGAAACGTGAGTTGGTGGTATTGCCCGCGGGAGGGGTCGATGCTGTTGTCGCGCGTGTCGAAACCTGTGATTGCTTCCAGCAGCAGCACTCCGTGGTTGCTCGTGCCGCGCAACCAGCGCCTGACCTCCGGCGGCCCCTCACTCAAGTCTCGCGCGAGGATCGAGCCGGGGCGAACGGTGATCCAATTCTGTGAAACCGAGGCCCCAAGGCCAGCAAAAGTAAAGTACGGCAGGTCCAGGCGAGCGCGTGCCGACAATGTTGGCCGCGTCCGCGTGTGCAGGTCGCGGTCGGCATTCTCCCCGGCCGGCCTCACCGACGCATTGCCGATACCAAAGTACCGCATATTGGCTTCGCTCACGTGATCTAAGCGAAGGTCTAGCCGTAACCGTCGCTCCAAGAGCGCAGGCTGGGCGAAGGAAATATACCCCTGAAAATAGGGAAACTCGACGCCTCTGGCGTGCGTGTTCTTGACCGTCATGAAGGCCCCACCTTCGAACCGCCAGTCGAACGGAACCGGTTGCTCGGGTGCGGGGAGCGCCACACTTCCCAGAAAGCCCGCTCCGACTCCCACATCGGTGTCGCCTCCGACCAAAGGCACTGCGCCTACCTCCACCTCTTCGGGGTGCGGTGGATCGATTCGATCTTGGGCGCGAGCCACCGAACTCAGGCACAGCAACAGGAACGGCCAGGATCGCATTCAACGTCTCTTCTTCAGTTTAGTTAGCAAGGAGCATGCCGCGACCTTGAGTCGAGCAGGGCTCCGTTCAATGGGGTCGGGAATGTGGTAACGCAGCCGGGTGCCTGCACCACTCCCGCCACCTCCGGAATGGGCGAGTTCGCTCCTGAGCGTCGGGATAACGGGCACCAATGGCAAGACTTCCACGACGATCATGGTAGCTCGTTTGCTCGGGCTTCTGGCAAAACCTGTGGCGAGCGTGACCACGCTGGGCTGCTTTTTAGACCACGAGCAGCTGATGGTACCTGCCCATTACGCAGGTTTTTTGGCCACCATGGATCGATGTCGAACTCTTGGCGGACGGTACGCTGCACTTGAGCTCACGAGCGAAGCCTTGGCACTCGGTTTCGCCAAAGCTTGGCCGTGCCGAGTTGGAGCTTTCACTAACCTGAGTCTGGATCACTCCGATGCGCACGGTTCAATGGAGCACTACCTGGCTTCGAAGGCTCAGCTATTCATGTCGCTGCCCGCTTTTGGCGCTGCCGTACTCAACGCGTGTGATCAGAATGCAGCGCTCTTGGCGGAAGTGCTCAGAGACGACGTGGACGTGATTCGCTACGGCGTTGGGTCACGCGGTCCGGCGTGGGCAGCCTTGGATTTGGCTGCGGAAAGGCTGGAAATCGGCTTCGAAGGGACCCGGGCGATTTTGTCTCCTTCGCTCCGCTTCCCCGATCTGCCTTCGCATTTTGAGCTCCAGATGATTGGGGAAGTGTTCGTGGAAAACGCCTTGGCCGCGCTGGGGGCTGCACTTGCATTGGGAGTATCGCCCGCTCGTGCCGTCGATGAGCTGGCGCGCATTCCGCCGCCGCCGGGTAGATTCCAAGTCGTGAAGCGGCAACCGTACGTCATTGTCGACTATGCCCACACGCCAGACGCACTCGCACGCACGCTTGCCACCGCGTGTCAGCTCTGTCGAGGTACCGTTACGGTGGTGTTTGGAGCTGGTGGAGATCGTGACCAACAAAAGCGTCCCTTGCTCGGCACTGCAGCGCGCGCCGCCGATCGCATCATCCTCACCTCCGACAATCCGCGCAGCGAGCCCCCGGAGAGAATCATGGATGAAATTGCCAGCGGGATTGGGGCGCACGCGGGCCTCGAGCGCGATGCCGACCGCGCCCGGGCGATTCGCACAGCCATTCAGGCTGCCGGCAGCAACGATTTGGTGCTCATCGCCGGCAGGGGACACGAGCAAAGCCAGGAGATCAACGGGAGCCACGTTGCGCTTTCAGACGTAGGCATCGTCCAAGAGTTGCGGCTCCGTTAACTGCTTTTCATGTCGCACGTATCCGAGCTACCTCTGGGGCAATGTGCAGCAATGGGACAAATCGCCTCGTTTTGACAGGGCCGCGGCAGGAGTGTTTCTCCGGCTTTTGTTGAGGCACAGCACTTGCACACGTCGCGCCTACCGAGGAAACGCGTTCGACGTTGGGTTGGCGCTCTCGGCAGGAGTGCACCCATGCTCGTTGATCGATCCAAGTTCTTAATCTTGACCGGAATGCTGGCCTCTGGAGGCCTGGGCGTTTTGGCCTGTGATCGTTTTGCCGCTTCCGACCGTTCGGCGTCACCGCCCGTACCGGCTCCGACGGCAAACCCGTCGCCTGCCTTACCGATGGCTGTGGAGATCATTGAGCCTGTGGCGGCGCCAGGCACGCCGGTTTGCGATGATAATTCAGGGACACCGGAAGAATGTCCGTCCGTGGGACCTTCCGACGAGGGGGTCTGTGCGAACGTGGTCTTCAAACGCTGCGGCGACTTCAAGGTTGCGATGAAACCGCGAGTGGCGGCTCAAGCTGTGGCTTGTCTACGAGCGCTCAAAGGGAACGAGCGCTGCGATGTAGCGCGCATTAACCAGTGCGGTCACGCCGCCCTGATGTCGGCCTGCCCGGAGCCTACGCGGCCCAAGAAAGGGCAGCTACAGGTTTCTTCGGCCACCAAAGGCGCCGAGCTAGCCACGGTCGTGATCACACCTGACCTCACGCCGGATCCTTCGCCCGTTGCAGCCGCCTGCAACAACGTACTAAGAACCTGTGGCGAACGATCACTTGGCCCGACCTTGGCTGATTGTCGCCAAACTCTGACCGGAATGACCGAAAGTGGGCGCTTGAACATGGTGGATTGCGTGAGCGCCCACTGCCTCGATCGCGGTCTCTACGGTTGCGAAGCCATGCCCCGAGACGCTAGCGCCCAGCAACATTAGCTCGGGATCTGGCTACGCCGGTGCGAATATCGAACGCTCGCCGGCTACGCGCCGGATTGTACTCACAAGATCGTCCAAATTAACCGGTTTCACCAAAAAACGATCGGCTCCGAGGGACGATAAGAGCTGCCATTCGCGCGGCCCGCCGGAACCCGTCAGCACGATGATCCCCACGGAATCAGCGTCGACCCCGGTCCTCAGCATTGCCGTCACCGCCATCCCATCCAACACTGGCATCGAGAGATCCAGAATGACGACTGAAGCCGGGCGTTGGTCGAAAGACTGAAGAGCGGCCCAGCCGTCAGCCACGCATTCAACTTCAGCCCCAGGGAACGCCCTTCGCAAGACGAGGTTTAGGACCTCACGAAAATCCGAATCATCCTCGGCCACCAGAATTCTGACGGGGTCTAGGCTTATCGCCTGAGCGTTCGCCAGCGATTGCCGAAATTGCTCAACAGTCTCGGTGCGCGCGCTCGGATCCTTCATCAGCGCACTCAGAAGCACCTCATCAAATGCTCGGAGTGTTGGCTGATTGTCACTGGGAATAGGCACATTGGACAACGCATGCTGAACCGAAAGCCCCAACGAGTGGTCGGCGAGAAACGGGGGTGTCCCGACCAAAAGCTCATAGGCAACGCAACCCAACGAGTACACATCACTCGTGGCAGTTGCGCCCCCTCTGCCGTCGCCAAATTGGAGTTCGGGCGCGATGTAACCCGGCGTTCCCGCACCATCCTTGGCCCCTTCGCCGTCGTGGACCGCCAGCCCGAAATCGGAAATTCGGGCGCGGAGGTTGCAATCAATTAGTATATTGCTCGGCTTAATATCTCGATGAATCGTCCCGGCCGAGTGGATCGCCGTCACACCTTGGCAGATCTGATCCAATATGCTCAGGCACGCCTGCCGATCAGCAGGCGAAGGCTGCTTCCGGCGCCATGATTCCAAACTCAGACCATCAACGAACTCCATGACAATGTACGGACTAGCTTGGTGCTCGCCGAAAGCGTGAATGCTCACCACGTTCGGATGGCTCACGAGCGCCATCGCACGGGCTTCGAATTTGAAACGTTCGCGAAACGCGTCGGTCTGAAATGCCTTTCGAATGAGTTTGATCGCCACCTTTCGCTGTAAGATTTCGTCGAACGCGGAGTAAACCACCCCCATCGATCCACGCCCCAGCTCGCCGATCACGCGGTAATTCTCTCCGAAGTACGCCTGGGGAGAAGGTGCGCTCACATCAAGCCGCCGTGCACGCCTCATGCCGCAGACACCGCACGGGCGAAAATGGGGCAGGCGGGCAAACTGCCACGCTCCATCGGCCCGGGGAGCCGCGCCTAGTGTGGCTAAAACGCGCCTGCGCACCAAAGCGCCGCGCTGGCGTACGCTCGCTCAGGCGCCGCCCACGGCAGAGTGGCGCCAATCGAGCAGCCATCGCTGCTCTTCAACTGCGTCGGGCGTTCCGTGGCACGAGACTTGTAGGGTGCTCTGCAACAGAATCGGAGGACTTGTGGGAATTTTAGTATTCATCATTTTTGGTGTAATTGTAGGTTTTATTGCTCGGGCGCTGATGCCCGGACGCCAGAGTATGGGGGTTGTCATGACAGCACTGCTCGGCGTTGCAGGTTCGTTCATTGGCGGCTTCCTCGGGAGTCTGATCAGTGACCGGAGCGTTACGGAGCTGCACACGGCGGGATTCATCGGCAGTATTCTGGGAGCGATCCTGCTTCTTCTGCTCGGAAAGAGCCTCCTAGGTTCGAGCCGCGGCACCATTTGATCATCGCGTTCGGTGTGATGTTTAACCTGCAAGGATCTTGGTGCGCGTATGAGCCGTAGGTGCGGAACGAAAGCACGCGTTCCGGGGAGCAGAGACTGGTTCGGGCGTGTGCAATGCATGATTCACTAAAACTTAACTTATTGGCCAGAGCTTGGACGATCTTGGTTGGCGTCGGGGCTCTCTACGCCTGCTCTTCTGCGGGCGATAGCAGCCTCTTCACCAACATCTCCGGCAATGCCACGGATGCTGCCGCTTCGGGCCACGCCGGACACGCCAACACGGGGGGGAATGATTCTGCAGGAAGTCTATCGCCGCACCCTACCGGCGGAAAAGGCAACGGAAGCGTGCTCGGAGCGGGACTCGTTGTGGGACGTGGATCGGCGACTTTGGGCGGGACCTCTGCGGGCGGGACCTCTGCGGGCGGGGCCTCAGACAGTGCGTCTGGGGGCGTCAGTGGCAATGACGATCCCTTGGGGGCCGGAAATCCGGGTGGCGGGGGTGCGGGTGGCAGCGTGCCGATAGCTGGTGGTGCCGGTACACCCGGCTCATCGAGCTCTGGCGGAGCCGGCGTGGGCGGTGCGGTTTCGATGTGTCAGGTGGGTACCGTCGACCGTTGCGATGGTCGGGATCAAAATTGTACGGATGGTACCGCTGATGAGCGTTGTCCCCAGGGCTGCAAGGGAGCCAGCTTTGGCAATCACGGGTATATGTTCTGCGACTACAATTCTAATCGCGCGGAGGCTCGTACGCTGTGCGAGCAGAATGGGCTCTATCTAGCCTCCATCGACAACGCCGCGGAGAACACGTGGGTGCGTGCAACAGCCAAAGGGTTCGGAATAGAAGCAGCCTGGCTGGGTGCGCGTGACACGGCCGCAGAGGGTACGTGGCTCTGGATCGATGGGCGCCAATTCTGGCAAGGCAACGCCGCAGGCACACCGGCCACGGGCAGATATGCAGCCTGGTTCAGCGGGCAGCCGGACAATGAAGGCGGCGCACAAGATTGTTTGTTCATGCGTGCCGACGGGTTCTGGGAGGACATCGAATGTTCCGAGCCCCAGTCAGGGTTTGTCTGCCGCGCTGATTAAGCGAGGGACGCGTCGCTCAGCCTATGCGCGCCCTGTACTCTATCAGCCTATGCGCGCCCTGTACTCTCAAGGCACTCGAGTTCTTGTTCGGTGATCGGCTCGACCGCCAAAAACTCAGATAAATTACGTGTGCGAGTGGATGAAGGAGGCGCTTCCGTTGCACGGCCGAGCCATTCACGCCCAAGCGCGTCGGAATACACCGAATCGTAAGGCAACCAATCGGTGATATCGCTGTTCAGCGGATTATCTGCATACATCCTGCTCATGAGCAGAGGATCGATGGAAGTGTCAGCTTCAAACACAAAAGGATTGTCCCAAGGTTGAAGCTCCGTCAACCTACCAGGAAGTGTGGTTTGCTCATGGATGCCTGGCTGCTTCAGCTTCAGCGACAAAAACAGCAGAGCCATCGCGCCCACTGCCAACGCTGAGGCTCCGAATAGTATCCAAGGGTATTTCATGGGGTCCTTCGATCGGGCGTGAGCGGTTCGCTTAATCGCGTTCCGTTCCGTTCCGTTCCGTTCCGTTCCGTTCCGTTCCGTTCCGTTCCGTTCCGTCCCGTTCCGTTCAATATTGCAATCGGCGTGCCGCGCTCCTGGGGAACCGACCTGGCTCAGGGATGGATTAGCGTGAGCAAAGCTTGCACGAAACGTGTGACGGTGGCTTCTGTTAGCAGCGCCCAACGCGATGCCCACGGCCACCAAACGTCAGGATTCAAGGCCGCAAACGCCCCCCCGACGGCCAGAATGGCTATAATGCAAAGCCACAGCCCCAAGTTCGCAGAGGTATTGAGTGGAACGGCGGCGACAAATTCTTCGTCGGCGAGGTCCGGAATATCCAACGTTTCACGGTCTGGTGCCGAGGGTGGAGCCAGGGAGTGCGCTCGTTCAGAGGACTCGCCCGCAAACGGTGCGAGGGCGGAAGCCAACTCTTGAACTCGCTGATAGCGCAAAGCCGGATCCTTCGCCAAGCACCGGTTAACTATGTTTGCGAACTCCGGCGGCAAATCCGTACGCAACTCCCTGAGCGCCTTGGGCTCTCCCGAAAGCACGAGCGCACAAGTGTGCGTCACGCTGCTTCCTTCAAACGCGCTGACGCCCGAAAGGAGCTCGTAGAGCACTGTTCCTAATCCCCAAATATCCGCCCGCCCATCCACCACCGCAACTCCGCCGAGCTGTTCTGGCGCCATATAGCTGGGAGTTCCGAGTGGGATCCCTGGATTCGTCAGGTGCCGCTCCGCGTTGGCTCCTTTTGAAATACCAAAATCCAAAATCTTGATTCTCTTTGCGTTGTTGCAGAAGAAAAGATTCTCTGGCTTCAAATCCCGATGAACGACGCCTTTTCCGTGCGCTTCCTCCATCCCGATGCAAGCCTGGATCACGAAGGATGCAGCCATGGAAATGGGCAACGCGCCCTCCGTTGCCAAGAGAGCGCGCAGGTCCTGCCCGTGCAAGTACTCCATCACCATAAAAGGGACTCCGGACGGGAGGCGTCCATAATCCAGGATACGTGCAATGTGCTCGTTCTCGAGCGACGCTAGAATACGCCCCTCTTCGACGAAGCGGAGGGCGAGCGACGGATGGTGGGCCAGATCCTCGCGCAACATCCTCACGACAACCAGGCGTTCCAACGCGATGTGGCGCGCGCGCCACACCACTGCTTGGCCGCCCGTGGCAATATGCTCCACCAGCTCATACTTTTGGTCGATGAGTTCGCCCGGCAAATAGGAGACGCTCGAGATGGGAGCCGAATGCCCATCCATTTCTGGAATAACTCCTGTCGTCACGATGTGAAGTTGGGGCAAAATTGCGGGGTTCACTTGGATTCATGCTCCGCCCGGCGAGGCAACGTGCATCGCGGGAATCATTGATGACGTGTGTGCTGTGCACTGCGCGTGCCAGTTCTGACGGGCTGGCGTTTGACTGCACCTCCGGGCTACAGAGTGGTCTGATGTCTCGCGTGCTGGTGACCGCTGCTCTTGGAAACGTCGGATCTGAGGTCGCGCGCGAATGCACAGAGCGCGGGTTGACGGTTCGGGCGGCAGGGCTCTCAGAGGATGCATTAAAAACGCGCTTCCCTGCACTCGAATCCGTTCGATTCGATTTTCTTGATCGCGCAACGTGGGCCGGAGCGCTCGCAGGTTGCGACGCGGTTTTCCTGCTGCGTCCGCCACCACTCGGTGACATGGACGCGACACTCAACCCGTTCGTCGACGCGGCGTATGCCGCTGGCGTTCGGCACATCGTTTTTCTGTCGGTCCTCGGCGCGGACCAGATGAAGTGGGTTCCGCACCACAAGGTCGAGCTTCATCTCGCGTCGACGGGTAAGGATTGGACCGTGCTCCGGCCAGGCTTCTTCGCGCAGAACCTAAAGGACGCCTACCGACGCGACATCGTAGAAGATGGGCGACTCTACGTCCCGGCTGCGGACGGGCGGGTGGCGTTCCTCGACGTTCGCGATGCGGCCGAGATCGCGGCGCTTATCTTCCTAGCGCCGGCCGCCTATCGACAAAAAGCGCTCACCTTAACTGGGCCAGAAGCCGTCACGTTCGCGCGCGTTGCTGAGCTGCTCTCGAGCACACTTGGCAAGAGCATCCGCTACGAACCGGCTAGCATCGTGGGCTACATTTGGCACCTTCGCAACAAGCGCAAACAGTCCTTGATGCAGGTGATCGTGCAGACCGTCCTGCACGTCGGCCTGCGTCGCGGTGACGCGGCGGCCGTCGAGGCTACCGTCGAGAAGCTGCTGGGACGACCAGCGCGCACGGTGGCTGACTACATCACGCGGGACGCCGAGATTTGGCGGTCTTGACGACCCAGCGGGTCTCCATTCCCAGCGCTGACGGTGGCCTTGCCGTCATTTCAGCGTACAAGTACGTCAAAGGGGGACTTGCCTTGGCGCTCGCGTTGACCCTGGCGATTCTCGTTGGGACCGACAGGGTCGCACCCTTACAAGCTTTCGCCACAGATCTGCCCCACCACTTCGCGGGCGCTTGGAGCATCGAGCTGGCCCGACTCCTGCTTAACGCAACGCAGCCGCGCCATGCATCGCTGGTTGCGTTGGCACTCGGCTTCGATGGCGTTTTCACTATCGTCGAAGGTTGGGCGCTCCGACGCCGGCATGCCTGGGGCCCCTGGCTCGTGGTGGCTTCGACATCCTCACTTTTACCTTTCGAAATCCTCGCCTTGATGCATAAGGTCCGTTGGGGCCGCGTGTTCATTTTGGTAGTTAACCTGTGGATTCTAGGCTACCTCGTGTGGCGCCGCTTGAGGTCCCGAATCTAACACCCTCGGGAGGCGCACACAGAAGCTGGTGCCAGGGTCCGCCCCCTCAACCCAAATGCTTCCGCCATGCGCTTCAATAGCAAGCTTGCAAAACGTCAATCCAAGGCCGCGACCCAGGCGTGAAACAGTGCGGTAACCCGCGTCGACTTGCACAAACTGTTCAAAGATCCGCTCACGCATCTCAGGCGAGATACCGGGGCCCTTATCTGCAACACGGATCTCGATGGCATTCTCGCGCTCAATCGCGGTAACACGAATTTCGCTCTTCTCTGGCGCATGACGGAGCGCGTTGTCGAGCAGGTTTTCGAGCACGCGCCGCAGGAGATCTTCGTCGGCCAAAAGGGCTCCGACGTTGATCGCTTGCCCCAGCGTGACACCGGCAGTTCTGGCCTTAAGTTCGTGAGTATCCAAGAGGTCTGTTACCAGGGCCTCGAGATCAACATCAAAAAAGCGAGGAGCCAATTCTCCTTGTTCGCTCTTGCTGATGTCTAGCAAGTTCAGAACCAGGCGCATCAGCGAACGCACTTCGTCCCGGATGCGCTGCACGGAATCCCGGGCGCGCGCCGGCAACTCCGGATTCCGAAGTAACAGCTGTGCATGAAGGTCCATCGAGTTTACGGGGTTCTTCAGATCGTGCACGACAAAGGCACTCAATCGCTCCTTTTGGAGCTGCAGACGCATCAGGTCGTCGCGTTGACGACGCATGATTTCATAGTGCTCGCCAAGTTCAGCGCTCATTCGTTTTAGCTTGAGCACAGCTTGAATGCGAAGCACAAGTTCGGTCGGGCGTATCGGCTTCGTGAGAAAATCATCAGCTCCCGCCAGGCGGGCCCGATCAAACGTGTCGACATCGCGTGACGCGGTGAGAAACACCACCGGCGTCTCCGAACCTCCTGGCAAGCTTCGGATTCGAGCGCACACCACAAAGCCGTCAGGACCCGGTGGCATGTGCACATCCAAGAGCAAGCAATCAGGCTTCTCAGCCTCGAAGACACGGAGCCCCTCCTCGCCGTTGTCAGCCAGGCACACGAGGTAGCCTTCGCCTTCAAGCGTTGCTCGCGCTAACGCCAGGTTTTCGGGATTGTCATCCACGACAAGGATCTTCGGAATGGCTTGAACGCTATCCATGATCCTGCCTGCCATCCGGATCCCCGAGCATCACTTGGACCCGGTGTTGCGCGCCATCATCGGCAAGCGTGAGGAGATTGCCAGGCACCAAGCGCCCATCCACTTCGAGTCGAACCACGCCGCGACACACACCATTCGGGTTCTCTACGCTGATCTGATACGTCGCCCGCTTGTGCCGATACGTCGCCTCAAAACGTGGCCAAGCCGATGGAATACAAGGGTCGATTTGGAGTTGCCCTAATACGAGTCGCAAGCCCAAAATGTGGCTGACGGTGATGGTAAACATCCAACCTGCCGCACCGGTATACCAAGTCCATCCCCCACGGGCCATGTGTTGAGGTGACGCGTAGACATCGGCCGCCACTACATAAGGCTCCACTCGGTAGGTGCGAACCTTCCCTGCGCCATCGCCATGGGAAATGGGATTCAACATCGCCATTAACCGATGCGCACGATCCCCTTCTCCGCTCATGCAAAGCGCAAGTACCGTCCATAAAACACCGTGGGTATATTGGCCGCCATTCTCACGCACGCCCGGAGGATACGCGCTGATGTAACCGGGATCGGGCGTTGAGACGGCAAATGGCGGCGTGAGCAGACACATGAGCATCTGCTCCTTTTGGACCAAGTGCGTTTCAGATGCCTGGAGCGCGCGCGCGGCGCGATCGGGATCTCCGATGCCAGCGATGATCGCCCACGATTGCGCGATCGCATCAATGGCGCACTCGGGTGCAGCGTGCGTGCCGAGCGGTGTGCCGTCGTCGAAGAACGCTCGGCGGTACCATTCTCCATCCCAAGCGTGCTCGTCCACCACCTCGGTCAAGTGCTTGAGCTGGCTCTCACAACGAGCCACCGTGTCTGTGTCGGCGCGGAGGAGTGCCAACCGCATGAATTTCTGTAGTGTCGTCGCGAGAAACCAGGCCAGCCAAACGCTCTCGCCCTGGCCATGGACCCCGACGCGATTCATCCCATCGTTCCAATCTCCAGCACGAATGGTTGGGAGCCCGTGGGGACCTTGGGTTGTGCCAACCGCCAGCGCCCGCAGACAGTGCTCGTAGAGAGAGAAATGCTCGAGAGTGGGTGGTGGACATCCGAAAAGATCCTCTTCATGGGGTTTTAAGCTTCGCTCTTCGAGAAACGGAAGAGCTTCATCCAATACAGAAAGATCGCCGGTTGCCAGTACATATTCTGCGGCAACGTAGGGCAACCATAGCATATCGTCCGAGCAATTCGAACGAATCCCCTCTCCTGTTTCTGGGTGCCACCAGTGCTGGACATCGCCCGCTGCAAATTGGCGCCTCGCCGCCCGAAGCAGGTGCTCACGCGTGAACTCTGGTCGGCAATGCAAGAAGGCCAAGACGTCCTGAAGCTGGTCACGAAAGCCGAATGCCCCGCTTGACTGGTAAAAGCCCGTCCTGCCCCAGAACCGACAGCTGAGGGCTTGATAAAGCAGAAAGCGATTGGTCATCAGGTCCAACGCTGCATCAGGTGTCTTGATGCAAATATTCCCCAGCACCTCATCCCAAAGCTCGTTGACGCTCTCGAACGCTGCCTGCACTTTTGCCGAGTCGGAATACTTGGCCGCAAGGGCGAGCGCCTCGTCGAGAGAATTGCCTTCAGCCAGCACGAAGGTGACTTCGATGGATCCTCCGGCCTCAAGCGTTACTGGAACCTGGAACGCAGCACAGGGATCGTAGCCGGAACCTTGGGTGCCGGAGAGCATGACGCGGCTTAGGGCAGCAGGTGCTTCGTGGGAGCCACTCAAACCGAAAAACTCTTCTCGATCGCCCGTCATGCTCTCAATCGGGCTGGAGCACGCAAATACCGCATGCGCCTTCGGGAAAGCGGAGAATGGATTG